>NZ_JBIBJI010000020.1:0-119577 GCF_042958345.1 Streptomyces sp. NPDC007983
AGCGTTAGGGAAACGCCCGGTTACATTCCGAACCCGGAAGCTAAGCCTTTCAGCGCCGATGGTACTGCAGGGGGGACCCTGTGGGAGAGTAGGACACCGCCGAACAATTTTTGAAAAAGGCCCGGTCGGGAGCTTCGGCTCCGGACCGGGCCTTTTCGTATATCTTCAGCACCTCCCCGGTGAGGGACCCCGGTGGCACTACCGGTAGAGTCATGGGGCATCATCGACTGATTCCCTCACAGGAGGCCCCCGGGTGGAGGTTCAGGAGACACGGGTCCAGACGGATCGTGTACTCACCATCCCGAACATCCTCAGCACCGCTCGCCTCTTCGGCGTACCGCTTTTCCTGTGGCTGATCCTCCGGCCCGAGTTCGGCGGGCCCAAGAGCGACCTCTGGGCCCTGCTGGTGCTGGCGCTCAGCGGTGTGAGTGACTATCTGGACGGGATGCTGGCCCGTCGCTGGAACCAGATCAGCAGCCTTGGCCGCATCCTCGACCCGGCCGCCGACCGGCTCTACATTCTGTCCACGCTCATCGGCCTCACCTGGCGGGACATCCTGCCGCTCTGGCTGCCGGTGGTTCTCCTCGCCCGCGAGGTCGTGCTCGTTGTCATGGTGTGGATCCTGCGGCGCCACGGCTATCCGCCGCCCCAGGTGAACTTCCTCGGCAAGGCGGCGACGTTCAACCTCATGTACGCCTTCCCCTTGCTCCTTCTGAGTGATGGAAGTGGCCCACTTCACACGACCGCCGCTATTTTCGGATGGGCGTTCGCCGGATGGGGTACAACACTCTATTGGTGGGCAGGAGTCCTCTACGTGGTTCAGGTCCGCCGGCTGGTGAAGGCGGACGCCGCGGCCGACTGAGTTCGCCGCCTTGGGCAGCCCAGGACCGGGTGCCCGTAGCGATTTCACGGGCCATCGGGCGCGCGCGGTCGGCATGACCGTCATCTCTTTCGAGGAGGACGCTTCCGACATGAAGGCCGTCGTAATGGCAGGGGGCGAGGGAACTCGTCTGCGCCCGATGACCGCGACCATGCCCAAACCACTGCTTCCCGTGGCCAACAGGCCGATCATGGAGCATGTGTTGCGGCTGCTCAAGCGGCATGGCCTGTCCGAGACCGTGGTCACCGTGCAGTTCCTCGCGTCCCTGGTCAAGAACTACTTCGGGGACGGCGAGGAGCTCGGCATGGAGCTCACCTACGCCAACGAGGAGAAGCCGCTCGGCACCGCGGGGAGCGTCAAGAACGCGGAAGAGGCGCTCAAGGACGACGCCTTTCTGGTGATCTCGGGTGATGCCCTGACCGACTTCGACCTGACCGAGCTGATCAATTTTCATAAGGAAAAGGGCGCGCTGGTCACAGTGTGCCTGACCAGGGTCCCCAATCCGCTTGAATTTGGAATCACCATCGTCGATGAGGCGGGCCAGGTCGAGCGCTTCCTCGAAAAGCCCACCTGGGGCCAGGTCTTCTCGGACACGGTCAACACCGGCATCTATGTCATGGAGCCCGAAGTCTTCGACTATGTCGACCCGGACGTCCCCGTCGACTGGTCCGGTGATGTCTTCCCGCAGCTCATGAAGGAGGGCAAGCCCATCTTCGGCTATATCGCCGAGGGCTACTGGGAGGACGTCGGCACCCATGAGAGCTACGTGAAGGCCCAGGCCGATGTGCTCGAAGGAAAGGTCGACGTCGAACTCGACGGCTTCGAGATCTCGCCCGGCGTCTGGGTCGCCGAAGGCGCGGAGGTGCATCCGGAGTCCGTGCTCCGCGGCCCGCTCTACATCGGTGACTACGCCAAGGTGGAAGCCGGGGCCGAGATCCGGGAGCACACCGTCGTCGGCTCCAACGTCGTCGTGAAGAGCGGCGCCTTCCTCCACAAGGCCGTCGTCCATGACAACGTGTACGTGGGCCAGCAGAGCAATCTGCGCGGCTGCGTGATCGGCAAGAACACCGACATCATGCGCGCCTCCCGCATCGAGGACGGGGCGGTGATCGGCGACGAATGTCTGATCGGCGAGGAATCGATCGTCCAGGGGAACGTCCGGGTCTATCCGTTCAAGACCATCGAAGCGGGCGCGTTCGTCAACACCTCGGTCATCTGGGAGTCCCGGGGACAGGCCCACCTCTTCGGGGCCCGGGGCGTGTCCGGGATCCTCAATGTGGAGATCACCCCCGAGCTGGCGGTGCGGCTGGCCGGTGCGTATGCCACGACCCTCAAGAAGGGCTCCACGGTCACCACGGCGCGCGACCACTCCCGAGGCGCCCGCGCCCTGAAGCGGGCCATGATCTCCGCCCTGCAGACCAGCGCCATCGACGTCCGGGACCTGGAGAACGTGCCGCTGCCGGTGGCCCGCCAGCAGACGGCCCGGGGCAGCGCCGGCGGCATCATGATCCGTACCTCGCCCGGCGTTCCCGACTCCGTGGACATCATGTTCTTCGACGAGCGCGGCGCCGATCTGTCCGCCGGTGGCCAGCGCAAGCTGGACCGGGTCTACGCGCGCCAGGAGTACCGCCGGGCGTTCCCCGGGGAGATCGGTGACCTGAGCTTCCCGTCGAGCGTCTTCGACTCGTACACCGGCTCCCTGCTGCGGGCCACGGACGTCAGCGGCATCGCCGAGTCCGGTCTCAAGGTCGTGGTGGACGCCGCGAACGGCAGTGCCGGGCTCGTCCTCCCCAGC
Source organism: Streptomyces sp. NPDC007983 (assembly GCF_042958345.1). Taxonomy (NCBI): domain Bacteria; kingdom Bacillati; phylum Actinomycetota; class Actinomycetes; order Kitasatosporales; family Streptomycetaceae; genus Streptomyces; species Streptomyces sp. NPDC007983. Next base: position 2,676 of record NZ_JBIBJI010000020.1, read on the forward strand.
CTGCTGGGGCGGCTCGGAGTGGACGCGCTGACGATCAACCCGGGGCTGAACGAATCGCGCCCCACCGAGACCGCCGACGGCCGCCGCTCCGGGCTCGCCCGGCTCGGGGAGATCGTCGCCTCGGCCCGCGCGGCCTTCGGTGTCCGCTTCGACCCCGTCGGCGAGCGGTTCTCCCTCGTGGACGAGCGCGGCCGCATCGTGGAGGACGACCGGGCCCTGCTGGTGATGCTGGACCTGGTGGCCGCGGAGCGGCGCAGCGGGCGGGTGGCGCTGCCGGTGACCACCACCCGTATCGCCGAGCAGGTCGCGGCGTACCACGGCACCCAGGTGGAGTGGACGACGACCGCGGCGGACGATCTGACCCGGGTCGCCCGATCGGAGACGACGATCTTCGGCGGCGACGGCCGCGGCGGCTTCATCATTCCCGAGTTCAGCAGCGTCTTCGACGGTACGGCCGCCTTCGTCAGGCTCATCGGACTGGTGGCGCGCACCCAGCTCACGCTCAGCCAGATCGACGCGCGGATTCCGCGGGCCCATGTGCAGCGGCGCGATCTGGCCACCCCCTGGGCGGTCAAGGGCCTGGTCATGCGGCATGTGGTGGAGGCCGCCGGCGACCGGTCCGTGGACACCACCGACGGGGTCCGGGTGGTGGAGGCCGACGGCCGCTGGGTGATGGTGCTGCCCGACCCGGCCGAGGCCGTCACCCATCTGTGGGCGGAGGGTCCGGACGACGCGTCCGCGCAGGCGCTGCTCGACGAGTGGGCCGGTGTCGTGGACAGCGCGGGCCGCTGATCCGGGATCTTCCATGGGCTCTTGAACCCGTTTGAACACGTTGGGGAGCCGTCTCCCGGCCCCGGATCCGGCACGCCGGTGGGGCCATTGGGAGACGGCGCCCCCGACGTGCGACGATGTGCGGCATGTCGCAGCAGCCCCCCGTTCGGAGCACAACAACGTCGAGCCCGCGGCCGCGCCTCGACGCGTCGATGTCGCTGCTGACCAACGTGATGGACCACAGCCTCGACGACGGCTACGCCGAGGCGGCCGCGCGGCGCGGCGAGACCGGCCGGTCCCGACTGCCGCGCACCCTCCGCGGGCGGCTGACCGTGGCCCTCGGCCTGGTGATGGTGGCGGTCGTGGTCACCATCGGGGCCGCCGAGGCCCGGATATCGGCGCCGACGCTGGCCAAGGAGCGGGGAGAACTCATCGACCGCATCGAGTCGGGGAACGCGAAGGCGGACCGGCTCGCCAAGAGCGTGGACACGCTCCGCGGCGAGGTGGGGGAGAAGCAGCGGCAGGCGCTGCAGAAGCACGGGGGAGCCAAGGGCGACCTGGTGGCGCTGCTCTCGGGGGCGACCCAGGTGTCCGGCCCCGGCGTCAAGCTGGTGGTCGACGACGCCAAGCAGTCCGCGTCGGGGAGCGGCGGGGGCCCCAGGGAGAGCAACGACTTCTCCGATACGGGGCGGGTGCGCGACCACGACATGCAGCGCGTCGTCAACGGCCTGTGGGAGTCGGGCGCCGAGGCCGTCGCGATCAACGGACAGCGGCTGACGGCGCTGTCGGCGATCAGGGCCGCGGGAGACGCCATACTGGTCGACAACAAGCCGCTGGCGCCGCCGTACACGGTGCTCGCGGTGGGGGACGGGCAGCGGCTGAGCACCGCTTTCCAGGACAGTGCCGATGGCCAGTACCTGCACGTGCTGCAGGAGAACTACGACATCCGCACGAGCATTTCCGCCCAGGACACGGTTCGGCTGCCGGCCGCGCCGAGCCTGATCGTACGTAGCGCAGAACCGATAGCCGGCGGCGCCGGCAAGGGTGGCACCGAAAAAGGGAAGGGCACATCGTGATCGCCGTATTGGGCCTGATCGTGGGAGTCGTGGTCGGACTGGTGGTCCGACCCGTGGTGCCGACGGTGGTCGAGCCCTATCTGCCGATCGCCGTCGTCGCCGCACTCGACGCCGTGTTCGGCGGCTTCCGGGCGATGCTGGACGGGATCTTCGACGACAAGGTCTTCGTCGTATCGTTCCTGTCCAATGTGGTGGTGGCCGCACTGATCGTCTTCCTCGGTGACAAGCTCGGCGTCGGCGCCCAGCTGTCCACCGGGGTCGTGGTCGTCCTCGGCATCCGCATCTTCTCCAACGCTGCCGCGATCCGTCGGCATGTGTTCAGGGCGTGAGGCCGATGACGACCGACGACACCCCCGAGAAGAAGCCCCAGAACTCCGAGCAGCCCGCACAGGCCGAGCAGCCCGCACAGGCCGAGCAGGCCGCACAGGCCGAGCAGGCCGAGCGGACGGGAACGCCCGAGCAGTCCGAGGCACCGCGCGAGCCGGAGCGCCCGGAGCGCCCGGAGCGGGCCGAGCGAGCCGAACCAGCCGGGAAGGCCGACCAGCCCGAACCGCCCCAGCGGCCTGAGCAGCCCGAGAAGCCCCGGTCGGCCGAGTCGCCCGAGAAGGGGGCCACGGCGGAGAAGCGCGACGCCGAGCCGCCCGCCGCGCCCGAGCGGCCCGAGCAGCCCGCGAAGCCGCGGCAGCAGAGCGCACCCCAGCGGCCCGGCGCACCCGAGCGGCCCCGTACCGCCGAGCGGCCCGCCGCCTCCGCGCCGCCCGGGAAGCCGCGCGCGCAGGGCGGGCCGGAGCAGCGGGCGGTCCCGCCGCGGCCGTCGCTGCCCAAGCCGCCGGAGAAGCGCGCCGCGACCGGGAGGCCCGAGCAGCCCGGGGCGGCGGAGAAGCGCAAGGCCGCCCCGCAGAAGCCCCCGGCGCCCCAGGCGACACCACCCGGGGCGGGCGGCCCCAAGGGCCCCGCCCGCCCCGCCCTGAGGGCCCCGCTGCCGCAGAGCGCCCCGCCCGGCGGTGCGGCCCCCGAGGGCGCCCCGCCCCGGGGCCCGGCCGCCACCGGCCGCCCTCCGGCCCCGGTGCCGAACGGGCGGCGCCCGTCCGATGGCGCGGGCAGCGGCGGCGGGCCGGGGAACGGACCGGGGCAGCGCGCCGGGTCCGCGCCCGGTGGGAAGCCCGAGGGCGCGGAGGAGGAGGCGCTGACCGGCCGGCAGCGCCTGCTGAAGGGCGTATGGCCGCCCCGGGTGACCCGGGCGCAGCTGATCGTCGCCGTGCTGCTGTTCGGGCTGGGTCTCGGCCTGGCCATCCAGGTGCGTTCGACCAACGAGAACAGCGTGCTGCGCGGGGCCCGCCAGGAGGACCTGGTGCGGATCCTGGACGAGCTGGACTCGCGCACCCAGCGGCTGCAGGACGAGAAGCGCCGTCTGGACAATCAGCGCACCGAGCTGGAGAACAGCTCGGACCAGGCGGAGGAGGCCCGGAAGCAGACGCTCCAGAAGGAGCAGCAGCTGGGCGTGCTCGCGGGCACGGTCGCCGCGCAGGGGCCGGGGATCACGATCACCATCCACGACGCCCAGGGCTCCGTGGAGGCCGACATGCTGCTCGACACGGTGCAGGAGCTGCGGGCGGCGGGCGCCGAGGCGATCCAGATCGGCTCCGTGCGGGTGGTGGCCAACTCCTACTTCTCGGACGTCGGCGGCTCCGTGGCGATCGATGGACGGAAAGTGACGCAGCCGTACGTCGTGAAGGTGATCGGCAAGCCCGAGGATCTGGAGCCGGCGCTGAACATTCCGGGCGGAGTGGTGCAGAGTCTGGAGAAGGAGCAGGCCACCGTGTCCGTCCGGCGGGAGAAGAAGATCGTTGTGGATGCCTTGCGGTCGGGGAAGAGCCCTGACTACGCTCGGTCGTCATCACGGTGAGGCGGTTCGATATGAGGGTCTCTCGGGGAGACCATGTGGATGCGGGGGGTCGACGCACCAGAAGAGTCGCGCGTGATGGAAACTGTCTGGTGGTCACGGACGTTGTGAGGATGTCCGGACCGTCTGCTGGTGTGTGCATCGAGGGTTTGTCCTGCCCCACGGGCGGGTCTGTTTCAGTCAAGGGGAATCGCCCGTGAAGTTGTTCGGGAAGTTGTTCGGGAAGAGTGCACGCCAGGACGGCGGCAGCGGCACCGCTCGCCACCGCGCGGGGCGTGCTGCGGACGAGAGCGGAGGGGGGAGCGAGGAGCGGCCGCTGTTCCGGGATCAGGTCGGCGGCCAGGGCGGTGACATTTCGGGCGGCCAGGGCGCGTCTTCTGTTGACCCCTCGGCGGCCGGGCGCATAGGTTTCGAGGACTCATCGGCCTCGCGGAGTGGTGGAGGTCCCGGATTGCCTGTTTGTACGAGGTGCGGGCATCGGAACGCGGAGGACAGCCGGTTCTGCTCCAACTGCGGCGCGCCGCTGCGGGGCCAGGCGCCCTCGGAGCGTGCCTCCGAGACCACGTCGACGATCTCCATCTCCGGCATCGAGGCGTACGACTCCGAGGTGACCGGGCAGAACCCGCTGCCGTCGCTCAGCCCGGAGGCCCAGGCCGCCGTGGAGGCGCTGCCGCTGGGTTCCGCGCTGCTGGTGGTCCGCCGCGGGCCGAACTCGGGCAGTCGCTTCCTGCTGGACAGCGATCTGACCACGGCCGGCCGCCACCCCCAGAGCGACATCTTCCTGGATGATGTGACGGTCTCCCGCCGCCATGTGGAGTTCCGGCGCGGCCAGGACGGCAGCTTCACCGTCGCCGATGTCGGCAGCCTCAACGGGACGTACGTCAACCGGGAGCAGATCGATGCGCCGGTGGTCGTGACCAGCGGCGACGAGGTGCAGATCGGTAAGTACCGGCTGGTCTTCTACCCGAGCCAGCGGGGCGTCGGCATCTGACCCGTCAGGGGAGGTCCGTCCATGCTTCAGACACCGTCGGGCGGTGCCGGTACCGGCACCGCCCCCGCGGGCGGCCGGTCCATGAGCATCGGCGCCGTCCTGAATCTGCTGCGGGACGAGTTCCCCGAAGTCACCATCTCCAAGATCCGCTTCTTGGAGGCCGAAGGGCTGGTGGAGCCGCGGCGCACGCCGTCGGGCTACCGCAAGTTCAGTCAGGAGGATGTGGAGCGGCTCGCTCTCATCCTCCGCATGCAGCGTGACCACTACCTGCCACTCAAGGTCATCCGGGAGCACCTGGATGCCCTGGAGCGAGGTGAGCGGCCGCAGCTTCCTGCCGTTTCGCAGGGGGCGCGGCCGCATGAGCTGCTGGAGCCAGGAGCCCGGGACATTCCGGAAAGCCCGACCGTGGCCCGGGTGGGCCGGGCCGAGCTGCTGGCATCCGCCCAGGTCAGCGAGGCGGAGCTGGCCGACTGGGAGTCGTACGGGCTGATCGCCCACGGCGAGGACGGCGGCTATGACGTCGAGGCGGTGACGGTCGCCCGGCTGCTCGCCGAGCTGGGCCGCTTCGGTCTCGAGTCACGTCATTTGCGGATCATGAAAGCGGCCGCGGAGCGCGAGGCCGGGCTGGTCGAGCAGGTGGTCGCACCGCTGCGGCTGCATCGAAACCCGCAGACCAGAGCGCATGCGGAGGCCAGCGCGCGCGAGCTGGCGACGCTCTCCGTCCGGCTGCACGCGGCCCTGGTGCAGTCGGCTCTGCGGGCCGCCGCACACTGACCGATCCGGCCCCGACTATCCAAACCGGCCGGGCACGTCCTAGGGTTGCTGTGTGAACGAGCTCGACGTCGTGGGTGTCCGGGTGGAAATGCCCTCCAACCAACCGATCGTGCTCCTGCGTGAAGTGGGAGGCGACCGCTACCTCCCCATCTGGATCGGACCAGGGGAGGCGACCGCGATCGCCTTCGCACAGCAGGGCATGGCTCCGGCACGCCCGCTGACCCACGACCTATTCAAAGACGTACTCGAAGCGGTCGGCCAGACGCTCACGGAGGTCCGGATCACGGATCTGCGGGAGGGGGTCTTCTACGCCGAGCTGGTCTTCGCCAGCGGTGTGGAGGTCAGCGCGCGGCCGTCCGACGCCATAGCGCTCGCGCTGCGCACCGGGACGCCGATCTACGGCAGCGACGGCGTGCTGGACGACGCCGGTATCGCCATCCCGGACGAGCAGGAGGACGAGGTGGAGAAGTTCCGCGAGTTCCTCGACCAGATCTCGCCCGAAGACTTCGGAAGCAGCAGCCAGTGAAGCGTTCTGCCGGTCCTCGCTAGCGCATTCGAGTAGCCTTTCCCGGACGAGGGACACGGGAAACCACTCTCAGGGTGATTATCACTCGGCGTGCCGAGTGTGGCGATCGTTGACGCACCCCGGGTGACTGCCTACCTTCGAGAAGGCAGGTCGAGGACGGAGGTCGGCGTGAGAAGCACCGGCGACGGCACGGCAGCAGGCGGTCCGTATGCGCTCCACGGGAGCGCACCGGCCGATCCGGCACTGAAGGCCCGGGTCGCGGCACAGCCCACGGCACCACGTGAGCCCGCCGCGGGGGGTACGGAGACGGTCGGCTACCGCGGACCCACGGCGTGCGCCGCCGCGGGCATCACCTACCGCCAGCTGGACTACTGGGCGCGCACCGGCCTGGTGGAGCCGAGCGTGCGACCCGCGTACGGGTCGGGCAGCCAGCGGCTGTACAGCTTCCGGGACGTGGTGGTCCTCAAGATCGTCAAGCGGCTGCTGGACACCGGTGTGTCCCTGCAGAACATCCGGGCCGCGGTATCGCATCTGCGCACCCGGGGCCTGGACGATCTGGCCCAGATGACGCTGATGAGCGACGGCGCGACGGTGTACGAGTGCACCTCGCCGGACGAGGTCGTGGACCTCCTCCAGGGCGGCCAGGGCGTCTTCGGGATCGCGGTGGGCGTGGTGTGGCGGGATGTGGAGAGCGCCCTGTCCCAGCTGCACGGGGAGCGGGTGGACACCGGCGAGACGCTGGTGGGCCACAACCCCGCCGACGAACTCGCCCGGCGCCGGAACCGGGCGGGCTGAGAGCGCTCCCTCCGGGCGGTTTCCCCTCCCTGCCGGCGCCGATTGTCAGTGGTGTGCGGCAGCATCGGAGATGTGAGGGGTGCGCCGACGATTCTGCATCTGGACATGGACGCCTTCTACGCTTCGGCGGAGCAGGCGGCCAAGCCCAGCCTGCGCGGAAAGCCGGTGATCGTGGGGGGCCTCGGGCCGCGCGGGGTGGTGGCCACCGCGTCGTACGAGGCCCGGGTGTTCGGGGTGCACTCGGCCATGGCGATGGCGCAGGCCCGCAGGCTCTGTCCGAACGCGGCCTACCTCACCCCCCGCTTCTCCCTCTACCGGCAGGTCAGCGACCAGGTCATGGGGCTGCTGCGGGCGCTGTCGCCGCTGGTGGAGCCGCTGAGCCTGGACGAGGCGTTCGTGGACCTGGAGGCGGGCGGCACCGAGCCCCGGGTGGCGGCGGCGCGGGCCGTGGCGGAGCGGCTGCGGGCCGACATCCGCGCGGTGACCGGGCTGACCGGTTCGGTGGGCCTGGCCGGTTCCAAGATGCTCGCCAAGATCGCCTCGGAGCAGGCCAAGCCGGACGGCCTGACGGTCATCGAGCCCGGCACCGAGCGGGAGCTGCTGGGCCCGATGCCGGTGCGCACCCTGCCGGGCGTCGGCCCGGCGACCGCGGAGGCGCTGCGCCGGGCCGGTATCCACACCGTCGCCGAGACGCGGGAGGCGGGCGAGGCGGAGCTGATCCGGCTGCTGGGCCGGGCCCATGGCGCTTCGCTGCACCTGATGGCCGGCGGGCGGGACGAGCGGCCGGTGGTCGCCGAGCGGGACGCCAAGTCCGTCTCCGTGGAGGACACCTTCGACGTGGACCTCACCGACCGCACCCGGGTGCAGCTGGAGGTGGCGCGGCTGGCCGATCGCTGTGTGCGGCGGCTGCGCGAGGCGGGCCGTTCGGGGCGCACGGTCGTGATCAAGGTGCGGCGGTACGACTTCTCGACGCTGACCCGTTCGGAGACCCTGCGCGGGCCCACCGACGACCCCGGCGTGGTCAAGGAGGCCGCGGCGCGGCTGATCGACGGGGTGGACACCACGGCGGGCGTGCGGCTGCTGGGGGTGGGCGTGACGGGGCTCGCGGACTACACACAGGAGGATCTGTTCGCCCAAGCCGCTCAGGCCGCTCAGGCCGCCCAGTCCGCTCAGGCCGCCGAGGCCGCCCACGAGGCCCTGGAGGAGCCGGAGGGGGGCTGGGGCACCCGGACGCCGGAGCCGGAGAGTCCGGGCGTCCCAGAGGCCGCTGAGGGCGCCGGGAGGCCGCGGGTCTGGCTGCCGGGGCTCGATGTGCGGCACACCGAGTTCGGGGCGGGCTGGGTGCAGGGCAGTGGGGTGGGCCGGGTGACCATACGGTTCGAGGTGCCCTGGTCGGGGCCCGGCCGGGTGCGGACGTTCGCCGTGAACGACCCGGAGCTCGAGCCGGGCGAGCCGCTGCCGCTGGTGCGGTCCCCCGAGGGCGCCGACGGCCCGGCCGGGGCGCCCGCGCCGGGCGAAGGCCGGGGGAGGGGTCAGCCGGTGACGTCCAGCCCGTAGTGGTGGTACAGCTGCAGTTCCTGCTCCGGGGAGAGATGGCGGCCGACCCCCAGGTCCGGGGCGTCCTTGATCAGCGCCCGGTCGTACGGCACCCGCAGCGAGTCGCCGACGACCTCGCTCGGTTCGAGCGGCACGAAGACGTCCCGGCTGAACAGGCCGGTGCGTACCGCCGCCCACTCGGGCTCGCCCGTCGCGTCGTCGAGGTAGACCTCGTCCACGGTGCCGATCTTGGCGCCCTCGCGGTCGAATGCCTTGCGGCCGATCAGGGTCCGCGGGTCGATGTCCGTCTGCACGCTCTCTCCCACAGGTGGCGATGGTCACGGTGGCGATGGTCCAGTGATACCTACCAAAAGCCACATCACCGCACGCGGCCACTCGAGCACCCCCTGGCCCAACCCCCCTCGGCAGACGCGCTGGTACGCTGGCTGTGGCTGCAGACCCCGTGCGGGAGAGTCCTCCGACGATCGTGTCGGAGGCGCCGAAGGAGCAAATCCTCCCCGGAATCTCTCAGGCACACGTACCGTGCGGGCGAGGTCACTCTGGAAAGCAGGGTGGGCCACGGGGAGCACAGCTCCGGAACCCCTCCTCACCGACGGTGAAAGCCGGTCGAGCGCCGCTGGACCGGTGAAGCTCTCAGGTTGAGATGACAGAGGGGGAGGCCGTCCGGGCACCCGCACCGCGGTGCCCCTCGCCGGTCGTACCAGACCAGGAGGCCCCCGCAGATGACCACTCACCGCATCTCGCTCGCCGAACTGGAGCGCGGTACTCCATTCGAGCAGCGCCATATCGGCCCCGACGCCGGAGCGCAGGCCAAGATGCTCGCCCAGGTCGGCTTCGGCTCCCTCGACGAGCTGACCGCCGCCGCCGTACCCGAGGTCATCAAGAGCGCCGAGGCGCTGCGGCTGCCGCCGGCCCGCAGCGAGGCGGAGGTCCTCGCCGAGCTGCGCGGCCTCGCCGACCGCAACCAGGTGCTGCCGTCCATGATCGGGCTCGGCTACTACGGCACCTTCACCCCGCCGGTGATCCTGCGCAACGTCCTCGAGAACCCCGCCTGGTACACCGCCTACACCCCGTACCAGCCGGAGATCTCCCAGGGCCGGCTGGAGGCGCTGCTCAACTTCCAGACCGTCGTCGCCGACCTGACCGGCCTGGACACCGCCGGTTCCTCGCTGCTGGACGAGGCCACGGCCGCCGCCGAGGCCATGGCGCTGTCGCGCCGCGTCGGCAAGGTCAAGGAGGGCGTCTTCCTCATCGACGCCGACTGCCTGCCGCAGATCATCGCGGTCATCGAGACCCGCGCCGAGCCGACCGGCGTCGAGGTCGTGGTCGCCGACCTGACCGACGGCATCCCGGACGAGATCGCCGAGCGCGGCGTCTTCGGCGTGCTGCTCCAGTACCCGGGTGCCTCCGGCGCGGTCCGCGATCCGCGCCCGGTCATCGAGCGGGCCCATGAGCTGGGGGCGATCGTCACCGTCGCCGCCGACCTGCTGGCGCTCACCCTGCTGACCTCCCCCGGCGAACTGGGCGCGGACATCGCGGTCGGCAGCACCCAGCGGTTCGGCGTGCCCATGGGCTTCGGCGGCCCGCACGCCGGGTTCATGGCCGTGCGCGCCGCCCACGCCCGCAGCCTGCCCGGCCGGCTCGTCGGGGTGTCGGTGGACGCCGACGGCGACAAGGCGTACCGGCTGGCGCTGCAGACCCGGGAGCAGCACATCCGCCGCGAGAAGGCCACCAGCAACATCTGCACCGCGCAGGTCCTGCTCGCGGTGATGGCCGGAATGTACGCGGTCTACCACGGCCCGGACGGGCTCGCGGGCATCGCCCGCCGCACCCACCGCTACGCCACCGTCCTCGCCGAGGGGCTGCGGGCGGGCGGCGTCGAGGTGGTGCACGGCGCCTTCTTCGACACCCTCACCGCGCGCGTCCCCGGCAAGGCCGCCGACGTCGTCGCCGCCGCCCGCGAGGCCGGGGTCAACCTGCGGCTGACCGACGCCGACCACGTGGGCATCGCGTGCGACGAGACCACCGGGCGCGCCCAGCTGGCCGCCGTATGGTCCGCCTTCGGCGTCGACGGCGGGGACGGGGACAGCGCTCCCGGCATTCCCGGCATCGACGAGCTGGACGCGGCGGCGGCCGACGCGCTGCCCGCGGAGCTGCTGCGCTCGGACGCGTATCTGACCCATCCGGTCTTCCACCAGTACCGCTCCGAGACCGCGATGCTGCGCTACCTGCGACGGCTGGCCGACCGGGACTACGCCCTGGACCGGGGCATGATCCCGCTCGGCTCCTGCACCATGAAGCTCAACGCCACCACCGAGATGGAGCCGGTCACCTGGCCGGAGTTCGGCGCGCTGCACCCCTTCGCGCCGGTCGAGCAGGCCCACGGCTATCTGACGCTGATCCGCGAGCTGGAGGAGCGGCTGGCCGGCGTCACCGGCTACGACAAGGTCTCCCTCCAGCCGAACGCCGGATCGCAGGGCGAGCTGTCCGGGCTGCTGGCCGTGCGGGCGTACCACCGGGCGAACGGCGAGCCCCAGCGCACGGTGTGCCTGATCCCGTCCTCCGCGCACGGTACCAACGCGGCCAGCGCCGTCATGGCGGGCATGAAGGTCGTCGTCGTCAAGACCGGCGAGGACGGCGAGGTGGACGCCGCCGATCTGCGCGCCAAGATCGAGCAGTACGGGGACCGGCTGGCCGTCCTCATGGTCACCTACCCGTCCACCCACGGCGTGTTCGAGGAGCACATCACCGAGATCTGCGCGGCCGTGCACGACGCGGGCGGCCAGGTGTACGTGGACGGCGCCAACCTCAACGCGCTGGTGGGACTGGCCGAGCCCGGCCGGTTCGGCGGCGACGTCTCCCATCTGAACCTGCACAAGACGTTCTGCATCCCGCACGGCGGCGGTGGTCCGGGCGTCGGCCCGGTCGCGGTGCGCGCGCACCTCGCGCCGTACCTGCCCAACCACCCGCTGCAGCCCGCCGCGGGCCCGGCCACCGGCGTCGGCCCGGTCTCGGCCGCGCCGTGGGGCTCGGCGGGCATCCTGCCGATCTCCTGGGCGTACATCCGGCTGATGGGCGCCGAGGGGCTGCGCCACGCGACCCAGGCCGCGGTGCTCGGCGCCAACTACATCGCCAAGCGGCTGGAGCCGCACTACCAGGTGCTCTACACCGGGCCCGGCGGGCTGGTGGCGCACGAGTGCGTGGTGGATCTGCGGCCGCTCACCAAGGCCACCGGGGTCACGGTCGACGATGTCGCCAAGCGCCTGATCGACTACGGTTTCCACGCGCCGACGATGTCGTTCCCGGTCGCCGGGACGCTGATGATCGAGCCGACGGAGAGCGAGGACCTGGCGGAGCTGGACCGGTTCTGCGAGGCGATGATCGCGATCCGGGCGGAGATCGACAAGGTCGGCTCGGGGGAGTGGCCCAAGGAGGACAACCCGCTGCGGAACGCGCCGCACACGGCCGCCACGCTGAGCGGGGCGTGGGACCACCCGTACAGCAGGGACGAGGCGGCCTTCCCGGCCGGGGTCTCGGCCGCCGACAAGTACTGGCCGCCGGTGCGGCGGGTCGACGGGGCGTTCGGGGACCGCAACCTGGTCTGCTCGTGCCCGCCGATGGACTCGTACGAGAACTGACGGGGACGGATCCCGGACACAACGACGGGGCCGGTTCGGCGCAAGCGCACCGGGCCGGCCCCTGGTGATGCCAACGTCGCCTGGGTGGTCGGCCTAGGCGGCGGTCACGACGTGCTCGGTGGCGAGCGGCCGGCACGGGGCGATGACGCGCCCGTCCGGCAGCAGCTCACCGGTGTCCTCGAAAAGCAGGACACCGTTGCACAGCAGGCTCCAGCCCTGCTCCGGGTGGTGCGCCACGAGATGGGCGGCCTCCCGGTCGGCGGAGTCGGCTGACGGGCACGGTGGTTGATGCTGGCACATGGCGAGGTTCTTTCGCTGCGGTGAGGTGTATGTCCTGCTGCTCGCTGCGGCGTTCATGTCGGCCGCCCCCCGTTGGTGTCGGTCGGATGCTCCCAGTGTTGCCCCGCGGCACGGATTCCGCAGGGATTTCGCGGCACCGGTCTTGCTAGATAATGACGCATCACCCGACCGGACGGTTCACCGTGGCGGGACTGTTACCCGCTCGCAGCGCGGCGCCCCGTGGCCCGGTGGGCCGCGGGGCGCTCGGTCCGGCGCGGAAGGGGCAGGTCAGGCCGGGGAGCCCAGCAGTGGGGCGGCGGTCAGCCGATGGGTGAGGACGGGCAGCAGATCGGCCGCGGGGTGCGGGTGGTGGGCCGCGATGCCGGGCGGTGCCGGGGCAAGCGGCACCAGCAGGTCCCCGGCGCCGAGTCCGCCCTCGGCGGCGTCCGCCGTGGGGTCGCCGTGCAGCCACAGCGCGACCATGTACAGCTCGGGGATGGACAGCAGCCTCGGCTGGTACGCGGTGGGCAGCGACTCGGCCTGGCGCAGGGCGAGTTCGGCCGAGGCCACGTACGGCCCCTCGGAGAAGTGCGAGAAGGCCCAGCCGTCGGCGGTGAGCATGGCCTCGGCGGCGGCCACCGTGCGGTCGCCGTCGCGGAGCATGAAGCGCCAGCCGGTCAGTCTGACCCGGGGCGGGCCGGCGGGGGTGGTGATGTCGTCCAAGAGGTGGACGGGAAGCGGGAGTTCGGGTTCGAAGGGGCCGGACAGGGAGCTGAGTGCCGGGGTACGGACCTCATGGACGGCGGTGGGGGAACCAAGGGCCGTGAGGACGCTGCGCAGGGCGGGCGCCGGGGCCGGGGGCACAAGCAGCGGCATGGTGGGTCGCCTCTCACTTCGGAGACACGGTGGAGCGATAGCGGGCCGGGGTAGGGGCGCGCGCTGTCGGTGTACGTAGCTCGGAACGCGGGTCAGAGGGGGCCGGGACGGACTGTCCGGGCGTTATCTCTCTGCCTCGTAAAGGGAGTTTATACGAACCATGTTCCGGGTGTGTTTCGGCTAGCTGTCCCCGATATTGCGCACAAGGTGATTTCAGGTCCGCGCGGGCGCGGGGATTTCCCCCGATTCGGTGCTGGATGCACGGATATGACCTGGCGGTTTACGCCCGCCGCGGTAGGCTGGATCCCGCCGATCCATTTTCATGGAGTAATGCGCCACTGTTGAGAGCCTAGCGGCTGGACGGGCCGCGCGGGGCGTTATCGATCACATTGGCGGGCATCATCGAGCGTGGTGTGCGCGGTGCGGGCACCGATGATCCACTCGAGGAGGTAGCTCCGATGGGGGAGAAGGTCGTAGCCGGTGAGTTCGACCCGTCGGGTCGGCAGCGGCAGCGCGGACGCTTGCGGCAGGGCCTCGACGCGCTGTCCCGGCTCCTGGCCGACAAGCGATTCGACCGCCCGAAGAATCTCATGGGCCTGGAGATCGAGCTGAATCTCGCAGGCGCCGACGGGCTGCCGAGGATGATGAACACAGAGGTTCTGGAGCGCATCGCGAGTCACGATTTCCAGACCGAACTCGGACAGTGCAACCTTGAAGTAAACATCGTGCCGCACCGTTTGCACGGGAGGGTTCTGGACCAGCTCTCGGAAGAGCTGCGGACGGGGTTGTCATATGCCGACCGCAAGGCGCGTGAGGTGTCCTCCGAGATCGTGATGATCGGAATTCTGCCGACGCTCGCCACCCGGGATCTCGGATCGGCCAACCTGTCCTACGACGACCGTTACAAACTTCTCAACGAACAGATGCTGGCCGCCCGCGGCGAGGATTTCCTCATCGATATCGAGGGCCGGGAGCGCATCAGCTACGCCAGCGCCACCATCGCCCCCGAGGCCGCCTGCACCTCCGTCCAGCTGCATCTCCAGGTCACCCCCGGGCGCTTCGCCGCCGTGTGGAACGCCGCGCAGGCCGTGGCCGCCGTGCAGATCGCCATCGGCGCCAACTCCCCCTTCGTCTTCGGCCGCGAGGTGTGGCGCGAGTCGCGCCCGCCGCTGTTCCTGCAGGCCACCGATGTGCGCGCACCGGAATACGCGACGCAGGGGGTGCGGCCGCGCACCTGGTTCGGCGAGCGCTGGATCACCGACGCGTATCAGCTCTTCGAGGAGAACCTGCGCTACTTTCCCCCGCTGCTGTCCACCGGCGCCGACGAGGAGCCGCTGCGGATCCTGGACGAGGGCGGTGTGCCCGAGCTGCAGGAGCTGGTGCTGCACAACGGCACGATCTACCGCTGGAACCGGCCCGTCTACCAAGTCGTGGACGGCGTGCCGCATCTGCGCGTGGAGAACCGGGTGCTGCCCGCGGGGCCCACCGTCACCGATGTCATCGCCAACGCCGCCTTCTACTACGGGCTGGTCAGGGCGCTCGCCGAGGAGCCACGCCCGGTGTGGACCCGGCTGCCGTTCAGCGCCGCCGCGGCCAACTTCGACGCCGCGTGCCGCCACGGCATCGACACGGTCCTGCAGTGGCCGAAGCCCGGCCGCTCCTCGTCCCTGGCGCGCACCCCCGCCGTGCGGCTGGTCCGCGAGGAGCTGCTGCCGCTGGCCGCCGCCGGACTGGACGCCTGGGGCGTCGAGCCCGCCGACCGCGACCGCTACCTCGGGGTGATCGAGCAGCGCTGCGCCCTGCGCGTCAACGGCGCGTCCTGGCAGGCCGCGACCTACCACCGGGCGCGGGACAGCGGGCTGGGCCGGGACGCGGCGCTCGCCGCCATGACCCGCCGCTACTGCGCCCTGATGCGCACCGATGCCCCGGTCCACACCTGGCCCGCCGACCTCTCGGCTTGAAGGGCTAGAAGTCGGGCGCTCCGGCCTCGCCCGCGGCGACGATGGCCTTGAGCATGGCCGTGTTGATCTGCGCGGGGTCGTTCACCCGCTGCGCCGATCCGCCGGTCGCCCGGGCGATCTCGCGGCACGCGGCCTGGTCGGCGTCCGGGCCGACCGCGATGGCGATGAGCGGCACCGGGCGGTCCGGGTCGACCAGCCCCTTCAGCTCCTTCACCAGCGCGGAGCGCGAGATGCTGCCCGGATCCTGGTTGGCGCCGTCGGTGAGGAGCACCACCGCGTTGAACTTGCCCCGTACGAAGGTGTCCTGGGCGTGTTGGTAGGCGGCCAGCGTGGTGTCGTACAGCCCGGTCGAGCCCTCGGGGAGCGGTTTCAGCGCGTCGAAGGCGGCTGCCAGCACCTCCCGCTGGCCGGTTCCGTCCGGGGTGCGCGCCCCGAGCTGCCGGGCCGCGACCAGTTCCCGGTAGTCGCGGTCGCCGTCCAGCTCGGTCGAGAACTCCCACAGCCCGATCTCGTCCCTCGTGGTGAAGCGCGAAAGGGCCTGCCGCAGCGATGCCTTGGTGACGTCCATCCGGCTCTGACCGGGACGGCCCGGCACCGGGTCGTTCATCGACGCCGAGGCGTCCACGACCGTGTTCAGCCGGGCGCTCTGCACGGTGATGGTCCACATGCCCAGGGCCGCTTCCACCTCCCGGGCGGATGGCCCGGGGGAGGGCGTGACCGTGTACGGCTGGGGGGTGCGGCCGCCCGCGGCCTGCGCCACGTCCTCGCTGACCTTGCCGTCCGGCGTCCGGAAGCCGTCCTTGCGCAGGGCGGCGCGGCCGCGGGCGTCGGTGAGCAGCGTCATGAAGCGGGTGGCGGCCCGCGCCCGCACGGTGGTCAGCTCGCGGTCGTTGAGCACCGTATACGGGTAGTCCAGCTCGGCCGTGCCGTCCTTCGGGTAGAACAGGCCCAGGCGGGACGCGTCGTCGGCCTTCGCGTTGTGGGCGAAGGCGGCCTGCTCGGACAGGACCACCGCCTGGTCGCGCCGGGGCAGTGACTTCAGCAGGGCGGCGTCGGTCGAGGTGGCCCGCTGGGACAGCAGCTTGGCGTTGGCCGCGGCGCGCGTATCGGCCGCGGCCTTTCCGCCGCCCGCGCCCGCCTTGGCGATGGACCCGTTGATCCGGGCGAGGGCGAGCAGCCCGGTGGCGCTGCGCGCCGGGTCGGCGGTGCTCAGCCGCGGGCCGTCGCCGCCGCTTCCGGCCTCGGCCAGTCGCGCCCAGTCGTACGTCTTCTCCGGCCAGCCCAGCCGGCCGGCCGCCGTGGACGTGGCGGCGACCGTGACCGGCGAGGAGGCGACCCCGCCGAGCGTGTCGAGTGGCGCGGCGCTGACCGGGGAGGTGGCCGCCCGTTCGACCCAGACGCTGGAGTCCGGCACCCATACCTGGAACCCCGGGGAGCGGCCCGTGTCGCCGAGCGCGTTCGCGACCTCGTACGCCGGGCGACTGGCGACCTTCACGTCCAGACAGCGGCCATCGGACCGGATGTCCGCCTTCCGGGCGTGGTCGGCCACGGTGCGCAGCGCCGGGGCGATGTCGGGGGACGCGGCCACGGAGAGCCGCACCGCGTTGCTGCGGCAGGACCCGGCGGACGGCAGCAGTCCGCCGCGTAAGACCACCACGGCGCCGGTCGCGACGGCCAGTACCAGCGCTGTGGAGATCGCCACGGTCCGGCGTCGGGAGGACGCGCCGGGTCTGGACCCCGTATTGTCCGGTGCGGAGTGATCGACGCGTCCGGTGTGATCCGCGGGATCGGTGTGATCGGCGCGGTCCATGGCATCGAAGATGCCGGAGTAGTCGGGACCGTCGGATTCGTCGGGCTGGCTGTGGCGTCCCATGGCGATCTGTCTCTCCTGGAAGATGACGCTGTCGGGCGGGACGGGCGCGCCAACGGATGGCGCCCGGCCCAGCCTGCTCGTGCGCGATCTCGGATGTGTTTTCGAGACCTTAGCGGGGCGGGCGCGCCGATGAGGTAGGAAGAGCGGAAGTGGAGGCAGGAGTGCAGTCAGAGGCGCGTGGGGCGATGCTGTCCGAGGGCGACCTGCCGCGGCGGATGCTGCGCAACGAGACGCTGCTCGTGCTGGCGTTGTCGCTCGGCGCGAGCGCCCTGTCCGCGCTGATCAGCTTTATCGGCTCGGTGACCAAGCCCGGCGGGCTCAAGGATCAGGCGGCCACCCTCAACGCCTCCCAGGCGCCCGGCCGCCCCTGGCTGGACCTCACCTGGCAGCTGTTCGGGATCGCGACCGCGTTGGTGCCGGTCGCGCTCGTGGCCCATCTGCTGCTGCGGGAGGGCGCCGGGCTGCGCGCGATCGGCTTCGACCGCACCCGGCCGCGCTCCGACCTGGGGTGGGGCGCCGCGGTGGCGGCGGGCATCGGCGGCACCGGGCTGCTGCTCTACCTGGGCGCGCGGGCGGCGGGGGCCAATCTGACGGTGGTGCCCGAGGCGCTGCCCGAGGTGTGGTGGAAGCTGCCCGTGCTCATCGTCTCCGCCGTGCAGAACGCCGTGCTGGAGGAAGTGGTCGTGGTCGGCTATCTGCTGCGCAGGCTCGGGCAGTTGGGCTGGACGCCGATGGCCGCGCTGCTGGCCGGCTCCGTGCTGCGCGGTTCGTACCACCTGTACCAGGGGATCGGCGGATTCTTCGGCAACATGGCGATGGGCGTCGTCTTCGTCCTGCTCTACCGCAGGTGGGGGCGGGTCGGGCCGCTGGTCGCGGCGCATGCGCTGATCGACATCGTGGCGTTCGTCGGCTACGCCCTGCTGGCGGGCAAGGTGGGCTGGCTGCCCACCGCCTGACCCGACCCCCCGGCGGGCCGTTCAGACCAGCAGCTCCCCGTCGATGACCGTGACGGCCCGGCCGGCCAGCAGCGTACGGTCGCCGCGCAGGGTGGTGCGGACCAGCCCGGTGCGGGCGGAGGCCTGGAGTCCGGTCAGTTCCTCGCGGCCGAGCCGGGCGGACCAGAAGGGTGCGAGCGCGGTGTGCGCGCTGCCGGTCACCGGGTCCTCGTCGATGCCGACGCCGGGTGCGAAGACGCGCGAGACGAAGTCATGGCCGCGGGCCGGGTCCTCGGGGAGCGCGGTCGCGATGACGGCCCGCTTGACGAGCCGCCCGAGCGTCGCGAGGTCGGGGTCGAGGGCCCGTACGGCCTTCTCGTCGGCCAGCTCCACCAGCAGATCGCCGACCTGGGGGCCGGTGTCGTGGGCGGAGACGACCGTGGCGCCGAGCGCGGCGGCCACCTCGCTCGCGACCGTGACCTCGGTCAGCGGGGCGGTCGGGAAGTCCAGCGTGATCGTGCCGCTGGGGTCGCCGGTCGCGGACAGCACCCCGCTCAGCGTGGCGAACCGTACGGTGCCGGTCGCGGCGCCCGTCGTACGCAGCACATGGGCGGTCGCGAGCGTGGCGTGGCCGCACATGGCGACCTCGGTGGCCGGGGTGAGCCAGCGCAGCGCCCAGTCGGCCTCGGCCCCTGGGGGGAGCGGGTGGGCGAAGGCGGTCTCCGAGAGGTTGACCTCGGCGGCGACCTCCTGGAGCCAGGTGTCGTCCGGGAAGGCGTCGGTGTCCAGGAGGACGACTCCCGCCGGGTTGCCCGCGAAGGGGCGGTCGGTGAAGGCGTCGACGATTCGTATCCGCATGGCCCGACCGTAGGCGGCGGCCGGCGCGCCGAACCATGGCCAATCCCTGAAGGGTGGACTCGTTCCGGCATTGCCATCCGATCGGTTCCGATATATCGTTGAGCCATCGTGATGGATCGACGATGAAAGGAGCGTCACGATGAGGCATCACCATGGACATGAGCACCGCGGACCCGGCCGGCGCGACCGGGGTGACTTCGAGGAGCGGCGGGCGGCCTTCGGTCCGTTCGGCCCCGGGCCCGGCGGCTTCGGCGGATCCCCCTTCGGCGGGCCTCCGTTCGGCGGCCGCGGCCATGGCGGCGGGCGCCGCGGCCGGGCGCGGCGCGGCGATGTGCGCGCCTCGATCCTGGCCCTTCTCAAGGACCGCCCGATGCACGGCTACGAGATGATCCAGGAGATCGCCGAGCGCAGCGGGGGAGCGTGGAAGCCGAGCCCCGGCTCGGTCTATCCGACGCTGCAGCTCCTCGAGGACGAGGGGATGATCAGCAGCGAGAGCGACGGCGGCAAGAAGCTGTACGCGCTCACCGAGGCCGGGCGTACCGAGGCCGAGGCGGGGCCGCAGGCCCCGTGGGAAGAGGCCGGGCGCGGCATCGACTGGGAGGCCATGCAGGAGGTCCGGCAGGCCGGATTCGGTCTGATGGAGGCGTTCGCGCAGGTCTGGAAGACGGGCAGTCCCGGGCAGCGGCAGAAGGCGCTGTCCGTCATCAACGAGTCGCGCAAGCGGCTGTATCTGATCCTCGCCGAGCAGGACGACGAAGAGAGCGACGAGGGCTGAAAAGGGGGTGGCGGGCTACGCCACCAGCGCGGCGAGCTTGCGCAGTGACTCGTTCAGCGCCGCGGTCGCCGAGTCCTTGAGCTTTCCGGCCATCAGGGACACCGCCGCCCCCGTGAAGTCGCCGTCGACGCGGACCGTCGTCGCGTCCCCGTCCGGCGCCAGCGCGTAGCGCATGCCGAGGTTCACGCCCATCGGGCCCTTGCCCCGGGTGGCGAGCACCCGCCCGGGTGCGTACTCCTCGACGGTCCACGTCACTTCGGCGGGGAAGCCCATCAGCCGCATGTTCTCCTGATACGTCGCCGCGGCCTCCAGCGAGGCGGGGGCGCCCTGGGGGAAGCCGGTGTGGGTGACGTTCCAGTCGCCGTACGTGGAGAAGTCCGTGAGCTGGGCCCACACCTTCTCGACAGGTGCCTCGATGCGTAACTGAGCGCTGACCTCGGCCATGGGGTCATGTCCCTTCCGGGTGTCCGGCGGCGGGGCTGCGCACCGTAGCCCCGCCGCCGGGAACATTCAATACTGACGGGCCGTCAGTCGTCGGCCTCCGGTGCGGCCGCGGGCGCCGCAGGCGGCGCGCCCGGGGCGGGCGCCGCAGCAGCCGGTCGACGTGCTCCCGGCGCAGCCCGTGCGCGGGGTCGACCGGCAGCAGCAGCCGGTCGCGCCGCAGTCGGGACCGGGTCACCAGCCGCTCGGGCATCACATCGTCCACCCAGGCGAACGGGCGCCCCGCGGCGTACCGCAGGATCGGCGCCCACTTGCGGCCCGAGAGGAGGTCGAGCACCGGCAGCTTCGGATCGTCCGGCCGCGGCTCGTAGCCCGTGAACTCCACGACCGGAAGCCGGGGCAGTTCGAGGAGTGGCGCGATATGGCGGTTGGCCTCGTGCTCCCAGGTGGTGGCCCAGACGAGTTCGTAGGTGGCGGACAGCTCGCGCAGCCAGTCGGCGTGGGTGACGGAGAGGAGGACGGTGAAGTCGAGTATGTCGTAGGCGGTGAACCCGTCGGTCGGCAGGACCGGGTTGAGGACACCGTCGATGTCCAGGAAGAGCAGCGGCCGGGCGGTCATCGGACTCCTTGGCGGCAAGGTGCGGCGGAAACGCGCGGTTGTGAGTGGGGGACGGCCCCCGGAGCGGCGGCGGTTGCGTGTCGCGGGGGTTTCGAGGGGTTTCGGGGTCGGGAGGAAGGCCGGGTCCTCTCCTCCCCGAGGATGATTTCCGGTCATCCATGCCCAACTACCGTGGGATCCGCACATGCTTCCCGCTGAGGATGCTTCGGCCTCAAGGGACTGATGGGGTGAGAGCGTGCGAAGTCCTGCCCTTTCCGCTTCCGTCGACCCGGCCGGTGCCGGGTTCGAGGACCGGCTGAGCGAGCCGTTGACCGCCGTGGTCACGGGGGCCCGCCGCCGCGTCGTACGCGACGGGGACAACCAGCTCGACACGGTCCATCTGCTGCACACCCTGGTGGAGAACGACCTCCGGGTGTGGGGCGCGTTCGCCGGCGGCCCGCCCCAAGTGGTGCGGCTGCTCGGCTATCTGGTGCAGCGCACCATCGGCTACGGGCTCCGGTGGAGCGGCACGGTCGAGACCTCCGCGACCGGCGCCGGTGACGGGGTGCCCGGCTGGTCTCCGGCCGCCGCTGCCGCCATGGCGTCGGCGGTCGGGCGCGCCGCGGCGCGGGGCGCGTTCCTCGCCGAGGGCCCCGACCTCCTCGCCGCGCTCACCTACGACCGGGAGTGCCGGGCCGTGGAGGTGCTGCGGCGGACCGGGGTGGACGTGGACCTGCTGGTGACGGCGCTGGACGGCGCGCCGTGCCAGGTGCGAACGGGGTGACGGTCCTGACATCGGGCTGACATGATGGCCCGATGCACCACACGCGAGGGCAGCACCATGATCAGGGCAGGGGTGTCGGTCTGGGGCTCGCCCTGGTCTCGGCGCTCGCGTTCGGCGGCTCGGGCGTCGCCGCCAAACCGCTGATCGGGGCGGGGCTCGAACCGCTGCAGGTCACCTGGTTGCGGGTGGCGGGCGCCGCCCTCGTCATGCTGCCCCTGGTCTGGCGCCACCGCCGGCTGCCGCTGCGGCGCCCCGGACTGCTCCTGGGCTTCGGCCTGCTGGCCGTGGCGGGCGTCCAGGCCTTCTACTTCGCCGCGCTGTCCCGCATCCCGGTCGGGGTCGCGCTGCTCGTCGAATACCTCGCGCCCGCGCTGGTGCTGGGATGGGTCCGGTTCGTCCAGCGGCGGCCGGTGAGCCGGGCGGCCGCGGCCGGCGTCGTCCTCGCGGTGGGCGGGCTCGCGTGTGTGGTCGAGGTGTGGTCCGGGCTGAGCTTCGACGCGCTGGGGCTGGCGCTCGCCCTCGGCGCCGCCTGCTGCCAGGTCGGCTACTTCGTCCTGTCCGACCACGGCAGCGAGGGGCAGGACGCGGCCGATCCGCTCGGGGTCATCGCCTACGGGCTGCTGATCGGCGCCGCGGTGCTGACGGTGATCGCCCGGCCGTGGGAGCTGCACTGGCCGGTGCTCACGGGGCAGGCCGACCTCGCGGGCACGCGGGTGCCCGCGGTGCTGCTGCTGTGCTGGATCGTGCTGGTCGCCACGGTGGTCGCGTATCTGACCGGGGTGCTCTCGGTGCGCCGGCTGTCGCCGCAGGTGGCCGGGGTGGTGGCCTGCCTGGAGGCCGTGGTCGCCACGGTGCTGGCCTGGGTGCTGCTGGACGAACACCTGGGCGTGGCCCAGGTCGTCGGCGGCGCGGTGGTGCTGGGCGGGGCGCTGATCGCGCAGACGTCGGCACCGAAGGCGGCGGGGACGGAGCCGGTGGCGGCGGGGCCGGCCCCCGCCGAGCCCGCGGCCGCCGCGGCCGAGCGGGGGCACCGCCACGCGGTGGTGGACGAGCCCCCGGAGGACCGCCCCGGGGACCCGGCCCCATAAGCCCCGTAAGCCTGTAACACCCGCTAGTCCAGCGCCGCGAGATAGCCGGGCAGGGGTGTGTCCGGCGCCAGGTCGTCCGCTGGGATGGGCGCGCCGTAGGTCCGGGCGACCGGGACCACGCCGCTCCAGTACGGCAGCGTCATGTCCTCCGGCTCGTCGTTGGGGCCGCCGGCGCGGATCTTGGCGGAGACCTCGTCGAGGTCGAGGCGGAGCACGGCGGTGGCGGCCAGCTCCTTCGCGTTCGCGGGGCGGGAGTCGGCGGCCCGGCCCGGCACCACGTGGTTCACGATCACGTCGAGCGCCGCCGCGCGCTCGGTGTCGTCGAGTACCTGACGGGCGGTGCCGTGCACCACCACCGAGCGGTAGTTGATCGAGTGGTGGAACGCCGAGCGGGCGAGCACCAGGCCGTCGACGTGGGTGACCGTCAGGCACACCGGCAGCCCCGGATCCTCGGCGCCCGCCATCCGCAGGGGGCGTGAGCCGGTCGAGCCGTGCACGTAGAGGCGGGTCCCGGACCGGGCGTAGAGGGTCGGCAGGACCACCGGGGCACCGTCGCGTATGAAGCCCAGGTGGCAGACGTATGCCGCGTCGAGGATCCCGTGCACCACGTCCGCGTCGTACGAGGCGCGCTCCCGGGCGCGGGTCGGGGTGGTGCGGTCGGTCGCCGCGTAGGCGGTGTCGTCCGGCTCGGTGGTCGCACTCATTTGCGCACTCCTATTGCATTAGTGCAAACTACGTTTTGTGCTAGGAGAATATCCGATCGAAGGCCGTGGCGCAGCAGAGATCGCGGCCAGTGTGGAGCGTGCGGTCGGCGGCGGATCGCTGTCGCCCGGTCAACCGCTGCCGCCGCAGAGGGAGTTGGCCACGCGGCTGGGCGTCAACCCGAACACCGTCGCGGCCGCCTATCGCGTGCTGCGCGAGCGCGGGGTGATCGAGACGGCGGGCCGCCGGGGGACCCGGGTGCGGGCGCGCCCGGCGAGCACACCCCGCGAGTGGCTTCGGGTCGAGGCCCCGGGCGCGCGCGACCTCGCGACCGGCAACCCCGACCCCGCCCTGCTGCCGCCGCTCGGCGCGGCCCTCGCGGAGACCGCCGCGCGCGCCGCCGACGGCCCCACGCTGTACGGCGCGCCGGGGGTCGCCCCCGCCCTCGGCGAGTCGGCGCGCACCGCCTTCGACGCTGACGGCGTGCCGGACGGGCCCATCGCCGTCACCTCCGGTTCGCTCGACGCCATCGAACGCGTCCTCGCCGCTCATCTGCGACCCGGTGACGCGGTCGCCGTCGAGGACCCCGGCTGGGGCAGTCTGCTCGACCTGATCCCGGCGCTCGGGCTGCGCACCGTGCCCGTCGCGCTCGATGACGACGGGCCGCTGCCGGAGGAGGTGGAGCGGGCGCTGCGTCAGGGGGCGCGGGCGCTGGTCGTCACCGACCGGGCGCAGAACCCGACGGGCGCGGCGGTGAGCGCGGCGCGCGCCCGTGAGCTGCGCGCCGTCCTCGCGGGCCACCCCGGCGTGGTGCTCATCGAGGACGACCACGGCCACGGCATCGTGGACCTGCCCCTGCATCCGCTGGCGGGCGGCACGGACCACTGGGTCCTGGTCCGCTCCACCGCCAAGGCGTACGGCCCCGATCTGCGCCTGGCGGTGCTCACCGGCGACGCCGTCACCCTGGACCGGTTGCGCGGACGCCAGCGCCTCGGCCCCGGCTGGGTGAGCCATCTGCTGCAGGACACCGTGACGTGGCTGTGGCGCACCGGCGCGGTGGACCCGGCGGCGGTCGCGGCGGCGTACGACGCGCGCCGCGACGCCCTGGTGAGCGCCCTGCGGGAGCGGGGAGTCGCCGCGCACGGGCGCAGCGGGATGAACGTCTGGGTGCCGGTGCCCGACGAGACGGGCGCGGTGGCCCGTCTGCTGTCCGCGGGCTGGGCGGCCGCGCCGGGCGCCCGGTTCCGGGTGGCCTCGGGGCCGGGGCTGCGGCTGACGGTCTCTCCGCTGCGCGCCGAAGAGGTGGCCGGGCTCGCCGGCGCGGTGGCGTCGGCGGTGGCGAGGGGACCGGCCCCGGCGGGCCGGATGGACTGATGAGTCCCGTGCTTCCCGGGGATCTACCGGCGCTGGGTGAGGGCCGCGCCGACGAGGATGATCAGGGCGCCCACCGGCGTGTTCCAGTCGAGGTGTTCGCCGAGGATCAGCACGCCCGCGGCCGTGGCGATCACCGGGACGAAGTACGTCACCATCATCGCCGTCGTCGGGCCGACCTCATCCACCAGGCCGTACTGGATCAGGAAGGCGACACCGGTGCCCAGGGCGCCGAGGGCGAGCACCGACAGCAGGGGGAGGACGGGGTAGGAGCCGGGGGCCGGGGCGGCGAGCGGGGCGGCCACCGCGAGCTGGACCGTGCCGAGCAGCAGCTGGCCGGAGGACATGGCCAGATGGGAGTTCCCGGTCCCGGCGAGCGTGCGGCGGACGTAGGCCCAGCCGATCGCGTAGCTGAGCGAGGCGGTGAGCGCGAGGGCCGTACCCACCGGGTCCTGGCCGGAGAAGCCCTGCCACGCGCCCAGCACGATCAGGACCCCGGCGAAGCCGAGGCCCAGGCCCGCGACGCGCTGCCGGGTCGGGCGGTCGTCGGAGACGACGGCCACCGCGACGACCATGCCCCACAGGGGCGAGGCGGCGTTGCAGATCCCGGCCAGGGTGGAGGGGATGGTCGTCTCGGCGTAGGCGAAGAGCGAGAACGGAAGGGCGTTGAGGAAGAACGCGGCCACGGCCAGATGGCCCCACACCCGGGCCCCGCGCGGCAGCCGCTCCCGCTTCGCCACCACCACCGCGAGGAGGACGGCCGTGCCGAACAGCATCCGGCCGAGCGTGACGTACAGCGGCGCGAACGCCTCGGTGCCCACCTTGATGAACAGGAAACTGAAGCCCCAGACCAGGGCGAGCACGCCGAAGCGGATCCGCCAGTCGAGCAACCGCCGTGGGCGGGCGCCGGGTTCGGGGGACTGTTCGGCGGGCTGCCCGGTGGCAGGGGAGGACGCCGCGGTGGTCGCTGAGGTCATGGCATCTACATTGCTGGCTGCAACTTCTTAGAACAAGCGAGAATTCATGTGCGTTTTCGCGTAGCATTCCTTACATGAATCTGGATCGCCTGCGCACCTTGTACGCCGTGGCCCGGCACGGTTCCGTGAGCGGCGCGGCCGAGGGGCTGCACGTCACCACCTCGGCCGTCTCCCAGCAGCTGTCCAAGCTGGAGCGGGAGACCGGACAGCAGCTGCTCGCGAAGAACGGACGCGGGGTGCGGCTCACCGACGCCGGGCGGCTGCTCTCCGACCACGCGGCCCGGATCCTGTCCCAAGTGGAGCTGGCCCAGGCGGACCTGGAGGCCCAGCGCGGACACGCCGTCGGCGAGCTGCTGCTGGGCGCCTTCCCGACCGCCGTGCGTGGCCTCTTCCCCGCCGCGCTGGAGCGGATGCGGTCCGAACACCCGCAGCTGCGCGCCCGGTTGCAGGAGATGGAGCCGGACGAGTCGGTGCCCGCGGTGGTGCGCGGCGACATCGACCTGGCCGTCGTCCTCGACTGGTACAACAAGCCGCTGCCGGTGCCCGGCGGGCTGGTCAAGGCGGCGCTGCTGGACGACCTGGTGGACGTGGCGATGCCCGCGGACCACCCCTTCGCCGACCGCTGCGCGGTCGAGCCGGAGGACTTCGTGGACGACGAGTGGGTGTCCTGGCCCGAGGGCGGTTTCTGCTACGACTGGCTGATGGTGACCCTGCGCGGCAAGGGCATCGAGCCGCACATCCGGCACACCGCGCGGGAGCACCAGACCCAGCTCGCGCTGATCGCCTCCGGGCTCGGCATCGGCGTCATCCCCCGGCTCGGCCGGGGCCCGGTGCCCGAGGGCGTGCGGATGGTGCCGGTGAGCCCGCCCACGATGCGCCGGCACGTCTACGCGATCTGGCGCGCCGACGCCGACCGCAGGCCCTCCATCCGCGCGGCGGTGGACGTGCTGCGGTCGGTGGGGGAGAAGATCGTCGACTGACCGGCGGAGCCAGGTCCGTACGACACGCTCAGCCCTGGGGCAGCTTGCGGAAGTCCCAGGAGCTGACCGTGTCCGGGATCAGCCGCAGCCACGCGTGGCGCCCGTCGTGCGGCATGGCGTCCAGCCCGAAGTACTTCGCCGCGAACATGCGCTCCGGCGCGTCGAGTTCGGGGCATGGCGCGCCCGAGCGCGGCGCCTCGCCGACGAAGGCGGCCTCGCCGCTCAGCTCGGCGCCGCGCAGCTCGCCGTAGTCGTGCCCGTCGTCGACGATCACCGCGAGCCGCGGATCGCCGCTCAGCTCGGCCCAGCGGCGGCTGCGGGTCAGGGAGTAGAGCCACAGGGCCGTGCCGTCCCAGGCGAACCACAGCGCGCTGATGTGCGGCCGCCCGTCCGCGGACACGGTCGCGACCCGGCAGGTGCGCTGTTCGGTGAGGAAGGCGTCCAGCTCGGCCGGGGTCATCATGATGCGGCGTCCCCGCCGCTGGGTGACGGTCATCCGCACAGGATCGCGACTCTTCCCTCCATGCGCAATGGCCATTACCCTCCCGGCGCGAGACGCCAGGAGGCCGCCGTGTCGCTTTCCGAACTGCTTCGGCCCGAGGGCTGCGCCCTGCTCACCGTGGAGTGCCAGCGTGGCGTCGTGGGTCCGGGCAGCGCGCTGCCCGAACTCGCCGCCGAGGCCCGGGAGTCCGGCGCGCTCGGGCGTGTCGCCCGGCTGGTGTCGGCCGCCCACGACACGCGCGTACCGGTGCTGCACGCGGTGGCCGAGCGGCGCGCCGACGGGCGCGGCGCGAACCGGAACGCGCCGCTGTTCCGGGCCGCCGAGCGGCTGCCGGTGCGGCAGCTCACCGGGAGCGACGCGGTACGGATCGCCGAACCGGTCCCGGTCGGCGCGGAGGATCTGCTGGTACGCCGGCTGCACGGCCTGTCGCCGCTCGCCGGGACCGGCGTGGACGCGCTGCTGCGCAACCTGGGCTGCCGCACCCTGGTCGTCGTCGGCGTGTCGGCCAATGTGGCGATACCCAACGCCGTCTTCGACGCGGTCAACCTCGGCTATACGGCCGTGGTGCCCGCGGACGCCATCGCCGGGGTGCCCGCCTCGTACACCCCGGCGATGGTCCGCCACACCCTCGCCCTCGTCGCGACCGTCACCTCGACCGAGGACGTCCTCGCCTCCTGGCAGCCGCTCAGGCCATCTTGATCGAGGTGCCCTCCACCTTGATCTTGGCGCCGGGCAGCGGCTTCGTGGCCGGTCCGCCCTTCGGGCTGCCGTCGCTGATGTCGAACTTGCTCTGGTGGCAGGGGCAGTTGATGGTGCCGTCCGACACGTCGCCGACCGAGCACCCCTGGTGGGTGCAGATCGAGGAGAACGCCTTGAACTGCCCCGACGAGGGCTGGGTCACCACGACCTTGTGATCCTTGAAGACCATGCCGCCGCCCTCCGGTATCTGGGAGGTCTTGGCCAGCTCCATCCCGCCGCCCCCCGCCGCGTCGCCTCCCGCTCCCGCCGCGCCCGACTGCCCGGCCCCGGCCGACTCCTGTGCGGAACCGGCGTTCTGCGAGTCGCCCGACCCGCCGCCGTCGTCCTTACCGCAGGCCGTGAGAGCGGCGGCCAGCCCGGCCGCTCCGGCAGCGGAGACGACGGCGCGACGGGTGGTGCCCCATCCGGTGGTTTCCGGCTGCGTCATGGTGGTGCCTCCTGATCCAGGGACGTTTCGCTTCCATACGCAGCCCGGCGCTCACGTGTTCAACCGTCGGGCGTCTTCTTGGACAAGCACGCCCGGAAAGGTTTCGCGATGATCAGGAGGACGATCGGCAGCCCGGGCGGATGCCAAGGGCCCCGTGGGCGGTGGGCTCGTCAGCCACGGCGCCGGTCTTCGACCGGGGACCGGCCGCGGACATGCAGGTGGCCGTCCAGGGGGTACGCGGGCGGCGCCGCGGGCAGCACTCTGTCCAACTCGTAGGCGCTCTTCTGAGCGACGCGGCATGACGCCAGGTTGTCCACTTGGTGCAGGAGTTCAAGGCTCTGAAGTCCGTCGGTGTGGAAGGTCTCGAAGGCCCACGCCGTGAGCGTCTCCAAGGCCCTGACGGCTATGCCGCGGCCTCGCGCTCGTGCCGATGTCCAGTAGCCGACCTCGGCGGACCGCTTGCCCGATGCGACCTCCTTGAGAATCACGTCGCCTACCAAGCGCTGTGAACCCATGCCAGGGTGCGCTTCCAGGACGGCGAAGCTGAACCGGTTGCCTGCCGTCCAGCCCTGCTGCTGGGCCTGCACCCACCGCAGTCCCTCGGCGTCATCGGTCACCCGCGTGCTGCTCCAGCGACGCAGGACCGGATCGCGGTATGCCTCGACCAGTTCGGGGACGTCCTCCGCGCACCAGGGGCGGAGAACCAGCGCGGGCGCGACCGGCGTCGCGGGTGCCTCGAGTATCACAGGAGTGGTCACCGACGGATCATCCCCAAGCGGCCATGTCTACGTCACGGTGTACGCGAGACCTGCCGACGGCTGCGCTGCCCCCGGTGACAGAACTGTGACGCGGTGAGGCCACAACCAACCCGGAGGCCGTCTGGTCTCACGTCACGGACCAGATCAACGAGGGACCACATCAACGAGGGGAATCCCATGAAGCTCGCACGTCGCACCGCCGCCGTCACGACCGTCGCCATCGTCGTCGGTGGCGGTGCCCTGGCCCTTGCCGGGCCCGCGTCAGCGGCGGAGTCGGTCGGCCCGGTCGCGAAGTACAACGGGGCCTGTGGCGCCGGCCACAAGGTGATCGACTCCGCCGACATGGAGAACCTGGGCACGACCTTCCTGACGTACAACCAGACGACCGGCGAGAACTGTGTGGTCACCATTCGCGCCAGGGCCGGGGTGGCGGTGTACATGTTCGCCTCGCTCAGCTCGGAGCGGGAGGGGAAGGCGACCGACAGCGGTCAGTTCACGACCTACGCCGGGCCCGTCTACCTTCAGGCCCGCGGGCAGTGCGTGACCTGGGAGGGCGGCATCACCACCTATTCCACGAAGGGCACCGGCCACTGCGGCTGATCCCGGTGGAGGATCGTGAGGTCGGCGCGTCGGATAGCTTGGGGAAATGCTGACCGAAGTCACCGCGACCCGCTACGTCACGCCGTTGCGTGAGGGCGGGTCGCTCCCCGGCATCGTCGAGGCCGACGATCTCGGTACGTACGTCATGAAATTCATCGGCGCGGGGCAGGGCCGGAAGACCCTCGTCGCCGAGGTCATCTGCGGGCAGCTGGGCCGCCGGCTGGGGCTGCGGGTCCCGGAGCTGGTGCGGATCCAGCTCGACCCGGTGATCGGGATGGGCGAGCCGGAGGAGGAGGTGCAGGAGCTGCTCAAGGCCAGCGGGGGGCTCAACCTGGGCATGGACTATCTGCCCGGTTCGCTCGGTTTCGACCCGCTGGCCTTCGAGGTGGGCGCGGCGGAGGCCGGACGGGTGGTGTGGTTCGACGCGCTCGTCGGGAACGTGGACCGGTCCTGGCGCAACCCCAACCTGCTGGTGTGGCACGGCAAGCTGTGGCTCATCGACCACGGCGCCACGATGATCTGGCACCACAGCTGGCGCGGTCTGGACGCGGCCGCCACCAAGCCGTACGACGCCTCCGACCACGTACTCGCCCCCTTCGCACCCGATGTGGCGGCGGCCGCGGCCGCGCTCGCGCCGCGGATCACCGAGGAACTGCTGACCGAGGTCACCGCCGACGTCCCGGACGCCTGGCTGGCCGACGAGCCCGGCTTCGACAGCCCGGACGCGGTGCGCCGCGCCTATGTGGGCGTGCTGCTGGAGCGGGCCGGGGCGATCGGTGAAAGGATCACGCTCGGGGAGCGCTCCGGTGACGGGCCGTCGAAGGCTCCTGACTGGCTGCGCGTATGGGTCGACGGAAAGGCAGCGAAGTGAGCGGGCTGCACCATGGCCGGGATGTGTTCGAGTACGCGCTGGTGCGGGTCGTTCCCCGGGTGGAGCGCGGTGAGCTGATCAACGCGGGTGTCGTCGTCTACTGCCGCGCCACGTCCTTCGTGGCGGCCCGCACCCATCTGGACGAGACCCGGCTGCTCGCGCTCGACCCGTCGGCGGACGTGGCGGGCGTACGGGCCGCGCTGCACGCGGTGGAGGGCGTCTGCCGCGGGGGAGAACAGGCCGGTCAGGCGGCCGGTGACGAGCCGGGGCGGCGGTTCCGCTGGCTGGTCGCGCCGCGCTCCACGGTCGTCCAGCCGGGGCCGGTGCACACCGGGCTGACCACGGACGCGGAGGCGGAGGTCGAGCGGCTGCTCGACCTGCTGGTGCGCTGACGGGCGAGGGTGAGCAAGGGCATCACAGCGGGTCGTTGACAGTGGGCGGCGGGCCTCATAGCGTCTCGTCTGCTGAAGCGACTAAGCGGTTGGTCACCCCCGGGGGCCGGGACGGTGAGCCGCCACCCGAGGCGAGGAGAACCCGCATGTCCACCAACGAGCAGCGTGTCGCCATCGTGACGGGCGCGGCCCGCGGCATCGGCGCGGCGACCGCCGTGCGGCTGGCCGAGGAGGGCCGCGCCGTCGCCGTGCTCGACCTCGACGAGGCGTCCTGCGCGGACACCGTGGAGAAGATCACCGCGGCGGGTGGCAAGGCCATCGCCGTGGGCTGCGACGTGTCCGACGCCGGGCAGGTGGAGGCCGCGGTCGGGCGTGTCGCCGAAGAGCTGGGCGCGCCGACGATCCTGGTGAACAACGCCGGTGTGCTCCGCGACAATCTGCTCTTCAAGATGAGCGAGTCCGACTGGGACACCGTGATGAACGTGCATCTGCGGGGCGCGTTCCTGATGTCGCGCGCCTGTCAGAAGCACATGGTGGACGCCGGGTTCGGACGGATCGTCAACCTCTCCAGCTCGTCCGCGCTCGGCAACCGCGGCCAGGTCAACTACTCGGCGGCCAAGGCCGGTATGCAGGGCTTCACCAAGACCCTCGCCATCGAGCTGGGCAAGTTCGGGGTCACCGCCAACGCCGTGGCGCCCGGGTTCATCGCCACCGACATGACCGCCGCGACCGCCGAGCGCGTCGGCATGGGCTTCGACGACTTCCAGAAGGCCGCCGCGAGCCAGATCCCGGTGCAGCGCGTCGGGCAGCCGGCCGACATCGCGAACGCCGTCGCCTTCTTCACCGGGGACGCGGCCGGGTTCGTCTCCGGCCAGGTGATGTACGTGGCCGGCGGCCCGCTCAACTGATACAGGAGCTGGACGAACCTCATGACCAAAGAGATCGCAGCGGACAGCGGCAAGGCCGCGCTCGTCACCGGCGCCAGCCGGGGCATCGGCTACGGCATCGCCGAGGCGATGGTGGCGCGCGGCGACCGGGTGTGCATCACCGGTCGCAACGAGGAAGCCCTGAAGGAGGCCGTCGAGCGGCTGGGCGCGGACCGGGTGATCGGCGTCCCCGGCAAGGCCCATGACGAGGCGCACCAGGCGGTCGCCGTCGAGCGCGCGATGGAGGCGTTCGGGCGCGTCGACTACCTCGTCAACAACGCCGGTACGAACCCCGTCTACTCGCCGATCGCCGATCTCGACCTCGCGGTGATGCGCAAGGTCTTCGAGACCAACGTCGTCTCGGCGCTCGGCTTCGCGCAGCAGACGTGGAAGGCGTGGCAGAAGGAGAACGGCGGCGCGATCGTCAACATAGCCTCGGTCGCCGGGCTGTCCCCCTCGCCGTTCATCGCCGCGTACGGCGTCTCCAAGGCCGCGATGATCAACCTCACGGCGCAGCTCGCCCACGAGTTCGCGCCGGGCGTGCGGGTCAACGCGATCGCCCCCGCGGTGGTGAAGACCAAGTTCGCCACCGTCCTGTACGAGGGGCGGGAGGCGGAGGCCGCCGCGGCGTACCCGCTCGGGCGGCTCGGCGTGCCGGAGGACATCGGGGGCGCGGCCGCGTTCCTCACCTCCGAGCAGGCCGCGTGGATCACCGGCCAGACGCTCGTCATCGACGGCGGTGTCTTCCTCAACGCGGGCGTCGGCTGACCGCCCCCCGGGGATCCGCTACGACGCGCGGGCCCGGCACCGCTTCCGGTGCCGGGCCCACGAGTCGTTTCCCCACGCCGCGTGCGGCGTTGTCAGTGGCCGCCGGTAGGTTCGTGACCGTGAACGGAACACGACCGGAGGTTGTTGACGTGCCCTACGTGCTGCCCGAGTCCTGGCGCGGCGTCCTCGGCGAGGAGCTGGAAAAGCCCTATTTCAAGGAGCTCACGGAGTTCGTCGAGGAGGAGCGGGCCAAGGGGCCGGTCTTCCCGCCGCGCGACGAGGTCTTCGCCGCCCTGGAGGCCACGCCGTACGACCAGGTGAAGGTGCTGATCCTCGGGCAGGACCCGTACCACGGCGAGGGCCAGGGGCACGGGCTGTGCTTCTCGGTGCGGCCGGGCGTGAAGACCCCGCCGTCGCTGCGGAACATCTACAAGGAGATGAAGGAGGAGCTGGGCCACCCCGTTCCGGACAACGGCTATCTGATGCCGTGGGCCCGGCAGGGCGTCCTGCTGCTCAACGCGGTGCTGACGGTCCGCGGCGGCGAGGCCAACTCCCACAAGAGCAAGGGGTGGGAGAAGTTCACCGACGCGGTGATCCGCGCGGTGGCCGCCCGCCCCGACCCGGCCGTCTTCGTCCTGTGGGGCAATTACGCACAGAAGAAGCTGCCGCTGATCGACGAGGAGCGGCACGCGGTGGTGAAGGGCGCGCACCCTTCCCCGCTGTCGGCGAAGAAGTTCTTCGGATCGCGTCCCTTCACCCAGATCGACGAGGCGGTGAAGGCCCAGGGCCACACGCCGATCGACTGGCGGATCCCCGACCTCGGCCCGGCTCAGCCCAGCTCGTAGTCGAAGACGTAGGAGACCGCCTGGATGCCCGGCGGGGCGGTGAAGGAGCCCGCACCGGCGAGCCCGGCCAGCTCGCCGGAGCCCGAGCCGGGCACCACCTCGAAGGCGCACCGCACGGTGCCGTCCTCGCCGAAGGTGCCGTGCTGGGCGAGGACGAAGCTGCCCCGGCGGCCGTCGAGCTCCCCGTCCACCAGCTCGTGGCCCGAGAAGCCACCGGTCTTGTCGGCGAGGTAGACGATGGCGTACTGACAGGCGGTGCCGGACGCCGTGATCGCGCCCGAGTAGCCGTTGATCACGGTGGCGTGGGCGAGCTTCGCCCCGCCCGCGGCCTCCCCGACCGGCTTCTCCTGCCAGTCGGCGAAGGTGAAGGTACCGGTGGCGTGCGTGGTCATGGCGGGTCCTTTCGATCAGGCCGTGCTGGTGAGGAGGACTCTGCCCGCCGTACCTGACACCTTCTGTCAGGTACGGGCGCACAATGGACCGCATGCGTGCCGACCGCCTGCTCTCCCTGCTCCTTCTGCTGCAGAACCGGGGCCGGATGACCGCGCCGGAGATCGCCGCGGAGCTGGAGGTGTCGGTCCGTACCGTCTACCGCGACATCGACGCGCTGAGCGCCTCCGGCGTGCCGGTGTACGCAGACCGGGGCCCGGCCGGCGGCTACCGGCTGCTGGACGGCTACCGCACCCGGCTGACCGGGCTCACCGGCGACGAGGCCGACTCGCTCTTCCTCGCCGGGATGCCCGGCCCGGCCGCCGAACTGGGCCTCGGCGCCGACCTCACCACCGCCCAGCTCAAGCTGCGGGCCGCGTTGCCGCCCGAGCTGGACGAGCGCTCGCGCCGCATCCAGGAGCGCTTCCACCTCGACGCGCCCGGCTGGTTCCGGGACGCCGAGCCGGTGCCGTACCTCGCGGCGGCGGCCGAGGCCGTGTGGCGGCGACGGGTGCTGCGGGTGCACTACCGGCGCTGGCGCGGCGAGGTGCACCGGGACCTGCACGCCCTCGGCCTCGTCCTCAAGGGCGGCATCTGGTACCTGGTGGCGCGGGTGGACGCGTCGATACGCAGCTACCGCGTGGCGCGGATCCTGGCCGCCGAGGTGCTCGCGGACGTTTTCGAGCGCCCGGCCGGGTTCGACCTCGCCGCCTACTGGCAGGAGTCGGCCCGCGCCATGGAGGCCGCGCGCTTCCGGGGCGAGGCCGAACTGCTGCTGACCGAGCGGGGCCTGCGGCTGCTGCCGATGAAGTTCGGCGCGATCGGCGCGGTGGCCGCCGCCGCTGCGGGCCCGCCCGACGACCGGGGGAGGGTGCGGGTGGTGCTGCCCGTGGAGTCGCTGCCCGTCGCCGTCGACGACATGCTGCGGCTGGGCACCGACGCCGAGGTGCTGAACCCTCCCGAGCTGCGGACGGCCGTCGCCCGCGCCGTCACCGAACTGGCCGAGCGGTACGGGCCGCCGGACTGACCCGATGGGCCCGCCTGACGGGCGTCGTACGGCTTCCCGGCTAGCGTCGGCCGCGGGCGGGGGCGACAACCGGCGGCGCGCAGGCGGGAGGACCCGATGGGAGAGGTAGGGCGGGAGGCGCCGGAGGACGACGCCGTGCTGACCCGGATCGGGCAGGCGGTCATGCTGCACCGGGGCGGTGACCGCGAGGAGGCGCGCAACCGGCTGGCCGCGCTGTGGCGGGAGATCGAGGGCGACGGCGATCCGTTCCACCGCTGCGCCCTCGCCCACTATCTCGCCGACACCCAGGACGATCCGGCCGATGAGCTGCTGTGGGACCTGCTGGCCCTGGCCGCGGCCGACGGGCCCGGCGCCCGCACCGCCGCGCCCCGGCTGCGCGCCCTCTACCCGGCGCTCCACCTCAACCTGGCCGTCGACTACGCCAAGCTCGGCCAGGAGGCGGCGGCACGCAGCCAGCTGGCGCTGGCCCGGGCGAGCGCGGGCACGCTCGGCGACGACCCGTACGGGGACCGGGTGCGGGCCGGGATCGCCCGGCTGGGGCAGCGGCTCGCCCCCTGAAGCCCCCTGTGGTTCCTAGTCGCCCGTGACCCCGTCGATGCGCTCGCGGATGAGGTCGGCGTGGCCGTTGTGGCGGGCGTACTCCTCGATCATATGGAGGTAGATCCAGCGCAGGTTGTACTCCCCGCGGCCGTCGCGGCGGGTGACGACCTCGTCCAGGGAGTGGCCCGCGGCCGCCGTGCGGGCCTCGGCGACCTCGTCCCGCCAGATGGCGAAGGCGGCATCGCCGGTGTCCGCCCCGGTGACCCGGAAATCGCCGTCCGGATCCTCCTCGCTGTACCAGATGGGCGGCGCCTCCTGACCGTCCAGCACCCGCCGGAACCAGCTGCGCTCGACCTCGGCCATGTGCCGTACGAGCCCGAGCAGGGTGAGCCCGGACGGCGGCGCGGTGGCCTCGCGCAGCTGCTTGTCGTCGAGTCCCTCGCACTTGAGGGCCAGGGTCTCGCGGTGGAAGTCCAGCCACCCCTCCAGGCTGGTGCGTTCATCGGCGGTGCGGGGCGCTTCGCGGCGTTCGGCAGTCGTCATGGCGAGCATCATGCGGCCCCGGCGCTCCGCCGCGCCACGGGTTATCGGCCCAGCAGCCCGCGCAGCAGCTCCTCGAACCCGGTGCGCAGCGCCGCGCGTTCGGGGACCGCGGCATCCTCGCGGCCGCCGAACCCGGCGCCGTCCTGCGCCACGACGTCCGGGCCACGACCGCACCGCTGCCCGCCTACCACCGGGACCGGACCGCCCTCCTCGGCGACGCGGCCCATGCCATGGCCCCCACCCAGGGGCAGGGCGGCAACCAGGCCATCGAGGACGCCGTCGTCCTCGCCCACCACCTGTCCCCGCACGCCGCCGACCCGGCCGCCGACCCGGGCGGTGCGCTCGCCGCGTACACCCGCGAACGGCTGCCGCGCACCATGGACGTCGTACGCCACTCCGCGCGCCGCCCGCGCGATCTCCCTGGCCGGCGCCCCCGCGGTGGCCCTCCGGAACGCCGCCGTCGTCGCCGCCACCCGCCTCGCTCCCGGCCTGGTGCTGCGCGGCTTCGACGGCATCGCCGACCGGCGTCCCCCGGCCGAAGCGGAAGCCGCCCCGGACTCGTCACCCCGGCAGCCGTCCTGAGTAGGGTGGACGCGGGCCGCCGGACACCGCCGGGACGTGGAACACAGGAGGCATCGTGAGGGTCGGCTGCATCGGTCTCGGCGACATCGCGCAGAAGGCCTATCTGCCCGTGCTCATGGCGCGGCCCGGGGTGGAGCCCCATCTGCACACCCGCACCCCCGCCACCCTCCAGCGGGTCGCCGACACCTACCGGGTGCCCGGAGGCCAGCGCCACCCCGGCCTCGACTCGATGCTCGCGGCGGACCTGGACGCCGCGTTCGTGCACGCCCCGACCGCCGAGCACGCCGGGCTCGTCACCCGGCTCCTGGAGGCCGGGGTGCCCACCTACGTCGACAAGCCGCTCGCCTACGAACTCGGGCACAGCGAACGGCTGGTGCGGCTGGCCGAGGACCGCGGCGTCAGCCTGATGGTCGGCTTCAACCGGCGCTACGCCCCCGGGTACACACAGTGCCTGGACCATCCGCGCGATCTGATCCTGATGCAGAAGAACCGCGTCGGCCTCCCCGAGGACCCGCGCACCCTCGTCCTGGACGACTTCATCCACGTCGTCGACACCCTGCGCTTCCTCGCCCCCGGCCCGGTCGACCAGATCGACGTGACCAGCAGGATCCGCGACGGACTGCTGCACCACGTCGTGCTCCGGCTGTCCGGCGACGGGTTCACCGCGCTCGGCGTGATGAACCGGATGAGCGGCTCCACCGAGGAGATCCTGGAGGTCTCCGGCCAGGACACCAAGCGGCAGGTCACCAACCTCGCCGAGATCGTGGACCACAAGGGCCAGCCGAGCGTGCGCCGCCGCGGCGACTGGGTGCCGGTCGCCCGGCAGCGCGGCATCGAGCAGATCACCGACGCCTTCCTCGACGCCGTGCGCACCGGCAGGCGGCTCGGCGCCGAGGACGCGCTGCGCACCCACGAACTGTGCGAACGGGTGATCAGGGACGCGGAGGGGTTCGGGAACCGGAACGGCGCCTGACCGCGCCCACGCCCTCCACCGCGCCGTA
The DNA here is from genome assembly GCF_042958345.1 of Streptomyces sp. NPDC007983. Lineage (NCBI taxonomy): Bacteria > Bacillati > Actinomycetota > Actinomycetes > Kitasatosporales > Streptomycetaceae > Streptomyces > Streptomyces sp. NPDC007983. The sequence goes on from NZ_JBIBJI010000020.1 coordinate 40,175, forward strand.
CACGGCGAGCGCCGCCAGAGCCCCGTACACCGTCAGCGGCCCGGTCCGCACATACGGGCTGGTGCCCTTCGCCAGCGGCACCGAGTACATCGTCGCCGCGCTCGTGTCCGTACCCATGCGCTTGCCCACCGGTTCGCCGCGCGGGCCGAAGACCGCGCTCTCCCCGGTCAGCGTCGCGTGAACCGTCGGCCGCCAGGTCTCCGCGGCGCGCAGCGCGGCCAGCGTGGCGTGCTGTTCGGGCGCCCAGCTCCGCTGGAACGTCGAGGTCGCCGACTGCACGACGAGCACCTGCGCCCCGTGCCGGGCCAGATTGCGGCTCATGTCCGGGAACGCCGACTCGAAGCAGACCTCCGGCCCGATCCGCAAGCCCTGCGGCAGCCGCATCACCACCTGCTGCGTGCCGCGGTGCCGGTCCTCACCGGCCGCCTTGCCCACCGAGGTGGCCCAGCCCAGCAGCGGCCGGGCCGGGATGTACTCGCCGAACGGCACCAGCCGCATCTTGTCGTAGCGCTGCCCGGTCGGACCGTGCGGCCCGATCAGCACCGAACTCTTGTAGATCCCCGGCAGATCGCTGCGCCGCGCGTCCACGTTGACCAGCAGATCCGCGCCCACCGAACGGGACAGCGCGCCCAGCCGCTTCGCCAGCTGCGGCCGGTCGCCGAGGTCCGTGCCGACGCTGCTCTCGCCCCACACCACCAGGTCCGGATGGCGCCCGGCCAGCTGCCGACTCAGCTCGACGCCACGCTCCAGCCGCGGCCCCGGCCCCTTGATCACCCCGGGCTGCACCACGGCGATCCGCGCGGTCCCGGTCTCCTGCGGCACCGGCGCCCACGCCCACACCGCGGCCCCCGCCGCACCGCACGCGGTCAGCCCGGCCACCGCGACGACACGGGCCCGGGGCAGGACGATCAGCGCGGTGACCGCGACGTTCACCAGGACCAGCAGGAAGCCGACCAGCCACACCCCGCCCACCGACGCCACCCGCAGCGCGGCGGCCACCTGCCACTGGCTCGCGCCCAGCAGCGCCCAGGGCCCGCCGAGGTACTGCCAGGACCGCGCCAGCTCGGCCAGCAGCCACGCGGACGGCAGCAGCACCAGCGCGGCGCCCACCCGGCCGGGGCCCGGACGGCCGTGCAGCAGCCGGTGCGTCAGCGCGCCGAACGGCACCCACAACAGCCCCAGCAGCAGTGCCAGCAGCACGATGAACACATGCAGGCTCGGCATCAGCCAGTGGTGCGCCGCGAGCAGGAACCCGCTCCCGCCCAGCCAGCCGTCGTACGCCGCCCGCCGCACCGTGGGCGCCGAGCGCGTCAGCAGCAGCCAGGGCACCAGGGCTACGTACGCGAACCACCACACCGACGGCGCGGGAAACGCCAGGGCGGGCAGCGCGCCCGCCACCACCGCGGCGCCGCCGCGCACCCACCGGGAGGCGAGCCGCTGCCTCCACACCCCTGCACGCACGCCGCATGCCCCCCTCCCGTTGGCATGACTCCAGTGTGCGGGAGCAAGGCGATCATGGATAGGGCGAGGGCGGGCCGGAGCGTGCCTCATGCCGGATCCGGAAGGTCTTGTTCGGCCCAGATGAGCTTGCCGCCCTCGGTGTAGCGGGTGCCCCAGCGGCGGGTCATCTGCGCGACGAGGAACAGTCCGCGGCCGCCCTCGTCGGTGGTACGGGCATGGCGCAGCCGCGGGGAGGTGTTGCTGGCGTCCGCGACCTCGCAGATCAGCACGTCGTGCCGGATCAGCCGCAGCCTGATGGGGCCGGTGCCGTGCCGGATGGCGTTGGTGACCAGCTCACTGACGATCAGTTCGGTGGTCATCGCCAGCTCCGGCAGGCCCCATTCGGCGAGCTGGTGGACGGCGAGGGAGCGGGCGTTCGCGACCACGGCCGGATCGGAGGGCAGGTCCCAGGAGACGACATGGCCCGCGCCCAGGGTGTTCGTACGGGCCAGCAGCAGCGCCACGTCGTCCGACTGCGGACGGGTCAGCAGGGTGTCGATGACCGTCGAGCACAGCTCCTCCAGCGGCAGCCCGGGCTGGGCCAGGGCGTTGCTCAGCCGGCCGAGCCCGACGTCGATGTCCTGGTCGCAGGTCTCGATGAGGCCGTCCGTGAACAGCGCGATCAGACTGCCCGCGGGCAGCTCCAGCTCCGCCGACTCGAACGGCAGCGAACCGAGCCCCAGCGGGGGACCGGCGGGCAGCGGCGGGTAGGAGACCACACCGCCGGGGTCCACCACCGCGGGCGTGAGATGGCCGGCCCGGGCCATCGTGCAGCGCCGGGTGACCGGGTCGTACACCGCGTACAGACACGTGGCGCCCAGCACCGCCGTGCCCACCCCCTCCTGCGCCGACTCCTCCTCGGTGAGCCGGATGACCAGGTCGTCCAGATGGGCCAGCAGCTCCTCGGGCGGCAGGTCCATGTCGGCGAGGGTGTGCACCGCGGTGCGCAGCCGACCCATGGTGGCCGCCGCGGTGATGCCGTGCCCGACCACGTCGCCGACCACCAGCGCCACCCGGGCCCCGGACAGGGGGATGACGTCGAACCAGTCGCCGCCGACCCCGTTGCGCGCGTCGGTGGGCAGATAGCGCGAGGCCACGTCGAGGGCCTGGCCGCCGGACAGGGCGTGCGGCAGCAGGCTGCGCTGCAGAGCGAGGGCCGCGGTGTGCTCGCGGCTGTAGCGGCGGGCGTTGTCCACGCACAGCGCGGCGCGCGTCACCAGCTCCTCGGCGAGCAGCAGATCGTCGCCCTCGAAGGGCTCCGGATGCCGGGTCCGGACGAACGAGGCCACGCCCAGCATGGCGCCGCGCGCGCAGATCGGGACCACCATCAGCGAGCGCATCCCGAACTCGCGGACCTTCTGCGTCCGGGCCGGGTCGTCGCCGGTCCACGCGCCCAGCGAGGCGTCCAGCTCCGGATCCAGGATGGCCTCCCCCTCCAGGAAGCTGCGGGCGAACGGCGACCCCGGGGAGACGGCGACCGGGTCCCCGGGGGCCGCGATCGACTCCGGGCAGCCCTCTTGGATGGAAGCCTGGCCCGCCCGCCGGAACGGGGGCAGGCTCCGGGTCCGCTGCGCCGACGGCTCCTCGCCGCGCAGGACGGAGTCCAGCAGGTCGACGGTGACGAAGTCGGCGAGCCGGGGCACCGCGAACTCGGCCAGCTCCTGCGCGGTGCGCATCACGTCCAGGGTGCTGCCGATGTGCTCGCTGGCCCCGCTGAGCAGGGCCAGCCGCTCCCGGGCCCGCCAGCGGTCGGTGACGTCCATGCCCATGTAGCAGACGCCGACCGGATGGCCGTCCGCGTTGTCGAGGCGGAAGAAGGAGGTCGAGTACGCGTGCTCCTGGTGCGGCTCGGCCAGGGTCCAGCCCCGGTACTCGTAGTCGATCACCGGGACGCCGGTCTCCAGGACCTCGCGCATCTTTCCCTCCAGCGCCGCCGTGTCCAGCCCCGGCAGCGAATCCGCCATCCGGCGGCCCAGCCGCTGATCGCGCGGGACGCCGCCGTAGCGCTCCAGGGTGTCGTTCATCCACACGTACCGCAGGTCCGGGCTGAGCACGGCCATGCCGATGGGCGAGCGGGTCAGGAACGCCTGGAGCAGCGATCCGCTGACCGCCCAGGTCGGGATCGTCGCCACGTCGATCGCCGAAATCAGCCAGCAGGTGCCGTCACCGAGACCGGTGACCGGGGAGACCCGCAGGCCCACCGCGAGCCGGTGACCGGCCTGGTGCCGGACCTCCAGCAGCCCGCCCCAGCCGCCGTGCTCACCGCACTGTTCGGCGATCGACACCGCCTTCGCGGGGTCCTCCGGCGCCGCCAGCAGCATCGCGCCGGGCCGCTTCAGCACCTCCGGCGCCGGATAGCCGAGCAGCCGTTCCGCCGCCGTGGTCCAGCCGACGACGGTCCCCGTGGCATCGATCAGGGCCGTCGCCGCATCGGACATGTCGAAGGGGACATGTGCTTCGGTCGGCGCGATTCCCTCGGGGATGGCCATCGCACCCGTCCCATCTGCGGAGACATTCCCCTTAATACTATGACTCCTGGGCCTCCCCGGTCGTCAGTCGTGCCACGACCAGGGCGAGCAGGATGATCCCGCCGTAGATCGCCTGGATCCAGAAGGACGACACCTGGGCGAGGGTGAGCAGGTTCTCCAGCATGCCCAGCAGCAAGGTGCCCAGCAGCGCGCCCAGCAGGGAGCCACGGCCGCCGCGCAGGCTGATGCCGCCGATCACCGCGGCCGCGAACACCGTGAAGATCAGACCGCTGCCCTGGTTGGCGCCCACCGCGCCGACCCGCCCCGCGATGACCAGCCCCGCCACCCCCGCCAGCGCGCCGCCGACCACCAGCACCGCCCAGCCCACCCGCGCGGTGCGGATGCCCGCCGCCCGGGCGGCCGGGGCGCTGCCGCCGATCGCGTACACCGCGCGGCCGAGCCGGTGGTAGCGCAGCACGAACCCGGCCAGCGCGAAGCACAGCGCGGTCACCCACACCGAGACCGGCACCCCCAGCCACTCCCGCGAGCCGAGCACGAAGAAGGCGTCGGGCGCGTTGAACAGCGTCCTGCCGGAGACCAGGCCGATCAGCACACCGCGCAGCACGATGTTCATCGCCAGCGTCACGATGAACCCGTTGAGTCCGAGCCCCACGATCAGCGCGCCGTTGACCGCCCCGATGCCCGCTCCCGACAGCGGGATGACCAGCAGCCCCACCCAGGTCGGCAGCTCGGTGCCGAAGCCCGCCGAGGCGGCCGGGATGACGACCAGGAAGCCCAGGGCCGGGGCCAGACCCGCGATCGACTCCAGGGAGAGGTCCATCCTGCCGCTGATCAGGATCATCGCCTCGGCGAGCACCAGCAGCCCGAGCGCCGAGGACGCCCCCAGGATGTTCACCAGGTTGTCCCGGTGGAGGAAGTCGGGGTTGCCGACCGCGCCGATGACCAGCAGCAGGACCACCGCGGGCAGCAGCGCCAGATCGCGGATCCGGACCGGGAGGAGGCGCCGGGCGCGGCCCGCCCGCGGGGTGGCGAGGTCATGCATGGGCGACGTCGTTTCGACGGGTGAGGTCATTCATGGCCGAGGGTGACCCCTTCGATCGAGGCGACGAGTTCCCGGTCGGTCCAGCCGGCGCGGTGCGTGACGGTCACGAAGCCGCCCACCATCACCAGCACCCGGTCGCACGCCCGCAGATCCTCCAGCCGGTCGGAGACGATCAGCACCGCGCGCCCCTCGGCCCGCGCCCGCAGCGCGGTCTCCAGCAGATCGCGCTGGGACCGTACGTCCACCCCCGCCGTCGGGTCGATCAGCACCAGCACCCGGGGATCCGTGGCCAGCGCCCGGGCCATGACGACCTTCTGCTGATTGCCGCCGGACAGCGCGGTCACCGGCTGGGCCGGGCCGCGGGTGGTGATGCCGAGCCGCTCGATGGCGCGGCGGGCCACCGCGTCCCGGGCGGACGGCCGGATCAGCCCCCGGGGGCCTAGCCGGTCCCCGATGGGCAGCGTGATGTTGTCGGCCACCGACAGCTGCGGGATCAGCCCCTGCGTGCGCCGGTCGCGCGGTACGCAGCCGACCCCGGCGGCCAGCGCCGCGGTGACGCTGCCCGTTCGCAGCGGACGGCCGAAGACCTCGATCCGGCCGGCGGTCGGCCGGTGCAGCCCGGCCAGCGCCTCGCCGAGCTGATGGCTGCCCGAACCCGCGAGCCCGGCCAGCCCCACCACCTCACCGGCCCTGATGGTGAGGCCGACGTCGTGGAAGTACGCGCCGCTGAGCCCCTCGGCCCGCACCGCCACCTCGCCCCCTGGGCCCGGCGGGGGCGGAGCGCCGGGCCGGGCGGGGGCGGCCGGTTCACCGGTCATCTCCTCGATCAGGGCCCGGGTGGGCAGCTCCCCGACGGGCGCGGTGACGATCCTGCGGGCGTCCCGGAAGACGGTGACGGCCTGGCAGACCTCGTACACCTCGCGCAGATGGTGCGAGATGTGCAGAAAGGTGACCCCGGCGGCCTGGAGCCGCCGCATGTGCGCGAACAGCCGCGCCGTCGCCCGGCTGTCGAGCTGCGCCGTGGGCTCGTCCAGGATGACGAAGCGGGTGCCCCGCGAGAGCGCCCGCGCGATCTCCACCATCTTGGCGTCCTCGACGCTCAGATCCCCGGCCCGCGCGCCCTCGTACACCGGGATGCCCCAGGCGTCCAGCAGCGCCCGGGCCCGGCGGCGGGTCTGCCGCCAGCTGATCACCGAGGTGCGGGGGAGGACCGGCTGATGGCCCAGGAACAGGTTCTCCGCCACCGTCAGATCGCTGATGATCATGGACTGCTGGTAGACGCAGGCCACCCGGCGGCGCCAGGCCGCCCGGTCCGCGACGGCCGGGGCGGGCTCCCCCTCGAACCACACCGTGCCCGCGTCCGGCCGCTCCAGCCCGGTGATCACGGCCACCAGCGTGGACTTGCCCGCGCCGTTGCGCCCGACCAGGGCGTGCGTCTCCCCCGCCCGCACGGTGATCCCGGCCTCCCGCAGGGCCACCGTCGGCCCGTACCGCTTGGTGATCCCGCGCGCTTCGCACAGCGGTGGCCGCCCGGTGGTCATCCGCGATTGCCCCACAGCGCGGGGTCGTTCACATTGGCCCGGGTCACCAGCGGGGCCGGAAGCTGATCCTCCAGGATGCCTCTGCGCACCTCGACGATCGTGCTGCCGTGATCGGTCCGCCCCTTCCGGAACGGCTTTCCGGCCATCGCCCGCTTGATGTACACCATGGCGTACCGGGCGTACAGATCCGTCGGCTGGGAGACGGTCGCGTCGATCCACCCCTTGCGGATCGCGTCCAGCTCCTGCGGGATGCCGTCGTTGGAGACGATCGCGATATGGCCCCGGTGGCCTGCCGGGTGCAGCGCCCCGTGGCGCTGCAGCGTACGCAGCGTGGGCGCCAGGTACACGCCCCCGGCCTGCAGATAGATGCCCTTGATGTCCGGATGCGCGCTGTACAGCGCCTCCAGCCCGGCCGCGGCCTTGTCCGCCTGCCACCCGGCGGCGATGTCGAGAACCCGGACGCGCGGGTAGCGGCGCCGCATGCACGCGTCGAACGCTGCGGTGCGGTCCCGCCCGTTGACCGACGCCAGATCGCCCTCGATCTGCACCACCTTGCCGCTCCGCACGACCCGCCCCAGGCTGCGGCACGCCTTCTCGCCGTACGCCCGGTTGTCGGCCCGCACCACGATCGCCACCTTGCCCCGCTCGGGCGCCACGTCGACGGCCACGACCGGGACGTGGCGCCGCTGTGCCGCCTGCAGTCCGGTGACGATGGCGGCGGAGTCGATGGGGGAGACGACCAGCCCGTCGACGTTCTGGGCGAGCAGATTGCGGATGTCGCCGACCTGCTGGCTCGCGTCGTTGTTGGAGTTCACCGTCGGCAGCACCCGGACGCCCACCTTGGCCGCCTGCCGCGGGATATCGCGGTCGTACGCCTCCCAGAACGGCGACGTCAGGAACGGCACCACCACCCCGACCCGCCGCCCGCCGCCGGCCCCCTCGGAGCAGCCCGCGGCGGCCGGGCCGCAGACCAGCACGAGGACCGCGGCGGCGGTGGCGAGGCGGTGGCGCGTCGTGCGCATCGTGCTCCCGGCTCCAGGTCACGGAACGGCTGTGGCGACCATAAGCCGCCCGCCCGCCGTCTGATCCGGGGCACGCCGCCGGGGTCCCCGGCAGGGGTCACCCCGATACGCCCGCCGGTGGCTGGGGGCTTTTCCCCCACCCGCCCCTTCCCGAACCAGGGAGCTCCGCCCCCGGACCCCGGACGCCCCGCGCGTGCCCCGATCGCCGGAACGGGCCACCACGCAACCGCCCGGCACCTGCCGGGGCCTGGCACGCGCCGGGGGCCGGGGTCTGGCGGCCTCCTCGGGCCCGGCGTTCCCGGGATCCGGGCCGGCCGGGCCCTGGCGTCCCTGGGGGCTTGGCGCCCGCCGGGGACCGGGGACCGGGGTCCGGCGTCCGCCGGGGGCCTGGCCTCCTCGGGCCCGGCTCCACTGGGGTCTGACGTCCGCCGGAGTCTGGGGTCTCCGGGGGCAGGCCCCCGGGGCCGGGGGCGGCCGGGGGTCTGGCGTTTTCGGGCCCGGCGTTCCCGGGATCCGGGCCGGCCGGGCCCTGGCGTCCCCCGGGGGCTTGGCGCCCGCCGAGGTCTGGCGCCCCCGGGGGCTTGGTGTGCACGGGGCCCGGCGTTTTCGGGTCACGAGCGGTCGGACGGTCTGGCGCCAGGGGGCTGGCGTCTCCGGCGTCCGGTGCCCCGGGGGCCGGGGCGCGGTGCCCGCGGGGGGTCTGGTGTGCCCAGGGTCCGGCGTCCGCCAGGGGCCTGGCGCGCGGTACCTGGCGTCTCCGGGGCCCCGGGCGGCGCCGGGGTCTGGGGTTCGTCGAGTCCGGCGTTCCCGGGGTCCGGGCGGGCCGGGCCCTGGTGTCCCCGTCGGCTGGCGGCCGCCAGGGGCCTGGCGTGCCCGAGGGCCGGCCTCTACGGGGTCAGGAGCGGTCGGATGGTCCGGCGCCCGGCCGGAGCCCGGAGACGGCCGGGGTTCGGCGCCCGGCCGGGGCTCGGTGTCCGTGGGGCAGGCGCCCGGGGTCAGGAGCGGTCGGACGGTCCGGCGCCCCGGGCCCGCCCCCACGTCCCACGCGCCGGGCCCGGGGAGGGGCCCCCACGGCGCCGCGTGGCGCTACCGCCACGCCGCGCCGTCGGGGTAGGCGTAGGTCCGCAGGGCCTCCGGGCGCAGGGTCGCGCTGAAGCCGGGGGTGGTGGGGGCGTGGTAGCGGCCGTCGGTGACGATCGCCGGGTCGAGGAAGTGCTCGTGCAAATGGGCGGAGTATTCGACGGCCCGGTCCCGCCGGGTGCCCGAGACCGCCACGTAGTCGAACATGGCCAGGTGCCGGACCAGTTCGCACAGCCCGGCGCCGCCCGCGTGCGGCCACACCGGAACCCCGAACTCGGCGGCCAGCAGCAGGATCGCGAGATTTTCGTTGACCCCGCCGACCCGGCAGGCGTCCAGCTGCAGCACATCGAGCGCGCCCGCCTGCAGCAGCTGCTTGAAGACGACCCGGTTCGCCGCGTGCTCGCCCGCCGCGACCTTCACGGGTGCGACGGCGCGACGGATCGCGGCCAGCCCGATGATCTCGTCCGGGCTGGTCGGCTCCTCGATCCAGTACGGGTCGAACCGGGCCAGCGCCCGGGTGCGCTCGGCCGCCTCGCCGACCTCCCAGCGCTGGTTGGCGTCGAGCGCCAGCCGGATGTCGGGGCCGATGACCTCGCGGGCGATCCGGCAGCGCCGGATGTCGTCGGCGGGGTCGGCGCCGACCTTGAGCTTGATCTGGGTGAAGCCGTCGGCGACGGCCGCCCGCGCGGTCCGGGCGAGCCGGTCGTCGTCGTAGCCGAGCCAGCCGCAGGAGGTGATGTACGCCGGGTAGCCCTCGGCCCGCAGGCGGGCCTCGCGCCCGGCCCTGCCGGGGGCGGCGCGGCGCAGGATGCGCAGGGCGGCGTCGGGGGTGAGGGCGTCGGTGAGGTAGCGGAAGTCGGCCAGCGCGACCAGCTCCTCCGGGGACAGGTCGGCCAGCAGCTTCCACAGCGGCTTCCCGGCGCGCTTGGCGGCGAGGTCCCACAGGGCGTTCATCACCGCCGCGACGGCCATGTGGATGACGCCCTTCTCGGGGCCCAGCCAGCGCAGCTGACCGTCGTCGGCGAGCGAACGGTAGAGGTCCGCCAGACCGCCGGGCAGGCCGGGCAGTTCGGCGCCGACCAGCCGGGGGCGCAGGGCGTCGATCGCCGCGACCTCGATCTCGTTGCCGCGGCCGATGGTGGCGCAGAAGCCGTGGCCCTCCAGGCCGTCCCCGGCGTCGGTGCGGACGACGACGTACGCGGCCGAGTAGTCCGGGTCGGGGTGTGTGGCGTCGGAGCCGTGGAGCCAACGCGAGGTGGGGAAGCGGATGTCATGGGTGTCGAGTGCCGTGATCCGCGTCCTCGTCGTCCTCGTCACAGCGCGTCGTGCGGTCGTCATCGCGCGTCACACCCCGTCCCTTCGCCCCCTCAGTCGCAGTCTCCGGCCTGGACGGCGAAAAGTCCATATACGCATAAAGCGGGCATTGGGTGGCCGAATTCATTCGCCAGACGGCCGGATCATTCGCCGCATCAGAAGTCTTGACAACGCTTTGGCGCACGGCTCAGGATCCTCGGGTGAACTTGTCAGACAGCCAGACAGGCGCTGAATCGTTTCCTCGTCGGGTGAGTGCCATGGAAGCGGTGCTCAGCCACCTCCGGGGCGCCATCGAGCGCGGCGACTACGCGGTGGGGGACAAACTCCCCTCCGAGGCCGAGCTGTGCCGTCGTCTGGAGGTGAGCAGGCCGGTGCTCCGCGAGGCCCTGCGGGCCCTGCAGACCATGGGGCTCACCGCCTCGCGCACCGGCAAGGGCACCTTCGTCATCTCCAGCGGTCCGGTGGAGGACCCCACCTTCGGCGACTACGCCGCGAGCGACCTGCTGGAGGTGCGGCGGCACATCGAGATCCCCGTCGCGGGGTACGCGGCACTGCGCCGTTCCGCCGAGGACCTCGACCACCTCGCCCATCTGCTGGACCGGATGGAGCGGGAGACCGACACCACCGCCTGGGTGGCGATGGACACCACGTTCCATCTCGCCGTCGCCCAGGCGGCGCAGAACCCGGTCTTCCGCAGGGTGATCGAGGAGATCCGTGACGCCCTGGCACGGCAGTCGGCATTTCTCAACGAACTCGGCGGCCGCCGGGAGCAGTCCAACCGAGAACACCGGGCGATCGTCGAGGCGCTCGCCGACGGGTCCGAACCCGACGCGGTGGCGGCGATGACCCACCACCTCGAACGGGTCGAGACCACCCTGACCTCCATCGTGCGCCCCGCTTCGGCGGACGGCGTGTGATACGTACCAACGGAAGGCGGACAGCAGGCGTGAGCGAGCAGTCCCTCCGGCAGGAAGAACGCCACGACCAAGGGCCCGATCAGCCCCAGCATGTCGACGCCGGTGACGCCGGCTACAGCAAGTCCCTCAAGGCCCGGCATGTCAACATGATCGCCATCGGCGGTGCCATCGGCACCGGGCTCTTTCTCGGCGCGGGAGGGCGCCTGAAGGACGCCGGGCCCTCGCTGGCCCTGGCGTACGCGATCTGCGGCCTCTTCGCCTTCCTGGTGGTGCGGGCCCTCGGTGAACTGGTGCTGCACCGGCCGTCCTCGGGTTCGTTCGTCTCGTACGCCCGGGAGTTCCTCGGCGAGAAGGGCGCCTACGTCGCCGGCTGGATGTACTTCCTCAACTGGTCCACCACCGGCATCGCCGACATCACCGCGGTCGCGACCTACACCCACTACTGGGGCATGTTCACCGACATCCCGCAGTGGGTGATCGCGCTGATCGCGCTCGCCGTCGTGCTGACGGTGAACCTCATCTCCGTGAAGATCTTCGGTGAGCTGGAGTTCTGGTTCGCCATCATCAAGGTCGGCGCGCTGGTCCTCTTCATGGCGATCGGCATCTTCCTGCTGGTCAGCCGCCACCCGGTGGACGGCCACACCACCGGCCCCAGCCTGATCACCGACCACGGCGGCCTGTTCCCGCACGGTGCGCTGCCCATGCTGCTGATCATCCAGGGCGTCGTCTTCGCCTACGCCTCCGTCGAACTCGTCGGTGTCACCGCGGGCGAGACCCTGGAGCCCGAGAAGGTCATGCCGAAGGCGATCAACTCCATCATGTGGCGCGTCGCCGTCTTCTACGTCGGCTCCGTGGTGCTGCTGTCCATGCTGATGCCCTCCGGCTCCTACTCCGGTGACCAGAGCCCGTTCGTCACCGTGCTCTCCAAGCTCGGCGTGCCCGCGGCGGGCGGCGTGATGAACCTCGTCGTCCTCACCGCCGCGATGTCCAGCCTCAACTCCGGGCTCTACTCCACCGGCCGGATCCTGCGCTCGATGGCCATGGCCGGCTCCGCACCCAAGTTCACCGGCGCGATGAGCCGCACCCAGGTGCCCTACGGAGGCATCCTCCTCACCTCCGGCATGTGTGTGCTGGGCGTCGGCCTCAACTACGTCGTGCCCAGCAAGGCGTTCGAGATCGTGCTCAACTTCGCGGCGCTCGGCATCCTCTCCACCTGGGCGATCATCATGATCTGTCATCTGCTCTTCTGGCGCCGCGCCCGGGCGGGCCACCTCACCCGGCCCGGCTACCGCCTCCCCGGCTCGCCGTACACCGAAATCGTCACCCTCGGCTTCCTCGCCTCCGTCCTGGTCCTGATGTGGGCCGACGGCGGACCCAGCCGGCTCACCGTCATGGCGCTCCCGGCGATCGCGCTGGCGCTGGTCATCGGCTGGTTCGGCGTCAGGCGCCGGGTGGACGCCACCCGCGCCGAGGCGGCGCCGGCCGAGTAGACCGGCCCGACCGACCCGGGCCCCACCCGAACCGGGCGGATGAACCACCCCGTGAACCACCCCGACGACCGGAGCATCACCATCACCATGAACACCACCACCGGGCAGCACACCGACGACGCTCGCCACACCCCGGCCGAGCCCCCCGTCATCCGCGAACCGCGCCATGTGCCGCTCGCCCATGTCGTACGCGCCGGTGTGATCGAGGGCGTGCACCATGGGTCGGCGGTCGTCCTGGCCGCGGACGGCCGGGTCGAGTTCCAGGCCGGCGACATCGACGCCGCGTTCTACCCGCGGTCCGCGCTCAAGCCCGTGCAGGCCGTCGCGCTGCTGCGCGCCGGGCTGCCGCTGGACGGTGAGCTGCTCTCGCTCACCGCCGCCAGCCACTCCGGCCAGGACGACCACCTGGCCGGGGCCCGGCGCATCCTGGAGATGGCGGACCTCACCGAGGACGACCTGCGCAACACCCCCGACCTGCCCTACGGCTCCGCGATGCGCGAGCAGTGGCTGCGGGCCGACCGCCAGGCCTCCCGGCTGGCGCAGAACTGCTCCGGCAAGCACGCCGCGATGCTGTACACCGCGAAGCTGCGCGGCTGGTCCCTGGAGGACTACCTCGACCCCGCCCACCCGCTCCAGCAGGTGATCGCCGAGACCGTGGAGGACCTGACCGGACAGCGCGTCGCGCGGGTCACCGTCGACGGCTGCGGCGCGCCGCTGTTCTCCGTCTCCCCGCTCGGCCTCGCCCGCGCCGCCGCCGCGATCGCCTCCGCGGCCCCGGACACCCCCGAGGGCCGGGTCGCGGACGCCATGCGCACCCACCCCGAGATGGCGTCCGGTGACGACCGGGACGTCGCCCGGCTCATGCGCAAGGTGCCCGGGCTGCTCGCCAAGGACGGCTTCGAAGGCGTGCAGATGGCCGGGCTGTCCGACGGCCGGGCCCTCGTCGTCAAGATCGCCGACGGCGCCGACCGCGCCCGGATGCCGGTCACCGCAGCCGCCCTCGCGCACTGCGGCATCGACCCCGACGTCCTCACCGAATTCGCCACCACCCCGGTCCACGGCGGCGGCACCACGGTCGGCTGCCTGCACGCCACCGGAGCCCTCGCCCTGCCCGCCGCCTGATCCGCCCGCCCACCGTGAGGAACCTCGCACAGCCATGACCGCTGACTCCGGCACCCGCCGCGAACACGACCTTCTCGGCGACCGCGACGTACCCGCCGACGCGTACTGGGGCATCCACACCCTGCGCGCCTCCGAGAACTTCCCCATCACCGGCACCTCCATCGCCGCCTACCCGCACCTGATCAACGCCCTGGCCGCCGTCAAGGAGGCGGCGGCCCGCGCGAACGAGGACCTGGGCCTGCTCTCCTCGCTCAAGGCCGACGCCATCGCCGCGGCCTGCCAGGAGATACGCCGCGGCCGACTGCACGACCAGTTCACCGTGGACGTGATCCAGGGCGGCGCCGGGACCTCCACCAACATGAACGCCAACGAGGTCATCGCCAACCGGGCCCTGGAGATCCTCGGCCACGCCAAGGGCGACTACGGCATCCTCCACCCCAACGAGGACGTCAACCTCAGCCAGTCCACCAACGACGTCTACCCGACCGCCGTCAACGTCTCCACGATCATCGCCGTCCGTGAGCTGCACGCGGCCATGGAGACGCTGCGCCTGGCGTTCGCCGCCAAGGCCGAGGAGTTCGGCGACATCCTGAAGATGGGCCGCACCCAGCTCCAGGACGCGGTGCCGATGACGCTGGGCCAGGAATTCTCGGCGTACGCGGTGATGCTGGAGGAGGACCAGAGCCGGCTGCTGGAGGCCTCCGGCCTCGTACACGAGATCAACCTCGGCGCGACCGCGATCGGCACCGGCCTCAACGCCCCGAAAGGTTACGCCGAGGCCGCCCGCGGCCACCTGGAGAACATCACCGGACTGCCCCTGATCACCGCCGCCAACCTGGTCGAGGCCACCCAGGACTGCGGCGCGTTCGTCCACCTGTCCGGCGTCCTCAAGCGCATCGCCGTCAAGCTCTCCAAGAGCTGCAACGACCTGCGGCTGCTCTCCTCCGGCCCGCGCGCCGGGCTCAACGAGATCAACCTGCCTCCGGTGCAGGCCGGTTCCAGCATCATGCCCGGCAAGGTCAACCCGGTCATCCCCGAGGTCGTCAACCAGGTGGCCTTCGAGGTGATCGGCAACGACGTGGCCATCACCATGGCCGCCGAGGCCGGACAGCTCCAGCTGAACGCCTTCGAACCGATCATCCTGCACTCCCTCTCGGAGAGCGTCACCCATCTGCGCGCCGCCTGCCTGGTGCTGGCCGACCGGTGCGTCGCGGGCATCACCGCCAACGCCGAGAACCTGCGCGCCACGGTCGAGAACTCCATCGGCCTGGTCACCGCCCTGAACCCGTACATCGGCTACAGCGCGGCCACCAGCATCGCCAAGGAGGCCCTGGCCACCGGGCGCGGCGTCGCCGAACTCGTCCTGGAGAAGGGGCTGCTGCCCGCCGAACGCCTCGCCGAGGTGCTGAGCCCGGAGGAGGTCGCGGGCCGCGGCTGAGGCGGCTCACCCGCGCAGGCGGGCGACCGCGGGGGCCACGCTGAACGGCAGGAGATCCTGCCCGCTCTCCGGCCTCCGCACCTCGACGCGGATCCGGTCCGCGAACCGGTAGGGGCGGTGCGCGAGCACCGCCCCGAGCCGTCCGCGCAGCCGGGACATCGCCGCCCGCACGGTGACCGTCCGGGTCGGGTCGCCGAACAGATCGTGGGCGAGCTGCGCCGCCGTGCGCCCCTCGGGGTGCGCGGCGAGCACCAGCAGCAGTTCGGCGTGGCGGGCGCTGAGCCCGTGCGTCCAGACGCCGGAGGGGCCCGAGAACGTCAGCGACCAGTGGTGCGGATGCATGACGTCCAGCACCAGGTGGCCGGATCCGGCGGGCGCCGCCGGGGCGCCGTCCTCGCCGTCGAGCACCCGCAGCAGATGGCCGCCGGGCAGCGGCTCCACCGCGCAGGTGCCGAGCGAGGGCAGCCAGACCGGCCCGTACGGTGCCTCCCGCGCCGCCTTCGGCAGCGGCAGCCGGTGGTCCCGCGGGCTGAACCCGGTCACGGCGGCGACCCAGCCGTGCCGGTCCACCACGGCGGCCTTGCCCGGGATGCGGGCGAGGACGGGCGCGGCGAGGGCGCGCAGCGCGTCCAGTTCGCGGCTGTGGGCCCGCCGCAGTTCGCCCTCGGCCCACCGGGCCGTCGCCGTGACCAGGGAGAGCACGGTGGGGTGGGCGGTGGGGGCAGGCCCGCTGATGTCGATGACGCCGAGCAGCTGCCCGTCCCGGGGGTCGTGCAGCGGCGCGGCGGCGCAGCTCCAGGTGTGGAAGGCGCTGACGAAGTGTTCCGCGGAGTGCACCCGCACGGGCGCCCGGACGGCGAGCGCGGTGCCGATGCCGCTGGTCCCGGCGGTCTCCTCGGCCCAGTGCGCGCCTTCGGTGAGGGCGATGCCCTCCGCGTGCCGCCGGACGCCTCGGTGGCCGTCGATCCAGAGCACCCGGCCGTCGGCATCCGCGATGATCATGATGTGGCAGGCCGCCTCCGCCGCCTCCAGCAGCCCGCTGTGCAGGGTGGGCAGCACATCGGCCAGCCGGGTCGCCCGCCGGCGCCGCTCCAGTTCGTCCAGGCTGAGCAGCCCCCGGAGGTGGCCGCGGTCCGGGTCCAGACCCAGCCGCAGCATCCGGTCCCAGGACTGGCCGATCACCGGGCGCGCGGGCAGCGGGAGCCTGCCGCGGCTCAGCGCGGCCTCCCGCATCACCGCCATCAGCCGGGCCGACTCGGCGGGGCTCAGTGCGGCCAGTGAGTCGCAGGAACGCGTGGCTTCAGTTCGCATGCAGTGCGGCCTTTCGTTCCGCCGCGGGGCCCGCCACGCCGGCGGGCGGCGGCGTCCGCCTGACGCCGCATGCCATGGTGCAGCCTCACGTCCGTGCCGAACAGGGCTTCCGGCCGCCGATTGTAGTGAAGCCGGACGTCCCTCACGGACCTGAGGCGTGCGGGCGGGATCAGCCGTCGGCCGGGGGCAGGGACTGCTCCGCCCAGATCGTCTTGCCGGTGCCGGTCTGCCGGGTGCCCCAGCTCTGGGTCAGCTGAGCCACCAGCAGCAGCCCGCGGCCGCCCTCGTCGAAGGTGCGGGCCCGGCGCAGATGCGGCGCGGTGCCGCTGCCGTCGGACACCTCGCAGATCAGCGTGCGGTCGTGGATCAGCCGCAGCTGGATGGGGGCCTTGGCGTGCCGGATGGCGTTCGTGATCAGCTCGCTGACCACCAGCTCGGTGGTGAACACGGCCTCGTCCAGGCCCCACGCCTCCAGCTGTGCGGAGGCGTCCCGGCGGGCCTGCCCCACCACGGAGGGGTCGGCCGGCAGGTCCCAGGTGGCCACGTGGCCGGCGTCCAGGGCGCGGGTGCGGGCGAGCAGCAGCGCCACGTCGTCCGCCGGGCGGCCGGGCAGCATCTTGCTGAGCACGATGTCGCAGGTGGCTTCCAGCGACTCGGTGGGCTGGGCCAGCGCGGAGCGCAGCGTGTCCAGCGCCCGGTCGACGTCCTGGTCGCGGGACTCGAGCAGACCGTCGGTGTACAGGGCGAGCAGACTGCCCTCCGCCAGCTCCACCTCCACCGTCTCGAACGGCAGACTGCCCAGCCCCAGGGGCGGGCCGCCGGGCAGATCGAGCAGGTCCACCGAGCCGTCGGGGGCCACCACCGCGGGCGGCGGATGCCCCGCCCGGGCGATCGAACAGAGCCGGGAGACCGGGTCGTACACCGCGTACAGGCAGGTGGCGCCGATGTCCCCGCTGGTGGCCCCCGCGCCCGCCGGGCCCTGGGCGCTCTCCGCCTCCGCCGAGAGATGGTTGACCATGTCGTCCAGGTGGGTCAGCAGCTCATCGGGGGCCAGATCGACATCGGCGAGGGTACGGACCGCCGTGCGCAGCCGTCCCATGGTCGCCGACGCCTGCACCCCGTGGCCGACCACATCGCCCACCACCAGCGCGACCCGCGCCCCGGACAGCGGGATCACATCGAACCAGTCGCCGCCCACCCCGGCCTGCGGGCCCGCGGGCAGATAGCGGGAGGCGACGTCGACGGCCGCGCTGCGCGGCAGGGTCCGCGGCAGCAGGCTGCGCTGCAGGGCCAGCGCGGTGTTCCGCTCCCGGGTGTAGCGGCGGGCGTTGTCGATGCAGACCGCCGCCCGCGCCGTCATCTCCTCGGCGAGCAGCAGGTCGTCCTCCTCGAACGGCTCGGGGCGCTGGTGTCGGGAGAACGTCGCCACGCCGAGCGTGGTGCCGCGGGCGCGCAGCGGGATCGCCATCGTGGAGTGGAAGCCGAACTGATGGATCGACGCGGCCCGGTCCGGGGCCTCCGCCGCCCACCGGGAAACCGCCGGGTCCGTCACCCGGTTCAGCAGCCCCCGCTCCAGCTTCAGGCATTCGGCGGCGGGGGAGAAGTCGGGGTACGCGGCCACCTTCCCCACCTCCACCACAGCCTCCGGGGTGCCCGCGAACACCGACCGGGCGGCGACCCGCCGCAGCATCACATGGCCGCTGAGGGGGCCCGGGCGCGGTTCGCTCCCGCCGTGCACCGAGGGCAGCAGATCGAGGGTGACGAAGTCGGCCAGCTCCGGGACCGCCACATCGGCCAGCTCCTGCGCGGTGCGGTCGATGTCCAGGGTGGAGCCGATCCGGATGCTCGCCTCGTTGAGCAGCAGCAGCCGCCTGCGGGTGGTGTGCTGCGGGGTCCGGTCGTGCGCGGACAGCATCACGGCCGCCACCCGGCCCTCACCGTCCCGCAGCGGGGCCAGCGAGGTCGACCAGGCGACCGGACGGTCGCGCCCGGGCATCCGCAGGAACAGCTCGATGTGCTGCTCCTCGCCGGTCTCCAGCACCCGGAGCATCCGCTCCTCGGTCTCCTCCGCCTCGGGCCCGGGGGTGATCTCCGGCACCCGCAGCCCGCGGATCTCCTCCTGGGTGAGGCCCAGTACCCGCTCCATGTCCTGGTTCGCCCACCGCAGCCGCAGCCCGGTGTCGTACACCGCCATCGTGCACGGCCCCTGGGCGAAGCAGCGCTTGAGCAACTCCTCGTCCGCCAGCGGCCGTTCCGGCCGGGGCAGCGGGGAGACGACGAGCCATTCGGTGGCCCCGCCGGGCGCGGTGACGCGGTGTGCCAGCAGCCCGGCCGTGACCCGGGAGCCGTCGCGGCTCAGCAGCGTCACCCGGCCGCGGAACCGGTCGGGCGGATTCAGCGTGCGCAGGGTTTCGGCCACCGACCGCGGATTTGCCTCGTCGGCGAGCAGACCGGCCGCCGACCTGCCCACGATCTCCTCGGACCGGTATCCGAGCAGCCCTTCGGCCCCCTCGTTCCACTGGGTGACGATGCCGTGCTCGTCGACAGTGGCCCTGGCTGTGGACGCCTCGTCGATGAGGTCGTCCGACCGGACGGGCTGCTCGCGCGGCGGCGTGTCCGGTCGCGTCATGTGGTCATCTCACCTTGCCCTCGGACTTCCGCCATGGGCAGATGACGGCCTCCACCGCCGCGGCCCTGGCGGGGAGTGAACCCATTTGGTCGCGCGTTCAAGTATGCCATCGGTGGCCGAATATCGGCATACGCGGAACGGGATCGACGATAACGCTCAGCAGCCGGTCGCCACCCTACCGCCCGCCCCCTCCGATGGGCCGACCGGCTGACGCCGGCCGGCCGGGGTGCGGCCCAGGATCGACCGAGGGGGAGTGAGCGGGGCAAAGAGAGGAACTGGAGGGAGGGAGAGAACGGACGAAAGGCGAGACCACCTCATGAGCAGGGCAGCGAGCAACGGAGCCGACGACACGGCCCACGACGGCGACGGAACGGGGCCGCACCCGGGCGCCACCTCCCGCGGCCACCCCCACAGCTCGCACTGGGGCGCCTTCGAGGCCGCCCTCCGCCCGGACGGCGGCCTCGACGTCACCCCCGACCCCCGCGACCCCCACCCCGCCGCGCTGCTGCGCAACGTGCCCGCCGCGCTCGGCCCCCGCGACCGGGTGCTCACCCCCTACGTACGCCGCGGCTGGCTGGAACACGGCCCCGGCCCCGACCCGGCCCGCGGCACCGACGGCCATGTGCCCGTCCCCTGGGACGAGGTGATCCCGCTGCTGGCCCGCGAACTCGACCGGGTCCGCACCACCCACGGGAACCGGGCCATCTTCGGCGGGTCGTACGGCTGGGGCAGCGCGGGCCGCTTCCACCACGCGCAGAGCCAGATCCACCGGTTCCTCAACTGCCTCGGCGGCTACACCCGCTCCGTCAACTCCTACAGCCTCGGCGCGGCCCACCCCCTGCTGCGCCATGTGGTGGGCGACGACGCCCCGATCAGCAACCCCACCCCGCTGTCCGTGCTGGCCGAGCACACCGGCCTCTTCCTCTGCTTCGGCGGGATGCCGGCCAAGAACACGCAGGTCAACGCGGGCGGCATCAGCCGCCACCGGGCCGCGGGGCTGCTGAGCGCGGCCCGCGACCGGGGCGCCCGCTTCGTCCTGGTGAGCCCCCTGCGCGACGACCTCGCCGCCGAACTGGACGCCGAGTGGCTGGCCCCCGTCCCCGGCACCGACACCGCGCTGATGCTGGCGCTGTGCCATGTGCTGATCGAGGAGGGCCGGTACGACGCGGACTTCTGCCGCCGCCACTGCGAGGGCTTCGACACCTTCGCCGGTCACGTCCTCGGCCGGGACGGCTCCGCCGCCAAGACCCCGCACTGGGCCGAGGAGATCTGCGGCATCCCCGCCGCCCGGATCGCCGCCCTCGCACGCGAGCTGACCGAACACCGCACCATGATCTCCCTCAGCTGGTCGCTCCAGCGAGCCCACCGCGGCGAGCAGCCGCTGTGGGCGGGCATCGCGCTGGCCTGCCTGCTCGGCCAGATCGGGCTGCCCGGCGGCGGCTTCGGCCACGGCTACGGCGCCACCGGCGGCACCGGCGCCGGAACGCTCCCGTACAAGCTGCCCACCCTGGACCAGGGCACCAACCCGGTCCCCGACTTCATCCCCGTCGCCCGGATCGCCGATCTGCTGCTGCACCCGGGCGAGGAGTTCGAGTACGACGGCGGGCGCCACACCTATCCCGACATCCGGCTCGTCCACTGGGCCGGCGGCAACCCCTTCCACCACCACCAGGATCTCGGCCGCCTGCGGCGGGCCTTCGCCCGCCCCGACACGGTCGTGGTCCACGAGCCGCACTGGACGGCCACCGCCCGCCACGCCGACTTCGTGCTGCCCGCCACCACCACCCTGGAGCGCGACGACATCGGCGGCGCCAAACAGGACACCGCGCTCATCGCCATGCACCGCGTCGCCGACCCGGTGGGCGAGGCCCGCGACGACTACCGGATCCTCAGCGACCTGGCCACCGAACTCGGCACCGGCCACGCCTTCACCCAGGGCCGCGACGCGCGCGGCTGGCTGGAACACCTCTACGAGAGCTGGCGCCGGGGCCTGCCGCCGGAGTACGCGCCCGAGGAGGACTTCAAGACCTTCTGGAGCGCGGGCCGCGTCCCGCTGCGCGCCCTGCGCGAACAGCGCATTCTGTACGCCGGGTTCCGCGCCGACCCCGAGGGCGCGGCGCTGCCCACGCCGAGCGGCCGCATCGAGCTGTACTCGGCCACCATCGCCTCGTACGGCTACGACGACTGCCCCGGCCACCCCGCGTGGCTGCCGCCGGAGCCACGGGACGCCGATGACGCCGACGACCCGGGCGCGTACCCCCTGTACCTGATCGCCAACAACCCGCCCACCCGGCTGCACAGCCAGCTCGACCAGGGCGAACTCAGCACCGCCTCCAAGGTCCGCGGCCGCGAACCGGTCCGGATGCACCCCGGCGACGCCGCCGCGCGCGGCGTACGCGACGGCGACGTGGTGCGGATCCGCAGCACCGTGGGCAGCTGCCTGGCGGGGGCCGTGCTCAGCGACGTGGTGCGGCCCGGCGTGGTCCAGCTCTCCACCGGCGCCTGGTTCGACCCCTCGGCGCCCGAGGTGGCCACCTGCGTCCACGGCAACCCCAACGCGCTGACCCGCGACATCGGCACCTCCCGGCTCGCCCAGGGCTGCACCGGCCAGCTCGGCCGGGTCGAGGTCGAACGCCACGACGGACCGCTGCCCGCCGTCCGTGCCCACGACCTGTCACATTGAGCGGGCATGGACGAAGCACTCCCGGGGAATCGGAGCGGTCTTGTTGCCATCTTGCGGACAAAAGGCAGATCGGGGTCGTCCCGGCGCTAAGTTAGTCGGTCTGGTGGTCGTCATCCGAGGCTCGGTGTGCCCAGTGGCGGTTGTAGTGCTGTGCGTACTCGCTGACGACGAGGTGGAGGTGTCGTTGTCCGGTGACAGGATGCGGTCGACTTCGCGGTGGCATGATCCGATCCAGCGTTCTGCGATGACGTTCATCCGGGGAACCTGGGGCAGTGTCGGAATGACGTGCACATCGATGGCCTGAAAGACGGCGTCGAAGCTGTTCGGTGAAGTAGGCGATGCGGTTCCGGACGAGGAACCTGACCGGCTCGGTCATGTCGCCGAGGTCCATGAGGCAGTTTCGGGCTCGCTGAGTACCTGTTTTCGGAGGTTGGCCTTGCCCCTGGTTCTCCCACACCCGTTCCGGCACGCTGCCACCACAGCAACCGGACCCACACGAAAGCAGGCACACATGCGCAAGACACGCACCGCCCTCACCGTCCTCGCCCTCTCGCCCGCGACGCTGACAGGCACGACCACCGGCGCCGCCGCCACCGACAACTTCTCAACCAGCCGTGCGGCCGCGGCTCCGTGCACCGTGCCCGACGCGTTCTGCGCCACCAGCGGCAGCGGCGACCAGCTCGTCCTGCACTGCGGCGAGTCCGCATTAGTGCCTTGGAGCGGCGTCGGATACTGGCCTGTCCACCGGGAAAAATAATGTGCCAAGCGGCGCAATGCGCCGTCAGCCCGCCGCGTCGACGGCCGGGGCCGTCCCGCCCGGCGCCGGTTTCACCTCGTACGCATGCGGCAGATCGCGGCGCCGCCGCATCGGTCCCAGCGCCAGGATCAGCCAGCAGGGGGCCAGCACCCCCGTCATGATCCAGATGGTGGGGCGCGGTCCGAGCGTGTCGCCGAGGAGTCCGCCGAGCAGCGAACCGAGCGGGATGGTGCTGTGGTTGAGCATCATCGTCGTCGCGACCACCCGGCCCAGCAGCTCGGGCGGGCAGTAGCGCTGCCGGAAGCTGCCCAGCACCACGTTGCACACCGCGACGCCCGTCCCCACCGTGAACCAGCCGACCGCGAAGAGCAGCAGCCCGGCCCCGGGCGTGGTCAGCGGCATCAGCAGGGCGAACGGGCTGGTGACCGCCTGCAGGACGAGCATGCCGCGGGCGGATCCGAAGCGGCGGCCGATGGCCGTGGCGAGCAGGGCGCCGAGGATGCCGCCGAGGCTGCCGGACATGATCAGGACACCGACCGTCGCCTCGGACACCCCCACCGTGCGCACGAGGAACACGATCTGCACCGCCTGATATCCCATCAGCGCCATGTTGAGCACGGCCCCGTACGTGACCATCGGCCGCAGATACGGGTCATGGCGGACGAAGCGCAGCCCCTCGCCGATCCGGCGGCGCAGCGTGGCCGTTGCGTCGGGGGCCGGCGGGGCCGGTTCCCGGACCCGGATCATCAGCAGGCACACCGCCGAGACCATGAAGGTCAGGGCGTCGATCAGCAGTCCGGCGACCGCGCCGAACGCCTGGGCGATCAGCCCGGCGGTGCCGCTGCCGACCACGCGCGTACCGGCCTCGCTGCTCTGGAGCTTGGCGTTTCCCTCCAGCAGATCGCGCTCGTCCAGCACCGCGGGAATGTACGCGTGGTACGCGGTCTTGAAGAACACCGCCGACACCCCGCACATCACCGCCACCGCGAGCAGCTGGGCCAGCGTCAGCACATCGCACCAGGCCGCCACCGGGACACTCACATACAGCGCCGCCGACACCAGATCGCAGGCGATCAGCAGCGGCCGCCGCCGGACCCGGTCCACCCAGGCCCCCGCCGGGAGCCCGATCAGCAGCCACGGCAGCCACACCGCGGCGGCGAGCAGGCCGACTTCGAACGCGCCGGCCCGCAGCTCCACCACCGCGACCAGGGGCAGCGCCACCGTGGTGATGCTGGCGCCCAGCCCGCTGGTGGTCTCGCCCAGCCAGAGCAGCCGGAAGTCCCGTTGCCTCAGCACCCCGAGGCGCCGTCCGGCCCCCGGGGTATCACTCGTCGTGTTCATGGCCTCTTGATACGGGTCCGGGCAGGGCCCGTCACCTCATTTGATCGTGGCGGCACGGGCCCAACTGCCCTGCCCGGCCCGCCGGAAGAGCCCGAACCCGGCGGTGGCCACGAGGAGGTACGCGGGCACCAGCAGCACCGCGTCCGGTGCCGTCGCCTCGACGGGCCAGCCCGTGTGGCGTCCGCCGCCGTCCAGCGCGATCCGGTTGACGGTCAGAAACGTCAGATGGGTGCCGATGGCGGCCCACAGGGGTGCCTGCCGCACCGCTGTCCTCGCCGCGACCAGCGTCAGCCCGAAGACGGTCAGCAGGATCAGGTAGTCCACCGGGTGCTGCCCGTCCGGTGCCCAGCCGACCGGCCCCGGTTCGCCGCCGAGGAGCCGTACGGTCGCGGCCTCCACCACCGTGGAGGCGCCGGGCACCAGCAGGAACACGCCCGTTGTGCCGAGCGCCGCCACCGCGCCGCCGAACCGCTGCCGCAGTGAGAACCAGGCGTAGCCGCGCAGCGTCGTCTCCTCCGGCAGCGCCTCGAGCAGCAGCGCCACCACCGCGTTGGAGAGGAGGAAGCGGGCGAGGTCGAGGGGGTCGGCCTCGGACCAGCGCAGCATGCCCGCCGCCGTTCCCGCCCCCAGCACCAGGGCGGCCGCCCCGGCCGTCACCCCCGCCCCGGTCAGGAACGCCCGCGCGCTCGCCCGCGCGCCGCCGAACCCCAGCGATGTCAGCGGCCGCCCCGCCCGCCGCGTCAGCAGCCACACCACGGGTACGGCCACACCGCTCACCAGCGC
The DNA here is from genome assembly GCF_042958345.1 of Streptomyces sp. NPDC007983. Lineage (NCBI taxonomy): Bacteria > Bacillati > Actinomycetota > Actinomycetes > Kitasatosporales > Streptomycetaceae > Streptomyces > Streptomyces sp. NPDC007983. The sequence goes on from NZ_JBIBJI010000020.1 coordinate 64,634, forward strand.
GGCCGGTGCCGCCCGACCCAGGAAACCGCTCACCTGGGCCGTCGCGCCCACCCCGGTTCCCACCCCCAGGGCCACGGCCATCACCAGCCCGCCGAGGAGGGCCCGGCCGAGGGCGAGGGCGGTCGAGGGGGCGGGCGGGGCAGGGTGAAGCCGGGGCATACGGGGATCCTCGAGCGCTGCGTCGGGCCGTGGACGATGTCCCCGTCATCCTCATGCCCCACGCCGCCCGGGGCCTCGTGATCGATGATGAAAGGCCGGTACATCCTTCGATGTATAAAGCGGCTGCGTACGCGCCCCTTTCGCGAGGTGCCGATCCTCCGGGCGGACGGCCTCGCTTTCTTACGTCTGTATGAAACCGAGGGGGTCGATGCGTGACGTCTGTCGATGGCCGGGGTCTGGTGGGACACCTAGATTCCACTGAACCGCAACCCGCCCCACACCCGCCTTCACCGGGCTCAGGTCCTGTTCGGGGCCCCTTTTCGTGTCACCGATCGGGGACACGGCTCACCACCGGTGACGCCTTCCGCGCGCCCCCACAGGGGTGCGTCCGCGCGCGCCGGCTCCCGCCGTCATGAAAGACGAGGAACGATCATGAGCGCCCAGAAGCCGATCACCACGGACGCCCGCGCCCCCGGTGGCGCCGAGTCGCCACCGGGCGAGGCCCCGCCCGGTGCCACCGGATCCGGCTCCGGTGCGGGCGAGGGCCTGCAGGCCGGGCTGAAGAACCGCCATCTGTCGATGATCGCCATCGGCGGGGTCATCGGGGCCGGGCTGTTCGTCGGCTCCGGTGCGGGGATCGCCGCGGCGGGGCCCGGCATTCTGCTCTCGTACGCCCTGGTGGGCGCCCTGGTCGTGCTGGTGATGCGGATGCTCGGCGAGATGGCCGCCGCCGATCCGGTCTCCGGTTCGTTCTCGTCGTACGCGGACCGGGCGCTCGGCCGCTGGGCGGGGTTCACGATCGGCTGGCTGTACTGGTTCTTCTGGGTCGTGGTGCTGGCGGTGGAGGCCACCGCGGGGGCGGCCATTCTCACCGGCTGGGTGCCCGCGGTGCCGCAGTGGGCATGGGCGCTCATCGTGATGGTGGTGCTGACCGCCACGAACCTGTTCTCCGTCGGCTCCTACGGGGAGTTCGAGTTCTGGTTCGCGGGCATCAAGGTGGTCGCGATCGCCGTGTTCATCGTGGTCGGCGGGCTCGCGATGTTCGGACTGCTGCCGGGTGGCTCCGACGGTGCGGTCGGTGCCGCGAATCTGACCGGTCATGGCGGTTTCCTGCCGAACGGTCCCGGCGCGGTGCTCACCGGCGTGCTGATGGTCGTGTTCTCGTTCATGGGCAGTGAGATCGTCACGCTCGCGGCGGCGGAGTCCGCCAATCCGCGCAAGGCGGTCGCCCGCGCCACCAACAGTGTGATCTGGCGGATCGCGGTCTTCTACCTCGGTTCGATCCTCATAGTGGTGACCCTGCTGCCGTGGGACTCCCCCGCGGTGAAGAAGAGCCCGTACGTGGCCGTGCTGGACCACATCGGCATCGCCCACGCCGGTCAGCTGATGGACGTGATCGTGCTGACCGCCGTGCTCTCCTGTCTCAACTCCGGTCTGTACACGGCCTCCCGGATGGCGTTCTCGCTCGGCGGGCGCGGAGACGCGCCGAAGAGCTTCAGCCGCACCACCGGGCGCGGTGTACCGGCCACGGCGATCCTCGCCTCGGTCGTCTTCGGATTCGTCGCGGTGTTCTTCAACTACGCCTACCCCGACACCGTGTTCCAGTTCCTGCTGAACTCCTCGGGCGCGGTGGCGCTCTTCGTCTGGCTGGTGATCTGTTTCTCCCAGCTGCGGATGCGCCGGGTCCTGGAGCGCGAGTCCCCGGAGCGGCTGACGGTGAAGATGTGGGCGTACCCGTATCTGACCTGGGTCACCATCGGCATGATCGTCTTCGTGGTCGGCTACATGTTCACCGACCCGACCGGCCGTGAGCAGATGGTTCTGTCGCTGCTCGCCGCGGCCGTCGTGCTCGGTGTCGCGCTGGTGCGCGAGGTGCGGCGCAAGCGGACCGAAAAGGATCTGGCGCGGCGGTAAAAGACCATGTGCACGCAGGATGGGCGGAGTGGCTCATTCCGCCCATGATGCGGCCATGGAAGTAAAACTGACGCGTCGTCACTTTCTGGGGCTGGCGGCCCTCCAGACGGCCGCCGCCCTCGGAGTCACCCGAATCGGCCTCACCCCGGCGGCCGCCGCCGAGAGCGCCGACTACGCCCCCGCCCTCGTCATCGGATCCGGCTACGGCGCGGCGGTCGCCGCGCTGCGGCTGGGCGAGGCGGGCATCCGCACCCTCGTCATCGAGATGGGCCGGCTGTGGGAGGCGCCGGGCCCCGACGGGGCGGTGTTCTGCTCGATGACCGCCCCCGACCAGCGCTCCATGTGGTTCAAGCGCAGAACCGAGGCGCCGCTGTCCACGTTCCTGTGGCTGGACGTCATCAACAAGGACATCACCCCCTATCCCGGTGTCCTGGACCGGGTACGGCACCCGAACATGTCCGTCTACGTCGGCCGCGGGGTCGGCGGCGGATCACTGGTCAACGGCGGTATCGCGGTCACCCCGCCCCGCGCGTACTTCCAGGAGATACTGCCGGGCGTCGACGCGGACGCGATGTACGGCACGTACTTCCCGCGTGCCAATCGCATGCTCGGCACCTCCCCCGTCCCCACCGACTGGTTCGAGACCACGGAGTGGTACCAGTACACCCGGGTCGCCCGGGCCCAGGCGGCCGCGGCGGGGCTGAGGACCGTCTTCGTGCCCAGCGTCTACGACTTCGACTACATGCGGCGCGAGGCCGCCGGGACCGCCACCAAGTCCGCGCTCGCCCAGGAGGTCATCTACGGCAACAACCACGGCAAACGCAGCCTCGACAAGACCTATCTCGCGGCCGCCCTCGGCACCGGGAACGTCACCATCGACACGCTCAGCCGCGCCCGGGCGGTGCGGCGGGCCGCCGACGGCACGTATGTCGTCACCGTCGACCGCCTCGACACCACCGGCGCGGTCACCGCGACGGACGAGATCGGCTGCCGCTCCCTCTTCCTCGGCGCGGGCAGCCTCGGGACGACCGAACTCCTGCTGCGCGCCCGCGAGACCGGCGCGCTGCCGGGGCTGAACGCGGAGGTCGGCCGGGGCTGGGGCGGCAACGGCAACGTCATGCTGGGCCGTGCCAACCACATCTGGAACCCCACCGGGGCCCATCAGTCCACGATCCCGGTGATGGCCGTCGACGACTGGTCCAATACCGCCAATCCGGTGTTCGCCGAGATCGCCCCGCTGCCGGCCGGCACCGAGACCTGGGCCAGCCTCTACCTGGCGATCACCAAGAACCCCGAGCGCGGCACCTTCACCTACGACGCCGCCAAGGACGCCGCCGTCCTGAACTGGACCGCCGGGCAGAGCGCCCCGGGCATCGCCGCCGCGAAGTCCCTCTTCGACCGGGTCAACGCGGCCAACGCCACCATCTACCGCTACGACCTCTTCGGCGACACCCGCGCCTTCGCCGCCGACTTCTGCTACCACCCGCTGGGCGGCTGCGTGCTGGGCCGCGCCACGGACGCGTACGGCCGGGTCGCCGGTTACCAGCGGCTCTATGTGACCGACGGATCCCTCATCCCGGGGTCCCTCGGCGTCAACCCCTTCGTGACGATCACGGCCCTGGCGGAACGCACCATGGCCCGTGTCATCGCCGAGGACAACGTGGGCCGCTAGCGGCGGACACCACGCGTACGCCGGGACGCCCCGTACCGCGCCCCGGCGCATCACCTCATCCGTCCGGCGTCAGGTGCTCAGCAGGGAGTCGTCCTGGACGCGAGCGCCGGGGAGCCGGTGGCGGGCCGCGATCAGGGCGGTGTCCACATCCCGGGTCCCGGTGGCGACGCACAGGGTGTAGGCGACATCGTCCATGCGCTGCCGCACCTCCGGGCTGCCCACGTCGGCGTGCAGAGCGTGCAGGGTCTCGTACTGCTCGATGAGATTGCGCAACACGGCGGGGTGGGCCATCAGCATGGGGGCTCTCCTCGGGTGATGAGACTGCCGGAGATCGGCTGGTCGGGCATGCGTGTACCCGACACACGAGCCCTCATGCACGGAAATCGCCGGCCCGCCGCGGGCTCAGGTCTCCGCGGGCTCAGGTCTCCGCGGGTGTGGCGGGCCTCCCGGCGGTGGCGGGCGCGGCCGCCTCGGCGTCGGCCGGACGCTGCCCGGGGAGGAAGGCGGCGAGGACGAAGGCGAGGAGCGCGGCCCCGGCGCCGACGGCCATGACCACCCGGAAGCCGTTCTGGGCGGGGAGGGCGACGGAGCCGAGCGTGATGGTCATCTCGGCCAGGACGACGCCCGCCACCGCGCTGGAGACCGAGGTGCCGATGGACCGCATCAGGGTGTTGAGGCTGTTGGCCGCGGCCGTCTCCGACACCGGCACGGCCGCCATGACGAGCGCGGGCATGGCGCCGTAGGCGAGCCCGATCCCGGCGCCGATGATGCTGGAGACGAGGACGAGGTGCCAGATGGCGGACATCAGCGCGATGTTGAGCCCGTAGCCCGCGGCGACCACGACGGCGCCGAGCATCAGCGTCACCTTGGGGCCCTTGGCCTTCGAGACGCGTGCCGACAGCGGCGCCATGGCCATCATCACCAGACCGGACGGCGCCAGGACCAGGCCGACGGTCAGCATCGTCTCCCCGAGGCCGTAACCGGTGGCCTCCGGCAGCTGGAGCAGCTGCGGCAGCAGCAGGGACATCGCGAACATGGAGAAGCCGAACGCCGCGGAGGCGAGGTTGGTGAGCAGCACCTGACGCCGCGCGGTGGTGCGCAGGTCCACCAGCGGCCGCGCGGAGCGCAGCTCCCACCGGCCCCACAGCGCCAGCGTGACCGCCGAGGCGAGGAACAGCCCGAGGGTCAGGCCGCTGGTCCAGCCCCAGGTGGCGCCCTTGGAGATGGCCAGCAGCAGGCACACCAGCGCGATCGACAGACCGGCCGCCCCCGCCACGTCGAAGCGTCCGCCGCTGCGCACCGCGGACTCCGGTACGAGCTTCGCCACGAGCGCGGTGGCGACCGCCCCGAGACCGGCCGCGGTCCAGAACAGCACATGCCAGTCGGCGCGTTCGGCCAGCAGCGCGGCGGCGGGCAGCCCCAGGGCGCCGCCGACCCCGAGGGAGGCGCTCATCAGCGCGGTCGCCGCGCCCAGCCGCTCCGCGGGCAGTTCGTCGCGCATGATGCTGATGCCGAGCGGTATGACCCCGGCCGCCAGGCCCTGCAGGGCCCGTCCGACGACCATGGGGGCCAGGGAGTCGCTGAGGGCGCCGACGGCCGACCCGACGACCAGCATGGACAGGCTGACCAGGAGCATGCGCCGCTTGCCGTACATGTCGCCCAGCCGTCCCATCACCGGCGTCGCGACGGCGCCCGCCAGCAGGGTGGCGGTGATGGCCCAGGTGGCGTCCGCCGCCGAGGCGTGCAGCAGGGCGGGCAGCTCGGGGACCAGCGGGATCACCAGGGTCTGCATCAGCGAGACCACGATCCCGGCGAGGGCCAGCACCGCCACGACGGTGTTCGGGCGCGGGGCGTTCACCGGTGGCGGGCCGGAGGCCCCGGCGGCAGGTCTGGGAAGGGCGTCGGGCATGGCGGGGCCTTTCGTCTGTGCGTGCGAGGGGTGCTTCGGCGAGCGCCGTGATGAGCGCGTCGGCCAAATTTAAATCAGATGCTTGACTTAATGTACCGGATCGGGTTGCCTGATCACCGGACGACGCCTGGACCGGGGGAGAACGCGGCGGCCGCCGATGACGCCGCGTCACTCAGCAGAGGGAGAAGCCGGCATGACACTCGCGGAGTTTCCGATGGCCAGGGCGGCGGGCTGCCCGTTCGACCCGCCGCCCGCCCTGCGGGCCACGACGGAGGAGGGGCCGCTGGCGCGGGTCGGCCTGTGGGACGGCAGCACTCCGTGGCTGGTGACCCGGCACGCCGAGCAGCGGGCCCTGCTGGGCGACCCGAGGGTCAGCGCCGACATCACCCGGCCCGGCTATCCGAGCCAGGCCCCGATCCCCAAGGGCTCCGTCCCCATCAGCTTCATCCTGATGGACGACCCCGAACACGCCCGGCTGCGGCGGATGGTGACGGCCCCGTTCGCCATCAAGCGGGTGGCCGCGATGCGCCCGGCCGTGCAGAAGATCGTGGACGACCTCATCGACGAGATGCTGGCCGGACCGGCGCCGGTCGACCTGGTGCAGGCGTTCGCCCTGCCGGTGCCCTCGCTGGTGATCTGCGAGCTGCTCGGCGTGCCGTACGCGGATCACGACTTCTTCCAGGACAACAGCAAGGTCCTGATCAACCGTGAGGTGGAGCCCGAGCAGCGGACGGCCGCCCATGGAGCGCTGCTCGGCTACCTGGACGGCCTGATGGGCGAGAAGATCTCCCACCCCGTGGACGATCTGCTGTCCGGGCTGGCCAGGCGGGTCACGGCGGGCGAGCTGACCCGTGAGGAGGCGGCCCAGATGGGTGTGCTGCTCCTGCTCGCGGGCCACGAGACCACCGCGAACATGATCGCGCTGGGCACCCTGGCCCTGCTGGAGAACCCCGGCCAGCTCGCCCTGCTGCGCGAGACGGACGATCCGAAGCTGGTCGCCTCGGCGGTGGAGGAGCTGCTGCGCTACCTCAACATCACCCACAGCGGGCGGCGCCGGGTGGCGCTGGCGGACATCGAGGTCGGCGGCCAGGTCATCCGGGCCGGTGAGGGCATCATCCTGGCCAACGACATCGCCAACCGCGACCCCGAGGTCTTCCCGGACCCCGACCGGCTGGACATCCGGCGTGACGCCCGCCGCCATGTGGCCTTCGGCTTCGGGGTGCACCAGTGCCTGGGCCAGCCGCTGGCCCGGATGGAGCTGCAGGTCGTCTACAGCACGCTCTACCGCCGTATCCCCACCCTCCGGCTGGCCACCGAGCTGGAGAAGATCCCCTTCAAGCACGACGGGTCCGTCTACGGCGTCTACGAACTGCCCGTGGCCTGGTGACCCGTCCCGGCCCGGGACATGCTGGAGCCTCCCGGCGGCGCGGCTTCGACCGCGTGGATCACGCCGCCGGGAGGAGCTGTGGGGCGCCGGGCGATACCGCCCGGAGGGTCATCCGATGGCGGTGCGGACCGCCGTGGGGGCGTGCTCGGGGCTGGTGGCCGGCTCCTCGAACTCGTTGACGTTGTCGAGTTCGGTGCCCATGGCCACGTTGGTGACGCGCTCCAGGATGATCTCGACGACGACCGGGACCCGGAATTCGGCCATCAGCTTCTTGGCCTCCTCCAGCGCGGGCGCGATGCGGTCGGGTTCGAAGACCCGGATGGCCTTGCAGCCGAGCCCTTCGGCCACCTTGACGTGGTCGACGCCGTAGCCGCCGACCTCGGGGGCGTTGACGTTGTCGAAGGAGAGCTGGACGCAGTAGTCCATGTCGAAACCGCGCTGGGCCTGCCGGATCAGCCCCAGGTAGGCGTTGTTGACCACGACATGGAGGTAGGGGATCTGGAACTGAGCCCCGACGGCGAGTTCTTCGATCATGAACTGGAAGTCGTAATCGCCGGAGAGGGCGACCACGGAGGCGCCCGGGTCGGCGGTGGCCACGCCCAGCGCGGCCGGGACGGTCCAGCCCAGCGGCCCGGCCTGACCGGCGTTGATCCAGTGCCGGGGGCGGTAGACGTGGAGCATCTGCGCGGCCTGGATCTGGGAGAGGCCGATCGTGGAGACATAGCGGGTGTCCGGCCCGAACGCCCGGTTCATCTCCTCGTAGACCCGCTGCGGCTTGACCGGCACCTGATCGAAGTGGGTCTTGCGCAGCATCGAGCCCTTGCGCCGGCGGCAGCTGTCGGCCCAGTCGGCGCGGTCCGCGAGACGGCCGGCCGCCTTGAGTTCCCTGGCGGCCTCGACGAACAGCTCCAGGGCGGCCCGGGCGTCGGAGACGATGCCGTAGTCGGGCGCGAACACCCGGCCGATCTGGGTGGGCTCGATGTCGACGTGGACGAACGTACGGCCCTGGGTGTAGGTGTCGACGCCGCCGGTGTGGCGGTTGGCCCAGCGGTTGCCGACGCCGAGGACGAAGTCCGACTCCAGCAGGGTCGCGTTGCCGTAGCGGTGCGAGGTCTGCAGGCCGACCATGCCCGCCATCAGCGGGTGGTCGTCCGGGATGGAGCCCCAGCCCATCAGCGTCGGCACCACCGGCACCCCGGTCAGCTCGGCGAACTCCACCAGCAGATCGGACGCATCGGCGTTGAAGATGCCGCCGCCCGCGACCAGCAGCGGCCGCTCGGCCGCCTGGAGCAGGCCCATCGCCTTGTCGATCTGCGCCCGGGTCGCCGCGGGCTTGTGGACCGGCAGCGGCTCATAGGTGTCCGGGTCGAACTCGATCTCGGCCATCTGGACGTCGATGGGCAGGTCGATCAGGACCGGTCCGGGGCGGCCGGACCGCATCAGGTGGAACGCCTGCTGGAACGCGCCCGGCACCTGGGCGGGCTCCAGCACGGTCATGGCCATCTTGGTCAGCGGCGCCGCGATCGAGGCGATGTCGACCGCCTGGAAGTCCTCCTTGTGCAGCTTGGCCACCGCCGCCTGGCCGGTGATGCACAGGATCGGGATCGAATCGGCGCTCGCCGAGTACAGACCGGTGATCATGTCGGTGCCCGCGGGGCCGCTGGTGCCCACACAGACCCCGATGTTCCCCGCCTCCGCCCGGGTGTAGCCCTCCGCCATGTGCGAGGCGCCCTCGACATGCCGGGCCAGGACGTGGGTGAGGCCGCCGTTGCTGCGCATCGCGGCATAGAAGGGGTTGATCGCCGCGCCGGGGAGACCGAAGACGTGAGTGGTGCCCTCACGCTTCAGGATCTCCACCGCCGCCTGAGCCGCTGTCATACGCGCCATGGGGTTCTCCTGTGGTTCCGGGGGATCAGTGGATGTCGCGGCCGGCCAGGCGCTCGACGCCGCGCAGCAGCGCGGAGTGGTCCAGGTCTCCGTCGCCGCAGGCACGGGCGGAGGCGACCAACTGGGCGACGACGGAGCCGACGGGCAGCGGTGCGCCGACCGCCCGGGCGGCGTCGGTGACGATGCCCATGTCCTTGTGGTGGAGGTCGATGCGGAAACCGGGCTGGAACGAACGGCTCAGCACCGCGTCCCGCTTGCGGGCCAGCACGGTCGAACCGGCCAGGCCGCCGCCCAGCACCTCCAGCGCGGCCTCGAGGTCCACCCCGGCGTTCTCCAGGAACACCACGGCCTCGGCCAGGGCCTGCAGGTGGACGGCGACCATCAGCTGGTTGGCGGCCTTGACCGTCTGACCGGCGCCGTGCGGGCCGACGTGCACGATGGTGGTCCCCAGCGCCTCGAACACCGGCCCCGCGTCGGCGAAGTCGTCCGGCTCGCCGCCGACCATGATGGACAGGACGCCCTCGATGGCGCCCGCCTCGCCGCCGGAGACCGGGGCGTCCAGCGTGCGGACACCCTTGGGCCGGGCGGCCGCCTCGACCTCCAGGGAGGTCTGCGGGGTGATGCTGCTCATGTCGATCAGCAGGGTGCCCGGCGCGGCGTGTTCCAGGACGCCGCCCTCGCCGAGGACGATCTCCTTCACCTGGGGGTCGGCCGGGACCATGGTGATGACGACCTCGGCGTCGCCCACCGCCTGCGCGATGCTGTCCGCGCCACGGCCACCGGCGGCGACGAGCGTGTCGACGGCCGCACGGCTGCGGTTGTAGCCGGTGACGGTGTGCCCGGCCTTGACCAGGTTGGCGGCCATCGGGCCGCCCATGATGCCCAGGCCGATGAAAGCGATCTTCCGCGGAGTGGCGGTCATAATTCCTCCTTCTTGAGGGCTTGGTGGCGGGGTCAGGCGTGGGCGGTGCTGCCGCGCCGCTCGCGCGGGAGCCAGCCGAAGCTGTCGGCGCTCGGGCCCTGGGCCTTGTACTCCAGGCCCACCCAGCCGTCGTAGCCCGCCGCCTCGAGCCCGGTGAGCAGCCCGTCGAGGTCCAGCCCGCCGCTGCCCGGCGCGCCCCTGCCGGGGGCGTCCGCGATCTGGACGTGGCCGATGCGCTTCGCGTGGGTGGCGATCACACCGGCCACGTCGTCACCGTTCACGGCCAGGTGGTACAGGTCGGCGAGGAAGCGGACATTGCGGGCGCCGGACGCGCGCTCCACCCGGTCGATGACCCCGATCGCGTCCGCCGCGGTGAGCAGCGGGTACGCGGGGGCGCCGCTGACCGGCTCCACCAGGACGGTGCCGCCGATGCGCTGCGCCGCCTCGGCCGCCAGCGCCAGGTTCTCGGCGGCCAGGGCGTCCTGCTCCGCCGGGTCGGCGCCCTCGACGCGGTTTCCGTACAGGGCGTTGAACGCGCGGCAGCCCAGCTGTTCGCCGATCGCCACGGTCACGTCGATGTTGTCGCGGAACTCGGCGCTGCGGGCGGGCCAGGACACCAGGCCGCGGTCGCCGCCCGGCATGTCCCCGGCGAAGAAGTTCAGCCCGGTCAGCTGGACCCCGGCGTCCCGCACGGCCCGGACGAAGCCGTCGACGTCCTTGTCCTCCGGCACCGCCACGGTGTGGGGCCACCAGAACTCGACCGCGTCGAACCCGGCGGCCTTCGCCGCGGCCGGGCGCTCCAGCAGCGGCAGCTCGGTGAAGAGGATCGACAGGTTGACCGTGTAGGGGAGATGGTGGGTGCTCATTTCTCACATCCCGGGAAGTGGTGTCGCTTGCAGGACTCGTACGCAGGAAAGGGGTCAGGCCCCGGTGGGGCTCGCGTCCCGGACCGCCGCGGCGACCGCGGGCGCGACGTCCGGGTCGACGGTGGGGCTCGCGTCCCGGACCGCCGCGGCGACCGCGGGCGCGACGTCCGGGTCGAAGACGCTGGGGACGATGTGTCCGGCGTGCAGCTCGGTGGCCGCCACCGTGTCGGCGATGGCGCGGGCCGCGGCGATGAGCATCGCGTCGGAGATCTCCCGGGCGCCCGCGTCGAGCAGGCCGCGGAAGATGCCGGGGAAGGCCAGGACGTTGTTGATCTGGTTGGGGTGGTCGCTGCGGCCGGTCGCGACGACGGTGGCGTGGCGCCGCGCCTGGACCGGATCGACCTCGGGGTCGGGGTTGGCCAGGGCGAAGACGATCGCGTCGTCCGCCATCGCCGCCACGTCCTCGCCGCTCAGGATGCCGGGCGCGGACACGCCGATGAAGACGTCCGCGCCGCGCAGGGCGTCCGTCACGCTGCCGGTGCGGTTTCCGGCGTTGGTGTCCTCCGCCAGCTGCCGGCGGGACGCGTCCAGTCCGGCCCGGTCGCGGTGGATGACACCGGACCGGTCGCAGGCCACGATGTCGCCGGCGCCCTCGGGGGCCAGCAGCCGGATGATGGCGGTCCCCGCCGCGCCCACCCCGCTCACCACGATCGTCGTATCGGCGAGCTTCTTGCCGACCACGCGCAGGGCGTTGGTGAGGGCGGCGAGGACGACGACCGCGGTGCCGTGCTGGTCGTCGTGGAAGACGGGGATGTCCAGCTTTTCGCGCAGCCGCCGTTCGATCTCGAAGCAGCGCGGTGCGGAGATGTCCTCGAGGTTGACGCCTCCGTACACCGGGGCGAGCAGCTCGACGGCCCGGACGATCTCGTCGGTGTCCTGGGTGTCCAGGCACACCGGCCACGCGTCCACGTCGGCGAACCGCTTGAACAGGGCGGCCTTGCCCTCCATGACGGGCAGGGCCGCCGCGGGGCCCAGGTTGCCCAGGCCGAGCACGGCCGATCCGTCGGTCACGACCGCGACGGTGTTGCGCTTCACGGTCAGGCGCCGGGCCTCGTCCGGGTCGGCGGCGATGGCCTGGCAGACGCGCGCGACTCCCGGTGTGTAGGCGCGGGAGAGGTCGTCACGGCCGCGCAGCTCGACCCGGGGGCTGACCTCCAGCTTGCCGCCGATGTGCATGAGGAACGTGGCGTCGCCGACCGTGCGCACCCCCACCCCGTCGAGTGCCGCCACCGTGTCGGTGATCACCTTGATGTGGTCGCTGTCGACGGCGTCGCAGGTCAGGTCGACCACGATGTGGTCGGCGCCGGTCTCGACGACATCGAGCGCGGTGAGCGCGCCCCCGGCGTCGCCCACCGCCGCGGCCAGCCGCCGGGTGGCGGTGGCGTCGGCGGGGGCCTCCGCACGCAGGGTGAGGGCGAATCCGGGACTCGGTGTGGGCATGGGCTGACCTCGCACGTCGGGGCGCCTCTGGAACGCCGGGCTGCTACGTCTCCACCACCCTCGTTACTTCCATGATGCGGATAGTGATTTTTGCTTAGTGGAATAACAACCCTTGTGGTCCGTCGGCGTCAACCCCCCGGCGGCGGTTGATGGCGATGCGTCCGCTTCGGCGGAATGTTTGATCGATCCGCTGGGCGTGAAGCGTTGACATGGGTTCGCGGCCGACCTATACATCTCCCAGTTGAAAAAAGTTTTCCGCGAAGTGGAATGGCCTGGATCGGGGAGAGGTGACCACCCCTCCTGATGGGCCGAGCCGTCTCCCGGTGGCATCACCCCGGCGGGACCGTCCCACGCTCGTGTCATCCCCAGAGGAGTCCCGCCCCGTCCGAGGAGTGCGGCCCGCCCCAGGAGGTTCTTGACGTGAAACCCATCCATCTGCTCGGCGCGATCCCGTTCATCGGGATCCTCGGGGGGATCTTCTTCGTGAACCGGGTGACGCCCTATGTCCTCGGTATGCCGTTCATCCTCTTCTGGCTGGTCCTGTGGGTCGTCCTGATATCGGCGACCATGGCCGTGATCTACCGGATCGACCCGGCCAACCGTGAGGAGACCACCTCGTGATCGCCCTCGCCGTCATCTTCGTCTTCCTCGCCGCCGCGCTGCTGCTGGGGCTGCGCGCCCGCCGCGGCAGGGACATGGACCTCGAACAGTGGTCGGTCGGCGGCCGCGGCTTCGGCACGATCTTCGTGTTCCTGCTGCTGGCCGGTGAGATCTACACGACCTTCACCTTCCTCGGCGCCTCGGGCTGGGCGTACGGCAAGGGCGCCCCGGCGTACTACATCCTCTGTTACGCCTCACTCGCCTATGTGCTGTCCTACTGGCTGCTCCCGGCCGTCTGGCGGTACGCCAAACAGCACCGGCTCATCTCCCAGTCCGACTTCTTCGTCGCCAAGTTCGACAGCCCGCTGCTCGGCGCCCTCGTGGCCCTCGTCGGCGTCATCGCGATGGTGCCGTACCTCGTCCTGCAGCTGAAGGGGCTCGGGATCATCGTGTCCGTCTCCTCCGACGGCCGCATCCCCTCCCACTGGGCCATCGTGATCGGCACCATCGCCCTGACCGTCTACGTCACCATCTCGGGCATTCACGGTTCGGCGTGGACCGCTGTCATGAAGGACGTCACCATCCTCGCGGTCGTCCTGATCCTCGGCATCTACCTGCCGATCCACTACTTCGGCGGCTTCGAGGACATGTTCCGCGCGGTCGACAAGCACCAGGCGGGCTTCCTCACCCTGCCCACCAGCGGTATGAGCACCTCGTGGTTCGCCTCCACCGTGCTGCTCTCGGCGCTCGGCTTCTACATGTGGCCGCACACCTTCAGCGCCGCCTACAGCGCCCAGAACGAACGTGTCTTCCGCCGCAACGCCATCTTCATGCCGCTCTACCAGCTCATCCTGCTCTTCGTCTTCTTCGCCGGATTCACCGCCATCCTCGTCGTGCCCGGCCTCAAGGGCGCCGACGCGGACCTCTCGCTGCTGCGCATCACCACCGCCACCTTCCCCCCGTGGTTCGTGGGCATCGTCGGCGGCGCGGGACTGCTCACCGCGCTGGTTCCCGGATCGCTGCTGCTGATGACCTCCGCGACCTGCCTGGCGAAGAACGTCTACCGCCTCGCCCGCCCGCGCAGCAGCGACACGCAGGTGACCCGTCTGGCCCAGTGGCTGGTCCCCGCGCTCGCGCTGGTCTCCCTCTACTTCACCTTCAACGGCGGCAGTTCGATCGTGTCCCTGCTGCTCATGGGCTACGCCCTGGTGACCCAGCTCTTCCCCGCCCTGCTCGCGAGCCTGGCCAAGCGGCAGCTGGTGTCCAAGCAGGGGGCGGCCGCGGGCATCGTCGTCGGAGTGGTCACGGTCGCCGCCGTCACCCTCTCCGGTGCCACGGTCGGCAGCCTGCTGCCGGGCCTCCCGCAGGCGATCAAGGATCTCAACGTGGGCGTCATCGCGCTGGTCCTCAACGTCGTGGTGATGGTGGCCGTCTCCGCCGTCACCCGCCCCGCGGGGCGCCCCAGTCCCGCCCCGCGGATCCAGCCAGAGGCCGCGGCCGGCGCCGGCTGAGCCACTTCGCCCAGATGCCACCACCCCCGGCCGCGCCGGGGGTGGTGGCATGTGTACGACCCCTCGTACGCCACGGGGCTCACCAGCTGCTCTTGGTCACCCCGGGAAGCTCGCCCGCGTGCGCCATCTCGCGCAGCCGGATGCGGGACAGGCCGAAGGCGCGCAGATGGCCACGGGGGCGGCCGTCGACGGAGTCCCGGTTGCGTACGCGGGTGGCGCTGGCGTCGCGCGGCTGGCGGCGCAGCTCCCGCTCGGCGGCGAGGCGTTCCTCCTCCGGGGTGTGGGGAGCGGCGATGAGCGCCTTCAGCTGGGCGCGGCGCTTGGCGTAGCGGGCGACGATGGCGCGCCGCCGCTCATTCTTGGCGATCTTGCTCTTCTTCGCCATCAGACCTTTCCTCCCCGGGCGCGGATGCGGGCCACGGCGGCTTCGACGCCGATGTTGTCGACGGTCTTGACGGCCCTGGCGCTGAGGGTGAGCCGGATATGGCGCCCCTCGCTGGGCAGCCAGTAGCGCTTGCGCTGGATGTTGGGGTCGAACCGGCGCTTGGTGCGGCGGTGGGAGTGGGAGACATGGTTGCCGAAGCCGGGCCGTCGGCCGGTGAGTTGGCAGTGGGCGGACATGGGTCCTCTCCGTGGTCATGGTCGTCGTGTTCGGGGATGTGGGTGCCACCGTAGCAGCTAGATGAAAATGATAACCAAAATCTAGCTCTCGAATCCGCCTCACCCACGGTCGAATTCATTCGGCCGGACGGCCCCTCGCGCGGGTGCGCGGCCCGGACGTCAGAAGACTGAAACCATGCCCATGAGGACCGTCGCCGGGCCCACCGGCCATGTCGTGGTCGTCGGGGCGGGTCTGTCCGGGCTCGCCGCCACCCTGCACCTGCTCGGCGCCGGACGCCGGGTGACCCTGGTGGAACGCGCCACCCGGCCCGGCGGCCGGGCGGGCCGGCTGGAGCGGGGCGGCTACCACTTCGACACCGGCCCCACCGTGCTCACCATGCCGGACCTGCTGGCCGAGCCACTGGCCGCCGTGGGGGAGGAGCCGGCCGACCGGCTCGACCTGGTCGCGCTGCACCCCGCCTACCGGGCCACGTTCGCCGACGGCAGCAGCCTCGACGTCCACACCGGCGCGGACGCCATGGAGGAATCCGTACGCGCCTTCGCCGGGCCACGGGAAGCGGCCGGATACCGGCGGCTGCGGACCTGGCTGGAAGCCCTCCACCGCGTGCAGATCACCCGCTTCATCGACGCCAACTTCGACTCGCCGCTCCAGCTGCTCCACCCCGACCTGGCCCGGCTGGCCGCGCTCGGCGGCTTCGGACGGCTCGACCCGGGCATCGGCCGCTTCCTCCGGGACGAGCGGCTGCGCCGGGTGTTCTCCTTCCAGGCCCTCTACGCGGGCGTGCCACCGGCCCGCGCCCTGGCCGCGTACGCCGTCATCGCCTACATGGACACCGTCGCGGGCGTGTACTTCCCCCGGGGCGGCCTGCACGCCGTACCCCGCGCGCTGGCCGCCGCGGCCACCGACGCCGGTGCCGACCTGCGGTACGGCCAGCGGGTCACCCGGCTGGAGCGGCGGGCCGGGCGGATCACCGCCGTCATCACCACACACGGCCGTGTGCCCTGCGACGCCGTCGTCCTCAGCTGCGAGCTGACCGAGGCCTACCGGCTGCTGGGCCGCGCCCCGCGCCGCCCGCTGCGGGCGCGGCGCTCACCATCGGCCGTCGTCCTGCACACCGGCACCGACCGCACCTGGCCGCACCTGGCCCACCACACCCTCTCCTTCGGCGCCGCGTGGCGCACCACGTTCGAGGAACTGACCGTCTCCGGGCGGCTGATGAGCGACCCCTCGCTCCTCATCACCCGGCCCACCACCCACGACCCCGCCCTCGCCCCGCCCGGCCGCCACATCCACTACATCCTCGCGCCCTGCCCCAACACCGACATCGGCCCCGGCGCCGCCGAGTGGCGCACCCTCGGACCGCGCTACCGGGACCACGTCCTCACCGAGCTGGAGCGCCGAGGCCTGGCCGGACTCGGGGCGGCCGTCGAAGAGGAATGCCTGGTCACCCCGGCCGACTGGGCGGCCCAGGGGCACGCGGCGGGCAGCCCGTTCTCGCTCGCCCACACCTTCGGCCAGACCGGGCCGTTCCGCCCGGCCAACCTCGTACGCGGAACGGAGAACGTGGTGCTGGCGGGCTGCGGCACCACCCCCGGGGTGGGCGTCCCGACCGTGCTGATCTCCGGAAAGCTGGCCGCCGCCCGCATCACCGGCCACCCCCGCCCCGGCCCCCGCCACGTCCACCTCGACGGCCCCCGCCGCGTCCGGCCGCGGGCCCTCCACCGGCAAGGATCCCCATGACCCGACACGAACTCGACGCCGCGGGCATCCACGACCCGGCGCTGCGCGCCGACTATCTGCGGTGCCGACAGCTCAACGCCCGCCACGGCAGGACGTACTTCCTGGCCACCCGGCTGCTGCCCGCGGCCCGGCGCCCCGCCGTGCACGCGCTCTACGGATTCGCCCGCTGGGCCGACGACATCGTGGACGACCTCGAAGGCTCCGCCGGTCCCGCGCCACGCGAGGCATGCCTGGCACGGCTCGCCGACGAGCTGTCCCGGGCCCTGCGCACCGGCCGCGCCCACGAGCCGGTCGTACGGGCGCTGGCGCACACCGCCGCCACGTACCGCATCGACCACCGGCACTTCACCGACTTCATGGCCTCGATGCGGAGCGATCTGACCGTCACCGACTACCCCACCTTCGCGCACCTGCGCCACTACATGCACGGTTCGGCCGCGGTGATCGGCCTTCAGATGCTGCCCGTCCTCGGCCACGTCGTGCCCCGCGAGGACGCCGAGCCGCACGCGGCGGCGCTCGGTGTCGCCTTCCAGCTCACCAACTTCCTGCGGGACGTGGGGGAGGACCTGGACCGCGGCCGGATCTATCTGCCCGCCGACCTGCTGACCGCACACGGAGTGGACCGGGCGCGCCTGCGGTGGTCCCGCCGCACCGGGCGGCGGGACCACCGCATCACCGCCGCCCTGCGCGACTTCGCCGCCCTGACCCGCGGCTACTACCGCCGGGCGCTGCCCGGCATCCCGATGCTCGACCCGGTGGCCCGCCCCTGCATCCGTACCGCGTACGTGCTCTACGGAGGCATCGTCACCGCCGTCGAGCGCGACGGCTACGCGGTGCTGCACCGGCGGTCGGCGGTGCGGCGGCGGGTACGGGCCGCGGTCGCGCTCGACGGACTGGTCCGGGTCGGCGCCGCCCGGCTGCTGGCCGCCCGTACCGTACGCACCGCCCCGCCCGGCCGGCCGCTCCCCGCCGAGGAGGCCGCATGACACCGGTCGTACCGCGCCGTCTTCCGCTGTCCCTGCGCCGCGGCGGTGTTCCCTGGGAGCGGCAGCGGCCCACCTGGCGGGAGGCCAGGCCCGCCCTGATCGCCGCGGCCCTGAAACGGGCCCAGGACCGCCCGTCGGGCAACTGGTACGTGCTCGGCGCGTCCGCCGCCGTCACCCGGGGCCGCCCCTTCGGCCGCACCATCGCCGGCAGCGAGGTGGTGGCCTGGCGGGACGCCGCCGGACGCCTCACCGCCGGCCCCGGCGCCTGCCCGCACCTCGGGGCGCCGCTGAAGGACGCGGCGGTCAGCCGCGGCGGGCTCGTCTGCCACTGGCACGGCCTCGCCCTGCCCGGGGACGCCACCGCGGGCTGGTCCCCGCTGCCCGCCCACGACGACGGCGTGCTCGCCTGGGTACGGCTCGACGCGGCCGGTGGCGAGGAGCCGCTGGAACGCCCCGTACAGCCGCTCCGCCCGGCGGCCGGGGCCACGGTCGCCGCCGTCCACGACGTCACCGGCACCTGCGAGCCCGCCGATGTCATCGCCAACCGCCTCGACCCGTGGCACGGCGGGTGGCTCCACCCGTACTCCTTCGTCGATCTCACCGTCGAGGAGCCGGACGGCGAGGACGCCCTCGCCGTCCGGGTGTCCTTCAAAGTGGCCGGGCGGGTGGTCGTCCCCGTCCGCGCCGTCTTCGCCGCGCCCGGGCCCCGCACCGTCGTCATGCGCATCACCGACGGCGAGGGCCGCGGCTCCGTCGTCGAAACCCACGCCACCCCGCTGGCCTCCGACCACCGCGGCCGCCCCCGCACCGCCGTCATCGAGGCCGTCCTCGCCACGTCCGACCGCCCCGGCTTCGCCGTCGCCCGCGCGGCCGCACCCCTGCTGCGCCCCCTGATGCGCGCGGCCGCCGCGCGTCTGTGGCGCGACGACCTCGCCTACGCCGAACGCCGCTGGGCCCTGCGGGAGGCCGGGCGCTTCCCGGGCTGACCGACGGTGGGCACGGCGGACGGACGGTCGGCCAGCCGGTGCACACCGCGCAGCACTGCCATGCGGCCGTGGCGGGGGACCGTCCACAGCCGCTGGCCGCGCACGCCCCAGCGGGCGAGCAGCGCGTTGGCGGCCAGGAACCCGCTGGTGGCCGCCCGTTCCATCAGCGCGACCGGCAGATCGGTGCGGACCAGGTCCCCGGCCAGCACCACCGCCGGATCGGGCGTGCGCACCGTGGGCCGGTCGCGGTAGCCGCCGACCGGGAAGGCCGGGCAGTCGGCGCGCCATTCGTGGCGGACGTCGACCAGCTCGGCATCCCGGGTCTCGGGGTAGACCCGGGCCAGCTCGGCCCGCAACCGGCGCTCCACGGCGGGCCGGTCGGCGGCCGGGCCGACGGCGTACGCGTGCAGCTCCAGCACCGAGCCGCCGGTGGCCGCCGCCCAGCGGGCGGCTTCGCCCTCCCACCGGGACACCACGCTGACGTTGTCGAGCGGGCCGTAGCCGCTCGTGCCGAGGAACCCGGGGCGGCCGGGGTCCGTGGGCGCGCCGAGCCACAGGCGGGAGACCAGGAACGGCGGCGCGGTCCGCAGGGCCGCGATCCGGTCCCGCCACTTCGGGTCGCCGAGGCCGGGGGAGTCCGCCACCAGCGTGCGCAGGCCCGCCGTGTCCAGGGCGAGCACCACCCCGTCGTACGCCTCCCCGTCCACCGCCACCCGCCCGCCGTCCAGCGGGCACACCGACTCCACGGCGGCACCCAGCCGCACGTGTGTGCCGTGGCCCTCCAGATAGCGCCGCAGCGGATCCCACAGTGCGTACGGGAACGGCTCGCGCACCACGTCGAACAGCAGCCCCTCGCTGGACCCGAGGAAGTAGATGTGGAACATCACCGCCAGCTCCGCCGCGGACAGCTCGCCCGGATCCGTGAAGAAGCTGCGGGAGAACACCTCGAACGCCAGGTGCCGGGCCGCCGCCGGGAAGCGGACCGCGTCCAGGAACTCCGCCGCGCTCAGCGCGTCCAGCCGCTCGTGGATCCACGGCAGCCGGACGTCGAACAGCGGCAGCGCGGCCACCGGGTCCATGCGCGCCAGGTCCCGCCAGCCGAACGACGGACTGCGCGCGGCGAAGCCGAGCGCGGACCACGGCGGGGTGCGCGGGACGCCCGCGAAACCGTCCCGCAGACCCGAGGCGTGCCACAACGGATAGTCGGGCAGCCCGGTGAGCAGGCTCAAGCCCGGGTCGATCCGCCGCAGCAGCCCTCGCAGGTTGTAGTACTGCCGGAAGAAGGCGTGGAACCCGCGGCACATCGTCGCCGCCGATCCGTCCGCGAGCGTCGTCGGCCATCCGGCCAGCCGCCCGCCGAGCATCGCGCCGCGCTCGTACAGCACCACCGCGACCCCGCGTTCGGCCAGCGCGGTCGCCGCCGCGAGCCCCGCGATCCCGCCGCCCACGACCGCGACCCGTGGCGCACCTCCGGCCGGGACCCGGGCGCGGCCCGCCGTCACGGGCAGCACCTCGGCCCGCCGGTCCCGCCCCCGGCGGGCCGCCACCGCGCGCTTCACCGCTCCCGCCTCAGTGGCGCCCGGCCGGTGGCGGTGACGGTGGCGGTGTGCGCGATGCCGGTCCGCCGCCGGAGCCAGGGCAGTTCGGCCACCGTCCGCAGCATGGGTGCCACCGGGGTCCGTAACCCCACCATGACATCCTCCGCCAACCCGGTGCGGCCGTCGAGGAAGCGCAGCAGCCGCTCGGCGGGTACGTGGCGGAAGAGGCCGGTGAAGACATCCGCGCCGGTCACCCGGCCGGTGGCCACGGCGCGCAGCATCGCCGCGTCCATGGCGAGCGCGCGGGCCGGGTAGGGGGCGGGCGGCACCGGGCGGCGGCCCGCGGCGAAGGCCGCCGCCACCGCGCGGGACTGCCGCTGCACCGCGGCGAAGGTGTAGCCGGTGGCCGGTCGGGTGGCGCCGCCCGCGGTGCCGATGCGGAACACATGGGCGCCCGCGTGGCGGGGGAAGCGGCCGTCGGTCATCGGGATGACGCCCTGCTCGGCGGAGAGCACCCGGAAGGGCGGCAGCCGCAGCACGGCCCCGGTGTAGTGGCGCAGGGCCGCGTCGTACGCGGCGTCGGCCGGCACCGCGGGCGAGAACTCGGTGTACTCCACCAGCGCCTCACGGTCGCTCAGCGGCAGCACATAGCCGAAGGACAGGCCCCGCTCCGGCTGCGGGGTGCGGAAGTCCATCAGCTCGGCCACCGCGGGGTCCAGGGCGGGGGTGGCGCAGCGGATGAACCAGCCCCGGAAGTGCTGGAGCAGCGTCGTACGGGCCGGTGGCAGGGCGGCCGCCGGGCGGGAGTCGAAGGCCCACCGGGTGCGCCAGGCCACCGGGTGGCCGTCGGCGCGGACACCGCGCACCAGGGCGCCGCCCGCGTCGTCGCACACCTCGTCCACCATCGCCTCGACCCGCCGCACCGAGGGCGCCGTGCCGAGGCGGGCGGCCACCCAGCGCTCGAAGTCGCGCGACCGCAGCATCTTGTAGACGTAGGGCGCGATCTCGCGTTTCAGCGGGCGGCCGTCGGCCCCGTGCACCCCGACCCGGCCCCAGCGGGCGGCCAGTGCCCCGTCGAACTCACCGCCCGGCTCCTCCCACCAGCACCACGTCCGCTCCGGTGGCCGCAGCCGCCCCTCCGGCGCCTCGACCAGCAGCACCCGGGGCGGGGAGGGCAGGGTGGCGAGCCGGTAGGCCAGCGTCAGACCGGCCGCTCCCGCGCCGACGACGGCCACCTCCGCGTCCCACGCCACCGCCGAGTCTCCCCACCGCTCCGCCGGGCGAGGGTTCTAGCGCCGGACGCTTCGGTGGCGGCGCATCATGAGCACACCTCCGGCCGTGACGGCCAGGACCGCGCCACCGAGGAGGGTCGGCTTGTTCTCGCCGACCGCGGCGGGCCCGAAACCGGCGTGGACCCCGCCGGTGGGGCGGCTGCGCTCGACCGCGACCGTATCGGTGATCTTGATGCTCGGCGGACACTTCACGACCACGTCGTGGCCGCCGGACGCGGCTTCCTCGGGAATCCGGAAGTGGCCGGTGAGTACGCCAGTGTGGTTGTCGTCGAACAGGTGGAACTCGTCTCCGCCCGCGGTGCCCTTGCCGTAGGTCACGTCCGAGCCGCAGGCGGTCGTGCTGACGGTGACCGTGGACCCCGGGGCGCCGTTCCTCGGGCTGATGAGGAGCTCCGAGTCATCGGCGGCGGCAGCGGCCGGGCCCTGCAACGCGAGGGCACAGAGCGCCAGGCCGATGCCTGCGCCGGCGGGTACGTAACGCATGAAAATCCTCCAACGGAGCAGTGGCCGACCCGATCACGCGGCACCTGTGAGGTGTTCCGCTCACGAGCCAACCGACAGTCCGCCACCCCTGCAACACGAGGCGTCACCCAACCGCGCCACGGCCACCACTCCACTTGATCGTTTACGCAGGTCACCGGAGCGCCGTCCGGCGCGGAGCGGAAGCGACCGGAGAGGAGCGAATGGGCTATCCGCGCGCTGTCGCCAGGCGAATCAGGTCGCGGGCCAGTTGCGCAGCAGGGCGTCGAGCGCGTCCAGGGCCCGGGACCAGGACTCCTCCGAATCGGGGGAGCTGTGGCTGAACCCGCCCGCCAACTCCAGGCTGACGTAGCCGTGGAAGACGCTGCCGAGCAGCCGGACCGCATGTGTCTGGTCCGGCTCCGCCAGGTCGTAGCCGCGCAGGATCGCCCGCGTCATCTGGGCGTGCCTGCCGCCCGCGCTGGCGGCCGCCGTCTCCGGGTCGAGCCGGAACTGGGCGGCGGCGTAGCGGCCGGGATGCTCGCGGGCGTAGTCGCGGTAGACGTGTCCGAAGGCGGTCAGGGCGTCCTTCCCGGCCCGCCCGGCCAGGGCGTCGGCGGCCCGGTCGGCGAGTTCCTCCAGGGCGAGCAGGGCGATCCTGGTCTTGAGGTCGCGGGAGTTCTTCAGATGCGAGTACAGGCTCGCCACCTTGACGTCGAACCGCCTGGCCAGCTCCGACACGGTGACCTGCTCGAAGCCGACCTCGTCGGCCAGCTCCGCCCCGGCCCGGGTCAGACGCTCCGCGGTCAGCCCTGCGTACCCCATGCCCCTCCCTCTCCGTCGACAGCATCACGCCGACCGAGGCCATTATTCATTTGCCTAAGACCTTTAGGCAACTTAGCCTCCCGGTCATGAAGCCGCTGACCGAGCAAGAGATCCGCTCCGCCTTCGTCAACTGCACCAAGGGCGAGGCGAAACGCCTGTCCGTACCCCGCGATCTGGCCGACCGGCCCTGGGACGACCTGGACTACCTCGGCTGGCGAGATCCCCAGGCCTACGACCGCGCCTACCTCGTCACCACGCTGGACGGCCGCCCGACGGCTCTCGCGCTGCGCTGCCCCACGCCCGCCTCCTGGCAGACCCAGCGCGGCATGTGCTCGCTGTGCCTCACCTCCCACGCGGGCGGCGTCCCCCTGATGGTCGCGCCGAAGGCGGGGAAGGCCAGGCAGCGGGGCAACTCGGTGGGCACCTACATATGCGGCGACCTCGCCTGCTCGCTGTACGTACGCGGCAAGAAGGACGCGGGCGCGGGCGCCCGGCTCCATGAGTCGCTCACCCTGGAGGAGAAGATCGAGCGGACCGTGGCCAACGTCGCCGAGTTCCTCGCCAAGGTGACCGCCTGACCCCGGGAGGTCCCGGAACCCCTCGGCTCCAGGGCGAATCTGACGGATCGGTGACATGATCCACCCCGCTGCCCCGGTCCGGTCGCGTGGCTATAACCTTCCGTCGAACGCGTCCGACATGACAGAGGAGTTCCATGCGACGCAATACGCGTAGACGGTCGAAGACCGCGAGACGGGCGATCGTCGCCACCGCCGCGTTAGCCCTGGGGGCGGGTGGACTGGTGACGGTCAACATGTACGCCTCGGCCGACGCGGGCGGATCGCAGCAGAGTGACAGCCGCGACCGGGCGTTGTCCGCCCGCGCCTCCACCATCGACTGCCCCGACGTCGGCCAGCGCCTGAGCGCGGTGCCCCAGCGGGCCAGGGCCGAGGTGGACCGGGAGCTCGCCCTGCTGGACAAGCAGGTCGCCGAGGCGTACCAGCGGCTGGCCGGTTCCCAGCGGGCGATCCAGCAGGACGCCAACTTCGCGCAGAACGCGATCATGGGTCCGCTGAAGGACAAGCGCACCGCGACCATCGACCGCATCTCGATCGCCATCGGCAGAGTGGCCGCCACTCCGCAGGGCCTCGGCGGGCTCGCCACCTGCACGTTGAAGGAGCAGTCCGGCGGCGGCCAGGGCGGGAACCAGGGCGGCGGCGGTCAGGGCGGCGGTCAGGGCGGCGGTCAGGGTGGCGATCAGGGCCAGAAGGGCAACGGCCCGGTGGCCGCGGACTTCGTGGACATCACCAGCGTCCAGCCCAATGTGCGCACCCCGCGCCCCGCTGGGAACGCCTCCAAGGGCCTGTTCACCACCACGTGCGGCGTCAACGCCAACAAGCTCTACAACACCGACAACGTCATCGTGGCACCCGGCGTGTCCAACGGGGCGCATCACACCCACGACTACGTCGGCAACCAGGCCAACAACGCGTTCGCCGACAACAACACCTTCGCCGGTGGCCGCACCAGCTGCCAGAACCAGGGCGACAAGTCGACCTACTACTGGCCGGTGCTGCGACTGCAGGACGGCACCCGTGAGTTCGACGCGGACAAGCAGGGCGGCGGCGCCGAGGGCAACACCGGCCGCATCCTGACGGCCAAGAAGGTCACCCTGGAGTACATGGGCAACCCGCGCGGCAAGGTCGTGGCGATGCCCAGGTTCCTGCGCATCATCACCGGCGACGCGAAGGCCTTCAGCAACGGGACGGCGAACGCCAACGCCTCCTGGAGCTGCACCGGGTTCGAGAACCGTCAGCTGAAGGACAAGTACCCGATCTGCCCGCAGGGCAGCGACGTGGTGCGTACGGCGAAGTTCCAGAGCTGCTGGGACGGCAAGAACGCCGACAGCGCCAACCACCGCTCCCACGTGGCGTTCACGGACGCCGACGGCCGCTGCCCGAAGGGCTTCGTGGCGATTCCGCAGCTCGTGCAGCGCCTGGTGTACGACGTGGACGCGCCCAGCCTGAAGGACAACGGGAAGACCCGGCCGTTCTTCGCCGTGGACGGCTTCCCCGAGCAGTTGCACAAGCCGGTCACCGACCACGGGGACTTCATCAACGTCTTCGACGAGCGCGTGATGAACCAGATGGTGCGGTGCATCAACACCGGACGCACCTGCCGCTGAGACACGGCGAAGCCCTGCCGTCGGCCCTTTTTCGGGCCGCCGGCAGGGCTTCGCCCCCTTTTCAGTGCGTGCGCACCGTACGGGCGTACGCCTCGGACAGCGCCGTTGTCACCTTGCCGACGCCGTACCGGTGGCCGTCCACCGCGCTGACCGGCTGGACCTCGTACGCGGTGCCGGTGAGGAAGACCTCGTCGGCGTCGGCGAGGGCGTCCGGCTCCAGCGGGCGCTCATGGACGGGGATGCCGAGGTCGTGGGCGAGACCGATGACGGTCTGGCGGGTGATGCCGTTGAGGAACGTGTCGGGGACGGGGGTGTGCAGGGCGCCGTCGATGACGAGGAAGAGGTTGGCGCCGGTGGCTTCGGCCAGCAGCCCCCGGTGGTCGAGCAGCAGGGCGTCGTCGTAACCGGCGGCTTCGGCCTCGTCGCGGGCGAGCGTGCAGATGTTGTACAGCGAGGCCGCCTTGGCCTGCACCGGCGCGGTGTCGGGCGCCGGGCGGCGCCAGCGGGAGGTGCCCAGGCGGATGCCCTCCACCTGCGTCGCGTCGCCGAAGAGGTTCGGCCACTCCCAGGTGGCGATGGCGACGTGGACGCGGTTGCCCGTACCGGCGACGCTGAGCTGCTTGCCGCCCCGCCACGCCACGGGCCGGACGTATCCGTCCGTGATGCCCTGCCTGCGGACCAGTTCGCGTGAGGCGTCGGCGAGTTCGGGCACGCCGAAGGGGATGGCGAAGCCCAGTTCGCGCGCGGAGGTGTGCAGGCGCTCGGTGTGCTCGGTGAGTTTGAAGATCGCGCCACCGTAGACGCGCATCCCCTCGAAGACGCCACCGCCGTAGTGCAGGCCGTGGGAGAGGACGTGCAGCTTCGCGTCGCGCCAGGGCACGAAGGCGCCGTCGTACCAGATGACGCCGTCACGGTCGTCGAAGGGGAGGGAGGTCATCGGTCACTGCCTTCCGGGGCGTACTCGATGCGGATGGCGGTCTCCAGCGTGCGGTGGAATTCCTCGGCCTCGGCGGTGGTGGCGTGCCGGGACAGGACGAACGCCGGGTATCCGGTGAAGTCCGGATAGGGACGCACCACGTCGCCGGGGAAGAGCATCTGCACGACATGGTCCACCCGGGGGTCGGCGCGCAGCTCGTCCAGGCCGTGGATGGCGGTGATCCGCCCCGAACCGCCGCACGGCACGATGTAGTTGGCCGCCGCGCCCGTGGCGGAGGGGGTGCGGCCGGCGCCGAAGGAGCATGGCGGCAGCCCGGCGGCGATCCGCAGCGCGTCCGCGGCGAAGTCCAGCCCGGTGACGTTCCGGACGATGTACTCCGAGACCCCCGAACCGCCGATGCGGGCCCCCAGCTCCAGCAGGTACGGCCGGTCGCCGCGCAGCCGCAGTTCGGTGTGGGTGGGGCCGTCGGCGATGCCGAGCGCGGTGTGCGCGGCGGTGACCTCGCGCCGGATGGCGTCCCGCACCGCCTCGGGCAGGACGGCGGGCGCGCGGTAGACGCTCTCCTCGAAGTACGGACCCTGGGGTTCGCCCTTGTAGCCGATACCGCACACCGTCACCTCCCCTCGGTGGGCGAGGGATTCCACGGCGAACTCGGGCCCGTCGAGATACTCCTCCACGATCAGGCCCCCGGCCCGGCCCAGCTTGTCCCGGCAGATCTGCGCCACCTCCTCGACCACGGCCCGCAGCTCCTCCGGGCGTTCCGCCTTGGTGACGCCGAGGCTGGAGAAGCCGTGCGCGGGCTTGACCACGACGGGAAAGTCCAGGTGCGCGGCCTCCTCCCAGGCGGAGGGGGCTTTCAGGCCGACGAAGCGGGGCACGTTGAGCCCTGCCGCGGCCAGCCGCTCCCGCATCACCCGCTTGTCCTGCGCGCCGAGCGCCGCGTCCCGCCCGATACCGGGCAGCCCGAGGAGTTCGGCGGCCTCCGCCACGAACGGCACGGCCGGGTCGTACAGGGTGCCGATGCCCTGGAACGGGGTGGTCTCGTGCAGCTGCCGCAGCGTGGCCAGGGCCCCCGCGCGGTCCCCTTCGACGTCCAGCCGCAGCACGTCGGCCACGGCCGGGGGCAGCCGGTCCGCGCTCACGGTCTCGTCGGGGCGGGGTACCAGGATGAGGCGGATACCGGCGCGCTCGGCGCTGTCGAAGACCCAGGGCAGCGTCGTCCGCTGGTACACCAGGACGACGCTGGGCTGCTGTGTGCTCACGATGTCTTCCGTTCCAGTGGGATTCCGGCCTCCGGGCCGGTGTCGTCGGTCGTGCCGGGCCCGTCGGCCGGGGGACGGGCCCGGCGGGAGCCGCCCACCGTCAGCCACACCCCGGCCGAGCAGGCGACGATGAGGACGAGCACGATCGGACCGGGCGGGCCCGCCCACCCCAGCGCCCATTCACCGAGCCGGATCAGGAACGGCACCACCAGCGCCACGGCGGAGGTGAACAGCGGGCCCTTGCGCAGGATGAGTTCGTGCGAGATGAGGAAGACCGGGGCGGTGAGCCCCGCGCCGAGCAGCGCCACCCCGCCCCAGTCGGCCGCCGTGACGCCGCCCATCGGCACGAAGAGCGCGGTCGTCAGCCCCAGCATGACCGCGCCCGCCCCCGTGATGGCGGGCAGCGCGGCCAGCGGTGAGATGTCGGCCATGCGCTGCCGGTAGACGTAGCCGTAGAGGGCGTACGTGAACGTGCCGCCCAGCGCCAGCAGGGCACCGGCCAGCAGGGTGCCCCCGCCCGTCGCGCCCTCGCCGCCCGACCCGTCCGCCACCGCGTAACCGCACGCCGCGGCCACCGCGAGCAGGGTGCCGCACACCTTGCGGACCGTGCCGCGCTCGCCGAAGGCGACGATGCCGATGACGAAGGTCACGCACGGCAACAGCGAGACGATCAGGCCCACCCGGGAGGCGCCGATCCGGCCGATGCCGAGCAACGTACCGGAGTAGTACGCGAAGAACCCGAGGAACGCCAGCAGCAGAAACCCGCCCGGGCGGCCGAACCCCTTCCGGACGTCCGGCCAGCTGCGCGGGCGGAGCACGGCGATCACCGAGATGGCCAGGAAGCTGGCCGCCGTCCGGCCGCTCGCCACGGCGAGCGCGGGCACACCGTCCACCAGACGGGCGGACATCAGCCAGCCCGCGGCGAGCAGCAGCACCATGAGCACCGACAGCGCGGGCACCACCAGCGGTTCGCCACGCCGCCGCGGCGCCGGGCGGCCCGTCACCACTGCGCGAGCGAGAACGTCAGCGGTGGCAGCCGGTCCAGGCTCTGCCTGGCCCGCAGCAGCACCCGCTGGTCCTCGGTGAACCGGTAGCGCTGCTTGGGCTCCCCGGCGGGCAGGTACCTGCGCACCAGTTCCTTGGCGGCGGCCCGGTACTCGTCGTCGCTGGTGACCTCGGCCTCCATCTTCTCGACCATGGTGACGTAGTCCCGCAGCGCGGCCACGGTGGCGTCCCGGTCCAGCCGCAGCAGCCCGCCGTCGTCCGGGGAGCCGGTCAGCGCGCCGCGCTCACGCAGCCAGGAGTAGAGGAAGACACCGGTTCCGGAGTCGAAGTTGCGGGTCGCGTCGTCGGCCTGCGGATAGCGGAAGACACGTTCCAGCAAGATCATGGCGATCTGCTCCTCGGCGTACGGGATCCCGCCGTCGGCGCAGGCCAGCGCGGTCTTCGCGTCCACCTTGATCTCTTCGAGCAGGCCGACGAACCAGTTCATCTTGAGCGAGATGTGCTCGTCGAACGGCCACAGGCCCTGGTAGTGCATGCGGTCGTGCAGATAGCCCCAGATGGCGCGGGCCTCGAAACACACCTCCGGGTCCAGGCCGGTGGAGGCGCGGGGCACCGAGTCCGGGGTGAGGACGGCCGCCGCCCCCGGGAGGGCGTAGGTCTCGTGGATGGCGCGCATCTTGTTGTAGAAGAACATGGCGTACGGCTGATCGGTGATCTTGTCGTGCGCGGCCACGTTCTCCGGGAAGAACACCAGGCAGTTGCCCTGCGCGAAGCCGGCGCTGCCCGCTACGAGGATCAGGGACTGGCAGTTGTTCTTGGGATGCGGATGGGTGACGGCCAGGTCCGGCAGCGCGGCGGGCTCCTTGCGCAGCGCGTAGAAGCAGTCCAGCCGCTTGCCGACGGGCGGTGCGCTGTTGGTGCTCTGCAGCGGCGCGAGGAAGAAGACCATGCTCCCGTCCTCGGGCGGGCGCAGCGCGTCCCGGGAGCGGGCGAAGTGGGGCGGGGTGTCCAGCCCGGCCTCCAGCCATCCGGCGACATCGGCGTCCAGCGCGTCGGCCTGGTGCCCCAGCCCGTTGCGCCGGTACCAGGCGCACGCCTCGTCCGAGATCAGGGTGAGCAGCGCACGGTCGTCCGCCGTGGGGGCGGTGACCGTGCCGTCGTCGGCCTGGCGGGTCCGGAAGCGGTCGACCCGCGGTATGAGTGATTCCGTCAGTGTCCGCGCCTCGGCCAGGTACGCGGGGTCCATGGGTGCTCGGGAGGTCACAGTGCCACCGCTCCCGCCGTCAGCGGCTCCCCGGCCCCGGCGTCCACGGTCAGGACCTGGTGGACGGTGAAGACCATGGGGACCGGGCCGAAGTCGCGCAGGACCCGCAGTCCGTGCCGCTCGGCGGCGACGAGCGTGGTGATGCAGCCCTCGACCTTGCCGGCGGCGCAGTCGATGGCGGCCTGGGAGTTGCTGAGCACCTCATGGACCTCGGCCGTGCCGGGGACGAGGCCCCTGGGCGCCGGATGTGAGGCGACGGTGGCCGGTGCCGGCGTTCCGGCGGAGGCGAGCACCATGTTGTGCGTCGGCATGACGAAGCTGTCGACCATCCGCAAGCGGTGGAGGTTGCCGAAGACCAGGGTGTGCAGGGCCGGGTAGACGGCGCAGGCGGTCAGGGCGTGCTGCCCGTCGGCCGGGACGGCTTCCAGCGCCGCCTCGATGGAGGAATGCAGATGGACTGTTCCCTCGACGCCGCGTCTGCGCAGCCATTCGTGTGAGGCGGCTTCCAAGTTGGTCCCCTGCGGGCCGAGTGTGTGCAGGTGGCGGACGTGATCCGGCCCGGCATGGATATGCCGCATGATCCCCCCATGTTTTGTGTTCTCGATCGCTTCGGCGGCGTTCCCCGGAAGCTGAGAGGATAAAAACAGGAGTAAACGGCAACAAACAAGAGCCTTCTGTAAAACATTCCAGATGGCGAGATTCGATGCCTGATGGATGGCGTTATTCGGCCAACTGGTCGACGGCGTAACGGAATGCGACGCTCCGTCTCCTTCGCGCCCCGCTCCGCCCCACTGTCCCCTCCGCCGCCCCCGGTCGTACGTCCGTCAGCGGCGTTGTCAGTGGGCGCACGTATGTTCATTCGTGCCGCACCGCCGTGGTGCGGAAGTACCCCTGTGCACAGAGGAGATGACGCGTTGTCAGCCTGGGAGAGGTCGAGCACGGCGCGGGTGGTCCCACCCGCGCGGCCGCGCAAGCTCGCCAAGGTCCCGTTCGTCGAGCTGGCCGACGGACGTTTGCAGGGCGTGGTGTCCAGCGGCTCGGACATCGGCCGGGTCTACGTCTCGTCGGTCGCGTCCGGCACCTACGCGTTCGCCTGCAGCACCAACAACAACCGCCCCTGCGGCGGCGCGCACGGCTCGTACTGCAAGCACATCATGGCCCTGATCAGCGAGGCGGTGCTGCAGTACGGCGCCGGGCGCGTCGCCCGCTATCTGAAGGTCGAGGCCGCGGACGGCGAGCCCACCGCGCTGACCATCACCGCCGACATGGCCGACACCTTCCCCTCGCAGGCGGGATCCCAGGCCGCCGCGGCGGTCTTCAGCCGGTTCCTGCGCCACCTGACCTACCTGGAACTCGCCCCGGTCACCACGCCGTTGCCGGATATGCAGTGGTTCCCGTCGACCAGGGCGGTGGCGTGATGCGCGCCGATCTGCTCGCCGAGCCCATCGCCGACCTCGACGAAGCCCTGGCGGCCGTCGACGCCTTCGACCAGGCACTCGTCGCCGGTCTGCTCCGCCCCCAGCCGGGCCGGGCCACCGGTACGGCGGATCTCGCCGAGGCCGTCGCGGGCACGCCGCTGGCCGCCAGGGTCGCCGAGGCGGCCGAGAAGACGGCGGCCGGAGCCGCGGGCGAAGACCACTTCGTCGCCCTCGCCGCCGCCCGCACCGCACTGCTCGGGTCCGTCCATGACGCACTGCTGGCCCGGGCCCGGGAGGCGATCGCGCGGCCGGGTGGTGAGGAGATCGCCCCGGCCCCGGCGCCCGGTGGGCAGGAAGCGGTGAACCTGCTGGTCGCCGCCCGCTCCTGGCTGTCCGATCTGGCGCGCTCCGGATGGCAGGGCATCGACCACGACGTGGTCTCCGCATCGGCGCGCATCGTCTCCGAGATGCTTCCGGACCCGGCCCTGCGGCGCCTGGCGACGCTCCTCGACGGCTTCGCCACCGAACTCGCCGCGTCCTGCCCGGGCGCCGCCCTGGACCGCGTTCCGGCGCGCCGATGGGCCGACCTGTGGGCGCGGGCGCTGCTGCTGACGCTGCCCGGCGCGGCCGCCGCACCCGTGACCGGCGCGGTCACCGGCCGCCTCCTGCCCCTCGGCGTCGATGTGCGGGAACACGCGACCGCGGCACAGGCCCAGGTCCACGCGGTGTTCGAGCCCGCTGACGGCAGCACGCCCCGCCTGGTGCGGGCCAGTGTGTCGGCGCCCAAGCCCGACACGGTCGTCGGAGTCGGCATCTGGCAGCTGCTCCGGCCCCATATGTCGCTCCTGGCGGCCGTCAGCGAGGGCCGCGCGATGGACCTCACCGACATGCCGGTCACCGCCGAGGGCGACCTGCTCTGGAGCGACGAGCACGCACGCCAGGGCGAACCCGCCGACCCCTTCGCCACCGCCCGCGTCGCCCTGCCCACGGCCACCGACGCGCCGACCGCGCCCCTGGACCGGCATCCGGCGCGCATCGCCGTACCCGTCTTCCTGGAGGGCTACGCCTGCCAGAAGGACGACGACGCGCTGGCGTTCACCATCGCCGGACACCCTCTCGCCGTCGACACCGACCGCATTCCGGCCGCCGGTCCGCTCACCCCCGAGGCCGTCGCGGGGTCGAGCGCCTGCGTCGGACTGCTCCGCTGGGACGCCGGGGCGTATCGCGTCCAGCCCCTGGCCGTGGAGAAGACCGTGCGGAAGAAGGCCGTCGCCCTGCACGCCGGGGGATGGGCCGGGGGCACGACCGACAAGGCCGGAGTCAAGGCCGAGAAGGCCGCCACCGACGCCGTGGCCGCGCTGCGGGAGCGGGCCGGGAGGCTGCTGCGGAAATGACGGAGCACACCACCGAACACACCACCCCGGACCCGGCCGAGGCCACCCCGGACACGGCCCACGACAACCGCCGGCAGGTCCTGTACTGGCGGCTGCTGGCCCGCCTCTTCGACCCCGAGGAGCAGGCCACCCTGGAATCGGCGAGCCTCGCCGTCGTGGAGGACATCGGGCTGCCGTCCGCCCTGCTGGACCCGCAGGCCTCCGTCGACTCGATCGTGCAGCGCCACCCCGAGCTGGCCGACGAGTTCGACGGTCTGATGACCCCCGAGCCCGGCGGGAACGGAGCGCGCGACCGGGCCGTCGAAGTACGGCGCGCGGCGCTCGCCTCGAAGGTTCTGCTCAACGTCTTCGCCTGCGGCTCCGGCACGGTCACCGCCGGACAGCTGGCGCGCTGGCAGTCCGACGCGGGCTGGCTGGAGCGCGCCCTCGGCTGCGAGCCCGGTGAGCTGCGCGGGGGCCGCTCCGGCGGGACTCCCGGCGGAAGGGCGGCGGGGCCGGGCGTCAGCCCGACCGGCACCGGCGGCCCGGGCACCACGCCCGACCTCAGCCGGCTGATTCCGGAGATCGGCCCGGAGCTGGGCGCACTGGAGGCCGACCTCGTCAAGCGGATGCATCTGCGCGAGGTGCTGGCCGACTCCGGGCTCGCCGCGCAGCTGACACCGAGCATGTCGCTCATCGAGCAGCTGCTGCGGGACAAGGACAACCTCTCGGGCGTGGCCCTGGCCAACGCCAAGGCGCTGATCCGCCGGTTCGTCGACGAGGTCGCCGAAGTGCTGCGCACCCAGGTGGAGAAGACCACGGTCGGCGCCCTGGACCGCTCCGTCCCGCCCAAGCGGGTGTTCCGCAACCTCGACCTCGACCGCACGATCTGGAAGAACCTCACCAACTGGAGCCCGGAGGAGGAGCGGCTGTACGTCGACCGCCTCTACTACCGGCACACCGCCCGCAAGACGACGCCGCAGCGGCTGATCGTCGTCGTGGACCAGTCGGGATCGATGGTCGACTCGATGGTGAACTGCACCATCCTGGCGTCCATCTTCGCCGGGCTCCCCAAGGTGGACGTCCATCTCATCGCGTACGACACACAGGCGCTCGACCTGACGCCGTGGGTGCACGACCCCTTCGAATCCCTGCTGCGCACCAACCTCGGGGGCGGCACCGACGGCACGGTCGCCATGGCCCTGGCCCAGCCGAAGATCGCCGAGCCCCGCAACACCGTCGTGGTGTGGATCTCCGACTTCTACGAATGGCAGAGCGAGCCGCTGTTCGAGAGCATGGCCGCCATTCACCGATCGGGAGCCAAGTTCATCCCGGTCGGCTCGGTGACCAGCTCCGGACGCGGCAGTGTCAACCCGTGGTTCCGGGAGCGCTTCAAGGATCTCGGTGCGCCGGTGCTCTCCGGCCACATCCGCAAGCTCGTCCACGAGCTCAAGACGTTTCTCGCCTAGTCCCGTTTACTTACTTGCTCAGAAAGGCCCTGTGATGTCCGACCTGTTGCGCGCCCCCGCCGAGATCAAGTACGCCGAGGAGCTGGACTGGCTGGAGTCCGTCGACGACAGCCCCAAGCCCTTCTCCTGGCGCCTGTCCCCGAAGATGATCCGCCTGTTCATCCTGGGCTCCGAGCGCTCCGACGGCCTGGACCGGGAAATCGCCCAGAAGTGGTTCGGCGACCGCAGCTTCGTCGAGCGCTCCATCGTCACGCTGGCCTCCGACCGCGGCCTGCTGCTCATCGGAGACCCCGGCACCGGAAAGAGCTGGCTGGCAGAGCTGCTGTCCGCCGCGATCTCCCGCAATTCCACGCTGGTGGTGCAGGGCACGGCAGGCACCACCGAGGACCACATCAAGTACTCCTGGAACGTGTCCATGGTGATCGCCAAGGGCCAGTCGCGGGAGTCGATGATCCCCTCGCCGATCATGACCGCCATGGAGACCGGCGCGATCGGCCGCTTCGAGGAACTCACCCGCTCCACCAGCGACGTCCAGGACGCGCTGATCTCGATCCTCTCCGAGAAGTACATCTCCGTCCCCGAACTGGACAGCGACAGCATCGTCTTCGCCAAGCCCGGTTTCTCGATCATCGCCACCGCCAACAGCCGCGACCGGGGCGTCAACGACCTGTCCTCGGCCCTCAAGCGCCGCTTCAACTTCGTCCGCATCCCGGTGATGACGAACAAGAAGAGCGAGGCGGAGATCGTCCGCTTCCGCACCGAGGAGCTGCTGCGCCGCCACCAGCTCGAGCTGGATGTGCCGCCGACGCTGCTCGACGTCCTGCTGCGGAGCTTCGCCGATCTGCGCGCCTCGGCGGCCGCGGCGGGAAGCGACGACGAGAAGCTGGAGTCCGCGCTGTCCACCGCCGAACAGATCGGTGTGCTCGAGGACGCGATCCTGCACAGCAACTTCTTCGGCGAGCGCGCCCTGACCGCCCACACCCTCGCCACCTCGCTCGTCGGGTCGCTGGCCCGGCGCGAGCCCGAGGACCTGGCCATCCTCAACAAGTATCTGCACGGTGTCGTCGAGCCGCGCAGCAAGGAAGAAGGCGGGTCCTGGCCGGAGTTCCTGGAGGGCGGCCGCGACGCGATCGCCACCCTGTCATGAGCCGCCCCGCCATGAGCCACCCTGTCATGAGCGGCAGCGCGCACCAGGAAACCTTCGAAGCCCTGCGCGCGCAGCTGCGGGAGGCCGCCGCGGCGTTCGCCGACGGGCCCGACGCCCTGGAGGACATCCTCCTCGGTCTCGTCGACGACGTCGACCGCGCGGCGGGCGAGCCACTGGAGATCTTCCCCGTCTGCCACCACTCGCCCGCCTCGGCGATCGCGATGGCCCGCCGTCTGCGCCAGAAGCAGCCGAAGGTCGTGTACCTGGAGCTGTGCGAGGACATGGCGCCGCTGCTGACCGAGCTGCGCAACTGCCGGCTCCCGGTGGCGGTCCAGGCGTTCGCGACCGACGTCGACGGCTTCCCGGCCGAATGGTCCCCGCTGTCGGTGGTCGCACCGGTCACCGAGGCCTCGGCCGAGTACCAGGCGATCGCCTACGCGCTGGACACCCCCGGAGTCGAGCTGGTCCTCGTCGACCGTTCCTCGGACCACGTCTTCCAGTGGGACACGCGCGGCACGCGCCCCGAGGAGCCCGGCGCCGACGCGGGGGAGCCGGGCGCGCCCGCCGCCGACGAAGAGGCCGCGCTGCACGGCGACGCGGTCGGCGTGGAGATCGGCGATCTGCGGCCGCGCTTCGCGCAGCTGGAGGAGCACCTGCTGCGGCACGGCAAGGTGCGGCACTGGTCGGAGTGGTGGCACCAGTACGTCGAGCTGCCGCTCGGCGACGGCGACCACGACACCTACCGCCAGGTCATGTTCCTGATCGGCAGCCTCTTCCGGCGCCTCGCGCCCGGCGACCCGCACCGGGTGCGCGTGGACGAGGACCGCGAGCGCCACATGTGGACCAGGATGCGCGAGCACCTGGCCGCGACCGGCACCGATCCCGCGGACTGCCTCTACGTCTGCGGCGCCTTCCACGCCGCCAGCCGCGTCGAGGAGTTCGGCGTCCACGGCGCAGACACCTACCGGATCAGCCCGCGTACCGCCACCACATGGCAGTACGGCCTGATCCCGTCCAGCCACGCCGCGATCGAGGCGCAGTTCGGCCTCGCCGCCGGCTCGGTGTCGATCGCCGCGACGGTCTGGGCGAAGAACGTCAAGCGCACCCGGGTGGAGCCGTACCGCCTGGCGGGACAGGCGGGTGCGAAGAAGACCAAGCCCCGGAAGCACACGGCCGCTCCCGCGCCCACCACCCCGGCACCGGCCTCCGACAAGCTGACCGGCTTCCTGCGGCAACCGCCCGTCCTGGACCGGCTGGACGAGACCGAACTGCTCGGCTGGTCGGTGGAGATCGTGCGCGCCGCCCGCCGGAACGGCTATCTCGCCTCCACCGCCGACGCCATCGCCGTGTTCGAGACGTCGATCCTGCTGGCCGGGATGCGCGACCGGGCCAAGCCCACCCCGTACGACTTCCAGGACGCGGCCGTCACCTGCATCGAGAAGGACACCGTGCCCGGCCGACGCGATGTGCGCCGCCTCGTGGAGATCATGATGGGCGGCGACCGGATCGGGAAGGTCGGCTACGACGCGCTGCCACCGCTGGCCCGCGACGTGCACGACCGGCTCGCGCCGCTGAACCTGAAGCTCCAGCAGCGCGGCGTGCAGCGGGCGCTGCTGGACATCGCCTCCCGGCCTGAGCTCCAGCAGTGCTCCGACGTGCTGTGGATCCTGCGCCATCTGATGCCGCACGGCACCGCGCGGCCGATCATGGGCGAGCGGACCCTCGGGGAGCGGCCGATCCAGGAGTCGTGGGACGTGGCGCTGGGCACCCATCAGCGGGCGCTCATCGAGCTGGGCTACGAGGGCGTCAGCATCGAGCAGGTCTTGGAGCAGCGCCTTCGCCGCACGGCGTACGACCCCCGGGCCACCGCGGCGACCGTCCTCGAAGCCGTCGAGGACGCGACGCTGTACCTGCGCGGCCGCCGTCTCGCCGATGAGCTGGGCACCCGCGCCCTGGAGGTGCTGTCCGCCGAGCGCAGCGTCGACGGGGCACCGGAGGTGCTGCGCCGGGTGCGGCGGCTGCTGGCGTACTACCGCACCAGCGAGCCGGTGCTGCCGCCGTGGATCGAGTCCTTCGTCAAGGCCGGATACGCGCACTACTGCACCCTGCTGCCGACGGCGTTCACCGACGACGACGCCACCGTCCGCCAGGTGGCGGCGATGCTGGGCTTCCTGTTCAGCATGGAGGGCCTGGCGCTGTCGCTGGGCTGCGACCGCACCCAGCTGGAGCTGGCCGTCGCCCAGTCGCATCCGCGGGACCCGTCGAAGACGGCGCTGCTGTGGGCGGCACAGCAGCAGCTCGGGCACCTCTCCCGCACCGACCTTCGGGCGAGGTGCGACGAGCTGCTGGCCAACCCCCTGGTGGTGCCCGCCTATCCGCGCTACCTCAGCGGCTTCGTCCACGCCCTGGAGCCCGTCCCGGGCCTCACCGGCTTCGTCGTGGAGGCGGTGTCGAACGCCTTCGGGCGGCTGCCGGACGCGGTGCTCCTGCCCTGGCTGCCGACCCTGATCACCACCCTGCGGTCGGGCGGCGCCGAACTGGCCCCCCTGCTGATCCGCGAGGCCGGACGGATCTTCCCCGGCCGTCTCGCGGCGCTGGACGCCTGGGTGCCGCCGTGGCAAGCGCAACCCGAGCCGGAGACGGCTCGCCCCGCGCCCCGCGCGGACGGCCACCGCCGTGGCGCGCTGCTCGCCGCCCACCCCGCGACCTGCGACGCGGTGGCGGACCTGCTGGGCTGCGACGGGACATGGGCGGCGGCGGACTCCCACCCGGCGGGCGCGGCACTGGCCGGTCGCCATCCGGACACGGCCGTGGCCCTGGAGGCGCTGCTGAGCGGCACCTGACCTCGACGCACCCGCATGCCGCCGGGCCCGGCGCCGTACCGCCGGGCCTCCGGCGCCCATGACCCCGATGTCACACTCCGGCGCTCTCCCTTGTCACACCTCCGGAAGCTTCGAAAGACCCGCGCGACCAGACATGCGCGCCACGGATACGACAACCACGGATACGACAAGAGGAGCACCCGCCATGGCCCGGATCTCGCTCACCCCGCCCCGCACCTTGCTCAACCGCGTCGGCGCCTGGTACTCCCGCCGCACCTACGGCAAGGTGCTCGACCCCGGCCTGGCCGTCGGCCACAACGCGCGGGTGCTGCTCGCCTACGTCCGGCAGGAGCGCGGCGCCGCCAGGTGGAACCGCCTCGACCCGAGCCTCAAGCACCTCGCCGTCATGGCCACGGCAGCCAAGATCAACTGCTCATGGTGCATGGACTTCGGCCACTGGGAGGCCGGCACCCTCGGACTGCCCATGGACAAGATCTCCAAGGTCGCGCAGTGGCGTGACCACCGGGAGGACTTCACCGCGCTGGAGCTGCTCGTCCTGGAGTACGCCGAGGCCATGACCGAGACCGCGCCCCGCGTCACCGACGAGCTGGCCGCCGCGCTGCTGGAACGGCTCGGCGAGGCCGCCTTCGTCGAACTCACCGCGATGGTCGCCCTGGAAAACTACCGCTCCCGCGTCAACAGCGCCTTCGGCCTGGTCAGCCAGGGCTTCTCGGACGCCTGCGCGGTACCGTCACGGGTGTGATCGACGCGACCACCTTCGAACAACACCGCCGGATGCTGTTCGGCGTCGCCTACCGCATGCTCGGCAGTGTCGCCGACGCCGAAGACCTGGTGCAGGACACATGGCTGCGCTGCAGTCAGGTGTCCACCGCCGTGGACAACCCGGCCGGCTATCTGACCCGTACGGTCACCAACCTCGCGCTCAACCGGCTCACCTCTGCCGCCGCCACCCGCGAGCGGTACGTCGGGCCCTGGCTGCCCGAACCGCTGATCACTCAGCCCGACGCCGCCGAGGGGGTGGAGCTGGCCGAGTCGGTCTCCCTCGCCATGCTCGTCGTCCTGGACAACCTCTCACCGCTGGAGCGGGCGGTCTTCGTCCTCAAGGAGGCCTTCGGCTTCTCGTACAAGGAGATCGCCGGAATGCTCGAGCGCGGCGAGGCGGCCGTACGGCAGGTCGGCCACCGGGCCAGGTCACACGTCCAGGCCCGGCGGCCGCGCTACGACACACCGGCCGAGGTGCGGCGGAAGGTCACCGACGAGTTCCTGGCCGCCTGTCTCGGCGGTGACCTGAACCGGATGATGGAGCTGCTCGCCCCCGATGTGACGGCGTGGAGCGACGGCGGCGGCAAGGTGAAGGCCGCCCTCCACCCGCAGCGCGGCGCGGACAAGGTCGCCCGCTTCCTGGCCGCCGTCCTCACCCAGCCGATGGACGACCCCCGGGTGCACGCGGTGGACGTGAACGGCCGGCCCGGGCTGCTGCTCACCGTCGCGGGCCGCTCGGACACCGTCGCCTGCGCGGAGGTCGCCGACGGCCGGATCACGGAGATCCGCATCATCCGCAACCCGGACAAGCTGCGGCACCTCTCCTAGGACTGCCGGCCGGTGGCGGTCAGGGCTCAGTCGACGAGGTCGAGGGCGGCGGTGAGAACGCTGTCGCTGTCGATGCCGTGGTACCGGTAGACCTCGTCGAGGGCGCCGCACTGGCCGAACCGGGTCACACCGAGCGTGGTGACGGGCACCTGATGCACGGTGGCGAGGAAGGCCAGGGTGTGCGGGTGGCCGTCGAGCACGGTGACCAGCGGGGTGGCCCGGTCGGCGGGGAAGACCCGGTCGAGGATCCAGTCCGGTTCCTCCGCCAGGCCGCGCCGGGCCTGGAGGGCACGGAACAGCAGGTCCGGGCTGGTCACGCACACCACGTCGGCGCCATGGCCGAGAGCGTCGAGCCGTTCGGCCGCGGCCAGTGCCTCGGGGACCAGGGCACCCATCGCCGCGATCGTCACCACCGGCTTGTCGTGGCGCCGCAACCGGTACGCGCCCGCGACCACCTGCCGGCGCCGTCGTTCCCGCGCGGCGGGGTCGGTGGGCACGGC
The DNA here is from genome assembly GCF_042958345.1 of Streptomyces sp. NPDC007983. Lineage (NCBI taxonomy): Bacteria > Bacillati > Actinomycetota > Actinomycetes > Kitasatosporales > Streptomycetaceae > Streptomyces > Streptomyces sp. NPDC007983. Next base: position 104,399 of record NZ_JBIBJI010000020.1, read on the forward strand.
GGCCAGGGACTGGTCCACCGGCCGGGTGGACAGCCGCAAGTAGGCCGAACTCCCCTGCGGGCGGCCGAGGTTGCCCAACGCGGTGAGCAGACACCATTCGGTGTCGATGGCGAAGGCGGGCTCGTAGGACACACATCCCGGCTGCTCTATGCCGAGCGAAGGGGTGGTGATCGACTGGTGTGCGCCGCCCTCCGGGGCGAGGGTGACACCGGACGGGGTGCCCACCAGAATGGACTGCCCGCCCGCGTACATGCCGAAGGACCACGGCTCGAGTGCTCGGTTGACGAAGGGGTCGTACACTACGCCGATGGGCAGCAGCGGCTGCCCCCAGCGGCTCCAGGTGGCGCCCAGCTCGCCCAGCAGCCCCACCAGGTTGGTCTCGGCGATGCCCAGCTCCACATGCTGGCCGGTCGGCTTCTCCCGCCAGTGCAGGATCGTCTCGGCGTCGTCGGCGAACCAGTCGGTGCCCTCCGTGGCCGACCACACCCCGACCTTGTTCAGCCAGCCGCCCAGGTTGGTGGTCGAGCTGACGTCCGGGCTGACGGTGACGATCCGGCCCGCCGCCTCCGGTGCCCGGCGGGTGAGGTCCAGCAGCGCCCTCCCGAGCGCCTGCTGGGTGTGGCCGGTCCCGGTGGGCGCCGGGCGGCCGAGGTCGGCCGGAACGGCGGGCGGCTGCCGCGGCTCACGCTCGGGCCGGTGCAGCCGCTGCGCGGCGGCCGCGCACAGGGACGCCTCCGCCGAGCCGTCGGGGAAGAGGGCCCAGGGGCGCTGCAGATCCGCCCCCAGCCGCTCGGCGAGCGGGCGCATCTGGTCGCCCGTCAGCAGCGAGGAGTGGTTCTGCGGATGCCCCTCGACGGGCAGCCCGTGACCCTTGACCGTGTACGCGAAGATCACGGTCGGCCGGGTGTCGTCGATGGTGCCGTACGCCTCCAGGAGGGCGCCGAGGTCATGGCCGCCCAGGTTGCGCAGCGCGGCAAGCAGCGTAGCGTCGTCCAGTCGCGCGATGAGCCCGGCGATGGGGCCCGCCGTGGAGCCGCTGCCGGGCAGCCGTTCGCGCAGCTGGCCGGCGGTGCAGCGCAGCAGGCGCTGGTACTCGGGGTTGCCCATGGCGTCGATGCGGGTGCGCAGGGCGTCGCCGCCGGGCCGGGTGAACAACTCGCGCAGCAGACAGCCGTACTTGAGCGTGAGCACCTGCCAGCCGGCGGCCGTGAACATGCCCTGCAGACGGCCGGCGGCGATGCCGGGCACCACGCGGTCCAGGGACTGCCGGTTCAGGTCGACGATCCACGTCACCTCGCCCAGGGAGGACACCACCGGGTCCTGGATCGCCTCCCAGATCGCCCCCTCGTCCAGCTCCGCGTCGCCGAGCAGGGAGTACTGCCGTCCCGTCCCGGCGCCTCCGAAGCGCCCTTCCACATAGCGCCGCGCGAGCGCACCCCACAGGGGAGCGGTGGCGCCGATACCGACCGAGCCGGTGGAGTAGTCCACGCGGTCGGGATCCTTGGACCGGCTGGGGTAGCTCTGCAGTCCGCCGAACGCGCGAAGCGTCGTCAGATAGGACTCGTCCAGCTCGCCGAGCAGGTAGTTGATGGCGTGCAGCACCGGTGAGGCATGGGGCTTGACCGACACCCGGTCCTCGGCCGTCAGCGTGTGGAACCACAGCGCCGTCATGATCGAGGTCATCGACGCGCTGGACGCCTGGTGGCCGCCGACCTTCAGCCCCGTGGGGTTCGGCCGTACCCGGTTGGCATGGTCGATCATGGCCGTGGACAGCCACAGCACCCGGCGCTCGACCGCTTCCAGCGTGCCGAGCGTGCCGAGGTGTTCCTTCCCGGCCGGGTCCTTGCCCGGGGCACCCGAGAAGGTCGCGTCCATGACCACATCAACCACCTCCGCCGCCTGGACCTGGTGTCCAGGAATACCGTGTGATGCGAGAAGTAGACAGAGCGCTCCCCTTCTGCGCAACATGTCTCCTTCCGACTGGGCACATTGCCCACTGCCCCGGGGGATGAGACGGTCCCGATTGATCAACGTGACCAATGACCCGGCGGCCGACGTCACCGACGTGAAGCCCCCTCCGTGGCGGAGCGCTCGGTTCCGTAACGAGCCGCGTTGCGATGTGATTGACGCGTCAGCCGGTATTGCGGGTTTCGCAACACGCCCCTAGGGTCGGCGGCATGCTGCACACTGCGGACGCGACGCGTCAGCGGGTGCGCGAAGTGCTGCGCGGATACCCGGGCAGCCAGCGCGCCTTCGCCGACGAGATGGGGCTCGACCCCACCAAGCTGTCCAAGTCGCTGAGCGGGGCCCGGCGGTTCACCCCCGCCGAACTGACCAGGATCGCCGAGATCGGCAACGTCACGGTGAACTGGCTGGTCAACGGCAGCGACGAGGCGGACACGGTGTCCGCCGTTCCGCAGCGCAGCGCGCGGCAACCGGTACGCGGCGGTGACACCAGCCGGTACCGGCAGATCCTCGACGCGGCCTGGCGCCTCATCGCCGAGCGCGGCTACCACGCGGTGCGGGTGGCGGACGTGGCGGAGGCCTGCGGCACGAGCGCCGCCACCATCCACTACTACTTCCCGGGCCGCGACGGCCTGCTCACCGAGGCACTGCGCCATTCGGTACAGCAGGCATTCGACCGCCAGGTCGCGGAACTGCACAGCATCGAGGCCGCGGACCAACGGCTGCTGCGCCTGGTCGAGCTGCAACTGCCCACACCGGGCGCGTTGCAGCGGGAATGGTCGATCTGGCTGCAGGTGTGGAACGAGACGGCGCTGCGCCCGGAGCTGCGGGCGCTGCACACCGATTCCTACGCCCGCTACCACGAGACGGTCGCCCGGACGATCGCCGAAGGCCAGGCCCAGGGCGTTTTCACCGACGCCGATCCCGAGGAGCTGGCGGTCTCCCTGACCGCCCTGATCGACGGTCTGGGCATCCAGGTGCTCACCGGCCGCCCCGGCCGGACCGTCGAGCGGATGCGTCGGATCCTCTACGACTTCGTACAACGCGAGATCCTCCGGAACTGACGTCAGGAACAGGAGCCGGGTATGGCCGACGCCTCCCATCCGACCGACGCCTCCAATACCACCGATGCTGACAAACCCACCCGGGTGGTCACGCCCTACGAGGGCACCGGCCATCGCGCATGGGACGACACCGCCGACATCCCCGCCCCCTTGACGTTGCACCGCACCACCGTCAGCCCGGTCTGGGTGGACTACAACGGCCACATGAGCGAGTCGTGTTACCTGCTGGTCTTCGGGGACAACGCGGACGCCTTCTTCCGCTACATCGGCATCGACGAGCGGTACCGTGCCAAGGGCCACTCGCTGTACACGGTGGAAACCCATCTGCACAACCGCCGCGAGGTGGCCGAGGGCGAGCCGATCCGGCTGACCCTCCGCGTCCTGGACCACGACGCCAAGCGGGTCCACGTCTTCCACGAAATGCACCACGGCACCACCGGCACCCTGCTGGCCACGGCCGAACAGATGCTGGTGCACGTCGACATGGAGCGGGGAAGGTCGTGCCCGATGCCCGCGGCACTGCTCCAGCGGCTGGCCGCGATCCAGCAGGCACACACGGCCCTGCCCCGACCCGAGGTCGTTGGCCGCCCGATGGGGATCCCCCGCCGCGGCTGAAGCCCCTTCGCTCCCGTCCCACCGCCCCCAGGAGCCGCCATGGATTTCGAACTCACCGACGAACAGCGCCTGATCGTGGAGACGGTGCGCACGTTCGTCACGACCGAGCTGGAGCCGCACGAGGACGAGGTCGAGCGGCTCGACGAAGTGCCGCCCGCGCTGGCCGAGCGGATCCGCCGAAAGGCCCTCGACGCCGGGCTCTACGCCGCCAACATGCCCGAAGAGCTGGGTGGCGGCGGCCTGGACGCCACCAGCATGACCCTCGTCGAACGCGAGCTGGGCCGCGCCGCATACGCCCTGCAGATGCTCGTCGCACGACCGAGCAACATCCTCCAGGCCTGCGAAGGCGAGCAACGCGAGCGCTACCTGCTCCCGGCCGTTCGCGGGGAACGCCATGACTGCCTGGCCATGACCGAACCCGGCGCCGGGTCCGACGTACGCTCGATGACCACGCGCGCGGTCCCGGACGGCGGCGACTACGTCATCAACGGCACCAAACACTTCATCAGCCACGCCGACGCGGCGGATTTCGTCATCCTCTTCGCCACCACGGGCGCCACCACGGGTGCCACCGCCGACGCCACCGCCGACGACACCGAGCGTGGGCGGAAGAACCCGATCACGGCGTTCCTGGTGGACCTGGACACCCCGGGCCTCACCGTCACCCGTGGCTCGGCGTGCGTATCGCACCGGGGCTACCACCAGTGCGAGCTGTCGTTCACGGACTGCCGTATCCCCGCGGGCCAGCGCCTCGGGGAAGAGGGACACGGCTTCGACCTGATGGGGGAGTGGCTGGGCGCCAGCCGGCTCAGCGTCGCCGCCACCAGCGTCGGCCGCGCCCGGCGCGTCCTGGACCTCGCCACCGGGTGGGCCGCCGAACGCAGCCAGTTCGGCCGGACGATCGGCCGGTTCCAGGGCGTCGGCTTCCCCCTGGCCGACATGGCCACCGAACTGGAAGCCGCGGAACTGCTGACCATGCGGGCGGCGTGGAAACTCGACCAGGGCACCATGACCGACCGGGACGCGGCGATGGCGAAGCTGTACGCCTCCGAGGCGCTGGGCCGGATCACCGACCGGGCGGTGCAGATCTTCGGCGGCATGGGGCTGATGGCGGAGCTGCCGATCGAACGGTTCTGGCGCGACGCCCGCGTGGAACGCATCTGGGACGGCACCAGCGAAATCCAGCGCCACATCATCTCCCGGTCCCTGCTGCGCCCCCTCGGATCGTGAGCCGGGGATGGGCACCCGGGACCATCTCCGGCGCCTGCTGAGCCCGCGCCACATCGCGGTGTTCGGCGGCGACACCGCGGCCGGGGCGATCCGGCAGTGCCGCCGCACGGGCTTCACCGGAACCATCTGGCCCGTCCACCCCAGGCGTACGAGCATCGAGGGCCTGCCCTGCTACCCGAACGCCTCCGCGTTGCCCGAGCCACCGGACGCCTCGTTCCTCGCCGTGCCGAGGGATGCCACCGTGGAGGTGCTGGCGGAACTCGCCGCACGCGACGCGGGCGGAGCGGTCTGCCACGCGGCGGGCTTCGCCGAGGACGGACCGACCGGTGCGCGGTGGCAGCGCGAGTTCGTCCGTGCCGCCGGCCGGATGGCGGTGATCGGGCCCAACTGCGTCGGGACGCTCGACTACCTCGACGGTGCCGCGCTCTGGGCCGACCAGCACGGCGGGCGGCGGGTTGACCGCGGCGTCGCCGTCATCACGCAGAGCGGCAACATCGGCCAGAACCTGACCATGCAGCGCAGATCGATGCCGCTGGCCCGGCTCATGACGGTCGGCAACGCCGCCGTGACCGGGGTGGCCGAGCTGGTGGAAGCCCTGCTGGACGATCCCCGGATCACCGCGATCGGCCTGCACCTGGAGGGCATCGACGATCCCGCGGGCCTGTCCCGGGCCGCCGTACGCGCGCTCCACCGGCGCGTCCCGATCGTCGTGCTGAAGACCGGCCGGTCGGAACTGGGCGGCCGGGCCAATCTGAGCCACACGAGTTCCCTGGCGGGGTCCGATGTGCTCTGCGACGCCTTCTTCCGGCGCCTGGGAATGGCCCGGGTGCACCAGGTCGCCACCTTTCTGGAGACGTTGAAGTATCTGCACGTCCACGGGGCGCGGCCCGGGGCGCGGATCGCCTCCGCGAGTTGTTCGGGAGGCGAGGCGTCGCTCCTGGCAGACCTCGCCCACGACCACGACGTCGCGCTGCCGCCGTTCCCCCACGACACCGCCCGGCGGCTGGACCAGGTGCTCGGCGAACGCGTATCGGTCGCCAACCCCTTGGACTACCACACCTACATCTGGGGCGACTTCGACGCACAGCGGGACTGCTTCCGCGCGTACCTCACCACCGGTTTCGACATGCATCTCCTGATGCTCGACTTCCCGCGGGCGGATCGCTGCTCCCCGGAGGCGTGGCAGACCACCCTGGACGCCTACCTGGCCGCACGCCGCCACGCCGGTGCGCCCGCCTGTGTGGTCAGTTCGCTGCCGGAGGGGCTGCCGGATCCGGTGCGCACCCGGCTGCTGGACGAAGGCGTCGCCCCGATGCAGGGAATCGCCGAATGTCTGGCGGCGATCGCGGCAGCGCGCCAGGTCGGACTGGCCCACGTGGCCGCCGATACGGTCCAGCCGCTCGAACCGGCCACCGAGCCGGGAGCCGAAGCGCTCCCGCTCGACGAGTGGCAGGGGAAGCGGGCCCTCGCCGAGTGGGGTGTGCCCGTACCGGCGGGCGCCATGGCCACCGCCGAGACGGCGGCCGAAGTGGCCCGGGACATCGGATTCCCCGTGGTGGTGAAGGCCGCGTCGGAGGCGATCGCGCACAAGAGCGACGTCGGCGGCGTCCACCTCGGGCTGACCGGGGAAGAGCACGTGCGCGACGCGGTGGCGGGCATGGCAGGGCTCTCGCGGCGCTTCCTGGTGGAGCGCATGGTCCGCGGTGCGGTGGCGGAACTGATCGTCGGGGTCCACCGGGACCCGCAGTTCGGTCCGGCGCTCACCATCGGCGCGGGCGGCACCATGGTCGAACTGCTCGACGACGCGGTGACCCTGCTGCTGCCCGTACGGCGGGACGAGATCCACGCCGCCCTGCGGAGCCTGCGTATCTGGCCCCTGCTGAACGGCTTCCGCGGACAACCACCGGGTGACGTCGAAGCGGTCGTCGGGACGGTGACGGCCGTGGCCGACTACGCGCGCGGCCACGCGCACACACTCGTGGAGCTCGACATCAACCCCCTGCTGGTACTTCCCGGCCACGGCGGCGTGGTGGCCGCCGATGTGCTGATCCGGCTGGGTACCGACGAACGAGGAGGACTGGATGGCTGACCCGGTACGCATGGAGGCCGACGGCGGCATCCTGGTGGTGACCCTGGACCGCCCCAAGGCGAACGCGATCGACGTGGCCACGAGCCGCGCGCTCCACTCGGCCTTCGACAGGCTGGCCCGGGACGAGTCGCTGCGCGTGGCGGTGCTCATAGGCGCCGGGCAGCGGTTCTTCTCGGCGGGATGGGATCTCAAGGCCGCGGCGTCGGGCGAAGCGATCGACGCCGATCACGGTCCCGGCGGCTTCGCCGGTCTCACCGAACTCTTCGCCCTCGACAAGCCCGTCATCGCTGCCGTCAACGGCCTCGCCCTCGGCGGCGGCTTCGAACTCGCCCTGGCCGCCGACCTGATCGTCGCCGCCGGCCACGCGGAGTTCGCCCTGCCGGAGGTCACGCTCGGCATGATCCCCGACTCCGGCGGGGTGCTGCGGCTTCCCCGGCGCCTCCCGGCGGCGGTGGCCACCGACCTCCTGCTCACCGGGCGCCGGATGCCCGCCCACGAGGCGGAACGATGGGGACTGGTCAACCGTGTCGTCGACGGGCCCGAACTCCCGGAGGCGGCCCTGCGGTTGGCGCGCGACATCTGCGCCGGGGCGCCACTGGCGGTGGCGGCCATCAAGGAAATCCTGCGGACCACGGCCGGTTCCACCATCGAGGAAGGCTATGAGCGACTGCGCCACGGCGACCTGCCCGCATACCGCGCCATGCTGACATCCGGCGACGCGGAGGAGGGCCCGCGGGCCTTCGCCGAAAAGCGCCACCCGCGATGGACCGGCCGCTGACTCGGCGGCCGCCATGGCCTGGGCCACGCGGTCCGCGCGCCCGGAAACCCCCTCAGCCGTCGTTCGGCGGAGCCGTCTGAGGATGTCGTCCCGATGGTTCTGATAACCGGCCACCGTGGCCTCCTTGTCATCGTCCCCGGCTCATCGGTCCGCGGCCTGGAAGCCACGGAGCCGGAGGCTGTTCCCGACCACGAACACGGAGGAGAAGGCCATGGCGGCTCCGGCGATCATCGGGTTGAGGAGTCCGGAGGCGGCGAGGGGGAGGGCGGCGACGTTGTAGGCGAAGGCCCAGAAGAGGTTGGACTTGATGGTGCCCAGGGTCTTGCGGGACAGCCGGATGGCGTCGGCCGCGGCCCTGAGGTCGCCGCGCACCAGGGTCAGGTCTCCGGCCTCGATGGCGGCGTCGGTGCCGGTGCCCATCGCGAGGCCGAGGTCGGCCTGGGCGAGGGCCGCGGCGTCGTTGACGCCGTCGCCGACCATCGCCACCGAACGGCCCTCGGACTGCAGCCGCTTGACCACGTCCACCTTGTCCTGCGGCATGACCTCGGCGATCACATGCTCGGAGTCCACGCCCACCTCGGCGGCCACCGCCTCGGCGACGGTCTTGTTGTCGCCGGTCAGCAGGATCGGGGTGAGACCGAGGCGCCGCAGCCGCCTGATCGCTTCCGCGCTGGTGTCCTTGACCGCGTCGGCCACCTCCAGGACCGCACGGGCCTCGCCGTCCCACGCCACCGCGATGGCGGTACGTCCGGCGGCTTCCGCCTCCGCCTTGGCCCGCTCCAGCTCCGAGGGCAGGAAGATGGCCCACTCGGCCAACAGCTTGCTCCGGCCGACCAGCACCGCGTGGCCCTCCACGACACCCTGGACACCGAGCCCGGCGACGCCCGCGAAATCCTCGGGGGTCGGCAGGCTGCCCACCTGGGCGGCCGCCCCTGCCGCGACGGCCTGGGCGATGGGGTGTTCGGAGGAGTGCTCCAGAGCGCCCGCGAGCCGCAGCACATCCGTCTCGTCCGTGCCCTCGGCGGTGTGCACCGCGAGCAGCGTCATCCGGCCGGTGGTGACGGTGCCGGTCTTGTCCAGCACGATGATGTCCACCTTGCGCGTGGTCTCCAGGACTTCGGGCCCCTTGATGAGTATGCCGAGCTGGGCGCCGCGGCCGGTGCCGACCATGAGGGCGGTCGGGGTGGCCAGGCCCAGGGCGCACGGGCAGGCGATGATGAGGACGGCGACCGCGGCGGTGAAGGCGGCGGTCAGCCCCGCGCCGTTGCCCAGCCAGAAGCCCAGGGTGCCGAGGGCCAGGGCGATCACGACCGGGACGAAGACCGCCGAGATCTTGTCGGCGAGCCGCTGAGCTGCCGCTTTGCCGTTCTGCGCGTCCTCCACCAGCTTGGCCATGCGGGCGAGCTGGGTGTCGGCGCCGACCCGGGTTGCCTCCACGACCAGACGGCCACCGGCGTTGAGCGTGGCCCCGGTGACGCTGTCGCCGACACCGACCTCGACCGGAACCGACTCACCGGTGAGCATGGAGGCGTCGATCGCGGACGTGCCCTCGGCGATCGTGCCGTCGGTGGCGATCTTCTCTCCGGGCCGGACCAGGAACCGGTCGCCGACCGCCAACTCGCTGACGGGCACGCGCTGTTCGTGCCCGCCGCGCAGGACCGTGACCTCCTTGGCACCCAGTTCCATCAGTGCCCTGAGCGCCGCGCCCGCTTTCCGCTTCGACCGCGCCTCGAAGTACCGACCGGCGAGGATGAACGCGGTGACACCGGCCGCGGCCTCCAGGTAGATGTTCCCGGCGCCGTCGGTGCGGGCGATGGTGAACTCGAAGGCGTGCGTCATGCCGGGCGTGCCGGCCGTGCCGAAGAACAGGGCCCACAGCGACCACAGGAACGCCGCGGTCGTGCCGACGGATATCAGCGTGTCCATGGTGGCCGCGCCGTGCCGGGCGTTGGTCCAGGCCGCCTTGTGGAAGGGCCAGGCGGCGTACGTCACCACGGGCGCGGCCAGTGTCAGGGACAGCCACTGCCAGTACTCGAACTGCAACGCGGGGACCATCGCCATCGCGATCACGGGGACCGCGAGAGCCACGGCGGCGGTCAACCTCTGACGCAGCGGCCGCAGTTCGCCGGTTCCTTCGCCATCCGCGTCGGAGCCCGGCGCCGAATCAGTGTGCACGCGGTCCGGCTCGGGCTCCCGGGCGGTGTATCCGGTGGCCTCGACCGTGGCGATCAGTTCCGCGACGGCGATGTCCTCCCGGAACGTGACCTTCGCCTTCTCCGTGGCGTAGTTGACGGTGGCCTCGACCCCGTCCATGCGGTTGAGCTTCTTCTCGATCCGGGCGGCGCACGAGGCGCAGGTCATGCCGCCGATGGCGAGTTCGACCTCTTCGGCGCCGGGCGTGGTGGTGGTCATGTCTGCTCCTCGCAGCTCACGGATGTGACACGGGAAGGAAGGGTGGGGCGGGGCCGTGGCCGGGGCGGCCCCGCCCCGGGTGGGGCAGGTCAGCCGTCCACGCGGCCGACGAAGTCGTAGCCGGCCTCGTCGACGGTCGTGGCGATCAGCTTGTCGAGCGTCTCGTCGGGCATGGCGGTGGTCGTGACGGTCACCAGGCCGGTGCCGATCTCGACCTTGACGGCCTTGATGTCGTCGAGGGCTTCCACGGCTTTGGTGACGACGCCCTGGCAGTGAGCGCTGCCGACGCCGTTGACCTTGTAGACGGCCGTGCTCTCCGAGGTGGTGTGGCAGCTTCCGTCGGGGGTGCAGCAGTCGGACACGGTTCCTCCGGAATCGATGGGCGTTGTACCCCAGGGGGGTATGTCTGGGACTCCGTCTTGTATACCCCCCTCCCGTATTATTCGCAAGGCCCGACGTGGCTTGACACAGTACCCCCTAGGGGTATGTTGAAGTGCGGAAGGCCGCATCACGGGCGGCCAGGAGACGAGGAGTGCGCCATGAACACCGGACTGCGGATCACCGCCTTCGCCGCCGCGCTCGCCGCGACCTTCGGCACCGCGTACGGCGTGGGCAGCGGGGTCGGCGAGATCTCGCCCGAACCCACGAGCTCGGCTCACGGGGAGCACGCGGGCGCCGCACGTGCTGAGAAGGGTGGCGGTCATGAGGGAAGCCATGACGGGGGCCGAGCGGCCACCCCGTCCGGAGGCCTGCAGATCTCCGACGGGGGCTACACCCTCGATCTGAAGACTCCGCACCTCCAGGCCGGCAAGCGCGCCGACCTACGCTTCGCCGTCGTGCGGAACGCGTCGGGACGTCAGGTCACCGGCTACACCCGGGAACACGACAAGGAACTCCACCTGATCGTCGCTTCGCGCGAGCTGACGGAGTACCGCCATCTGCACCCGACCCGGGCAGCAGACGGCACCTGGTCCACTCCCGTGGACCTGCCCCAGGCCGGCGGCTACCGCGTCTTCGCGGACTTCAAGCCCAAGGGCGGGGAAGCGCTCACGCTCGGCGCCGACCTCGCTGTGTCCGGAGCGTACGAGCCGAAAGCGCTGCCCGCGCGCCACACCACGGCCAGGGTCGACGGATACGAGGTCGAGCTGGGCGGCGGCCTGACCCCGGGCAAGGCCGGTGAGTTGACGCTGACCGTCGCCAAGGACGGCAAGCCGGTGCGCGACCTCCAGCCCTACCTCGGCGCCTACGGCCACCTGGTCGCCCTGCGCTCCGGCGACCTCGCCTACCTGCACGTGCACCCCAACGGCGAACCGGGCGACGGCAAGACCGAGCCCGGCCCCGGCATCTCCTTCACGGCGACGGCGCCGAGCCCCGGTGCGTACCGGCTGTTCCTGGACTTCAAACACCAGGGCAAGGTCCGCACGGCGGCCTTCACGGTGCACACGCAAGGCACGGGCGAAAAGGCGGACAGCATCGCCGAACCCGAGCACTCGCACTGACGGCCGTGATCAGCGCCCCGTCGGGTACGAGGCGTCGGGTCTCGAGGTCGAGCACGCCGGCGCGCAGTTCGCGGTGGTAGCGAATGGTGGTCTCCAGGTTGACCGGCCCCAGCCCGGACCGTGACATCTCCAGCGGGTCGACGCCGGCCTCCCGTACGCAGGTCCAGCGGGCGTGGTCGGCGAAGTCCACGTAGGCGGATCCTCGTAGATGGCCGTTGGTGTCCAGGTCGCTGTGACGGACAGCGAGCCGCACGCGAAACGGCCGGTCGGGGGCCGGGCCAGGCTCGGCGGCGGGTGGGGGAGCGGCGGTCAGTTGCGCCCGGCCATGACACCGCCGTCGATGTCCCGGACCGCGCCGGTGACCCAGTCCGTCCGGTCCGACAGCAGGAACGCCACCGTGGCGGCGACGTCGTCGGGGGTTCCCGTCCGGCCGAGGGGGTGGAAGGAATTGAAGCCGTCGAGCGCGGAGTCCAGCTCCGCCTTGGGGATGAACTCCTCGTAGATGGGGGTCCGGACGACGGCGGGGGCCACCGCGTTGACGCGGATGCCGTGCGGGGCGAGCTCCATGGCCAGGTGCTGCGTGAGGGAGTGCAGACCGGCCTTGGCCATCGAGTACGCCGACGACGGCGTGGCGGCGACGGACTGGTGGGCCCACATGGAACCGACGTTGACGATGGAGCCCCGGGCGCCGCGGGCGATCATGTTGCCGGCGACGGTCTGGGTGAGGAAGAAGAAGGCCCGGTTGAGGGCCTGGTAGCGGTCGTAGTCCTCGGCCGTGTGCTCCAGGAAGGGCTTCGGGGCGAACACACCGGCCGCGTTGACGAGGAGGTCGGCGTCGGCGTGGTCCTCGGCCAGGTCGGCGCGCAGCCGCTCGACGGCATCGGTGTCGCCGAGGTCGGCGGCCAGGGCGGTGACGTTGCCGGAGCCCATCAGCGCGTCAGTGGCTTCTGCGGTGCTGGAAGGGGTCCGGCCGGTGATGACGACGCTGCCACCGGCGTCGAGGACGTGGCGGGCGACGGCAAGGCCCATACCGCTGGTGCCGCCGATGATGATGGCCTTCTTGCCGGTGAGGTCGAAAGTGGTGCGGGACATGTTTGTGCTCCTCATAGTACTCCAGCCGTAGATCGTGATCTTCATGTCTGATTCGCGGTTGGGTGCGGCTCTACCGTAGGAGCGCTGACCTGCGGCTGCGGGGTTGGGGATGTCACCCTGATCCGGAAGGTCCCTGCGGAAGCGCTACACCCCCGAGAGCGCCGGTCGTTGAGCGGCCTAACCCCTAAGGCAGCCCTCCGGGTGCGCTAGGGGATCATCCCGATACCCCACAGCCGGACCGGATAGGGACCGTATGGGCATGACCTCAATGGCACGCACAACCCGACTGCTCTCCGTCCTCATCCCCTTCCTGCTGCTGTGCTACGGCGTGCTTCGCCTGATCGACGGCATGGACGGCGACCACGGACCCGGGGTGGCCTGGAACCTCGGCCACACGTTCTTCCTCGCCGCCTTCCTCCTGCTCGGCGCCTTCGTCGTGGAGCTGCGCGGCCTCGTTCCCGCGGCCACCGTCCGGATGCGAACCGCCGCCAGTGCCGCCATGGTCGCCGGAGCATTCGGCGCAGGCTGCTTCGTCTGGGTTATCCTCGGCGATCTGTTCTCTGACTTGGCCGACTCGGCCCCGCTGCCCGACCTTCTCAAGTTGGCAGGCCCGCTCGCCTTCCAGCTCGGCATGCTCACCCTGCTGGTCATGCTGGCAGCCGCACGGCCCAGGCGGCTGCCCGTGTGGAGCCCGGCGCTCGTGTTCGTGTCCTTCGCCCTGATCACGGTCAACCTCGACCTGATCCCGCTCGCGGCCGTCGGCCTCATAGCCGGCCTCGCACCGCTGGCCCGCAACCGCACACTCCGCACAGCGCCGTAGGCCCACATACCGCGTCAGCGCCTGGGGTAGTGACAGCCTAGTAGGGTACGGCTCTTCCATAGAGAACGCTGACCTGCGGTTACCGGTATGGGGACTTCACCCTGATCCGGAAGGTCCCTGCGGAAGAGCTACACCCTTCGCGCTTTGTCGGCGGTAATGGCTGGCCTGGGCTCGGGCCTGATGGCGACGCCGCCAAGCGGACCAGCCGAGCCGGTGGGCCGCATCATGCACGGGCTGGACGACCAGCGTCGTGAACAGTCGCTGGATCTCGTTGCAGGTGAGCGGGATCAGCTCGTCCGGGGTGGGATGGCGGGCGTGTTCGTCGGCGCGGACGACGGTGAGGAAGGCGTGGGCGAGCATGGCCAGGGTGACCCAGCGCGACCACGAGGTGAAGCGGCGGGCCTGGTGCTCGTCCAGTCCGGCCAGGCCCTTTCCGGCCTGGAAAGTCTCCTCCACCCGCCATCTCGACCCGGCGATGCGCACCAGCGCGGCCAGTGGCGCCGTGGCGGGTGACCAGCAGCGGTAGTAGGCGAGTTCACCGGTGGTGCGGTTGCGGCGGATCAGCAGCTGATGGCTGCCGGGGCGGGGTTCGGCCAGGTCGATGACGGCCCAGTCGTAGAAGCGGTGCCCCTTGGCACCGGCCCCGGCTGACAGCTTCTGTCAGGCCTGTTTGGGCACCTTCGCGGCCAGGGCATCCGCGCGGAACTTCCCCGCGCCGGTGGTGAGTTCATGTGAGCAGGCGACGGCGAGCACGTAGCCGACCTGGCGTTCTTCCAGCGCGGAGCGCAGCTTTGGGTTGCCGCCGTAGACCTCGTCTGCCGCGACCCAGTCGGCGCGGTGCCCGGCATCGAGGAACCGGCCGATCATGCGGGCGGCCAGCTCCGGCTTGGTCGCGAAGACGGTGTCCTCGTCCAGGCCCGCGACGCGGCAGCGATCTGGCTTGCGCGTCCAGGCGCGCGGGATGTACAGCTCCCGGTCCACCGCCGCGTGCCCGCGCAGTCCCGTGTAGACGAGGTAGATAGCGACTTGCGCGTTTTCGATCCTCCCGGCGGTGCCGGTGTACTGACGCTGGACACCGACGGTGTGCGTGCCCTTCTTCACGTCCCCGGCCTCGTCGACGACCAGCACCGCGCCCTCGTCGTGTAGATGCTCCAGCACGTACTCGCGCAGGTCATCGCGTACCCGGCCGGCATCCCACTTGGCCCGGCCGAGCAGGTGCTGCATGCCGTCCGGACTGGTCTCCCCGGCCCACTCGGCGATACTCCAGCAGTTCTTGCGCGGAAGGTCCGACAGCAGCCCCAGCACCAAGTCCCTCACGCGGCGCCGGGGTTCAACCCGCGAGAACCGGCTCGCTATCCGGGACATCAGGACCTCGAACGCCTCCTGCCAGCAGGCAGGGTCTACGCTGTGACCTGCGGCCAGCGCGTGATCTTCAGTCTTCACACACCGATAATCAGTGGTGGCCGTACTCGTCCCCGCACCTGCCCCCAGCCCCAAGATCACGATCTACGGCTGGAGTACTAGGGCCTGTGTGATGTTGTGATCAGCCAGTTGCCTTCAGGAGGTCGTCGATCCAGATCATCGAGGCACGGAGGTGGAGGCCGGCGAGGTAGCT
>NZ_JBIBJI010000021.1:0-113845 GCF_042958345.1 Streptomyces sp. NPDC007983
GAGTTGCCTACGTGTCACACCCAGCGTCCTACCAGGTCCTGCCCCCGCAAGGGACCAAAACCCGAGATTGATCACGACCTCACACAGGCCCTAGGCGAGTCGGCACGGATGCTCGTCGTTCGCGTTCGGCCCGGGCTGATCAGCGTTCGAGGATGAGGGCGAGGCCTTGGCCGACGCCGATGCACAGGGTGGCGATGCCGGTGCCGCTGCCCTTGCGGGCGAGTTGGTGGGCGACGGTGCCGGCGAGGCGGGCTCCTGACGCGCCGAGGGGGTGTCCCAGGGCGATGGCGCCACCTTGCGGATTGAGGATCTGGGGGTCGAACTCTGGCCATTCGGCCATGCAGCCGAGAACTTGGGCGGCGAAGGCCTCGTTCAGCTCCAGGACGTCCAGGTCGGCGAAGGTTTTGCCGGCCTTGGCGAGCGCCCGGTTGACGGCTTCTACCGGGGCGAGGCCGAAGTAGTGCGGGTCGACGGCGTGGACGCCGGTGGCGGAGATGCGGGCGAGGGGTTCGCGGCCGGTGGCCCGCAGACCTTCCTCGTCGGTCAGGAGCAGGGCGGCGGCGCCGTCATTCAGGGGGGAGGCGTTGCCGGCGGTGACTGTGCCGTTCTCGGTGCGGAAGGACGGCTTGAGCTTGGCCATCGCTGCCAGTGAGGCGTCCGCGCGGATTGACTCGTCGGTGGCGAAGGCGACCGGGCCGCCCTTACGTTGCGGGACTGACACGGGTGCCAATTCGGCGTCGAACAAGCCCTGATGTTGGGCGTCCGCCGCTTTCTGATGGGAGGCCAGCGCGAAGTCGTCCTGCTGTTCCCGGCTGATCTTGTGCTTGTCGGCGATCAGTTCGGCTGATTCGCCCAGCGGGATGGTCCATTGCGGGTTCATCTTCGGGTTGACCATGCGCCAGCCCAGGGTGGTGGAGTGCAGCTCGGTGTGGGCTGCTGGGAATGGCTTGTCCGACTTCGGCAGTACGTAGGGCGCGCGGGTCATGGACTCGACGCCGCCAGCTACGGCGATGTGGGCGTCGCCGACCGCGATGGCGCGGGCCGCCTGGATGACGGCCTCCAGGCCGGAGGCGCAAAGCCGGTTGACCGTCACCCCGGGCACGGAGGTGGGCAGGCCGGCGAGCAGCGCGGCCATGCGGCCGACGTTGCGGTTCACCTCGCCGGCATCGTTGGCGTTGCCGAAGTAGACGTCCTCGATGCGCGTGGGGTCCAACTCCGGAGTGCGGGCGAGGAGTTCGCGGATGGCGTGGGCGGCCAGGTCGTCGGGGCGGACACTCGCGAGAGCGCCGTTGTAGCGGCCGATCGGGGTGCGGACGGCATCGACGATGTAGACGTCCTTCACGACTGGATCTCCTCGGGAACGCGGACTTTGGCGGCGGTCTTGGCGATGATCTCCTCGACGGTGACCCCGGGCGCACACTCGACGAGGACGAGTCCGTCGTCGGTGATGTCGAGGACGCCAAGGTCGGTGATGATGCGGTCCACGCACGTCTTGCCGGTCAGCGGCAGTGCGCACTCGTCGAGGATCTTCGCTGAGCCGTCCTTGGCGGTGTGCGTCATCACCACGATCACCGTGCGCGCCCCGTGCACCAGGTCCATCGCCCCGCCGATCCCGGTGATCAGCTTCCCGGGGATGGCCCAGTTCGCCAGGTCACCGCAGGCGGACACCTGCATCGCCCCCAGCACGGCGACATCGATGTGCCCGCCCCTGATCATCGAGAACGACAGCGCAGAGTCGAAGAAGGAGGCCCCCGGCAGCACCGTGACGGTCTCCTTCCCGGCATTGATCAGATCAGGGTCGACGGCATCCTCGGACGGGTAGGGGCCGGTGCCGAGGATGCCGTTCTCGGACTCCAGGATCACCTCCACCCCCTCGGGAAGGTAGTTGGGGATCAGGGTGGGCAGGCCGATGCCCAGATTCACGTACTGACCATCCTTGAGCTCGCGTGCGGCGCGCGCCGCCATCTGCTGCCTTGTCCAGGCCATCAGCTGCTCACCGTCCGCTGCTCGATCTTCTTGTCGGTGGCCTGCTCGGGGCTCAGCGTCACCACCCGCTGCACGAAGATGCCCGGGAGGTGCACCGCGTCCGGGGAGATCTCGCCGGGCTCGACCAGCTCCTCGACCTCGGCGATCGTGACCCGCCCGGCCATCGCGGCGAGGGGGTTGAAGTTGCGGGTGGACTTGTTGAACACAAGATTCCCGTGCCGGTCCCCGCGCGCCGCCCGGACGAGGGCGAAGTCGGTGCGGATGCCGTGCTCCAGCACGTACTCGACGCCGCCGAACTCCCGTACTTCCTTCGGCGGTGAGGCCAGCGCGACGCCGCCCTCACCGTCGTACCGCCACGGCAGTCCGCCCTCCGCGACCTGCGTGCCCACGCCGGCTGGAGTGTAGAAGGCGGGGATTCCCGCCCCGCCGGCCCGCAGCCGCTCGGCCAGCGTGCCCTGCGGGATCAGATCTACCTCCAGCTCGCCGGCCAGGTACTGGCGCGCGAATTCCTTGTTCGCCCCGATGTAGGAGCCGGTAACCCGCCCGATCCGTCCTGCGGCCAAGAGCACGGCGAGCCCTGAATCCATCGCTCCGCAGTTGTTCGACACCACCCTCAGGTCGGACATGCCGAGTTCATGCAGCGCCTTGATCAGTACGTTCGGGACCCCGCTGAGGCCGAACCCACCGACGGCGAGGGACGCGCCGTCGTGGACATCGGCCAGGGCTTCTGCGGCGGAGGCGACCACCTTGTCCATGTCAGACCTGCTTGACGGTCGGCTGGTAGGCGAGGAACTTCCAGATGCCGTCCGCCCGCGTCCACACGGCGAGCGAGCGGTTCGCCAGCTGCTTGCGAACGCCTCCGGCGGTCAGGTCGGCGTTCATCTCGCCGATGACGACAGCGGTGTCCCCGACCACAGTGATCGTCTCGATCGGGTGGTCGATCCGGTGGTAGACGTAATAACCGCTCTTGCACTTGTCCAGGTACGAAGTCAGCGTGTCCAGGGCCCCGTTGGAGTGGGTGTAGGAGAGGCTGTGATGAGCGAGCTCGGCGAACGTATCGAAGTCCTGGTTGACGAGGGCGTCAAAGCGCTGGTTCTCCAGGGCACGGATGATTGCCGCGTCGTCTGCGGTCATGAGTGGTTCCTTCGGTGCGGTCGGTACGTGAGGTAAGAGGCGGCAGGTCACGAGGTCGGCGGTTCGCCGGCCCAGGCGCGGCTCAGGAGGCGCGTGAGGCCGTCCGCGGTGACCTGCCGCGGGTTGGCGTACGGCTGGGTCAGCGCCTGCTCGACGATCCGGCTGATGTCGTCTTCCTCCATGCCGAGTTCACGCAGTGAGCTCGGGGCGCCCAGGCGCCGGGCGAGCTCCCACAGGGTCGTGGCCGGATCGGAGACCTGGCCCAAGGCCCGCTGGAGTGCGGAGACGGCGTCGGGGACGGCGGACTGGTTGTACGCCAGGGCGTACGGCAGGACGACGGTGTGCGTCTCGGCGTGCGGCAGGTCGAGCGTACCGCCGAGAGCGTGACACAGCTTGTGGTGCAGGGACATCGTGGTGGCGCCGAGACAGGCCCCGCACAGCCACGCCCCGTACTGGGCCTCGGCGCGTGCCTGGACGTCCTTGCCGTCCGCGACCACGGCGGGGAGGGCGGCAGCGAGCGAACGTACCCCTTCCTCGGCCATCAGGCTGATGATCGGCGAGGCGTCCGGGGCGTAGAGGGCCTCTACGGCGTGCGCGATCGCGTTCATGCCGCTGGTCACGGAGACGGCCGCCGGAAGGCTCAGCGTGAGTTCGGGGTCGTAGAGCACGCTGACGGGCAGGACCCGGGGATCCTTGCCCGTGCGCTTGCGACCGCCCTCGGTCAGCCCCCACACAGAGGTCATCTCCGAACCGGCGTACGTCGTGGGTACGGCGATGATCTTCAGACCGTGTTCCAGGGCGATGGCTTTGCCGAGTCCGATCGCCGAGCCGCCGCCGACCGCGACGCAGCCGTCGGCCCCCAGCTCCGCCGCCCGGTCGCGGGCCGCGGCAGCGGATTCGGCCGGAACGTGCATGCGGGCGTGCGGGTGGACCCCCGCGGCACGGTCGCCGATCATCTGTGCGACGGCCTCGCCGAGTGCCTGCTGCGGCGGGGAACACAGGACGAGGACGCGCCCCAGTCCGGCCCTGTCGATCTCGTCGGCCAGCTGGCCGAGCACGCCGGGTCCCATCACCACGCGCATGGGCAACGACTGGTAGGTGAAGGTTCGGGCCCGGCTCATCGCTTGGCCTCCTGGTCGTCGTTGCTGAGGAGGGTGATGTCGAAGTGGACGGCGCGGTACGGGTTGTCGAACCCGAGTTCGGCCGCGCGGACGGGGTCGTCGACCTGGGCGAAGTCGCGCAGGAGGGTTTCCTTGACGCCGAAGACCACGTCGGAGCCGATGTAGGGGCAGTCCCGCACGAACAGGTGGGTGATCAGCGGCCGGTGGCCCTGGGCGGTCACCAGGAAGTGCACGTGCGCCGGCCGGTTCGGGTGCCGGTGCGTGGCCTCGAGCAGGCGGCCGACGGGCCCGTCGACCGGGATCGGGTAGAAGCGGGGCACGATGGAGCGGAACCAGAATGCGCCGTTGTCGTCGGTGGTGAACAGGCCACGGAGGTTGCGCTCGGGCTGGATGCCGGGCTGCTGTACGTCATAGAAGCCTTCGGCGTTCGCCTGCCAGACGTCGACGGTGGCGTTCGCGATCGGGTCGCCCTTCTCGTCGGTGACGCGCCCGGTGACCAGGCACTGCTCGCCCTTGCCGTCCAGGGCGATGAGGTCGCCCGGCTTCCTGGGCGGGGATTCGACCATGTGGAACGGGCCGAGGACGGTGGACTCGGTGGCGAGTTCCAGTGAGCGGTTGTTGATCGTCTCGACCAGCATGGAGACGCCCAGCACGTCCGACAGCAGGATGAACTCCTGCCGGATGTCGGTGCAGGCCTGACCGGTCTCGGTGAGGAAGGCGATGGCCGCTTCCCACTCCTCGCCCGTGAGCTCCACGTCCTTGACGAAGGCGTGCAGATGCCGGACGAGGGAGCTCAGGACCTGCCGCAGTCTCGGGTCCGTGTCCGAGCCGAAACTCTCGGCCACGATCTCCGCGGACCTGTCCTCGGAGAACAGCGAAGGCGCACTCATGGGATCCTCCCGACCTTTCATACGTAGCGTCTGGCTCCCCGATGGGGCTTCTGCCGTCGAGCCGTGTCAGGGGCCGACGGGTGTACGCCCGTGGTAGGCGTTCTCCACGACGATGGCGAGCGCCTCCGGCTCCAGCTCGGCGTCCCGGGCGGCCGTCTCGTCGCGCCGCAGTGTCTCCAGTGCGGCGTCCAGCCTGTCGAGCCCCATCCCCAGCTCCCGCAGGCTCTGCGCGGCGCCGACCTCGTGCGCGAGGTCGGTGATGCCCTGCACGGCGTCATTGCAGCCGAGGGCCTCGGCGACACGAGCGAGAGCCAGCGGCCGCTTCACACTGGTGGCCGCCAGCAGGTGCGGCAGGAGGACCGGGCGCACATCGGCGTGGCGCAGTCCGCAGACCCGTTCCACGGCTTCGCAGAGTGCGCGATGGGGCCCCGGCGGGGTCACGGCGAGCGAGCCGACGGTGAGGTAGCCACCGTATTGGGTCCGGGAACGGCCGACCAGGCCGTGGGGATGCAAGATCGCGTCCGGCATGCCATCGGCGATCTGACGGATCCCCTCCTCTGCCATCATCGCGGCGATCGGACTCGCGTCCGGCGTGCACAGGACGTCCACGCCGTATGCGAGCGCGCGCATCGCGGACCGGGCGGTGACGTGGTCCGGAAGCCCGACGGTGAGGACCGGGTCGTAGATCACCACCCTCGAGGCCGCCGGTGACGTGTCTACGGCTGGTCCGCTCCTGCTGGGAGACAACGACGGGGTGCCCGACGGGGAAACGAATTCCGCACCGGCGTACGAGGTCGGCAGGGCGACCAAGGGGAGTTCCGCACGCAGCGCGGCCTGCCTGGCAGCGTGGATCACCGCGCCGCTCCCGACGGCGACCAGGCAGTCAGCCTCCCCGCGCGCCGCGACTTCGCACGCCCGGGAGATCTGCCCCGCCACTGACCGACTCCGCGAGAACGCCAACGGCTGCGCGCGCCCACCCGGCATCGCCGCCGTGAGCGCGCTGGCCACGGCCCTCTGCGAGGCGGAGGCCAGGACGAGGACCGCCTTGGCGCCAAGACGATCGAGTTCCGGCTGCAAAGTCGTACGGTGAGCGTCGACCGCGAATACGACCCTGACCGCGTGCACGTCATGGGTGAAGCCCGCGACGACCTCCGACATCGATCTCGCCGTCACGAGAACCTTCTTCCGGTCGGCGCCGCACGGTCGCCACGGGGTCTCCGGCACGGCAAGGGGGTGGATAGTGAGCATGGGACTCCCTCCTGCTCTGTGCCTCTGCCCGGGGGACGGACCGCCTCCGCGCTCCTGTGAACGTTGCGTCACATGGTTGTCGTGCAGTATTGATCCTGTCCAATACTCGTTTTGCCTCTGATCTATACGAATGGCGAATACATCACCGTCGGCGCTGCCGGTGCCGAGCGATACAGGGCGGATCGCACTGATGGAACTGCGACAACTCCAGTACTTCGTGGCCGTGGCCGAGGAGCTGAACTTCAGCAGAGCGGCGGACCGGCTCAACATGACTCAGCCGCCTTTGAGCGCTCAGATCCGCCAGCTTGAGGAAGAGCTCGATGTGGCCCTCTTCGAGCGGACCACGCGCAAGGTGAAACTCACGGAGGCAGGACGTCACTTTCACAAGAGCACGCAGGAGCTGTTGAGCCAACTGGACACGAACATCGTGGACGCGAGGAGAGCAGCGAAAGGCGAGTGGGGCAGGCTGGCTCTGGGCTTCGTTCCCTCCGCTACCATCGAAACCCTCCCGCCCTTCCTTCGCGACTTTCGGGCGAGGTTCAGCAATGTGCGGCTCGACCTGCACGAACTCACCCCGGAGCAGCAGGTCTCCGGGCTGCGGGACGGATCGCTGGACTGCGCCTGCTTCTACCTTCCGTTCGCCGAGATGCATCCGTTCGGTGACCGGAACCTCAGGTCCGCGGCCATCTCCAGCGAACCTCTGGTCGCGGCGCTTCCACCTGGTCACAGACTTGCGGCGCAGCGGAAGATCCATACCGGCGAGCTTGCCGAGGAACCGTTCGTGACGGTCAGCGGCCACAGCGGTCAAGGACTACGCGAGATCATTCTGGAGCAGTGCCGTCGGGGCGGATTCGTGCCCCGCATCGTTCAGGAGGCGGCCCTGATCCAGACCATCGCGGGGCTCGTGGCCAGTGGAGTCGGAGTCGCGCTCATTCCCGCGTCGGTGCGTCGCATCCAGAAGATCGGCGTCACCTATCGCGCGCTCCAGAACGAGCCCCTCAGCGTCGAGATGGGCCTTGTCTGGATGCAGGAGAACAACAGCCCGGTGCTGGCCGGCTTCGTCGATGGAGCGACGCGGGCCAGATGATGTCCTCGGCCCATGCCGCAGCCGACCAACGCGGGCGGGGTGGAGCCTGTCAAGGCGGCGGGACGGACCATCCCCGAGGATGACCTCGACGGCGAAGCCAGCCGACCTGGGGCGAGCCTCTGCGGACGAGTACACCAGCGTGGCGGTCTGATCTTGCGGAAGGTGACACCTCGACGGCAGCCTTCCGGCCGAGTGCGATGAGCTCGACGGCCTGCTCCTGCAAGATGAGCCAGGCACAGTGTCCGATCGCGCTGCCTTCGACTCCGGACAGTGACTCGCCGGCCACGGTCATAGCCCGCGCTCGGCGCTCGGCCCGACGGATGTCTCGGGTAAGAGACGCTCCCGCCGTGTGGCCTGCTTCAACATCCGTTCCTCAAGAGCGCCCCCTGCTCACGCATCAGGGGTCTCGGCCTCAGGTTCGGCATCGGCCGCGCCGCCGGCGAAGTCGACGACGCCTTGGATCTGACCGCTGAGGGGGTCGCGGACAGGAACGGAACGCAGGCGCACTGCTGGAAGCACTCGGCAAAGTGCTCGGCCCCGATGACACGACAGGGGTGGTGCTCCGCCCGGCGCTCCGCCCGGCGCTCCGCCAGGGCCAGGGCGATGCCGTTCGTACCGACCACGTTCTCAGCGAGGGAGAACCCCGGCGCGGCGGCGAGGGCGTCCAGGCGTCGACTCGCGAATGCATCTCCCGGAGCGGCACTGGATCTTCCTGCCCGGGCATCGGCGAGGCTCATGCTCGCCCGGGAGCCGGAGATCGTGGACCCCAGCCAGTCGAGGACCGGTGCAGCGGCACGTATGGACGGGATGTCCGGACCGAAATCCGGGCCGTAGGCGGGCTCACTCCGGCTGGGACGAGTGCTAGAGCCCTGGAACCGCAGCCTTCCATCTAGTTGGCAAACGTATAGATCATTCGAAGAACAAGTATTGGACAGTCTGAGTAGCGGGCCCAACCATGTAACGCAGAGTTTACGCCACTCCTACCCCGACTTGTCGTATTAGACCCAAAGGCGCCCATTGATGCCTATTCATCTAGCCTGGCCGTAACTGGCCACGGTCGGCGTGCGGCGCGATGTGATGGCGTCCCCGAGGTGCCTCATCTGCGCCAACGGCCATTCCCCGTCTCATCGAACACTTATCACCCTCGACGAGTCGGACATTCTTCGTAAATCGGACAATTTTAGAGTATTGGTCGAAAGGAAACTGAAGTTGAGCACCTACGAACTCATTGCAGCCTGCTGGGTCACCGCAGGAGACGCGGACGCGGGGGCGGAGGAAGACCGCAGCCCGCTCGGCGTCCGCGAGCGCATCGAAGCCGCGGGCCGCGCCGGCTTCAAGGGATTCGGCATCGGCCACCTCGACCTGCTCGACGCGGAGCGAACCGTCGGCTTCCCGGACCTGAAGCTGATGCTCGCCGACAACGGCATCGAGCATTTCGAGATCGAATTCCTCATGAACTGGTTCACCACAGGTGAGGACAGGAAGCGCTCCGACAAGATCCGCGCCGACATGCTCCGCGCGGCAGAAGCGGTCGGCGCCCGCCACATCAAGTGCGGTGACCACACCGGCGCCAAGGTCAGTGTCGACCGGCTCGCCGAGAGTTTTGCCGGCTTGGCGGCCGACGCCGCTGAGGCGGGCACACGTCTCGCGCTCGAGCCGATGCCCTTCGGCGCCATCAAGACCCCCCAGGAGGGACTGGAGGTGGTCCAGCGGGCCGGGCACCCGGCGGGTGGACTCCTGGTCGACATCTGGCACACGCAGCGTGCCGGCGTCGACTTCGCCACCCTGGCCGATCTGCCGGCCGAGCACCTGACCAGCATCGAGCTCGACGACGCACCGCTGACCTGGGAGGGCGACCTTCTGGCGGACACCTTCAACGGCCGACGCCTGTGCGGTGAAGGCGAGTTCGACGTGGCCGGCTTCGTGGACGCCATCAAGAGCACCGGCTACCAGGGGCCGTGGGGCGTGGAGATCCTGGGTGCGGAGTATCGCAAGCTGCCCCTTGAGGAAGCGGTGAACGCGGCCTACGCGACCACTCTGTCCTTCCTCGACCGGCCCGCCGGCTGAGCGTGGCGGGCCAATCCCCGTCGCGGTGGCCCGCTGTGCGTCCTCCCAGCCAAGCCTGTGTCCCTCGGCCTGACCCCGCCGCATCAAACCGCACCCGCCTGGACGGATGACTCACATGGATCTGCAACTGAACGGCCGCCAGGCCCTCATCACCGGTGCCGCCACCGGCATCGGCCGTGCCACCGCGGAACACCTGGCTGCCGAGGGCTGCAGGGTTGCCGCGCTCGACATCGATGAGACGGCGCTGCACGAACTCGAAGAGGCCACACAGCAACTCACCGGCTCGGTCATCGCCGTACCGGCCGACCTGTCGAGCGCGGCGGGATGTTCTGAGGGAGCCGCCCAGGCCCTGGAGGCGCTCGGCGGCCTTGACATCCTCGTGAACAACGTGGGCGCGGGTGCGGTACGGCACTTCGACGACCTCACCGACGATGACTGGCAGCGCACTCTTGATCTGAACTTCATGAGCTGCGTGCGCATCACCCGCGCGTGCCTGCCCACGCTGCGCAAGGCCACCTCCGGCGTCGTCGTCAACAACGCCTCCGACCTGGCGCGCCAACCCGAGCCGGTACCTGCGGATTACTCAGCCAGCAAGGCCGCGGTCCTTTCCCTGACCAAGTCACTCGCACGGGCGGAGGGGCCGGCCCTTCGGGTCAACGCCGTCGCTCCCGGCCCGGTCTGGACACCGTTTTGGACCAAACCCGGCGGCTTCGCCGAGACCTTCGGGGAGGTGCACGGCATGGAATCGATGGCTGCGGTCGAGCACGAGATGAGCCTGCGGCAGCTGCCGTTGCGCCGTCTCGGCGCGCCCGAGGAGGTTGCCCGGGTCATCACCTTCCTCGCCAGCGATGCCGCGAGCTTCGTGACCGCGTCGGTGTGGGGCGTGGACGGCGGCAGCGTACGCAGCCTGCTCTGACCGTGACACCTGCACCGCCCTGCCGGTCGGCGGAGACCGACGCCCGATCCGAACCCGCTCCCCTCCCCAGTGCATGGACGGAGACCACCATGATCACAGCATCCCGCGCACAGACGAACGCCGCACAGCAGGCGGCGTCGTGAAGGCGGTCGTCCTCACACCAGACCGCAAGATCGCGCTGGAAGACCGGCCGGTCCGGGAACCCGGCCGAGGCGAAATACTGATCGCCTCGGAGTACTGCGGTATCTGCGGCACCGACCTGCACGCCGCCGATCTGGACCTCTTCGCTCCGCCCGTCACGATTGGGCACGAGTTCTCCGGCGTGATCGCCGCGATCGGGCACGGTGTCACCGGCTGGAATATCGGCGACCGGGTCACGGTGAACCCCAACGGGAACACCTGTGGTGTGTGCGAAGCCTGCCGCACCAGCCGCACCAACCTCTGCAAGACCGCGGTCTTCGACAACGGCCTCGGCGTACGCCGCGACGGGGGCATGGCCGAGTTCGCCACGGTACCCGCGGTCCACTTGCACCGGCTGCCCGACTCCGTGGACAGCAAGCGCGGTGCATGGACCGAGCCGCTGGCCGTCGCGATCCGTGCCGTACGCGGATCAGGTATCCGACTCGGGGACTCAGCCGTGGTCATCGGCGGCGGCCCCATCGGCCTGCTGACCGTGCAGCTGCTGCGCAGAGCGGGGGCCGCGCGGATCGACGTCGTCGAACCGTCCGGCTTCCGCGGTGACGTCGCCATGAGCATCGGAGCCGACGCGGTCTACACCCCGGCGACGCTCGCCGAGGCCGTCGCCTGCGGCGACTTCCGGCCCGTCGACCGGGTCTACGAATGTTCCGGGAACCCGACCGCGGTGCAGACCGCGATCACTCTGCTCTCGCCGGGCGGGACGGTCCAGCTGATCGGGGTCGCCGCGGTACCGGTCGCGTTCTCCGCCATGGATGCGCTGACCAAAGAGATCACCATCTCGGCGAACTTCATTTACGCCGAAGAGTTCGACCAGGCCATCGAGCTCCTGAGCCGAGACGCTGTCGACGTCATCTCGCTGACCTCGACCGTGCTGACGCTCGATCAGCATGAGGCGGCCTTCGCCGCGCTCCGCCGGCCCGACTCCACCATCAAGGCACTGATCAAGACCGGAACCGGCGACTGAGCGCGGCGGCCACCAAACCGCTCAGCACCTCCCCAGAAAGAAGAGGTCCCCAGATGTCTCCGCTCACCCAGACCAGATCCATGCCGACCCTGCGTGGCAGGCGTCTCGCAGCCATATGCCTGAGCACGGTCCTGGTCGGCGGCGCCACGGCATGCAGTGCCACCGGCCCCACCGCCGCCGGTACGGAGAAGGGATCGAAGATGAAGCTCGGGCTGTCCATGCCGACGCTCAACACTCCCTTCTTCACGGTCCTGGGCAAGGAGGCGACGGCCCAGGCGAAAGCAGAAGGCGGCAAGGTCGTGCAGACGACGAACGCCAACCGCGACGCCAGCCAGCAGGTCAACGACTTCCGTAACCTCATCGCGGCCGGCGCCAACGTGATCCTGGCAGGCGTGGTCGACCGGTCGGCGATCCGACCCGCTCTGGACTACGCGAAGAGCCAGAAGGTCCCGGTGGTCATCGTCGACGACGCGCCCGCAGCGGGGGAGGTGTACGCCGTCGTGAAGGCGGACAACGAGGCGATGGCGGCCCAGGCCGCGGGCGCACTAGCGGCCAAGGTGCCCAAGACTGGCAAGATCCTGGAAATCATGGGCGGTTTGACGACCACCAACGGGCAGGACCGCAAGAGCGGCTTCGACAAGGAGTTCAAGAAGAAGGCACCGGGCGTCAAGGTCATCCGGCAGTCCGCCGAGTGGGACGGCACGAAGAGCGCGAATGTCATGTCGACGGTGCTCAGCAGCACTCCACAGCTGAACGGCGTGTTCCTGGCCACCGACACGCTCTACTACGAGCCGGTCGCCGCAACCCTGAAGGCCCGCGGGCGTCTGTCACCCGTGGGGCAGTCCGGACACCTGCCGACGGTCGCCATCGACGGCGGCGTGGAATCGCTCGACGCGATCCGCAAGGGCTATCTGGACGCCACCGTCTCGCAGCCCGTGCTCGACTACGCCAAGTACGGCGTCGGCTACCTCCAGGACGCGCTGGACGGCAAGAAGATGAAGGCCGGGGCCACCGACCACGACAGCACGGTCGTGAAGAAGGGCTCCTCCTTCATCGACGAGCTGCCCGCACCTGTGGTGACGAAAAAGAACGTCAACGATTCCACCCTGTGGGGCAACAGGTCATGACGATCCCCAACCACTCCACCGACACGCACGACCTGCTCGGCGCGGGCGAACCCATCGTGGAGATTCGAGACGCCGTCAAACGGTTCGGGGCCACCACGGCACTCGACGGCCTCTCGCTCACCGTGCGTCGAGGCGAGTCACACGGACTCGTCGGCCGCAACGGCGCCGGCAAGTCCACCCTGGTGTCCGTCCTGACCGGACTGAACGAGATCGACTCGGGCACGTTCCTGCTGGGCGGCGCGCAACCGCCACCGCGCTCGGACCGCAAGGCGTGGCTGTCCGCGGTCAGCTGCGTCTACCAGCACCGCACCGTCGTACCCGGCCTCAGCGTCGCGGAGAACCTCTACCTGGGCACGTACCAGAACAAGCAGACGATCTCCTGGAGCGCGCTCAACAAGGCCGCCGCGGCGGAACTCGAGAACTGGGACATCCCCATCCCGCCGACGAAGAAGGTCATGGACCTCGGCGTCGGCGAGGTCCAGATGATCGAGATCGTACGGGCCCTCAGCCACGGTTCACGGTTCGTCATCCTGGACGAACCGACTGCCCAGCTCGTCGCCGGCGAGATCGACATCCTCATGACCCGCGTCAATCAACTGCGCGAACGCGGGGTGACGTTCCTGTTCATCTCCCACCACTTGGACGAAGTCCCGCGGGTGTGTGACGCGGTGACCGTGCTGCGCAACGGCAGGCATGTCCTGAGCGGTGATGCACACAAACTCACCACCTCCGACATCGTCTCCGCGATGGTCGGCGACGAGGCCTCTGGCACCGTCCTCACCGCCAAGAAGCAGATCGTCCGGCCGCCGCTGCCCGAAGACGCGCCCGTCGTGCTCAACGCCGCGGTACGCGTGGACGGTTACCAGGACACGATGGAGCTGTCGCTACGGGCCGGCGAGGTCGTCGGCCTGGCCGGCCACCTTGGATCGGGCACACGCAGCCTGGCCCTGACCCTGGCCGGGCACCACCGGGACTGGGAAGGCGCGATCACGGTCCAAGGCACTCCGGTGCCCCGCAAATGGAACCCCTACACGGCAGTCCGAACTGGCGTCAGCCTGCTGCCCGAGGACCGCATCAACACCGGCCTGGTGGGCCAGATGTCCATCGAGGACAACATGTCCATGCCCGCTTTGAAGAAGCTGACCAAGCGAGTGCTCCTGGACCGCCGTGCACGGCGCCGGTTCGCCGAGACGAACCGTACCGATCTCGGTGTGAAGTGCTCCTCCGTTTCGCAGCCCGTGGGGGAGCTCAGCGGCGGCAACCAGCAGAAGGTCCTGCTGGGCTCGGCACTCAGCACCAACCCGGCCGTGCTCGTGCTACTGCACCCCACCGCGGGCGTCGACATCGCCTCCAAGGCCACGATCCTCGACATCGTCGAGCAGCGACGCAAAGAAGGGCTGGCCGTCCTCCTCGTCAGCGACGAGCCGGAAGAACTCGTCTTCTGCGACCGGATCCAGATCTGGGTCCGCGGCAGGAAGACCACGGAAGGAAGCGGCATGACCGAGAGCGAACTCGTCGCCGCCATGGAAGGCTCCGAACTGTCCAGCGAGGAATCATGAGCACCAGCACCCACCACAACGACATCGCCCCGCCCAAGCGTGGCAGCACACCTGCCACCGCACACCCCACCTTGGGCCGCACAGTCTCAGACTTCCTCAAGCCCGAATGGGCCGTCCTGCCAGCCCTCGTCGTCGTCATCGTCGTCGGCGCCGTCCTGAACCCCACCTTCCTCTCCTACAACAACATCTACGGCGTCCTGCAGCAGACCAGCGAACTGGCGGTCCTCACCATGGGGCTCACGCTGGTGCTCATCACCGGCAAATTCGACCTGTCACTGGAGTCGATCTTCGGGCTGGCTCCGATGGTCGCGGCTTACTGCTTCCTGCAGGCCGCCGGCGGCAGCCTCGGCCTCATGAACTCGCCCATCGTGGCCTTCCTCGCCGTCTTCGTCGTGGGCGCGATCATCGGAGCGTTCAACGGCGTGCTCGTCGTGCGCCTGAAGTTCAACGCCTTCATCGCCACCCTCGCCACGCTGATCCTGCTACGCGGCGTCAGCCTCGGGCTGACCCACGGCGCCACCCTGTCCGGACTGCCTTCGGTGATGACCATCCCCGGACAGGCCAGCGTCGCGCAGCTGCCGCTGTCGTTCCTCATCGCGATGGTGGTACTCATCGCCCTGACGCTGTTCCTCTCCCGACACCGCGTTGGACGGATGCTCTACGCCGTCGGCGGAAACCCGCAGGCAGCCCGGGTCGCCGGCATCCGGGTGGAGCGCGTCATCATGGGCGTCTTCATCGTCGGCGGCGTACTCGCGGCACTCGCCGGCCTGCTGCAGGCCGGACGCATCGCCTCCATCCCCTCGTCCCTCGGACAGAACCTCATCTTCAACGCCTTCGCCGCCGCCGTCCTGGGCGGTGTCAGCCTCAACGGCGGCCGCGGCACGGTGGCCGGCGCCTGCGGCGGCGTCCTGCTGCTGGTCCTCATCCAGAACGTGCTCGTCCTCTCCAACGTCCCCGCCTACTGGATCAGCGCCACCACTGGCGGAATCATCCTGATTGCCCTGCTCATCAGCAGGGTCAGCGGAGCGGACAAGGGCGCGTAAGGCAGCACCCGTAGCGGGGCGCGCGGCCGGACCGCTACCGGAACCAGACTCCCGAGGAGCAGGCAGTGAGACTCGAACACAAGATCGCCGTGGTCAGTGGCGCGGCGGCAGGGATCGGAAGAGCCACCGTCGAGCGCTTCGCCGCCGAGGGCGCGCGGGTGTACGCCGGAGACATCGCCTACACCGCCCCCCGCGACGACGGCACCATCCATCTCCGCCCGCTCGACGTGCGAGACCTCGCGTCGTGGGAAAAGCTCGCGGCGGAAGTCGCAGACGCCGGTGGCGCCGACATCCTCGTCAACAACGCTGGCATGGTGGGCACTTACGCAGGCATCACCGACATCGACCTCAAGGACTGGGACGGCATCATCGCGGTCAACCAGACCGGAGTGTTCTACGGGATGCGGACCTTCATCCCGCAGATGAGCAAGACCGGCGGGTCCGTGGTCAACGTCTCCTCCATCTGGGGCGCGGTAGGCGCAGCAGGCGTGGCCGCCTACACCGCATCGAAGGGAGCGGTCACGCAGATGACGAAGAACGCGGCGCTCACCTACGCCGGTCAGAAGGTCCGCGTGAACTCCGTGCACCCCGGTCTCATCGCAACCCCCATGATCGATGCGCAGGACCAGGCCATCTCCGACACCGTCATCGCAGCGACGCCTCTCGGGCGGATCGGGCAACCCACCGAGGTCGCCAACGTCATCCTCTTCCTGGCCAGCGACGAGGCGTCCTATGTGACCGGGGCACAGTACATGGTGGACGGGGGGTACACGACGCCATGACGGGCAAAGGACCGGGGTATACACGGGCGGCCAGGTTCGGCCGGAGCAGACCGTTGACGGAGATCCCTTAACTCCTGCTGCCTCCGTGCTGTCGCGGAGGGCCCCGAACCGCGTTCTCCTGCCGCAGCACCAGCAGTTCCGCGTCCTTCGCCGTCCCGCGACGGAGGAGAACTGATGGAACGCTCAGCAGTTTCCGGGTCACGTTGTACAGCAAGGACACGATCACGGAGGACATTATCCCAGCGGACTGATCGCACCCGGCTCATCTGCGGCGATGACTTTTCGAGCGGCACAGGATGACATTCTCGGCAAGCGCACCCACCGGCGGGCGACGAGCTTGCGGTGCCAGGTCAGCAGCGTGCTCGGTGTGACCGGGAAGACCTTGGACCAGCGGCGGCGGGGGATCAACGAGGACAGGGCTGCGAACCAGAGACGGTCCGCTGGCTCGTACCGTACCCGCCCCTGCAGCTGGCGTCGTAGCACAGCGTTTCGTGCCGGAGGACGAGAAGCTCAGCCTCCTTCGAGGTGTCCCGCCGTAGGAGTACTGCTGGGCAGAGAGAAGACGTCGAGTCATCCGGTAGAGAAGCGACACGACCATCGAACCAGGATGGCAGTGCTACGCGGAGGCCGTGGCCTTTTGACCAGCAGTGACGATTATTCGAGCCCGACACGCTGGCGGTCCAGGACGACGGCGGCCTGGGCGGCGAAGGCGGCGAGCACCCGGCGGTCCTCGGCGGGCAGAACTCGGCCGCTGAGTGCGAGGACCATGTGGTCGCCGACCGGCATGTCGACCTCCGCGTCCTCAGGGCGTTCGAGCGGGCGGGCCCGACTCCGCCGCAAAGTCCCCAGTCCAACGCGTTTGCCGAACGATGGATACGCACGGCCCGCGCCGAGTACACCGACCGGCTCCTCACCACCGGTGAACGACACCTGCGGACGGTCCTTACCGCATACGCCGAGCACTACAACGCCGGACGGGCCCACCACAGCCTCAACTTACGGGCGCCAGACGACGATCCGGCCATCATCTCTCTACCCGCAGCGGCTATCAGACGCCGACAAGTACGTGGCGGACTACTCAACGAGTACCAGGCCACGCCCATCAGACGACCCAGCGATGAACAGGAATCGCCCAGTTCAGCGGCCTGATCGGAATATTGACAAATCTTCAGGGCGATGCTGCCACCAGGTGCGAGGGCAGCGCCTGCTCCGTCCAGATGCACTTGCCCGTCGGTGTGAAACGGGTGCCCCACCGTTGGGACAGCGCCGCGACCAGCTGCAGCCCGCGGCCGCTCTCGTCGGTGTCGGCGGCGCGGCGTATGCGAGGGGTGGTGAGGCTGCCGTCCGAGACCTCGCAGATCAGTGCCCGGCCGTGCAGCAAACGCAGCTGTATGGGCCCCTTGGCATGTCGGACGACATTGCCGACCAGCTCACTGACCAGGAGTTCTGTCGTCATCGACAGCTCGTCGAGATGCCACGCGGATAGCTGTTCCGTGACCAGGTGGCGGGCTTCACCGGCTGCGATGGGGCCGTCCGGGAGTGTCCAGGAGACGACCCTTCCGGGGGCCAGTGACCGCGTACGGGCGATCAGCAGAGCGGTGTCGTCCTGGGTCTCGGTCTGCTCCGGCAGGAGCGCGCTGATGACGGCATCGCACAGGGGGCCAGGATCTTGGAGGGCCGTGGTGCCGGATTTGGCAGTCTGCCCGGGCGGGCCCGAGGCGGGAGCGGCGTGGGTGAGAGTCCGGGCGAGGGAGGCCATGCCGTCGTCCATGGTGACGGTGGAGGATTCGACCAGGCCGTCCGTGTAGAGCACAAGGAGGCTGCCCTCGGGAACGTGGACCTCATGGGTCTCGAAGGGCGGGATGGCGGCGCCGAGCGGTGGGTCGGCGACGTCGTGCGGGAAGTGGACCGCGCCGTCGGGGCGGACGATGGC
This sequence comes from Streptomyces sp. NPDC007983, assembly GCF_042958345.1. Taxonomy (NCBI): domain Bacteria; kingdom Bacillati; phylum Actinomycetota; class Actinomycetes; order Kitasatosporales; family Streptomycetaceae; genus Streptomyces; species Streptomyces sp. NPDC007983. Next base: position 18,056 of record NZ_JBIBJI010000021.1, read on the forward strand.
GAGCGGTGGGTGTCCGGCGCTGGCGACGGTGCAGATGTTGGTGGTGGGGTCGTAGATCGTGTACGAGCAGGTGGCGTAGAAATCGTCTCCGAGGCTTCCGACGAGGTCATTGAGGTGCGTGAGGAGTTCGCCGGGCGGGAGGTCGAGGTCCGCGAGGGTGTGGACGGCCGTACGCAGCTGGCCCATCGTGGCGGCCTCGGACAGTCCATGGCCCATGACGTCGCCGATGACGAGAGCCACCCGCTCCCCGGACAGCGGGATGATGTCGTACCAGTCCCCACCGACCTGTATGCCTTCACTGGCGGGTAGGTAGCGGGCGGCGGCCGTGACCGCCATCAAGGAAGGCAGGGTACGGGGCAGAAGACCGCGCTGCAGTTCTTGGGCGCGAGTGTGCTCGGCGTCGTAGAGGCGAGCCCTCTCCAGTGCCTGGGCGACCAGCCCGCTGAGAGCGATGAGCAGGGAACGGTCCTCCTCCGAGAAGTGGCGGGGTCGGCTGAAGGCCACCACGCAGTAGCCGATCTGCTGGTCGGAGGCGATCAGCGGGAGAAATGCCCAGGCGTTCATCCCGCTTTGGTGAAGGTAGTCGACAGCGTCAGGGTGTTGTTCGGCGTACTCCTGCGGAGTGGACAGGAAGCTTGGGGAGCGGGTGGTGAGCACACGGACGATGGCGGACATTTCCGAGAAGGGAATCTTCTGGACGATCTTGAGGAACTCCTCCGGATACCCGGAAGAGCCGACCATGCGCACGCGCCCGTTCTCGATCAGCTGGCAGATCAGGCCGGTTGCGCCGAAAGGGGGAAGCATGCGGTTGGCGACGGCCTTCACGACGTCCCGGACGGTCAGTGCCTTGGCGAGTGCCGACGTGAGCTCCCCCATGAGGGTGACGCGCTCGGCCGCGGTGCGCTCGGCCGCGGTGCGCTCGGCTTCCCGCGTCCGGCGTTCGGTGATATCGGAGATGTGGATGACCAGGCCGTCGGGAATAGGGTCGAGTCGTACGTGATACCACTCTGATCTCCCGGGCCACTGGGTGTCGAGGCCGACCGGTGTGCGAGTGGCCGCCACCTGCCCGTGGCAGGCGGCCATCCCGGTCTCACGGATCACCGGGTGGTCCCATAGGACTGTTCCCAGCTCCCCTGTCGCGGAAGAACCGAGTAGATTCAGGACCGCCACGTTGGCGAACGTGATCCGTGAGTGACGGTCGAGCAGGAGAAGACCGTCGTTCATCCGCCACATGGACTTGCCGATGGTGTCACTGCAGGGGGGCTCGCCTTCGTGCCCGATGCCCGTGGCGGTGGCCGGGGCGGGCTGTCCGCGCTCAGCGATCCACCCGGCGACCGTCCGAAGGAAGTGGCGCTGAGCGTCGCTGAGGTCACCATCTGTGTCCGTCAGGACGGACAGCGAGCCCACCGGTTGTCGTTCGGGTGTGACCACCGGTACGGAGGTCACACCGCTTCCACGAGGAATGGCTCCGACGCCGGAGGCGCCGGGGGAGGGATGGCCGGACGACGGTGAGGACATCTGGTGCAGGGCGACGGGCGGAGGGGGTGTCCGGGCATGGATTCCGTACTGCAGGCAGGCCACGGGAGCCGCGCTGTCATCTTCCGTGAGCGTCTCCCACCCCATGGTCAGGGAGCTGGGGAGCCCGATGCTGGCCACCAGACGGAGGCAGCCGTAGTTCGGATCACGCAGATGGATCATGCCCCCCAGGGCGCCGAGTTCGGCGACCACGTGGGCGAGGGCGAGCGGCAGTGGCTCGATGCCGCTTCGGTCGTCGACCGCGCAGTCCAGCAGCCGAAGCCGTGTCCGTGCTGATCGAGTGATCCCGGTGTTCGCGGTTTTTGGGTGCTGTTCATGGACACCCATGGAGCTACCTGCCGTCTCCCGAAAAGCTTGGCGCCCTACGGACCGCAGAACGCCGACCATCTCCTCTTAGCCGAATATAGCCGGTATCTCGGAGCGTGTGTCGACCGGCGAAATGCGCAGGATCGGTTTCGGGACCCGATGGTGGAAAGTCACCTCAAACCGTGGCGTGTCTTGATCAGCTCCGCTGCCCGTTCGGCGATGACTACGCATGGTGCCATGGTGTTGCCACTCGTAATGCTCGGCATGACCGAGCCGTCCGCGATGCGCAGGCCATCAATGCCGTAGACGCGCAGGGAGCTGTCGACAACAGACATCTCGTCGCGCCCCATCTTTGCGGTGCAGGTTTCGTGGAAGTACGAGCCGGCCGCGTTGCGGACGAAATTCCTGAGGTCGTTGCCGCTGAGCGGGCCGGGCATGACCTCGCGTTTGGCAAGCGGTTTCACCACTGACGAGTTCCCGATTTCCCGGCACAGTGCCACGCAGTACTCGAGAGCCTTCAGGTCCTCCTCGGCACTCAGGAAATTGGCGTTGATCACCGGGGCCGCCAGGGGGTCCGCGTCGGCCAGCCGTACTGATCCACGGCTGACGGGCCGGGCGAGCCCGGGGGCCAGTGTCCAGGCGGAGTCGACTCCGACGGGAACGTCGTACTGGGTGGCCGTCACCTCGCTGGCGCACGGGAATTCGTCCAGCGTCGGCATGAGGTCGGGACCGGGCAGTGACGGGTCGCTCTTGGCGAAGAAGGCGAACTCGGCGGCGTTGCTCCGGGGGGCTTCGGGGACCCGGTACTCCCAGATACAGCCCCCGAGCAAGATGTGGTCCTGGAGATTCTTCCCGACGCCGGGCAGATGCACGACGCCGGGTATGCCGAGGGCTGAGACTTCGGCCAGGTCACCGATGCCGGAGAGCATCAGCAGCTTCGGCGTGTTGATCGCGCCGAGAGAGACGATCACCTCCTCACCCGCGGAGACGCTGTGAAGGCGGCCCCGCTGGACGAACTCCACGCTGGTCACCCGTTTTCCGGACAGCCCGAGCCGCGTCACCTCGGCACACAGCACGATGTCGAGGTTGGGGCGCCCCATGGCCGGATGAAGGTAGGTCGCGGCCATCGAGACCCGGGCGTTGCCCTGATCGACCAGGAGATTGGGAAAGCCGCAGCCGCCGTCGGATTCCATGGGGTCACCGTTGATGTCGGAGACGGCCGGGATGCCGAGCGCGGACGCCGCCTCGACCAGCTTCGGCGCGAGCGGAACCGGGTCCTCGGGGAGGGCGATCCGCAGAGGGCCGCCAGTACCACGCCGGGGATCGGCAGAGCCAGTCCAGTCCTCGATACGGCGGTAGATGTCGAGGACGGACGCATAGGACCAGCCGGGATCGCCACTGTCCTCGGCCCAGGAGTCGAAGTCGTTGCGGTGGCCATGTGCCCAGACGGAAGCGTTGATACTGGAACCGCCGCCCAGCACCTTGCCCATCGGCAGCCGAGGCGTACGACCGTTGAGATGGGGGGAAGCCTGGGCGCGGTACCCCCACTCGCGTTCGCTGCCGATGTTGGAGAGCCAGAGGGTGGAGTCAATGACGGAGGGCACCCGGTCGCTGCCGCCTGCCTCCAACAGCAGGACCTTCACCGTGGGGTCATCGGCCAGCCGTCGGGCGACGACAGACCCCGAGGTGCCCCCGCCGCAGATGATGAAGTCGTACGAGGGACGCAGTACGGCGGTGACGACTTCCCGGTCCACCGTGACGGGACGAATGTGTGCCACGGGTATCGACCGTCCTTTCCACAAAGGGAAGGTCGTCGTTGCATCCCGCAGGGTGATCCACTGCCATGCCGTGTGGCTGATGATCTTCGATGGAGAGACGCAGCGCCCGATCAGCCGAGGCTGTGGACGACCCCACAGCCGGTTGGTCTTCATATCCTATGTCACCGCCCCCGCTTCGGCAGCGCCTGCCACTTGGCGTCGAGCAACGCGTGTACGGCTGCGCGGGCGGCGGCCTCAGCCTATGCGGAGGGAATCTCGTACCGAGCGGCGTGGCGGACTTGCTCCTCGATGTAGCTGGGTGGCGCGACGGCCCTGGCCGACGAGCGGAGTAGTTTCCCCACCCGCTCAGCACGGGGTACTGACCGGCTTGTCCTCACCGGAAGCCGTACGGATTCGCGGCGACACGGGCACGGCGGCTGGCATGGGGGGCAAGGGGGGCGCAGGTTCAAATCCTGTCGTCCCGACGGTGTGACCAGCAGGTTTGCCAGTGATGGCAGACCCGCTGATTGCGTTCGTGTGACACGTGATGGCGACGTGATGACAACCGGTGAACACGAGGGCGGCGCCGCCAGGGCGCCCCTGGCAAGGGGCGCCGAGACAAGGCGCGGCTGCAGTGAGCACGGAGCCGTCTGAGCCCTCACGCCGCCCGCTGTTCTGACGCTCCACCAGGACCGCTGGCCTTGCGGTCGGCGCGTTCCAGGGCCGTGCCGATGGCGGTGACGGCGTCGCGGGCGGCGTGGGGGAGCAGGTGGCCGTAGAGGTTGACGGTGGTGGCCAGCGTCGAGTGGCGCAGGGTCTTGGAGACCACGGCCAGCGGCACCGGTGAGCTGATCATGATGGTGGCGGCGGTGTGCCGCAGATCGTGCACGCCGATCCGCGGCAGCCCGAGCTCGGCGGCGCGCCGGCGCAGCTCGACCAGCACGCCCTGTGGACGCAGCGGCGAGCCGTCCGAGCGGCACAAGACCAGACCTTCCAGCGGCGTGCCCTCCGGCTGGCCGGCTCGGGCGAGCGCGGCCTGGCGCTCCAGGGCGGCGACCACACGCGGGGCTAGGCTCACCCAGTTCCGGCTGGCTTTCGTTTTGGGGTGTCCGAGGGAGAGGCGGTTGTTGTTCACCGCTGTCAGGCTCCAGCGCACCAGCAGCATCCGCTCGGACAGGTGCACATCCGTCCAGTGCAGCCTCAGGGCCTCGCCGCGCCGCATACCGGTGCCCAGCAGCAGCTCGAACAGGTCGTCGATCTGGTCGCGGTAGTGGGCGTGGTTGTGGCGCAGGAAGGCTGCGGCCTGGGTGGGGTTCCAGCAGATCCGCTCCGGGGCGATCGGACGGGGGAGCAGCACGTACCGGCACGGGTTGGCGGGGATCAGGCGGGTGCGTACTGCGTGGCCAAGGGCGCTGGAGAAGGTGGCACCGCTCCGGTAGACGGCGGTGTAGCCGCGGCCGCGGGCGAGCTCGGCCTCGCTCCAGGCGGTGATATGCCGGGCCCGCAGGTCGGTCAGTGCCAGCTGGCCGAAGGACGGGATGAGGTCCGCCTGCACGTGGTCGCGGTAGCGGGCGAAGGTGGTGGGCTTGAGCGTCTTCTCCTTGATGCGCAGCCACTCGGCCAGAAAGGTCGCGAGGGTGACGTCGTGGCTGCACTCCAAGCCGGTGCGCTCCGATTCCAGCGCGCGCTCGAGTGCTGTCTCGGCGGCCTTTCGGGTGGCGAATCCGCTGCGGCAGAGCGGACGGCGCTTGCCGTCGGCGGAGGGAAGTCAACGGCAAAGGCCCATGACCCGTGCTTCGAGCCATCATTAAGTTGGGGGCAGCTGGCACCGTACTGCCGGGCGTCGGGGCGACGGCAGCCGCAACGCCGGTACAGGCGGCCGCGTTTGGGCATGGAGAAGTCACTGTGTTCACCTCCGGTGGGGAGTGTGAGTGCGTGACTCCACCGTGGAGGCGCCGGTGCCTGGCGTATCAGGTGGCTGATCATGGCGTAACCGGGGCGATGCCATCACCCTGCCATCACGTGAGGCTGCTCGAGGCCGTTGACCGGTCGCGAACCCTTTCGGCTGTGGTCGGTGTTTGATGATTGATGTTGGCGAAAATAATGTGTCAAGTGGTTCACTCGCGCTCTGGAAGCGCTGAGCGAGCCCTCCTGTGGTCACGTCATAGAGTGGGCGACTCCATCCATGAAACCCAGGACACGACCACATTCTGAAATCTATATCGAACTCGGGTTCAGTTGGACACATGGGTAGTCGCACACGCCGGAGGGCGGACAGTGGCATCCGGTGCAGCAGCGCCGCCAGGAGCGCCTGATCGTTCGGCGTGAACCGTGGTCGGGCACTGTCGAGTTGGCGTTCGAACACCGTGGTCTGATGACGGAGCGCCAGGAACTCCGCATCCTTGTCCCGGTCGCTCATCGGCAACAGACGCAGCAGCGCGAACGCATTGGTCACGCTCAGGTAGGCCAATCGAAGCAGCACGATCGATCATCATCACGCGTGCACCACCGACTACGCGAGAGCGCCTACTCGAGCGGCGAGGCCGACGACCACCAATCCTGATAGAGCCCTCCGACCAGGGCGGATGACATTCTCGGCAAGCACAGGTGCCGGGTCAGCAGCGTGTCCGGGTGACCAGCCGATGGCGACGTAAAACGGGTGGCAGGTGCTTGGCGAGAGGGGAGAGCGCGGCACGATCAGCCCATGAGAGCCGCGGTCGCTCAACCTGCCGGCGCAGCACAGCGACCTCATGACGAAGCACGAGGATCTCGGCGTTCTTCGCGGTGGTCGATCGGCCCAGCACCGAGGAGGCAGCGCAGTAGTCGGCAGAAGATCAGGCAGAGCAGTCGCAGACCCACGATCACTGATCATGCCCATACTCGGGCGATCGCAAAGCCCCAGGTCAACCACGGTAGGGCAATAAAGACACCCTTCAGGGAAGGCCCCCGCGATAGCGGCGGTCTTCGCCAACGGTGCCATGGCGCACTGCCTCGACTACGACGACCAGACCCCCTGGGGCCAGCACTGTTCCAGCTCGATCATTCCGGCGGTCTTCGCGGTGGCCGAACGACAGGGCGGCGTCCGCGGAGCCGACCTGATCACCGCGGTCGCGGCAGGACAAGACCTGCTCGCATGGCTGCGCCGCAACGTCGGCTGGCGCAAGGACTGGAACCTGTCGATCGTGCTGGGAGTCTACGCCGCTACGGCAGCGGCGGGCCGCGTCATGGGCCTGCCCGGCGAGCGCCTGGCCGACGCCCTGGGCATCGCCAGCATGCAATCCAGCGGCGTCATGGAAGTCGTCGCCGGCACGGGCAGTAACCTACGGGCGATATACGCGGGGTTCCCCGCCAGGGGAGCGGTCACGGCGGCACTGCTGGCGCAGAAGGGCATCACCGGAGTCCCTGACCTCTTCGAAGGCGAACACGGTGTCTTCAGCACATACTTCGGGGGCGACTACGACCGTGAGGCGATCCTCGACGGACTGGGCACGGACTATCAGGGCAGCCAAACGCTCTACAAGCCCTGGCCCGCGGTCGGCACCGCCCACAGTCACGTCCACGCCATCATCGGCCTCATGGCCGACCACCACCTGGTCCCGGACGACATCGACGAGATCCGGGTACATGTCGGCGACTACCACGACCTGATGTGCCGCCCGCTCGATGCACGACGCGCCCCGTCCACACTCGTGGACGCGAAGTTCAGCCTGCCGTTCCTGGTGGCCGTCGCCGCCGTCCGCCGTACCGTGGAGGTGCCGGACTTCCTGCCCACTGGGCTGCGCGATCCGGAGGTGCTGAACACGGCGCGCAAGGTCGTACCCGTACCCGACAAGAGCCTCGACTGGACGATGGAACTCCCCCCAGGCCGAGTCGAGCTGCTGCTCCGGGACGGCCGTTGCGTCTCCCGCACCGGCACCGACGTACCTGGCAGCAGCCACGCCCCCTGACATGGGAGGACATCACCCGCAAATTCGAGGGCTGCGCGGCTGCCGCCGCCACTGCTGTACCCATGGACCGAGTGCGCGCGGCCGTTCGACTGATACGTGCCCTTCACGTGGTGGACGACGCCACGGAAGTGGTCCGCACCCTCGCCCCGGACCGGCGTACCAGCATGCTTCGTCAGTGAGCTTCCGCCCAACCTGAAACCGCAGGTCAAAAGACTGGTGTGACCGGCTCTCGGGGTGCTCGTTCTGGCCGTCGGCGGCAGTCTGCGGAGTAGATCACCTGACGGAGCCGGACGAACTTGAAGAACAGCCGGCCAAGCAGCTGGCGGAAGTACGGGCCGAGCGGGACGAGCTCGCCGCCGCCGAACGGGTCCTAGAACGGATGAGCGAGCAGCTCGCCGAGGAACGCGCCTCTGTTGCGCCGCCGCCCGGACAGGTGGGCGGACGAGCGGTGATGCTGATCCCGCATCGCACACCCGACATAGAGGAGACCATGCCCCCCGCCGGACTGCCAGCGCATTCCTGCTCAGTCCTGTTCCTCGACGATGTTCTTCAGCACGCTCGTCGCTCCCATGCCGTTGGGCCAGCCGGAGTAGAACGCCAGGTGCAGCAGCGCCTCCCGCAGCTCCTCGTCGGTGACACCGTTCTGGCGGGCGAACGCGAGGTGGAACCGCAGCTGGTCCATCTTCCCGAGCGCGGTCAGCGCGGAGACGGTGACGAGGCTGCGGTCGCGCTTGGACAGGCCCTCGCGCTCCCAGACCTCGTCGAAGAGAACCCGGTCGGTGTAATGGACCAGCCCCGGGGCGAAGCCGCCGAAGGCGTTCTTCCCGCCGGTCCAGCCGGTGCCCGTGTTCTCAGCCATGATCTCTCCCTGTCCGCGTCGACGTCCGTCGAGCGCTCTCTCTACGCGCAATGCCAATGACATCGCCGCACATGCCGAGCGAGGGAGACCCCGGTGAGGGGTGTACTGGCAGGGCGTCCCTGACAGCGGCTTCGCGCCTTAGCGTGGAACGCATGGACGCCAGGAACGAAGCACGGGAGTTCCTCATGTCCCGTCGAGCGAACCTCACTCCCGAGCAGACCGGCCTGCCGGTCTCCGGACACCGCAGGGTGGCCGGCCTGCGCCGCGGCGAGGTGGCGATGCTCGCGGACGTGAGCCCGGAGTACTACGCCAAGATCGAGCGCGGCCACCTGGCCGGCGTGTCCGACGCCGTCCTGGAGTCGCTCGCCCGGGCGCTGCAACTGGACGACGCCGAGCGTGAGCACCTCTTCGACCTCGCCCGGGCGGCCAATGGCGCGGCACGGCCCGTGCGCAGGCGCAGGACGAAGACGTGGGTGCCCAGGGTCAGCCTGGCCCGCGCGCTGGACGCCATCGCCCTCGGGCCCGCGTTCTACGACGAGGTGTTCGATGGCCCCGGGCAGGGAAACCTGGCGCGCTACTGCTTCCTCGACGAAACGGCCAAGGCGTTCTACCCCCACTGGGAGGCGGCCGCGGACATCACCGTGTCGATCCTCCGCACCGAAGCCGGCCGGGATCCCCGGGACAAGCAGCTGCACGACCTGATCGGCGAGCTGTCCACGTGCAGCGTCGAATTCCGCACCCGCTGGGGAGCCCACAACGTACGCCGCCACGGATCGCGGGCACCAAGCAGTTCCACCACCACGAGGTCGGCGACCTCACGCTGACCTACGAGGGGATGGAGCTGACCGCCGAGCCCGGCCTGTCCTTCCTCATCTACACCGCGGAGCCCGGCTCGCCCAGCGAGGAGCGCCTGCGACCGCTCGCGAGCCTCGCGGCGACGTCCACCACGGAACCGTCCCGCGGCGGGCACCCGACCACGATCCAAGAAAGCTGACCATGCACACCAGAACACTCGGACACGTGAAGGGTGTCTTTATTGCCGTACGGTGGCTGACCTGGGGCTTTGAGATCTTCCGAGTCTGGGCATGATCATTGATCGTGGGCCTGCGACTGCTCTATCTGATCTTCTACCGGCTACTGGGCTGCCTTCTTCTGCTGGGCCGTTCGTCCGCAGCGAGCAACGCCGAGATCCTGGCGCTTCGTCATGAGGTCGCTGTGCTGCGCCGACAGGTTGAGCGGCCGCGGATCTTGTGGGCCGATCGTGCCGTGCTCTCCGCTCTTGCACGGCACCTGCCGCCCGCTCCACGCCGCCATCGGCTGGTCACCCCCGGCACGCTGCTGACCTGGCACCGCCGTCTGGTGCGCTGGAAAGGGCGCCAAGCACCGGTCAGGCCCGGCCGGCCACCGTTGCCGGACGAGATGGTCGCCCTCATCCAGCGCCTGGCGAGGGAGAACCCGACCTGGGGGTACGTCAGGATCCAAGGCGAGCTGCGACGGCTTGGTCATCGGGTCGCCGCTGCCACGATCCGACGCGTCCTGCGCCGCTCCGGTCTACCGCCCGCACCGCGGCGCGCATCCCAGCAGACCTGGCGTTCCTTCCTGCGCTCCCAGGCCCACACGCTGCTGGCTTGCGACTTCATGCGCGTGGAGACCGTCTTCCTCAAACGTCTCTACGTTTTCTTCGTTATGGAGATCGCCACCCGGCGCGTCCATATCCTGGGCGTCACCGCCCGCCCCACCGGCGTATGGGTCACCCAACTCGCCCGCAACCTGCTCATGGACTTGGAGGACAGAGCCGGGCATTTCCGGTTCCTTATCCGTGACCGGGATAGCAAGTTCACCGCCGCATTCGACGCGGTCTTCGCGTGCAACGGCACAGCCGTCATCCCGACTCCGCCGCAAAGCCCCCGATCAAACGCGTTCGCCGAACGATGGATACGCACAGCCCGCGCCGAATGCACCGACCGCCTCCTCATCACCGGCGAACGACACCTGCGCACGGTCCTCACTGCGTACGCCGAGCACTACAACACCGGGCGGCCCCACCGCAGTCTGGACCTACGCGCCCCGGACGATGACCCGAACATCATCCCTTTACCCGCTGGCACGGTCAGGCGCCGACAGGTACTCGGTGGACTGCTCAACGAGTACCACACCACGCCACTAACACTGCCTCACCAGCCACAGGAAAGGCCCAGCTCAGCAGCTTGATCGGAATATTGACGCCCTTCACGCACCGAAGACACCCCGTCACATCCACGCGCACCAGCCTGCTGTACTGACCGGGCACGTTGATTGAGAACAGGGGACCTGATCGGCAATCACGATGCGGGAGTTGAGTGTCTGTTAGTCAGGTCCCTGGCGAGCTGACTGATGCGTGCGCGGGCCGTCTCAGGGTTGAGCACCTCGATGTGGTCGCCGAACTGAAGAAGCTGACGCACCGACTCGATGTCGGGGTAGCGCACGACGACGACGCACGAGCCTTTTTCCGCGTCGGAGACATGGTGGATGCGGGTGCCGAGGATGCGCCGCGCCAGGTCGAGCCCCTTTTCCGGCAGGCGGATGGTCACGCTCACGCGATCTTGCTCCTCAGTGCGTTTCTTCAACACGGCCCATCTGGTGCGGAGGGTTTCGCCTGGTTGGAGCACGGCTGGTGCGTCTAGCTGTTCGAAGGCCGATAGTCGTTCCAGAGCGAGCAGCCGGCTGTCGCCCTGGTCATCGGCGACGAGATACCAGCGACCTGATTTCGCCACGATCCCGTACGGGTCGACCACCCGTGTCGAGGCCTGGCTCTCGGCGCTGCGCCGGTACAGGATTCGAAGGCGTCGCCGGTGTCGCAGGGTCGAGGCCAGAGCCGATACTTCGACCGCTGCCTCGGGGGCAGCAAACCACGCGGTGCTGTCGACAAGCACCAGGTCAGCCAGCCGCAGCGGGCTCGGCGACTCAGGTGCAGCAGCCTGGCGGGCGGCGATCTTGCGCTCGGCCGACTCCCACACCGCAGTTAGACCCATTCGCTCACGTAGTGCGCTGTCCAAGCCGGCCACGGATAGGGCCTCCAGTTCTGGTGGTTCCAGATGGGATGCGTTGAGCCGTGCACTGGGGAGCAGGACGATCCCGCCGTTCCGCCCACGTTCGGCATAGACGGGCACGCCCGCTGTCGATAGCGCCTCGACGTCCCGCAGCACAGTCCGCCGGGACACCTCAAGACGCGCGGCGAGCTCCGTGGTAGTGAGCCGCTGACGGGTCTGCAGGAGCAGCAGGAGATGCAGGAGCCTTGAAGCCTTCATGCTTACCCATGTTCTCAGAAAAGGTGACAGGTCCCGTCGCGATTGGGTGATCCGCTGGGTGCTGGACCGAGTAATCAACGAGTTGAGGAGCACTCCATGCCCGCACCGAACCTGTTCCTGATCGGCGTCCGCGACGCCGAGGCCGCCACCGCCTTCTACAGCGACCTGTTCGAGATCGAACCGACCTTCACCAGTCCCCACTACGTAGCCTTCGAGGCTGCCCCCAGTGTCCTGTTCGCACTGTGGACGGGCTACAGCGAGCACGCGGTCCCGATCCTCCCTCGTACGACAGAGATCGGACTCATGGTTCCGGGGCCATCGGAGGCGATTGACGAGATCTTCAAGAGGTGGGCCTCGAAGGGGGTCCACGTTGTGCAGGAGCCGCATGATGCTGTCTTCGGCCGCACGTTCGTGATTACGGACCCTGACGGCAACCTCATCCGAGTCTCCCCGGTCGACTGACCTGCACTATCCCTCCCCGCATATCTCCAAGCTGAAGGGCCGGCCACACACCATGGCCGGCCTTTCAGCCTGTCCAGGAGCTCAGAAATGTCGCATTCGAACGCGGCCCTCACCCCGCGCCACCGGCTGAAAGTCGCTCGACTCGTCGCTGACGACGGCTGGCCAGTCAGCGAAGTCGCGGCCCGCTTCCAGGTGTCCTGGCCGACCGTGAAGCGCTGGGTCGATCGCTACCTCGCAGGCGAGTCCATGCAGGACCGATCCTCACGACCGCGGAGCTCTCCTGCCAAGACACCCAAGACCGTGACGAAGAGGTGCGTCAGCCTGCGACTACGTCTGCGGGAAGGGCCGGTCCAGCTCGCTGCGAGACTCAATATCGCCCCGTCGACAGTGCATCGAATCCTGCGATCGGCCCGCCTGAACCGACTCGCCTACGTCGACCGTGAGACCGGTGAGCCCGTCCGCCGGTATGAGCACGACCAACCGGGATCACTGGTGCACGTGGACGTGAAGAAGCTCGGGAACATCCCCGACGGTGGCGGCTGGCGCTACGTCGGCCGCCACCAAGGCGAGAAGCACCGCGCCGCGACGCAGAGCAAGTCACGCAACGCCTACGGCGGCCCGAAGGTCGGATACGCATTCGTGCACACCGTCATCGACGACCACTCCCGCGTCGCCTACACCGAGGTCCACGACGACGAAACAGCCGTCACCGCCGTCGGCTTCCTGCACCGGGCTGTCGACTGGTTCGCTGACCGTGGCGTCACCATTGAGAGGGTCCTGTCGGACAACGGCGGCGCGTACCGCTCGTACCTGTGGCGCGACAACTGCGAAGCGCTTTCGATCACCTCGAAGTTCACGCGCCCTTACCGCCCGCAGACGAACGGGAAGGTCGAGCGCTTCCACCGCACCATGGCCGATGGCTGGGCCTACGCCCGCTGCTACACCAGCGAGCAAGAACGACGCGACGCACTGGCCGGTTGGCTCCACCAGTACAACCACCACCGGCCCCACACCGCGTGCGACAACCAGCCGCCATTCTCACGATTGATCAACGTGCCCGGTCAGTACACCTAGCCGCAGCGATGAAGTCGACTGCGAACCTGGTTGACGAGTCTGTCGGTGGCTTTGTCGCTGAGAGCTGGGTTCTGGCACGGATCTTGGGGAGTGGTCACGGCGGGCGATGTCGCTGTTCGAATCGAGGCAGGGCACGGCAGTCGCGGTTCGCCGCCGTGCCCGCCCCCCTTGGACCGCCTGGCTCAGCCCAGCGCGTCCATCAGGGCGGTGACATAGCTTGGCGTTTAACGTCGCAGGTCACTCGACCTGCTGAGATCCCAGGGAACCGGGGGCATGTGACGCGGCCGTTCTTCACGCTTCGAGATGTCGAGTAACGAAGCACGAAAGAACGGCCGCTGCCTATGAGTCTCCCCGTCGATGCGCCCGCAGGCGAGGCATTGAGGGTGTTGTCCCGCTTTCGGGTCGACTTCTACGACTGCCTGTACAGCCGTGCCGACGCGCTCTTCGAGATCACTGACGCGGTCTTGTGCACTGATGGACCGGTGAAGACCCTGGTCGAGCTCTGCCTGGAGGCCGAGCACCGGCGGGGGCACGGGGCCCTGTATGCCGCGTTGGATCGGGGCTGGCTGGAGCCGACGCGGTTGCGCCGCACGCTGGCCGGCCTGCCGCTGCCGAGGGCGGCCGACGGGCGCATCGTACTGGCCGTGGATGTCAGCAACTGGCTCCGCCCGGACGCCCCGACCAGCGACGACCGGCTGTTCTGCCACGTCTACGGGCGCGGAGACCGCAAGACGGATCAGTTCGTGCCGGGCTGGCCGTACTCCTTCGTCGCCGCCCTGGAGACCGGCCGGACCTCCTGGGTCGCGTTGCTGGACGCCGTGCGCCTCGGGCAGGCGGACGACGCGACCGCCGTCACCGCTGCCCAACTACGAGACGTCGTCGAGCGGTTGATCCAGGCCCGGCAGTGGCGGGCGGGTGATCCGGAGATCTGGATCGTCATGGACTCCGGCTACGACGTCGCCTACCTCTCCCACGCTCTGGCGGACCTGCCCGTCGTCCTGGTCGGACGCCTGCGCTCGGACCGCGTTATGCTCCGCGACCCCGGCCCCGCCCGCTCCGGGCCGAAGGGCGGACGGCCGCGTCGGCACGGCGGCGTCCTGGCCTTCGCCAAGCCCGACAGCTGGCACGAACCCGAGGTCACCACGGTCACGGACACCACCCACTACGGCAAGGCCGAGGCCAGAGCCTGGGCCCGGATGCACCCCCGACTCACCCACCGCGGCCCCTGGCTGGACCACGCGCAAGAGGAACTGCCCATCCTGCACGGCAGGTTGATCCGCCTCCAGGTCGAGCGCCTGCCGGGCGATCGCGACCCGAAAGCGGTCTGGCTTTGGTGCTCGGCCACCGCCGCCACACCGGCGGACGTGGAGCGCTGGTGGCAGTGCTTCCTCCGCAGATTCGATCTTGAGCACACCTTCAGGCTCATGAAACAGACCCTCGGCTGGACAGCCCCGAAATTCCGCCACGCGGACACCGCCGACCTGTGGACCTGGCTCATCATCGCCGCCCACACCCAGCTCCGCCTGGCCCGCCCCCTCGCCGAGGACCTCCGCCGCCCCTGGGAACGACCGGCCGAGCCCCGCCGCCTCACCCCCGCCCGGGTGCGGCGGGGGTTTCGCAACGTCCGCGCGACCACGGCCCGTCCTGCGGCCGCACCGAAACCGTCCCGGCCAGGGCCGGGACGGCCTCCCGGCTCGAAAAACAGGCACCGAGCCAGGCACCACGACGTCGGCAAGACGGTCAAACGCGCCGAATCGATCAAGGAACACCAAGCTCACCCGCGTTAAACGCCAAGCTCAGGCCGCAGGATAGGGAAGCAGCTCCTCGGCTGTCCTTTCCCAGGAGGTTTTGAGTTCCGTGAGCAGCTCCGGCCGGTCGGGAGCGAGATCGGCCTGTTCCCGTGCGTCCTGCGCGAGGTTGAACAGGTGGTCCTTGCCGTCGGCGTCCTGGTAGTACTTCCACTCGCCACGCCGCAGTGCCCGGTTGTCCCGCACCCGCCAGAAGAGGTCACGGTCACGCGGCGCTTCTCCGCGCAGCAGGTAGCCGGCCAGGCTGGTGCCGTCCAGCGGATATGCCGGGTCCGGTCGGGCGCCACCCACCTCCAGCAGGGTGGCGGTCCAGTCGGGCGAGAAGTTCGGCTCGTGACTGACCTGGCGCGTGCCGATCCGGGACGGCCAGCGCAGGATGGTTGGCACCCGGATGCCGCCCTCCAGCAAGGAGAACTTCTCTCCGCTGAGCGGCCAGTTGTAGGAGAAGCGTTCCCCGCCGTTGTCGCTGGCGAAGAGCACCAGGGTGTCGTCCTCCTGGCCCGAGCGCCGCAGCGCCGCGAGGACCTCGCCGACGGCGGCGTCCAGGCTCTCCACCATTTCCGTGTACTTCGCGACGGAACCACCGTCGTAGTGGTTCAGCGCGGTGACGACATCGGCATGGTCCTTGGCCGACCGTATCTTCGCGGCGATCTCGGCTCCGGTGGCGGCGTCGCCCTCCGCGAGCCATGGCCAGTGGGGGGTGGTGAAGTTGAGGTTGAGCAGCCAGGGCCGGTCGTGGTCACGGCTGACGTACTCGACGGCCCGTTCGGTGAGAACGGTCGTGTAGTAGCGCAGGTCCTTGTAGCTGGTGTCGCCTTCGAACAGGTCGTACTCGCCGAGTTGCCCGAGCTTGGAGAAGTACTCCAGGACGCCGCCGAAGTTGCCGAAGAACTCGTCCCAGCCGGACTTCGTCGGGCTGTAGTCGGGCAGCCAGCCGCAGTGCCACTTCCCGATCAGAGCGGTGGCGTAACCGGCCGCCTTGAGCAGCGAGGCGAGGGTCGGATGATGCGGGTCCAGCCCTTGGGAGCGGTCGCTGACCGGCTCGGCAAGTCCGCCCTTCGTCCGGCCGGGGAAACGGCCGGTGTAGAGGCTGAACCGGGTGGGGGAGCAGGTCGCCGAGCCGGAGTACGCGTTGGTGAAGCGCACACCCTGCCGGGCGAGGCGGTCGAGGTGCGGGGTCTTGATGTGCGGCGCGCCATAGGACGACAGGTCGGCCCAGCCGAGATCGTCGCCCAGGATGACCAGCAGGTTGGGCCGGCGGACCGCAGCGCCGTCCGAGCGGGAACGGAAGGGCCGTTCCTCCGTTTCCTTGCCGGCCTTGTCGTTCGCGGTGGCCGGTCCGGCGGCGGTCACACCTGCCGCGGTCAGCGCGCTGCCACCCATCAGGCCGTGGAAGAGGCGTCGGGACATCCTGGGATCGTTCATAGTGATCAACGCTGGGGGCCACCGGCGCTGCGGACAACTCTTCGCGAGCTGCCCTCATCCGATGTTCATGCTCGTTACATATCGCTGCAACACACCCGGTCGGGCGGTCGTGCCGAGCGCCGTAGTCGCCGAGGACGACGCGCCCCCGCGACCGCGCCCCTGGATCGAGGGCGATGTCGCGGGCAGACGAGCGTCGGCGCGGGAGGGTTACCGGGCCGCGGAGGCCGGGGTGTGTTCCGGAGGGAGCTCGGCGGGGTGGCCATGGATGGATGCGGACCCGGTCGCGAAGTACATGTCGGACGACCGGATGCGTGAGGTCGCCCAGACGCTGACGGCCGCCGTGGCCGCGAGGTACCCGCAGGCGATCCAGGGTGTGCCGTGGCCCAGGGCGAGGAAGGTCGTCATGAGGAGGGGCGTGATGCCGGAGGCGAAGACACCGGACAGCTGGTAGACGACGGACATGCCCGTGTAGCGCACCTCCGGCGGGAACAGGGCGGCGAAGAGTGTGCCCTGGGCACCGTAGAAGTAGGCGTGGACCACTCCCAGCGTCACCGCGAGCGTCACGGCGAATCCCCAGATTCCGGTGGACCGGAACAGCAGGAAGGCGGGGAACACGGCGAGCCCGAACAGGGCGATGCCGGTCATGTACGTCCGGCGCGCGCCCTGCCGGTCCACCAGGGAACCGGACAGCGGGATCAGCACGGCCATCAGCAGCGCGGCGACGGTGACGGCGAGCAGGACCGAGGTGCGCGGCAGCTTCAGCGTCGAGGTGGCGTAGGTGATCGCGAAAACGCCCCAGGTGTTGAACGCGGCGCCCTCGCCCCACCTGGCCGCCATCCCGAGCAGAGTGTGGCGCCTGGTTCCGGGATTCCGCAGCAGCTGGGCCAGCGGGACCCGGGACGCTGCCTGGCGCTGTTCGATCTGCTGGAAGGCCGGGGTCTCGTCGACCTTCAGCCGTACGGCGATACCGAGGACGACCAGCGCCAGGCTCACCAGGAAGGCCACTCGCCAGCCGTAGCTCAGGAACGCCTCGTCGCTGAGCAGGTTGCTGAGCAGGGCGAAAACACCGGTCCCCAGGGCCAGCCCCAGCGCCAGCCCGATCTGCGGGTAGCTGCCGTAGCGGCCCTTGCGACCGGCCGGGCCGTGCTCCGCGGACAGCAGTACGGCGCCCGCCCACTCCCCGCCGAGCGCCACCCCCTGGGCGACGCGGAGGACGAGCAGGAGGATCGGGGCCCAGATGCCTGCCGTCTCATACGTCGGCAGGAGACCGATGAGCGTGGTGGAGCCGCCCATCACGCCCATGGTGACGGCGAGGGTCCGTTTCCTGCCGATCCTGTCGCCGATGTGGCCGAAGAGCAGGCCACCGATGGGGCGCGCCAGGAAGCCGACAGCGAAGGTGGCGAAGGAGAGGATGGTGCCGACGGTGTCGTTGCCGGTGGGGAAGAACAGTTTGCCGAAGACGAGGCCGGCGGCGGTGGAGTAGAGGAAGAAGTCGTACCACTCCACCGTGGTGCCCAGGAGGCTGGACAGCACCACCGTACGAAGGCTCCGCCGGTTGGTGCGCTTGTCGGTTGGCGGGGAGGTGAGCGGTGTGTCGGGCATGGTCGGACTACCGTTTCGTTGCATGCGCGGGCGCGCCGCTGTCGATGTGACGCCGGGGACGGTTCACGGCGCGGTGATGTACGAAGAGGGCTGAGGTGGGACCGGCGCGCGGCTCCGCGCGCATCGCGTCACCCGGCAGGCGTGGCCGGGAGAGAAGGACGAGAACCCCGCGGCGGGTGCGTGAGCGTCACCGGTGTGGACGCGAGGACGCCCGAGTGAGCGGGATCATCGCCGCGAAGGTGGTCACAGAGGACCGTCACCCGGGGCAAACCTGCCTGGAATCCCGGATCAGACCGGATCAGAGACGACAACAGGCGCTGGACTGGCGGCACAGGTCGACGTGGAGCCGTCCCACGAGGGGGAGACGGACCACGAGCTGGCCGACGGCGTCTGACATGGCCGACGGTATGGTCGGCTCCTGTCCGCCGCTCAAGTGAGACCGGAGCGATCTCATGGACTGGGACAACGGCCCCGCGGTGGAGGGGGCGTTCGCGTCACAGAGAGGATGTGGCGGGGCACTGTAACGCGCGCATGGCAGCCGCACGAAGTCGTCATTGCGGAACCCCGGGAAGGCGAACACACGCTTGACCCTCTCTTGGTGTCGTATATAGCTTCGGCGGCATGCCGACTTTCCCGCGGTTCACGCGGCGGCGCGCTGTCGATCTGATGCGCCTCACCGCCGCGCTGTGTAGCTGAACTCCAGCCGCGAACACCTCTCACTCGCGCGAGAACTCTCCGCCCGCGATCAGTCGATTTCCGTACGCACCGACGCCGTACGCCCTGCACCCGGGAACCCGTATGCCCAGGCACGCCCCACTCGTCCTGGCCACTGTGACCAGCACTCTGCTGCTGGCCGGCTGCATCCCCCCACCAGACGCCGGCGAGCGGCCGGGACTTCTCCGCGGATCCCGGAGTACTCGCTTCAGCTGCTGTACCGCCTCGCCGGGGCGCGCGGCCACCGTGTGGTCGCGGGCACGCCCGAGCAGGTCGCCCACCAGATACGGGTCTGGTTCGAGCAGGGGGCCGCGGACGGGTTCAACGTCATGCCGCCGTGGCTGACCGAGGGCTTCGACCACTTCGCGGACCAGGTGGTGCCGATCCTCCGCGGACGCGGGCTGTTCCGCACCGCGTAGACCGGCACCACCCTGCGCGAGCACTACGGGCAGGAGCGGCCGCGCAGCCGCCACGCCCGCCACAGCTGACCGTCTCCCACCGTCCCTCCACATATCAGACCTCAGGAGTCTCTTGTGAGTCCGACAGGTACCCGACCGCTGCTGGTGACCCTCGGTGCCGCGTCGCTGCTGGCCGCCTCGGCGCTGGCCCCCACCGCCGAGGCGGCCCCCGCCGAGCCCCGTACGTCGGTGGTCCTCGACTGGTACGACACCACCGCCGAGACGATCGCGTCGGCCGGCGCGCCCACCCAGGTGACCAACAGCCGCACCTGGGCGGTGAGCTGGCTGGCCGCGGCACGCGCCACGCGCGACGTTCCAGCGGGTGTCAGCCGAGGCGACTACCAGGACGCGGCGCTCGCCTCCGCCGTGCACAGCTCCCTCGTCGCCCTCGCCCCGGCACGCACCGAGCAGCTCGACGCGGCGTTCCGCCGGACCCTGGAAGCGATCCCGGACGGTGGCGCCGAGGACCGGGGCGTGGCGGCCGGCGAGCGGCAGGCCCGGTCCGTCCTCGCGTCCCGGGAGGGAGACGGACTGGACCCGGCCTCAGTCATCGCCCCGTTCACCGTGCCGCCCGCCGCACCCGGCGTGTGGCAGCCGACGCCGCCCGACCACGCCCCCGCCACGCAGTACGGCAACCGCCTCGCCCGGCCCTTCGCGCTGGCGGGCCCCGACCAGTTCCGGCTCGGGCCGCCGCCATCGCTGGACTCCCGGCAGTACCGCTCCGACCTGGCCGAAGTGCGCGCCTACGGCGCCAAGGACAGCACGCGGCGCACCGCCCGCCAGACGGAGACGGCCACCTTCTGGTACGGCTCGTCGCTGACCCTCTACGACAAGCCGCTGAGGGTGGCGCTGGCCCGGTCCGCCGGGCCGGTGGAGGAGCGGGCGAAGCTGGTCGCGCTGTTCCACGTCGCGTCGGTGGACACACAGATCGCGACCTCCGACACCAAGTACACGTACCTGCGCTGGCGCCCGGTCACCGCGATCCGCACCGGCTCCATCGACACCGATCCCACGTGGACGCCGCTGCACAACACCCCGGCGCACCCGGACTATCCGAGCGGCCACACCACCTACTCGGGGTCGGCTGAGGGCATCCTGTCCGCCCTCATCGGCCCGCGCACCGCGCCGTTCGAGGTGACCAGCCCGACTGCGCCGGGGGTGACCCGCGAGTACACCAGCTGGCACCAGCTGACGGCGGACAACGTCGACGCACGGATCTTCTCCGGCATCCACACCCGCTCCGCGGACGAGGCCGGCGTCACGCTCGGCAAGAAGGTGGCCGCCCACGTGCTGCGCCAGTCCGGGCGGCTCCTGCGCTGACGTGGCTCCTCATCTCGCACGTTGGGGGCGCGCCGTCACGGCGCGCCCCCAACGTGCGGGTTCCCTCAACGGGGCGGCTCTCAGAAGAAGCCGGTCAGGGGCGGGGCCTCGGCGTTGAGGAGGAAGTCGCCCACCACGCGCGCCTTGTGGGCGATCGGATTGTGGCTGACGAGCGTCCGCGCGTTGCGCCAGTGGCGGTCGAAGTTGAACTCCCGCCGGGTGGCGGAGGCCCCGCCCACGTCGTACAGCCGCTCCGCCGCCCGCAGCGCCGCCTGGGCGGCGACCACCTGGGCCTGTGCCACCTCCGTGGCAGCCTCCGCGAGCGCCGCTTCGGAGCCCGCGACGCCGTCCTCGCCAGGGGCGTCGGCGAGCGCCCGGTCGATGGCTGCGGCCGCGCGGAGCACAGTGGCCTCCGCCCCGTACCCGAGCGCCGCGATCTCGCCCACGGTGTGCTGCACGAAGGGGTCCCGGACCGCATGCTCGACGCCGCTGTGCCGGACGGCGCGGGCGCGGTCGCGGGCGTAGCCGATGGCGTCGCGCGCCGCGTTCTTGGCGATGCCGGTCTCCACGGCGGCGAGGAAGAGCTGGTGGTACGCGCCGAGATGGGTCCGGCGCACACCCACGGCCTCGTCCACGACGACTTCGTGCGGGTGCACCACGACGTCGTCCAGCTCCGTGGTGCCGCTGGCCGTCATGCGCTGACCCATGCCGTCCCAGTCGTCGACCAGCCGCAGACCGGGGCGGCCGCGCGGCACGACGGCGCGCACCCGCCGGTCCCGGTGGTCCTTGGCGGCGACCACCACCCAGTCGGCGAACAGAGCGCCGGTGCTGTAGTACTTCGTACCGCTCAGCCGGTAGCGGTCATCGTCGGGTGTCAGCGCCGCGTGGATGTCTCCGGGATGCTTGGCCGCGGTCTCCCCGGTGGCGTTGCCGAACAGCTCGCCCGCGAGGGCCGCCGTGAACCACCGCTCGCGTTCCGCCTCCGTGCCGTCGCTGATGAGCTTCTCGACGAAACCGAAGTGCGGGCGCAGCGCCTGCGCCACATTGGAGTCTGCTTCCGAAAGATCGATGACGACCTGGAAGAGGTCCACCAGGCTCGCCCCCGGACCGCCGTACGCCGCCGGGACCCGCAGGCCCCCGATGCCGCTGGCCCGCACCGCGTCCATGGCCGCGTACGGCAGCTCCCGCGCGGCCTCGCGGCGCGCCGCGTCGACGGCGAGGGCGGCGGTCAGCTCCGGTACGCGGTCGAGGAGGCCCCGAAGCGAAACGGTTCCGGGCCGGTGGACCGTACTGGTGCTCATAGGGCCGCGGCCCCTTTCTGCTCGTATGACGATGCCGGTACGGGAAGTCCCAGGTGGTCGCGGAGGTTCGTGCCGGTGTAACCGTGGCGGAAGACGCCGCGAGCGCGGAGGATCGGCACGACGTGGTCGACGAAGACCTCCAGGCCGTCGGGGAGCGCGTCGGGCAGCAGCGTGAAGCCGTCCACGAGGCCGGCCGACCACCACGTGGTGATGTCGTCGGCGATCCGCTCGGGGGTGCCGACGACCGAGCGGTGGCCGCCGATGGTGCGCGCGGCGAGCCCGGCGAGGGAAAGCCCCTCGCGGCGGGCGATCTCGACGTGGGCGCGGAAGAAGCCGGTGGGCAGCCGGCCCGGTGGTGGTCCCGCCAACTGGGCGGCGGTCAGGGGCGCTTCGGGGTCGGTGATGGCGGGGTCGAGGCCGAGCGTACGGGCCACCCGGCCGATCTGCCGCGCGTCCTCGCGTACGCCCGCCTCGAGCGTGGCGAAGCGGGTACGGGCCTCGGCCTCGGTGCTGCCGATCACGGGGGTGAGGCCGGGCAGCAACCGGATACCGGACCCATCCCGTCCGTACCGGTGCGCCTGCTCGGCGAGCCGGGCGCGGTAGCCGCGGGCCGCCTCCGCGTCGAGCAGCGGGGTGTAGACCGCCTCGGCGAAGCGTCCCGCGAGCGCCAGCCCCTGCGATGAGGCCCCGGCCTGCAGCGTCACCGGGCGGCCCTGTGGCGATCGCGGTACGTTGAGCGGCCCCGCGACGTCGAAGAACTCTCCTGTGTGGTCCGCGGCGTGAATCCGGTCGGGGTCCGCGAAGCGCGCGCCGACGGTGTCGGCGATGAGCGCGTCACCCTCCCAGGAGTCCCACAGCCGGTGCACCAGGCCGATGAACTCCTCCGCCCTGCGATAGCGGGTGTCGTGATCCAGGGGTGCGTCGAGGCCGAAGTTCCGTGCCGCCTCCGGAAAGAAGGTGGCCACCGCGTTCCAGCCGGCGCGCCCGCCCGAGGCGTGGTCGAGCGAGAGCACACGGCGGGCGAGGTTGTAGGGCTCGTTGAAGGTGGTGGAGCCGGTGAAGACGACCCCGACTCGCTCGGTGGCGGCGGCGAGGTAGGTCAGCAGCATCGACGGTTCCAGGGCCTGCCCGGGGCCCTGGCCGATGTCGCCGTGGAGGGCGGGGATGTCGGCGAGGAACACCCCGTCGAGGGCGCCGCGCTCGGCGGTGCGGGCGACGCGCAGATGGTGTTCGGGGTCGATGTACGCGTCCGGGGCCCGGCCGGGCAGGGTCCACGCTCCGGGGTGGTTGCCGGCCCCCGTGATGTTCACGAGGAAGCTGAGGGGACGTGGCATCAGACGATCGCCTCCACGGTGTCGTGAGCGGGCCGGGCGACCGGGGGCCGGACCAGGCCGAAGTGGTCGCGCAGTGTGGTGCCCGCGTACTCCGTACGGAACAGTCCCCGGCGGCGCAGTTCCGGGATCACGTGCTCGGCGAAGGCCGCGAGCCCGCTGGGGAGCACATCGGGCATCAGGTTGAAACCGTCGGCCGCGCCTTCGCTGAACCACTCCTCGATGGTGTCGGCGATATCGGCCGGGCTCCCGGCGACGACACGGTGGCCGAGCCCGCCGCCGAGCCGCCGGATCAGCTGCCGGGCGGTCAGCCGCTCGCGCCGGGCGAGTTCGGTGGTGACGGTGAAGAAGGTCTGCAGCCCCTGGACGTTCTCGGCGGGGCCGATGAGGTCCCACGGCAGTTCCGCGTCCGGGTCGAGGGCTTCGGCGTCGATGCCGAGGAGGGCGGCGAGCCGGTCCAGGCCGTAGCGGAGCGGAATGAGGTCCTGCAGGCTGTTCAGCCGCTCCAGTGCCTCGTCGCGGGTGGCGGCGACCACCGTGGACAGGCCGGGCAGCACGACGATGTGGCCGGGGTCGCGGCCGAGCTCGGCGGCACGGGATGTGACCGCCCGGTAGTACGCCTTGCCCTCGTCGAGCGTCTGCGCGGCGCTGAACACGGCCTCGGCGTGCGCGGCCGCCAGCTCGATGCCGTCGGGCGATCCGCCGGCCTGGACGAGGACGGGGCGGCCCTGCGGCGGTCGCGGAGTGTTCAGCGGTCCTCGCACCCGGAAGAACGTGCCCTCGTGGTCGATCGTGCGGATACGGTCCGGGTCGGCGAACACGCCCCGCGCGGCGTCGCCGACGAGGGCGTCATCGTCCCAGCTGTCCCACAGGGCGCCGACGACCTCGACGAACTCGGCGGCGCGCCGGTAGCGGTCGCGGTGGGCCGGTGCCTGGTGAAGCCCGAAGTTGCGGGCGGCGGCGGGACCGGCCGTGGTCACCGCGTTGAAGCCGGCACGGCCCCGGCTCAGGTGGTCCAGCGCGGCGAACCGGCGGGCGATGTTGTAGGGCTCGTTGTAGCTGGTGGAGGCGGTGGCGATCAGGCCGATGCGGCTGGTGTGCGCCGCGATCCCCGCCAGGATCACGGTGGGCTCGAGGGCGTATTCCGGGCGGTGGGCGATGTCGGGGGTGAGGACCGGGGTGTCGGCGAGGAAGACGGCGTCGAGCTTCGCGGCCTCGGCGATGCGGGCGGTGGTGATGTAGTGGTCGAGGGAGAAGGCGGCGCGCGGGTCGCCGTCCGGGGCGCGCCACGCGCCGGCGAAGATCCCGGACTGGAAGATGTTGACGTTGAGGTGCAGGTGGCGCCTGCCGGTTCCGCTGGTCATGGGGCGGCTCGCTGTCGATGGTCGGTCGGGAGCCTCGCGGGCTGGGTCTCCACGTCGAGGTCGTGTGTGATGGTGACGACGATGAGCATGACGGCCGCGACCATCTGCAGGGTCTGGCCGATCGCGGGGAAGAGCAGCGGCCAGAGGTTGTCGAGTTCGGTGCTCATACGGCCGTCTCCGCGACCGCCTCGCGCACGGGGTCGGAGGGCACCGATGGCTCCTCGGGCACGAGGGGCCCGCCCGGGGGCAGTGGTTCGGCGTGGATTCCCCAGCCGTCCAGGGCCAATGTCAGCTCGTCGGCCCGGTCCTCGTCGATCGCGATGGTCGCCCGGCCGGCTACCCGTCCGGCGATCTCCTCCACGGTCGCGGACAAGACGTGGACGTCGAGCCCGTGGTCCGCACCGAGCCGCGTCAGCCAGTCCGTGGGCACCTCGTGCCCCTGATAGGTGACGCGCCAGGTGCCCAGCCCCGGCCGCTCCTGTGCGAACGGGCGGTCGGGCAGCAGCGCGTTGCCGAGTGCGGACCGCGGATCGGCCACGAGCTGATCGACGGGCCCTGACTCGGCCACGCGCCCGTCGCGGAGCAGGATCGCGGTGTCCGCCGCTTCACGGACCACCTCCATCTCGTGGGTGATGAGGAGGATGGCCAGGCCCCGATCCGTACGCAGCTCGCGCAGCAGGGCGAGGACGGACCGGGTCGCGTCGGGGTCGAGACCGGAGGTGGCTTCGTCGGACAGCAGCACCCTGGGGCGGCGGGCCAAGGCCCGTGCGATGCCGACGCGTTGGCGCTGGCCGCTGGAGAGCTGGGCAGGGTAGGAGTCGGCGCGGTCCGTGAGGCCGACCCGCTCCAGCAGTTCGGCGACGCGGCGCTTCTCGTCCCGGGCGGTCACACCGAGGTACCGCAGTGGCACCGCGACGTTCTCCGCCGCCGTGCGTCTGCGCAGCAGGTTGGCGGACTGGAAGACCGTTCCGATGGCCCGCCGGGCATGGCGCAGCTCGCGCTCCGGAAGGTCGGTCACATCGGTTCCGGCCACCCATACGCGCCCGGACGTGGGGCGTTCGAGCAGGTTGACGCAGCGGGCCAGGGTGCCCTTTACGGCGCCGCTGGGCCCGACGACGGCACGGATGGTGCCCCGCGCGATGTTCAGGTCGATTCCGTGGAGCACCGGCCGCGCGCGGGTGCCGGTGCCGTAGGTCTTCTGCAGTTTCTCTACACGGATCACCGCGTGGACTCCTCGACGCTCTGGAGGGAGTGCGGGCGGGCACGTCGAAGGGGGAGACGGCCTGCCCCGAGCGGGGGTGAGGTTCAGTGAGAGAAACAGGCGGCACTGGTGATCATCATGTGATCGACCGTGCGTCGGCGCGTGAAGCGACGGTTCCGCGACATGGGGATGGATGCTCACAGCCCTCAACGTCGGAGGTCAAGGGCGGACCGCATCCTGAGATGGGCGGGGGAGTGGAGGGTTGCCGCATGGTGGTGGCCACTTGACCGCTCGACGGGTGGCAGTGTTTCGTGACGGCCATGGCCTCCGTGTTTCTGGTGCACCGCCACCACGTCGACTTCGGTCGAGTGGTGAGCGCGCAGTGTTGTTGAGGCGCTGATTCCTGCCTGCGGGCACCCTCTTGTACGAGTGCGGGCGCCACGTTCTCCCGCTGCCCGGCCTCCCGGTGGGTTCCCTCAGGTGTGACTTCCCCCAAGGGCCGTCCTGTGAGCGGCGGCCCTGTCGTCCCCGTCCTCGCCCCACGTCGATACGAGTACCGACGAGCGCCCGACGTGCGCCGGTGAGGCCATGAGGCCCACGAGGAAGTAATAGTGACTAGCCATCAGGTTCTTGTGTCCCACGACGCCGAGCGCGTGTTCCTCCGGGAACTCCGTGAGGCTCTCGCCGAGGACGGCGCGTCGCTCGTCGACGACGAGCGCACCTTTCCCTACCTCCACGATCGCTCCGGGGCCGCCGCGGCACGGACGGATGTCCGCGCGCTCGCCGTCGTACGTCCCGCTGACGCGGACGGGGTCGCGGCCGTCCTGCGGCTCGCCCACCGCCACCGCGTCCCCGTCGTCACCCGCGGCGCCGGTACGGGACTGTCGGGCGGGGCGTCCGCCGTCGACGGATGTGTGGTGCTCAGCACGGAACGGCTGGACCGCATCGTGGAGATCTCGCCCGAGGACGAGGTCGCCGTCGTCCAGCCGGGGGTGATCAACGCCGATCTCAACAAGGCGCTCGCCGAACACCGGCTGTACTTCGCCCCCGACCCGGCCAGCCACGCCATCTCCACGATCGGCGGAAACATCGCCACCAACGCGGGTGGGTTGCGCTGCGCGAAGTACGGGGTCACCCGCGACTCGGTGCTCGCCCTCGATGTCGTCCTCGCCGACGGCACCGCCCTGCGCACCGGCCACCGCAGCGTCAAAGGCGTCACGGGGCTGGACCTGACGGCCCTGTTCGTCGGCTCGGAGGGCATCCTCGGCGTGATCGTCGGCGCGACCGTGCGCCTGCGCCCGCTCCCCGTCGCCACGGCCACGGTCAGCGCGTACTACCCGTCCGTACAGGGGGCGTTGGACGGCGTCCGGGAGATCTCGCGCGCGGGTGTCGTTCCGGCGATCGCCGAGCTCATCGACAATGCCAGTCTCCGCAACATCGACGAGTACAGCGGCTCCCGGCTCACCGACGGCGGGCACGTCCTGCTGTTGGCGCAGACGGACGGACACGCGGCCGCGGCCGAGGCCGCCGACGTCGTCGCGGCGCTGCGCCGCACGGGCGGGGACGCACACCTGGTCACCGACGAGCGGGAGGCCGAGCGGCTGTGGGAGCTGCGCCGCTCCGGGCGTGGCCGGACCCGCCCGGTGTGGTCGGTCGGCGAGGACGTCGCCGTGCCCAAGTCCCGGGTGGCGGGCATGTACGAGGAGCTGGAGCGGATCGGGCGGCGCCACGCGCTGGACTTCGCCGCCGTCGCTCACGCGGCCGACGGCAACCTCCACCCCGTGCTCTCGCGGCCCGTGCCCGAGGGCACCGACCCCGCCGCCCCGCCGCCGCCCGAACTCGACGTCGCCGCCGATGAGTTGGTACGCGGGGCCCTGGCCCTGGGCGGCACGATCACCGGCGAGCACGGGGTGGGCGCCACGAAGCGCCGCTGGCTGGAAGACGAGCTCGGGGCAGCCGGGCTCGCGCTCCAGCGGAGTGTCAAGGCCGTGTTCGACCCGCACGGCATCCTCAACCCGGGCAAGGCCCTCTAGGCCCTGTCCGGCGGATCTTCGCGGGACCGCGGCGCCTGGCACCGCACCTCGCTGCGTTGTCGGAGTCGTCCGAGTACGCCCAGTACGAGGACGATCCTCCGCCTTGCGATGCACGGCACCAGACGCCGCGGCCTGATCCACGAAGATCCGCCGGACAGGACCTAGCCCCGGGACCCGGCGCCGCTCCCGCCGCGGACGCTTCGCCTGCCCCCCCCTCGCCTCGTCACCCCCTCACCAGGAGACACCATGCCCCTGTCCCGCCGCGGCGCCGACACCACCGCCCTGGGCGGCTTCGGCCCCCCTCCACCGGCCGGAGTCCCCGGCTTCCTCCCGCTCACCAGCGGCACCCCCGCCGACGCGGCCTTGCCCATCAAGGAGCTGGCCGAGGCCGCCGCCGGCGTGCTCGGCGGCCCGTCGGCGGCCGGTGCGTTCCAGTACTCCGGTGTGGAGGGGACCCCGGAGCTGCGCGAGTGGATCGGCCACCACGAAGGGGTCGGCGCGGACCGGGTGTTCGTCACCAACGGGGCGCTGCACTCCCTGTCGCTCGTCTTCGACGCGCTGCTCGACCCCGGGGACCTGGTCGCCCTCGAGGACCCTGTCTACCCCCTCGCGCTGCGCGTCCTCGGCCGCTCCCACGTGGAGTATCTGCCGGTCGCGACCGGTCCCGACGGCCTGGACGTCGACGCCCTCGCGCGGGCTCTGGAAGGCGGCGCCCGCCCCAAGGTGCTGTACACCGTGCCCGACTTCCACAACCCCACCGGCGCCACCCTGCCCGCCCCCGCCCGCCTCCGGCTCGTCGAACTCGCCGAAACCTACGGTTTCACGATCGTGGCCGACAGCCCGTACCGCGAGCTGCGGTACTCCGGCCACCACGTACCCCAGGTCAGCGCCGACAGCGACCGCGTGGTCCGCGTCAACAGCTTCTCCAAGACCCTCGGGCCGGGCCTGCGCCTCGGCTGGATCGTCGGCCCGCCGTGGCTGCTCCCGGCGGTGGCGCGGCTGCGCGCCAACCAGGACCAGCACACCTCGACCTTCACCCAGGCCATCGCCACCGCCCTCCTCACCACGCCCGGCCTGTTCGAGCGCGTGACCGCCGACGCGCGGGCGCTGTACGGGCGCAGGGCCCTCGCCCTCCACACGGCGCTCGGCACGGTGCTCGCCGGTCGCGTCGAGGCCACGCTGCCGCAGGGCGGGCTGTTCCTGTGGGCCACGGTGCTGGACGAGGATGTGGACCTGCAGGCGGCGCGCACCCGGGCCCACGCGCTCGGCACCGACTTCGGCGTCGGCAGCCACTTCTCCCCACCCGGCGGGGCCGGCTCCCCGGGGCGTATCCGGCTCGGCATCGGAGCGGTGGGCGAGGCCGACTTCGCCACCGCGGCCGGCCGGCTGGCCGCGGCGCTGAAGCCCGAGGCGGCCCGATGACCCACGCGCCGACCGCCTCTTCCGTTCCACCGCGGCCCGCGCCCGCCCCGGAGGGCCCCATCCGCTGGGCGGCGGTCGGCTGGGACGACCCGGCGGCCGCCGGACTCCGGGCGCTGATGGACGCGGAGATCAAGCCGCGGTACGCGCCGTACGGGCCGCGCCCGCACCTGCCGCCACCGCCCACCACCGACGAGATCGCCGTCACCTGGGTGGCCTTCGACCCGTCCGGAGATCCCGTCGCGACCGCCTCGCTCCGCGCGCTCCCCGGTGACCGCTGGGAGATCAAGCGGGTGTTCGTCCGTGCGGACCACCGTGGCCGCGGGCTGGCCGCCGCCGCGCTGGCCGCCGTCGAGGCGTCCGCCGCCGAGCGGGGCATCGCGGAGCTGATGCTGCAGACCGGCGACCGGCAGCCGGAGGCCGCCGCTCTCTACGCGCGTGAGGGCTGGCGGCGCATCGCGCCCTATCCGCCGTACAGCCGCGACCCCTACAGCGTCTGCTTCGCCAAGCGGCTGAGCAGCGGCCCGGCCCACGCGCCGGATGCCGCGCGGGGAAAGGAGCCCCACCGCCATGCGTAACCTCCGGCCGCTCGCCGCCCTCGGCGCGCTGCTGCTGCTGCTCGCCGGGTGTGCCCCGTCCGGGGCGGGCTCCCGCGCGTCGGCCCCCGGGTCGTCCCTCACCTGGGGGGTCACCACGGAGCCGCAGTGCTTCGACCCGCACCGCTCCACGCAGCAGAACGCGTTCATCGTCATCCGCAATTACGTCGACTCGCTCATCGGGAAGAAGCCGGACGGGACCTTCGCCCCCTGGCTTGCCAGGAGCTGGAAGGTCTCCGACGACGGCACGGCGTACACCTTCAAGCTCCGCGACGATGTGACCTTCCATGACGGCACCCACTTCGACGCGAAGGCCGCGAAGGCCAACTTCGACTATGTCGCCGACCCCGAGAACGCCACGGACGCCGCCAGCCTGCTCGTCAACTACAAGCGCAGCACCGCGCCCGACCCGACCACGTTCCGCATCGAGCTGAAGAAGCCCGACTCCTCGCTCCTGGAATCACTCTCCAGCGTCAAGCTCGGCTTCCTGTCGCCCGCGTCGCTGAAGAAGGGCGACACGCTGTGCAACGCGAGCCGGGCCCTGGTCGGCACCGGCCCGTTCGTCCTCGACGGCTACACCCGGGGCCAGTCCGTGCGCTTCCGCAAGAACACCCACTACGACTGGCCGCCCGCCTTCGCGAGGCACCGCGGCCCCGCGTATCTGGACACCGTCACGTACCGCTTCCTGCCCGAGTACTCCACCCGATCCGGGGCGCTCTCCTCCGGTCAGGTGGACGTCATCGAGGGCGTGCAGCCCCTGGACGTACCGCTGTTCAAGGGCGTCAAGGGGTTCCAGTACCGCACCGGACCGTCCCGGCAGACCTCGTTCACCCTCAACGTCAACTACGCCCGGGGGCCCGGCGCCGACATACGGGTCCGGCGCGCGCTGCGGGACGGCGCCGACCTGGACGCGGTGGTGCGGGCCGTCTACCGAGGCACCGTGCCCCGCGCGTGGTCCAACATCGGCCCGGACAACCCCGACTACGACGCCTCGCTGAAGGGCAGTTGGGGCAACGACCCGAAGGAGGCCAACCGCCTGCTGGAGGAGGCCGGTTGGACCGGGCGGGACAGCGACGGTTACCGCACCAGACACGGCAAACGGCTCACCCTGGAAGTCGGCTACCCCCAGCCGTACGTGCGCGACAACCGCGACGTGCTGATCGAGGCGCTCCAGGCCGAACTGCGGCAGAACATCGGCCTCGACCTCGATCTGAAGATCAACACCGCCGGAGAGTTCACCGACCAGAAGGCCAAAGGCAGCTGGACCATCTACCCGAACACGCTCAATCCGCTGGACGCGGGGATGGAACTCAACCAGGTCCTCGGCAGCACCGAGTTCCTCTACGCCAACGTCCGCGGCTACGACAGAAAGCTCGACGCAATGATCAAACACGCGCTGGCCACCACCGACCTGGACAAGCGGCGCCCGCTCCTCGCCCGGATCCAGCAGCGCGCCGTGGACCGCGCGTACATCGTCCCGCTGTTCGCGCCGCACTACCAGATCGCCGCGTCCGACGCGGTCCACGGGCTCGGCTTCGAGACCCAGCTCGACGCGCCCGCCAACCCCTACGCGGTCCGGGTCAGCCGATGAGCACGGCCACTGCCACGACGGATCGGCCCGCCGAGGTGTCCCGGAAGCGGGCGGCAGGGGTGGCCTGGCGCCGTGTCGCCACCCGGGTCGCCACAGGCATCGGGGTGATGTGGGCGGCCGCCACCGTCGCCTACGCCGTCCTGCACGCCATGCCGGGAAAGATCGAAGACATCCTGGTGGGCGACCAGACCTATCCGGGAGCCCACGAGGCGGTCGCCGCCGAATGGGGCCTGGACCGGCCGCCCCTTGTGCAGTACCTCGACTATCTGGGGCGGCTGCTCCACGGCGACCTCGGCACCTCCTACGCGATGCGGCAGCCGGTCGCCTCCGT
Source organism: Streptomyces sp. NPDC007983 (assembly GCF_042958345.1). NCBI lineage: Bacteria > Bacillati > Actinomycetota > Actinomycetes > Kitasatosporales > Streptomycetaceae > Streptomyces > Streptomyces sp. NPDC007983. The sequence goes on from NZ_JBIBJI010000021.1 coordinate 49,778, forward strand.
CGTCGGCGACCAGCTGTGGCCCACGGTCGAACTGACCCTGCTCGCGGCGGGGCTGGCCCTCCTCCTCGCGCTGTCGGTGGCGGTCGGTACCGCCGGCCGGGCGCGTCCGCTGCGCGCACTGGCCTCGGTGACCGAGCTCGTCGCCACCTCCATGCCGGTGTACTGGCTCGGCATCCTGCTGCTGATGGTGTTCTCGTTCGAGCTGGACTGGTTCCCCATCACCGCCGACAGCGGCGCGGCCTCCCTGGTCCTGCCCGCCGTCACCCTCGGGCTGCCCATGGCCGGGCTGCTGTCACAGGTCCTGCGCGAGGCTCTGGAATCCGCCCTCGAGCAGCCGTTCATCACCACCGTCCGCGCGCGGGGCGTCGGCGAGACGCCGGTGCGGCTGCGCCATGCACTGGCTCACGCGCTGCCACCCGTCATCAACCTGGGCGGCTGGATGATCGGCAACCTGCTCGGCGGCGCCGTCATCACCGAGACCGTCTTCGGCCGGCCGGGGCTCGGCGCCGTCACACTGACCGCCGTCACCAACAAGGACGTGCCGGTCGTCCTCGCCGTCGTGCTGCTCGCCGCCTTCGCGTACGTGGTCATCTCCACGCTCGTCGACATCGTCAACCTGCTCATCGACCCGAGGCTGAGGACCCGATGACCCCACGTCCTGGATGGCTGCGCCACGCCGGCACCGCCCTGTGCGCCGCGCTCATCGCCGTGCTGCTGCTCGCCGCCGCCTTCCCCGGCCTGTTCGGCGACGTCGACCCGCTGCGCTCGTCGATGCCCGAATCCCTGCAGGCGCCCAGCGCGCGGCACTGGTTCGGCACCGATCTGCTGGGCCGGGACGTCTTCGCCAGGGTGGTGCACGGGGCGCGCTACTCCCTGCTGCTCGGCGTGGCCGCCATGCTCATCAGCCTGGTCCTCGGCCTGCTGACCGGCGTCCTCGCGGGACTGTCCGGCCGGGTGGTCGACGAGGCCGTGGCGCGCGTGCTCGACGTGGTCTCCGCCTTCCCGGGCGTCCTGCTGGCGATGCTCGTCGTGGTCTTCACCGGGCCCGGTGTCTTCAACATCGCCGTGGCGATCGGGGTGTCGGGCGTACCGAAGTTCGCCCGGGTGATCCGTGCACAGACCCGGTCGGTGAGGGATGCCGGCTACGTCACCCACGCCATCGTCCAGGGCCGCGGCCGCGGCTGGATCCTGGCCCGGCACATCGCTCCGAACGTCCTGGTCGCCGTCCCCGTCATCGCCACCATCGACATCGGTACGTCGATCGTGGCCGTGTCCGGCCTGAGCTTCCTCGGCCTCGGCCCGCAGCCCCCGATCCCCGAGTGGGGCGTGATGCTCTCCGAGGGCCGCGACATCCTCCGTACGGCCTGGTGGGCCGGGCTCTTCCCGGGCCTGTCCATGACCGCGACCGTGATCGCCTTCACCGTCGTGGGCCGTCGGCTGCAACTCCTCCTGGAAGGCAGGACCCCATGACCGCCCCCACGCTCACCACGTCCACGAGCGCGCGGGACGCGTCCCGCGGGCCCCTCGTCGAGGTGGACTCCCTCAGCGTCACCTTCCCCGCGCGCGGCGGGGCCGTACCGGCCGTGCACGACGTCTCCTTCGCCGTCCACCCCGGCGAGTGCGTGGCGATCGTCGGCGAGTCGGGCTCGGGCAAGAGCGTCACCGCCCGGTCCCTCGTCGGACTGAACCCCCGGGAGGCGGTGACCGGCGCGGGCGCTCTGCGGGTGGACGGCCGGGACGGCTTGCGCTTCTCCGCGCGGGACTGGCGCGCGCTGCGCGGCCGGTTCGCGGGGCTGGTCCTGCAGGACGCGCTGGTCTCGCTCGACCCCCTGCGCACCGTGGGCCAGGAGGTGGGCGAGCCGGTCCGCCACCACCGGCTGGCGCCCCGTGCCCACGTGCGCGGCCGCGTGCTGGACACGCTGCGCGCCGTCGGCATACCCGAGCCCGACCGGCGGATCGACGCCTACCCGCACGAGCTGTCCGGGGGGCTCCGGCAGCGGGCACTGATCGCCTCCGCCATCGCCGCCGAACCGCGACTGATCATCGCTGACGAGCCGACGACGGCGCTGGACGTCACCGTGCAGCGGCAGATCGTCGAACTGCTCGCCGCCCGCGTCGCCGAGGGCACCGGATTGCTGCTGATCAGCCATGACCTGGCCGTCGTCGCGGACATCGCCGACCGCGTCCTGGTGATGGAGCGCGGCCGGGTGGTGGAGGACGGGCCGGTGCGCGAGGTGCTGAGCCACCCACGGGCCGCGTACACCCGGCGGTTGCTGGCGGCGATCCCGTCGGCTGCCTCACGCGGTGCGCGGCTCACCGGAGACCGCCCGTCAGCGCCCACGGCCACCGACACCGCCGTACGCGGCCTTCCGCGGCGGGCCGACGCACCCGAGGGCAAGGTGGTCCTGGAGGCGCGCGGCCTGACCAAAACGTACGCACCGAGCGGCCGGAGCCGCACGGGCGGACAGCAGCGGTTCACCGCTCTGGACGATGTGTCTTTCCGGCTCCACCGGGGGGAGGCGCTGGGCATCGTCGGCGAATCCGGCTCGGGCAAGACGACCTGCGCCGACATCGTGCTCGCGCTCACCCGGCCCGACTCCGGCGAGGTGCGACTGCACGGCGGCCCGTGGAGCGCGCTGACCGAGCGGGAGCGCAGGGCCTCGCGCCGGCTGGTCCAGTACGTGCCGCAGGATCCGCTGAGCTCCTTCGACCCCCGCTGGACGGTGGGCCAGGTGCTGGCGGAGAACATCCACCGGCCGGGCGCCTCCCCCTCCCGCTCCCAGCGGCGCGACCTCGCCGCCACAGCCCTGGAACGCGTCGGCCTGACGGCCGATCACCTCACGCGCCGCCCCCGCTCGCTCTCCGGCGGGCAGCGCCAGCGCGTGGCGATCGCGCGGGCACTGATCGCCGAGCCGGAGATCATCGTGTGCGACGAGCCGGTGTCCGCCCTGGACGTCCTCATCCAGGCCCAAGTGCTCGGCCTGATCGCGGACCTCCGGTCCGAGCTGGGCACGTCCCTGCTGTTCATCTCACACGATCTCGGCGTCGTGCACCACCTCACCGACCGCGTGCTGGTGTTCAAGGACGGACGGGTGGTGGAGCGCGGCGATGTGGAGGAGGTCTTCACCTCCCCGGGCCATCCCTATACGCGCGAACTTCTGGCCTCGCTGCCGGGCCGGCGGCTGCGGGAGCCGTCCTGAGCAGGCCGTCCGGGATGTGGAATCACACCGGGCTTGCTTGACCGGCTGGACTCCCCACTGGTTCTATCGGTGATATGAAGCGACAGGAATTCACGCGTCGGCGCCACGTCGACCTCGCGCGCGTCTCCAGCGCGACCTGTTGCTGTCTGGTCTGAACAAGCCTCCGGAGAAGCCTTCCCGGAAGTGCTCGCCCCCGAGTCGGGTCCCTGATCAGGTGCGACCCCAAGGCGCCCCTTCCTGACATCACGCTCCCGGGCATTTCCGTTGCCGTCATCCCGGCGCGTCCGGTCTTCCGCGGCTCCCTCCCCTCTCTTCGCGGCTGACATCCCCCGCGCCCGTCGTCCGGTCGTCCATGCGACGGCGCGGGGACGGCGGCGCTGATCCGCTCTGCGCGCATACCCCGCCCCGGGGCGCTGCGCCCTTTTCGGTGCCGATCCCGCCCCGGCGCCGTCCGACCCGGCTCGTACACCCGACCACCGGTTCGTCTTCGAGCCTGTCCCTCACTGTGGAAGGGGCCCGCATGGCCACCGTCCTGTCCGTCTCCGGAAGCCCGTCCGCCACGTCCCGCACCGCCCGGCTGCTGCGCCACCTGGACAGCCGGCTGGCGGCTCAGGGGCATGAGGTGATCCCGCTGGACGTCCGCACCTTGCCCGCCGAGGCGCTGCCCGGCGCAGACTTCCAGCACCCCGCCATCACCCGGGCCGCCGCCCTCTTCGCCCGCGCCGACGGCGTCGTGATCGGCACGCCCGTCTACAAGGCCGCCTACTCCGGCCTGCTGAAGTCCCTGCTCGATCTGCTCCCGCAGTACGCCCTCGAGGGCAAGACCGTGCTTCCCCTGGCCACCGGCGGCACCACGGCCCATGTCCTGGCCATCGACTACGCGCTGCGCCCCGTCCTCAGCTCCATGGGTGCCGCCCACATCGTCCAGGGGTGGTTCACCCTCGACAACGACATCACGACGGGCGACGACGGCACCCTGACGGTGGCTTCGGGTTCGTCGGAGGGCCTCGATCAGGTGGTCGGCCAGTTCTCCGCCGCCCTCGGCGGCCGGACCTCCGTGCTGGCGGCCGCCGGATGACCGGCCGGATCGCCCACGACGGCCAAGCGCTCGCGGTCGCCGCGGAACTGGCCGCCCGGTTCCGCGAGGACGCCACCGAACGGGACGCTCGGCGTCGGCTTCCGCGCACCGAACTGGACCGGCTGTCCGCCTCCGGCCTGCCGACCGTGACCGTGCCCGCGGAGTTCGGCGGCGCCGACGTGGGCAGCCTCTGGTTCGGCGAGGGCGTGCTGCCGCTCCTGCGCCAACGGGGCCTGTGGAGCCACCCGTTCCGCACCGACGACCGCCCCGCCGCGCAGGTCCCCTTCGCTAACGCAGGGAGTTCCTGATGACCCACGTGATCAAGAGCGAGGCGGAGGCGATCGCCATCGCCGCCGAGCTGGCCGATGCCTTCGCCCGCGGGTCCGCGCTGCGCGACGCCGAGCGCATCCTCCCGCACGCCGAACTCGACCAGCTCTCCCGGTCGGGGCTGCTGGGTATCACCGTGCCCCGTACCCAAGGCGGTGCCGAGGTCGGCGCCCGCACCCTCGGCGAGGTCATCCGCCTGCTGTCGGCCGCCGACGCGAGCATCGGGCAGATCCCTCAGAACCACTTCTTCTTCGTGGAAGTGCTGAAGGAGAACGGGACGGCCGGGCAGCGCGACTTCTTCTACGCCGAACTGCTGGCCGGGCGCAGGTTCGGCAATGCCCTCGCCGAGAAAGGCACCAAGCACGCCCTGGAGTTCGCCACCCGGCTCGTACCGGACCCCACCGGCAGCGGCTTCCGGCTGACCGGCGTCAAGCACTACGCCACCGGTGCGCTGTTCGCCCACTGGATCCCGGTCTTCGCCCTCGGCCCCGACGACCGCCTCACCGCCGTGTTCCTTCCGCACGACGCACCCGGCGTCACCGTCGTCGACGACTGGGACGGCATCGGCCAGCGCACCACCGCCAGCGGAACCGTGCGGCTCAAGGACGTGTACGTCCCCGAGGACCGGGTGGTGCCGCATCACCTCACGTTCGAGCGGCCCGAAGTGTTCGGTGCCTTCGGCCAGTTCATCCACGCGGCCGTCGACACCGGCATCGCCCGCGCGGCGCTGGAGGAGGGCGGGCAGCTGGTCCGTGACATCGCCCGGCCCTGGGGGGAGTCGGGGGCAGACCGGGCGAGCGAGGAGCCGCTGGTGATCCAGAAGTTCGGCGAACTCGCCCTGCTCGTACGGGCCGCCGAGGCGCTGCTCGACCGGTCCGGGGCCGCCATCGACGCGGCCCGCCGCGCGCCCGCCGACGAGCGGCTGGCCGCGGAGGCGTCGGTCGCGGTCACCGCCGCCCGCGCCCAGGCCGATACGGCGGCCGTCACCGTCTCCAGCGACGTCTTCGCCCTCATCGGCACCCGGTCCGCGCTGCGCGGCGGCAACCTCGACCGGCACTGGCGCAACGCCCGCACCCACACGCTGCACGACCCACGCCGCTGGAAGATCCAGCACCTCGGGAACCACGCCCTCAACGGCGTCGACCCACCCGCCAACGGCATCGTCTGAGGACCACTCCATGACCACACTCCCGCCACCCACCACGCACGACGAATGGGTCGCCACCGCCCGCGCGGTCGCCGCCGACCTCGCCACGGACGCCGTCGCCCGCGACCAGGCCAACCAGCCGCCCTTCGACGAGGCCGACCGCCTCCGCAAGGCCGGGCTGCTCACCCTCCTCATCCCCACCGAGCGCGGCGGCGGAGGAGCGGACTGGCGCACCGCCTACGCCGTCATCCGCGAGATCGCCGCCGCGGACGGCTCGATCGGCCAGCTCATCGGCTACCACTACCTCCTCTCCTGGAACGTCCGCTTCTTCGGCGGCCCCGCGCACACCGAGCGCGTCGAGCGCGCCGCAGCCGAGGGCCGGTGGCTGTGGGGCGGCGCCTTCAACCCCCGCGACCCCGATGTCGTCCTCACCCCGGACGGGGGCGGCTTCCGGCTCGACGGGCGCAAGAGCTTCGCCACCGGCGCCCGGGTCGCCGACCGGCTCGTGGCGGGGGCCACCCGCACGGACACGGGGGAGCCCGTGGTCGTCCTCGTCGACCCGGCGCACCAAGGGGTGGTACGCAACGACGACTGGGACAACTTCGGGCAGCGGCTCTCGGCCAGCGGCAGCGTGGAGTTCGACGCCGTGCCGGTCGCGGCCGGTGACATCCTCGGCTCCCTCTCCCAGGACGACGGGGCGCTGTCTCCCTTCGCCACCCTGGTGACCCCGGCCATCCAGCTGGTGTTCGTCCACTTCTACCTCGGCATCGCCGAAGGCGCCCTGGCCGCCGCGGCCGACTACACCCGCACCACCACCCGGCCCTGGCTGCTGTCCGGGGTGGAGTCGGCCACTCAGGACCCGTACGTGCTCGCCGCCTACGGCGAACTCGCCGTGGCCGCCCGCGCCGCCCGCGCCCTGGCCGACCAGGCCGCGGAGGCCGTCCAGAGCGGGCTGGACCGCGGCCACGAGCTGACCGGGCACGAGCGCGGCGAGATCGCCGCCACCGTCGCCACCGCCAAGGTCGCCGCCACCAAGGCAGCCCTCGACATCACCGCCCGGATACTCGAGGTCACCGGTGCCCGCTCCACCGCCACCGCGTACGGCTTCGACCGATTCTGGCGCAACGCCCGCACCCACACGCTGCACGACCCCGTCGCCTACAAGCTCCGCGAAGTCGGCGACCACTTCCTCAACGGCACCCACCCGCCGTTCACCCTGTACACGTAACACGCCAGGAGAACCTCCCATGTCACCGCTCTCCCGCAGACAGCTCCTCCGTGCCACCACCGGCGCCGCCACCCTCGCCGCCGCCGGTCCCCTCCTCGCCGCCTGCGGGTCCGCGGAAGGTGCCGGCCTGGACCCGAACGCCAAGCCCGACCTGGACGGCGTCACGCTGAAGATCCTCGCCAATCAGCCCAACGCCCTGTCGTTCCAGTACCTCAGGAAACCCTTCGAGGAAGCCACCGGCGCCAAGCTCAAGGTCACGCCGGTCCCGTACGACAAACTCACCTCGAAGGCCATCCTCGACGTCCAGTCCGGGGCGGGCCAGTTCGACGTCTTCATGTACTGGTACGCCGCCGTCGGCACCCTCGCGCAGGGCGGTGTCATCGAGGACCTGACCGCGTACATCAAGGCCCACCAGGACATCGACGAGGCCGACTTCCTGCCCTCGCTCTACGACCCGTACACCCGCTACGACGGCAAGCGCTGGGGACTTCCGTACGACGGGGACACCCACATCCTCTTCTACAACACCGAGATCTTCGAGCGGCACAAGGTCGAGCCTCCCAAGACCTGGGACGACTACAACGAGGCCGCCAAGAAGATCACCCGCGATGCCAAAGGCGCGTACTACGGCGCCATCATCGAGGCACAGCAGGTGCCGGTCATCCTCGGCTGCGCCTTCGCCAACCGCCTCGCCGGATACGGCGGCACCTTCCTGGACAAGGGAGCCTCCGGCAACCCCACTCTGGACACCCCCGAGGCGCTCGCCGCCGCCGAGGCCCTCTTCGCCGCAGCGCCCGACGCCCTGCCCACCCCCCTGCAGATCGGCTTCGACCAGGCGCTGCCCGCCTTCCTGGACGGCAAGGGAGCCATGCTGGACTTCTGGACCGACTTCGCCAAGCGCGCCGAGGACCCCAAGCAGTCCAAGGTCGCCGGGAAATGGGGCGTCACCACCCTGCCGGTCGGCGGCGACAACACCACGCCGCGCACCTCGCTCGACGCGGGCTTCGGGCTCGCGGTCTCCAAGGCGTCGAAGCAGAAGGAGGCCGCGGCCGCCTTCATCAAGTGGGCCACAGCGGCCAAGCAGAACCTCCTCGTGCTCGGCAAGAACGACGCGGGCGCGGACCCGATCCGCACCAGCACCCTCGACGCCGACGCGTTCAAGAAGGCGTCCCCCGACTCGTACGACGTGGTCCGCACCGGACTGGCCGGAGACCCGCTCCCGTGGCCGACCGTGCCGAAGGCACCGCAACTGCTGCAGAGCCTCGTCGACGAACTCGCCCTCGGACTGCAGGGCAAGCAGAGCGCGAAGACGGCACTGGAGAAGACCCAGGCGGCGTGGGCCAAGCAGCTGAAGGGCGGCACGGGATGACCTCGCCCGCAGGACACCCCGCGAAGCGGGCCGTCCGCCGGCTGCGGCCGGCCTCGGCACCGAGCACCCGCGTTCCCCCCATCCTCGCCGTACCGTCCGTGCTCTTCCTGGTGATCTTCGCCGGGTATCCGCTGGTCTATCTGCTCGGCCTGACGTTCAGCAGTTCCACGCTCGCCCAGCCGCTCCAGCGCTGGACCGGCTTCGACAACTTCCGCACGGCTCTGGAGAGCGAGTCCTTCACCGGCTCGCTGTGGCGGTCGGCGCTCTTCGCGGTAGCCGCCGCCACGGTGCAGATGTCGCTGGGCGTCGCGCTCGCGCTGCTGCTGCGCGCGCGGGCCCGGCGTCCCGGCACCCTCGGCGCCCTTCTGCTGCTGCCGATGGTCACCCCGCCCGTCATGGTCGGCGTGGCGTGGAAGCTGCTGCTCGCCCCGGTCGGCGGCGCCCTCAACGGAGCACTGCACGGCCTCGGGCTGCCCGGCGTCAACCCGCTCGGCGGCAGTACCAGCGCGTTCGTCACCCTGGTCATCATCGATACCTGGCAGTGGACACCGTTCGTCATGCTGCTGACGTACGCCGCCCTGCTCGGCGTGCCGGACGAGCTGCGAGAGGCCGCCGCCCTGGACGGGGCGGGGCGCTGGAGGACCGTCCGCTCGGTCGTGCTGCCGTACATCGAGCCGACCCTGCTCTCCGTGCTGACGCTCAAGCTCGTGATCGGGTTCAAGGTGTTCGACATCGTGTACGTCGTCACCTCGGGCGGTCCCGGTTTCTCCACCACGACCAGCACGTACGACATCCAGCGCACCGCCCTGCAGGACTTCGACGTCGGCAGCGCCGCCGCCGCGACGGTGCTCTTCTCCCTGCTCATCGGCGTGGTCACCAGCGTCGTCACGCTGCGCCGCACACGCCGTCAGGAGGTGGCCGCATGACCACGGCCCAACTCGCCCGCGAGACCAGGACACCGCGGCCGGCCGACCCCGAGCCGACCTCTGCCGGGCCGCGCCCCGGCCGGCGCCGCGCCCGCCGCCGCGGGGCCCCGGCCACCGCCCTGCTGGCGCTCGTCGCCGTCGCCACGATGGTCCCGGTGCTGTACGTGATGTCCCTGTCCGTGCGCTCCCGGGACGATGTGCTCAACGGCGGCCTGCTGCCCTCGCATCTGTTCTGGCAGAACTGGCCCGATGCCTTCCACGCCCTCGGCCTCGGGCGCTACATCGCCAACTCCTGGGCAGTCGCCACCGGTTCCGTCGTCCTGACTCTGCTCATCGCGGTTCCGGGCGCCTACTTCACGGCGCGTGCCGGACGCCGCGGCGCGCGGCTGGCCTCTGTGATCCTCTCCAGCTACTGCGCACCCCCGGTGGTGGCGATCCTCCCGCTCTTCTTCCTGCTGCGGGAGTTGCGGCTGAACAACACCGTCACCGGGTTGGTACTCGTCGACGGGCTCGCCAACGTCCCCGTCGCCATCTGGCTGCTCGACGGGTTCGTCCGCGCGGTGCCCAAGGACATCGAGGAGGCGGCCTGGCTCGACGGGCTCGGCACCTGGGCCGCCTTGCGTCGCATCGTGCTGCCGCTCATCGGCCCCGGCGTCGCGGCCGCCGCGCTGATCTGCTTCTTCCTCAGCTACAACGAGTTCCTCTTCGCCCTCAGCTTCGCCCAGGACAGCGGTTCGCAGACCCTGCCGGTGGCGCTCTCGCTCTTCCAGGGCGACAAGTCCGTGCAGTTCGGCCAGCAGGCCGTCGTCTCCCTCGTCGGCATCGCCCCCGTGTACGTCCTCGCCGTGGCCGCCCAGCGCCGCCTGGTGTCCGGCCTCTCCGCTGGAGCCGTCAAATGACTCACCCGTCCGTTCGCCGTATCCATCTGAACGCCTTCGACATGGCCTGTGCCGGCCATCAGTCGCCCGGGCTGTGGCGCCACCCCGACGACCAGGCCCACCGCTACACCGACCTCGCCTACTGGACCGCTCTCGCCCGGCTGCTGGAGCGCGGCGGCTTCGACTCGCTCTTCATCGCCGACGTGCTCGGCGTGTACGACGTCTACCAGGGCTCGCGCGACGCCGCCGTCCGCCAGGGCGCGCAAATCCCGCTGTCGGACCCGCTGCCCGCCGTCTCGGCGATGGCGGCCGTGACCCAGCACCTGGGGTTCGGCATCACCGTGTCGCTCACCTACGAGCAGCCCTACAAGCTCGCCCGTACCCTGAGCACCCTGGACCACCTCACCAAGGGGCGGGTGGCCTGGAACGTCGTGACCTCTTACCTGGCCAGCGCGGCCGGCAACCTCGGGCTCGGTCAGCAGATCGGCCACGACGAGCGGTATGAGATGGCCGAGGAGTTCCTGGAGGTCTGCTACAAGCTCTGGGAGTACTCCTGGGACGACGACGCGGTGGTCCGCGACCGCGAGCGCGGCGTCTACACCGAGCCCGGCCGTATCCGCGACATCGCCCACAAGGGCAGGCACTTCGCCGTGCCCGGCGTCTTCCTCAGCGAACCCTCGCCGCAGCGCACCCCGGTCATCTTCCAGGCGGGTGCCTCACCGCGCGGGCGGGCCTTCGCCGCCCGGCACGGGGAGGGCGTCTTCATCAACGCGGTCAGCCCGGGGGCCACGCGCCGCGTCGTCGACGACATCCGGGCCAAGGCGGAGGCCGAGGGCCGGGACCCGTACAGCGTGAAGATCTACATCCTGCTGACCGCGATCACGGCGCCCACGGACGAGGAGGCCCAGGCCAAGTACGCCGACCTGATCTCGTACGCCTCCTACGAGGGTGCCCTCGCCCTTTATGGCGGCTGGAGCGGGCTGGACCTGTCCGAACTCGCCCCTCACGAGCCGCTGGAGTACGTCGACACCGATGCCGTCCGCTCGGCCCTGACGATCTTTTCCACCGCTGACCCCTCGCGTGAGTGGACCCCCGAACAGGTCGCCCGCTACCTGGGCATCGGCGGTATCGGTCCGGTCGTCGTGGGCTCTCCCGAAACGGTCGCCGACGAACTGGAACGCTGGGTCGAGGAGGCCGACATCGACGGCTTCAACCTCGCGTACGCCATCACCCCCGGCACCTTCACCGACTTCGTCGACCTGGTGGTCCCGGAACTACGGGCGCGTGGCCGCATACCGCACACCTACGACGGCGCGACGCTGCGCGAGCGCGTGGGCGGCCAGGGGAGCGCCAGGGTCGCCGCGGACCATCCCGCCGCCCGGCACCGCGAACGCGCCGCCCGAGAACGTCACGCGTAGGCGGGAGTGGGCAGCAGCTGTTGCCAACGAGGCGGCGCTCACTCGCCTTTCGGAGGAATAGCCGGACCGGCTGGAGTGTTGGCAACCGACAAGCTGGATGCGCGTGGTCGCACGATTGCGCGGCGTCGCGGCCTTGCGTAGCGTTTTGCGAAGGCACGGACGGGACCCTGGGTCCCGACGGGCGGAAGGGGCGGAGGTGAGCGGGGTGCGGCAGGTGAGCTGTCGGCGTGTCCTGGTCATCGCGCCCTGCCGCCGTGTCCATCTGTACTCCCGGCCCCACATCGATCTGCAGCGGGTGGCCGCCGCCCTGTGTTGTTCCTGATCCGTTTCTCCCGTCGGCCCTGACAGCGGGGCCGGCGGTCCCCTACGGTCGATCAGGAAGGCACTTTTGTCGTGTCCGCGTCTCCTTCACGCCCTTCGCCGCTCCATCTCTCCGTCGCGCTCGACGGTGCCGGCTGGCACCCGGCCGCATGGCGCGAACCGCAGGCCCGGCCCCGGGACCTGTTCACCGCCGAGTACTGGACCGATCTGGTCGCCGAGGCCGAACGCGGCCTCCTCGACTTCGTGACCTTCGAAGACGGGCTCGCGCTCCAGTCCTCGCGCCGCACGGAGCCCGACGACCGCACCGACCAGGTCCGCGGCCGGCTGGACGCGGTGCTCATCGCCGCCCGCGTCGCGCCGCTGACCCGGCACATCGGGCTGGTGCCGACCATCGTCGCCACGCACACCGAGCCGTTCCACATCTCCAAGGCGATCGCCACGTTGGACTACGTCAGCACCGGTCGCGCGGGTCTGCGGATCCGGGTGTCGAGGCGCCGACACGAGGCGGAGCACTTCGGACGCCGCACGATCCCGCCGCTCGGTGCCGAGGACCTGAACACCCCGGCCGCCCGGGAGCTGACCGACGAACTCTTCGCGGAGGCCGCCGACTACGTCGAGGTGGTGCGCCGTCTGTGGGACAGCTGGGAGGACGACGCGGAAATCCGGGACGCCGCCACCGGCCGCTTCATCGACCGCGACAAGCTCCACTACATCGACTTCGAGGGCAAACACTTCAGCGTCAAGGGCCCCTCGATCACCCCCAGGCCACCCCAGGGACAGCCCGTCGTCACCGCGCTGGCACACCAGAGCGTGCCGTACCGGCTGGTGGGCCGCTCCACCGACATCGGGTACGTCACCCCCCACGACAGCGGCCAGGCCGAGGCCATCGTGGCCGAGATCCGCGCCGCGCAGGCCGACGCGGGGCGCGCGGAGGAGCCCCTGCACGTCTTCGGCGACCTGGTGGTGTTCCTGGACGACACCCCCGGCGCGGCGGCGAGCCGCCGAGAGCGCCTGGACGGCCTTGCCGGCTCCCCATACACCAGCGACGCGAAGGTGTTCACGGGTACCCCCGGGCAGCTCGCGGACCTGCTCCTGGCGTGGCAGCGGGCCGGACTGTCCGGTTTCCGGCTGCGCCCGGGGGTGATCGGCCACGACCTCGAGGCGATCACCCGGGGGCTGGTGCCCGAACTCCAGCGCCGCGGCGCCTTCCGCACGACCTACGAGGCCGACACCCTGCGCGGGCTGCTGGGACTCTCGCGCCCCGCCAACCGCTACGCCACCGTCTGAGCAGCCGGAGGGACCACCGACCATGAGCAAGGCGCTCAAGCAGATCCATCTCGCGGCCCACTTCCCCGGCGTCAACAACACCACCGTATGGAGCGACCCGCGCGCGGGCAGCCACATCGAGTTCAGCTCGTTCGCGCACTTCGCGCGCACCGCCGAACGCGCCAAGTTCGACTTCCTCTTCCTCGCCGAGGGACTGCGCCTGCGCGAACAGGGAGGGAAAATATACGACTTGGATGTGGTGGGACGGCCGGACACCTTCACTGTTTTGTCCGCGCTCGCCGCCGTCACCGAACGGATCGGCCTGACCGGCACCATCAACTCCACCTTCAACGAGCCGTACGAGGTGGCCCGCCAGTTCGCCAGCCTCGACCACCTGTCGGGCGGCCGCGCCGCATGGAACGTCGTCACCTCGTGGGACGCCTTCACCGGCGAGAACTTCCGCCGTGGCGGCTTCCTTCCGCAGGAGGAGCGCTATTCCCGGGCGAAGGAGTTCCTGGCCACCGCCACCGAACTGTTCGACTCCTGGCGTGGCGACGAGATCGTCGCCGACCAGGCATCCGGCGCCTTCCTCGCAGATGCACGGGCCGGGGCCTTCGCCCACCGGGGACAGCACTTCGACATCGCCGGGCAGTTCAACGTCCCGCGCAGTCCGCAGGGCCGTCCGGTGATCTTCCAGGCCGGTGACTCCGACGAAGGCCGGGAGTTCGCCGCGTCCAGTGCGGACGCGATCTTCGGCCGGCACGGGACCCTCAAGGAAGGGCAGGCGTTCTACGCGGACGTCAAAAGCCGCCTCGCCCGCCACGGCCGTACCCCCGACCAGCTGCTGATCCTGCCCGCCGCCACCTTCGTCCTCGGCGACACCGACGCCGACGCGCAGGAGCTGGCCCACGAGGTGCGGCGCAAGCAGGTCAGCGGCGCCACCGCGATCAAGCATCTGGAGTTCGTCTGGAACCGTGACCTGTCCGCGTACGACCCGGACGGCCCGCTCCCCGACATCGACCCGGACCCCGGCGAGCACACCATCGCCCGCGGCCGCGCCCAGGTACGGAATTACCGCGACCCGCTGGCCGTCGCCCGGGAGTGGCGGGAGCTGGCGGAGGCGAACCAGTGGTCGATCCGTGACCTCGTCATCGAGACCGGCAACCGCCAGACCTTCATCGGCTCCCCGGCCACGGTCGCCGAGACCATCAACGCACTCGTCCAGGCGGACGCCGCCGACGGCTTCATCCTCGTCCCGCACATCACCCCCGGCGGCCTCGACGTCTTCGCCGACACCGTCGTCCCGCTGCTCCAGGAACGCGGCGTGTTCCGCACCGAGTACGAGGGCACGACCCTGCGCGACCACCTCGGTCTGGCCCACCCCGTCACCGAGGCGCACCAGGAACGGGCGGCCTCATGAAGTTCCTGGCCATCACCCTCATCGTGCACGCCCCGGACCCGGTGACGGGCGTGCAGAAACCGACCCGTGAGCGCTTCCGCGAGGTGATCGCCAACGCGCTGCTGGCGGAGGAGCTCGGCTTCGACGGCTTCGGCGTCGGCGAACGCCACGAACGGCCGTTCATCTCCTCCTCGCCCCCGGTCGTGCTCAGCCACCTCGCCGCGCTCACCTCCCGCATCCGGCTGTTCACGGCCGTCACCACCCTCAGCCTGCTCGACCCGGTGCGTGCCTACGAGGACTACGCGACCCTGGACCACCTGGCCGACGGTCGCCTCGACCTGATCATCGGAAAGGGCAATGGAACCGCCCAGCGTGAGCTGTTCCACGTCGCCACCGAGGACCAGTGGGAGCGCAACGCCGAGAGCTACGAGCTGTTCCGCCGGCTGTGGCGCGAGGACAAGGTGACCGCCTCGCCGCGCTTCCGCCCCGCGCTGACCGAGGCCGAGGTGTGGCCGAAACCCCTCCAGCAACCCATCCGGGTCTGGCACGGCAGCGCGACGAGCCGGGAGTCCGTCGACCTCGCCGCCCGGTACGGCGACCCACTCTTCTCGGCCAACGTCACCCATCCGATGGAGCCGTACGCCGAACTCATCCGCTACTACCGGAAGCGGTGGGTCCACTACGGCCACGAGCCCGCCCGGGCCGTGGTCGGCGCGGGAACCGCCGGCTACTACGCCACGCGCCGCTCCCAGGACGCGATCAACGACTACCGGCCGGTTTTCGAGGGCCGTCTGGCATTCCAGAAGCAGCTGGGCATCGAGCCGGTGTTCCCGACCCTGGAGGACTTCGTCGAGCGCAGCTCCGCGCTGATCGGCAGCCCGCAGCAGGTGATCGAGAAGGTGCACCGCTACCACGAGCGGTTCGGACACACCGTGCTGCACCTGCACGCGGACGCGGGCGGCCTCACCGACGCCCAGCACCGCGCCTCACTCACACTCTTCCAGTCCGACATCGCCCCCGTGCTGCGCCGTGACATCCCCGATCCGCCGTTTCCCTGGGCTCCGGTCCTCGCCGGGCCCACACCCCGTACCGCGCCCGAGTCCGCTGCCCCGCACGCCGGGGCTCAAGGAGGACTGCGACCGTGACCGGCATCCCCCTCGGGGTCCTCGACCTCGTCCCGATCTCCTCCGGCTCCACCGCTGCCGAGGCCCTGCGCCGCAGCATCGATCTCGCCCAGCAGGCGGAGCGGTTCGGTTACGCCCGCTACTGGTTCGCCGAACACCACCTCAACCCGGGCGTGGCCGGGACCTCACCGGCCGTCCTGCTGGCCCTGACCGCATCCGCCACCTCCACCATCCGCCTCGGCTCGGGCGCCGTACAGCTCGGCCACCGCACCGCGCTGTCCACGGTCGAGGAGTTCGGCCTGATCGACGCCCTCCATCCCGGGCGACTCGACCTGGGCCTCGGCCGCTCGGGCGGACGTCCCACCGAGCGCCCCGAATTCCCGTCGGCCACGACTCCCGTCGTCGACGGACGCGCCCCCAACGGCCTGCGCATCCCGCCGAGGTTCTTCTTCGGCCAGCTGCTCGGGTCGCCCCGGATCGCGCTCCAGCGGCAGCTGCTCCAGCAGCCGGACGCCCGAGCACAGGACTACGGCGAGCAGCTCGACGACATCCTCGCCCTGCTGCGAGGCGACTACCGGTCCGCCGACGGCGTCGAAGCACACGCGATCCCCGGCGAGGGCGCCGACGTGCAGGTGTGGATCCTGGGCAGCAGTGGCGGGCAGAGCGCCCAGGTCGCGGGGCGCAACGGACTGCGCTTCGCCGCCAATTACCACGTCAGCCCGGCCACCGTCCTTGAAGCGGCTGAGGCGTATCGCGCCTGGTTCCAGCCGTCCGATGTACTCGACAAGCCCTACGTCGGCGTCTCCGCCGATGTCGTCGTCGCCGAGGACGACGCGGCCGCTCGGGAACTCGCCGCCGGCTACGGCCCGTGGGTGCGCAGCATCCGCACCGCCGAGGGCGCCATCCCGTTTCCCACCCCCGAAGAGGCGCGCGCCCATTCCTGGACCGAGGCGGACCGGGCGCTGGTCGCCGACCGGGTGGACACCCAGTTCGTCGGCTCGCCCGGGCGCGTCGCCGACGAGCTCGAACGACTTCAGGAAGCCACCGGCGCCGACGAACTGCTCATCACCACCATCACCCACCGCCACGCCGACCGGGTGCGCTCCTACGAACTGCTGGCCCAGGAGTGGCACCGCAGATGAGCCGGAACGAACTCCGCTCCCGGCGATCGACCGGCGGTGGGTCGCACGGTGTGAGGCCCACCGCCGGGTCGCGGCGTCAGTCGCTGCCGGGCGCGGTGCCGGGCTGCGTGGCGTCGTGGCGACAAGTGCGTCAGGCGGGGCGTGTGCGGACGGCTAGATGCAAAATAGTGTGCTAAGCAGTCTCAACGGGCACTTCAAGGACTCCTTTTCCTGGTGCGGCTCGAAGACGACAATGCGGCGTCCGAGCGGAGACCGCAGCGGTGGCACGGACATGGGGGACATCCCCGGATTCCACGTCGTGGTGCCACGCGGGGATGTAGCCGCAGTCGCACTCCCGGTAGAACGTGTCGAGCATGACGCGGCATGCCCCGTCGGTGTCGGCGGCGGTGGCCGGCCGCACGGCATGGGCGTCCGTCAGCCGCACACCTGGAGCGCGGTCGGGCTTTGGCGCGGTGCGCTTCGAAATCCCGATTCCGCGCTGAAGCCTTGCCTTGCCACGTCCCGCCCCGGCTGCCTGCTGAGTATTGGCCCGCAGGCTCATCGGTCACCCCTCCGGTATGAGCCCTTACACGACGCGGTGGCGGTCACAGCGTTCCGTCGGCGTCGGCGTCTCGCAGAGCGGTGCGCTCCGGGGATGGGGCAGGGCGGAGCTTGGAGGACTCCGAGAAGAAGAGGGGCGTGGGTCGCCGTCCTCGCCACCAGTACCCATTGATGAAAATGATTATCAATGCTACGGTCAAGGGCGAGTAAATCCCCAGCTCAATGACCTGGAAGATTCCCGTGCGCCTGCCCAGGGCCCTGCCTGCTCTCTCCCTGACCACCGCTTCCGCCCTCACGCTCACCGGCTGCTTCACGGCTGGCGACCCAGGCGATTCCGCCACCGGGGGCAAACGGATCAGGGTGGTGATGATGCAGCCGCCCCGCTCCGGTCTGTCTCCACTCAGCGACGACGCCTTCAAGCTCTCCCGCTGGAGCACCGCGGAGACCTTGACCACGCTCGACGCGAACGGCGACCCCGAGTCCGCGCTCGCGGAGAAGTGGCGGCAGACAAGCGACAAGACCTGGACCTTCACCATCCGCCAGGGCGTCACCTTCCACGACGGCACGAAGCTCACGGCTCGGGACGCGGCCCCGTTCGCTCACCACGGCGGCCGATGCCGCGCCGAAGCCACGCATCCTCGACGGCGTCGATCTGACCGTCACCACCAGGGGCAACACCGTGATGGTCACCACGGCCGAGGAAGACCCCCTGGTTCCCCAGCGGCTTTCCTCCCCCCAGCTGTCGATCCTTGCGGCCAAGGCGTACCGGGGGAAGACCGTGAATCCGGTGGGCGCGGGGACGGGGCCCTTCGTGCTGAAGAAGGTGAACGGCACCAGTACGGCCACGCTCGACCGCAACGGGCACTACTGGGGGGACGAGGCCAAGGCGCCGGGCATCGACGTGCGATTCGTGCCGGACGGCACCGCGCGCGCCGCCGCGCTGCGCAGCGGTGAAGCCGACATCGTGGAGTCCGTTCCGGTCTCCCAGGCGTCCCTGCTGGAGAAGGACCAGATCACAGAGGTGCCGATGCCGCGCACCAACACGCTGTACCTCAACACCGAGCGGGGAGCCTTCGCCGACCCCGCCCTGCGCGCCGCCGCCCGCGAGGCGATCGACGCCAAGACCCTGGTCGACGGCGTCCACGAAGGACGGGCCGATGTCGCGGAGGGCCTTCTCGGTCCGGCCATTCCGTGGGCGAAGAAACGCCCGGGCCGGACGAACACCACCAAGGCCGGGGACCCACGTGGGAAGACGGTCACCATCGGAACCTTCACGGACCGGGCCGAGCTGCCCGAAGCCGCTGCCTCACTGCAACAGCAGCTCCACAAGGCGGGGTTCAGGGTGAAGCTGGTGGTGCGCGAGTACGCGAACATCGAATCCGATGCCCTCGCCGGGAAGTTCGACGCCTTCATCCTCTCCCGTGCCACCGTGCTGGACTCCGGCGACGCGGCCGCGTACCTGTACAGCGACTTCGCGAGCGACGGTTCGTTCAACATCCCACAACTGCGTGACAAGGCCGTGGACAAGACCCTCGACAAGGCGGCCGCGTCACCTGCCGGAAAACAGCGCCGCACGGCGATCCTGCGGGCCGAAGCGGCGATCCTCAACACCGACGCCGCGATCCCGATGCTGCACGAGCGGGTCATCCAGGGGGACGCCGCGCGCGTCGTGGGTTCGGCCAAGGATCCGCGCGAACGCCTGCTCGTCACCGCCGACACCCACGTCAAGTGAAGACCGCCGCAGCCCGCACCGCCGCGCTCGCGGCGGTCGTCACCGTCATAGGACTGCTGCCCTGGCTGTCCGGCAAGGACCCCGCGCTGAGCCTGCTGCGCGCCAGGTCCGCCGAGCAGGAGGCTACCCGGGAAACCCTGGCGGCCATCCGCGAGGACCTCGGTCTCGACACCGGCCCGCTCATGCAACTGGCCGCCTGGGCAGTCGGCTTGGCCCGCGGCGACCTCGGCCTTTCCTGGGTGTCCGGCACCGACGTCCTCCCCTCGGTGCTCTCCGGACTCAAGGTATCGCTGAGCCTGATGGGCGCCTCGCTGGTCGTCGCCCTGCTGATCGCCTCGGCACTGTGCGCACCGGTCGTCATGCGCGGGGCACGGGACGGATCGGATGGCGGCGTCGGCGGCGGGACGGCCCGCCCGGCAGGCGTACGCGCCATCTGGTTGGTGATAGTAAACTCAGGTATACGGTGCGGGCTGCGGGGCGTACGTGGCCCCCGGAACGAGTACCCGGCGTCGATGTGGAGGTGAGTTCTGTGCCGTCAGGAAGGCACGTGTCCGGCCCCATGGATGACGAGCCGGCCTGTTCCATGGAGCGGAGCCTGCAGATACTCGGCGAGCGGTGGACTCTGCTGGTGCTGCGTGAGGTCCTCTACGGCAGGCACCGGTTCGCTGAAATCCGGTCAGCTCTCGGCATCGCGTCGAACCTGCTCAGTGACCGACTCAAGGTTCTCGTCGATGCCGGAGTGCTGCGGACACTGACATACCAGGAGGCCGGCAGCAGGCACCGGCAGAGCTACCATCTGACGCCGGCCGGGCTCGAACTGCAGCCCGTCCTGGGTGCACTGCAGCAGTGGGGTGACCGTCACCGTCCGCGGCCCGCGGGTCCCTCCGCTTCCCAGCGGACCCGCTCCACGGGTCGGGCCGTCCACGTGGGGTTCCTCGATGAGGATGGTCGCGAGGTCCCCATGGAGGATGTGTCGCTGATGGCAGCACCTGACCCTCAGAACTCGTCCCTCGGCCAGTCCGGCTGAGCGCGTCCCCGCCAACGAGTTCCCGATCCCGCCCCGCCGACTGCAGCGGTACCCGGAATGCGGCGGAACGGCGGGGGAGCCGGCGGCCCACAGGACCCGCGCCGGGGCGGTACACAGAGAGCCTGCCCGCACTCCAGTGAGCACTCCTGGGTCCATGGATCTCTTGAGGGTCCGGGCGGTCACCGAGGCTCCCTCCTGACACTCCGTGCTGCCGCGTCGGGATGCGCGAGAGCCTTCGCGGACTGCGCCATGAACAGCAGTAAGAACCCCGCCTGCATCACCTCCTCCTCCGGCGGCTCGCGGCGCCATCCGCGCAGCCGGACGACGGAAGTGCCTGCTCAGCACCGATGCGGTGACACTCCGGCGCCCCTCGAACTCGCCGCCTCCCTCGAAAGTGGGGGCACAGTCACGTGCCTACTGGGTTGCATTTTTAAAGTCAGCGCCTCTAGGGTCGTCCCCATGAGTAATCACTCGCAATTTCATGTACATGCGGTGTCGCCGTCCTACTGGAAGGTGACCTTCGAGAACGCCCCGATCAACCTCATCGACCTGGACACCGTCGAGCAGCTTGCCGATCTGGTGACCCGCATGGAGGAGGACCCCGATCTGACCGTCGTCGGGGCGCCCGGAGAACGCGGATCACGTGCGCAGCCTCTTCGAGCGCGGCTTGCAGCAGCCTCAGGGTGTCGAACTCGATCTCGGCAAGCACGTCGCCGAGAAGCTCTGAGCCTCTCGGGCGTTCGTACCGTCACCTTCTCCATGGGAGCATGCGCGGACGGATGCCCGCGAAGCGCAACGCAACCCGGAACATGGCGCCGCGTGCGAACGGCCGCCGCTGTGCTCCCCCGTCACAGCTGGGATCTCGTCGAGAAGCGGCAGCAGTTGAGTGACGTCGTTACGGTTTCCACTGGTCAGCGACACCGCGAGCGGGATGCCCTGCCCGTCGGCGAGGACGTGGTGCTGCTGCCCGGGCGTGGCGGTCGACCGGGCTGGGACCGCTTTGGGGCCCGTCGAGCCGCCCGGACATGGGAGGAATCGGTCACCGCCCTGGACCAGTCGAGCTTGTTCGCCGCCCGCAGCTTCTTCAGCAGCACAAGGTGCAGCTCGGTGGCGCCCAGGATGCGGATCCGGCGACTGCCGTGTTCGATCGCCACGAGCACGTAGATCCGTGTCCCCGACAGGGTGACTGTTTCCGTGAAGTCGCAGGCCAGCAGGGCATCAGTCTGAGCGCGGAGGAAGGTGGCCCAGGTACTGGAGTTCCGCTCGGGCGCTGGGTCGATGCCGGCCTCCTTCAGGATTTCCCAGACGGTGGACGAACCCACCCTCACCCGCAGCACAAGCAGCTCGCCGTGCAGACGTCTGTACCCCCAGCTCGGGTTCTCCTTCGCCAGCCGCAGCACCAGGATGCGGATCGAGCGCACGGTGCGTGGCCGTCCCGGGCGTTGGGCCGGCAGGAGGCGGCATGGCGGCGTTTGACGAGGTCGCGGTGCCAACGCGGTACCGTATCGGGGCGTACGAGCAGGCGTAACCGTCGCAGGACGTGCGGTGGCAGCCGGTGCAGCAGCGCCGCCAGGAACGCCCGATCGCTCGGCGTGAACCGGATCTTGTCCTTGCCGAGTTGGTGTTCCAGCACGGTGATCTGGTGGCGCAGGGCGAGGATCTCCGCGTCCTTGTCCTGGTCGGTCATCGGCAGCAGGCGAAGCATCGCGAACGCGTTCGCCGCACTCAGGTAAGCCAGTCGGAGCAGCACGATCGATCATCATGACGCGCTGACAGCAGCTGCGCCAGAGCGTCGGACCGAGCGACCGCGGCGAAGATCTCCCGGACCCGAAGAAGCGGTCTCCATCAGGGCGGATGAGGGTTTTGGCAAGCGCACCACCCCTGCGCGACCTCGATGCACGCAGACTCCTGCGCACACGCGTCCTCGGCGGCGTCATCAACGAGTACCGCTATGCCGCCTGATCAGCAGCGATGACTTTTCGAGCCCGACAGGTGACACCGCCGCCGACGATGCGGCCGACGAGCTTGGCGACGATCAGCGGCGCGATGTAGTTGATACCGATGGTGCCCAGAAGTCGGCAGTATCCGGCGACGGCCACCTCGGCGTCCAAGCGCTTTCCAGTCGGTGAGGGTGCCCAGGCGACCTCAATTGCCGTGAGTGCATAGGGATTGACGTAGAAATCGCTTACTGCGTACGGTCCTTCCGGAATTGCGGACATCTTTCGGTATCTCGAACGTCTGGCGTCGGTGCGCGCTACGAGAAGAAGGAGTCGAGGCGGGATGGGCACACAGCGAAGACTCGGCTGGATGTCGCTTGTCGCGGCAACCACCATGGCACTCGCGGCCGGAGTGATCACCGCCCCCGCCGCCCCCGCCGCGGACGATCCGGTAGAGGTCGTGGTCAACGGGGACGACGTTCGCGCCGACAACGTGAACGGTTTGACCTACAAGGGCCTCGGCGTGCTCAGCTGCAACAGCACGAGCAACCTCCTGATGGACTACAAGGCGGAGCACCCCGGCCGGTACTGGCAGCTCATCCGAGTGCTGTTCGGTGGAAAGAACCGCCTGATCAACCATGTCAAGATCGAGATGGGTTCGGACACGAACACGTCGACCGGTTCCGATCCGGCGACCATGCGCACAGCGGACGAACTCGCCGACGCGTCGCGTTCCCCGGGCTTCCAACTGGCAGCGGACGCCAAGAAGGTCAACCCGAAGCTCAAGGTCTCGATTCTCCGCTGGGTCATGCCCCAATGGGTTCAGAACGAATGGAACAAGGGCACCGGCGCCGACGAGATGTACACGTGGTACAAGGAGACGATCCTCGACGCTTACGAGAAATACGGGTACATGGTCGACTACGTCGACCCGGACACGAACGAGACGCGGGATCCGAACGAGGCCTTCATCAAGTGGTACAAGAGCGCGATTCTGACCGACACGGACTTCGCTGATCCCCGCTACGGCATCCCGGCGGCGAAGCGGGAGAAGGCCGAGAAGGCATACCACAACATCAAGATCATCGCCGCCGACGAGAACAACACCCTGAATATCGGGCCGTCCATGCTCAGCGACGCGGAACTCTTCGGCATCGTCGACGCGGTCGGCTACCACTACACCACCGAGGACCGGCACGACGGGGCCGCCGGCAGCGACACCAATCTGCCGTACACCAGGCTGGCGACCGGTGAGAACGAGTACGACGACGACAAGGAAGTCTGGTACAGCGAGGGAACCGCCTCCTTCGGCTACACCGACTACCGCGTCAACAACACCGAGGGCCCGAACGGAACGAGCACCGGCATCGGCGGCGTCCAAAGCGCCCTCGATCTCGCGAACCGCTCTGTCAAGAGCTACGCCAACTCGAAGCGGACGCACTACATCTTCCAGCCGGCGATCGGCTCCTTCTACGAAGGCGCGCAGTACAGCCACAAGGAACTCGTCAGCGCGCGTGACCCGTGGTCGGGCTACCTCCACTACGACGCGGCCCTCTATGTGATGCAGCACTTCACCCAGTTCGCGAGGACTGGCTGGGAGAACGACACGAACACGGCGGGCATCTGGCGCACCGTGCCGGAGGCCAGTTACAGCGGGGTGAGCGGCACCGTCGACCTCGACGGCTCCAACGGGGCCCCCAGTTATATGACGCTCGCCGATCCCCGTAAGAAGGATTTTTCGACGATCGTCGTCAACGACAGCGACCAGCCCAAGACCTACCGGATCAAAGCCGAGAACATGCGACTCGGTTCCGACCCGACCATGGAGATCTGGGAAACCCGCGGGCCGGACGCAGGCCGGCCCTACGACGCGAACTTCAAGCGCCTCGTCGACGAGATCCGGCCCGGCGGTGACAGGTATTACACCTACACGGTCAAGCCGCGGTCGATCGTGACCTTGACGACGCTCGACAAGAGCCACGACAAGGCGACGAAGCAACGCCTGCCAGAGTCCCGGGACCGTACGGTGCTGGACACCGACGCGACCGGCAAGAAGCACAACACCCGCGACAACGTCCTGTACGCCGACGACTTCGGGTATGAGGAGGAGGGCAAGGTCCAGGTCGGCACCGGCAACGGCGCGCACAAGGCGTCCCAGCCCTACCTGAGGTCGCGCGGCAATCAGCCTCGCTACATGGTCGACCAGACCGGCGCCTGGGAGGTCGGTGAGGACGCCAGCGGCAACAATGTCCTGTACCAGTACATGGACCAGTCCATGAAGGACACCGGCGCCTGGAACCGCAACACCCCGAACACGACGGTCGGCGACTTCCGCTGGGAGAACTACCGGGCCACGGTCGACGTCTCGTTCCCGGACCCGGACGGCGGACTCGCCGCCCTGGGCGTCCGTCAGCAGAAGGGCATGGCGATCAGCGACGCCGCCTACAACGTGCGCATCGGACCGACCGGCGCCTGGACGTTCTACGAATACGGCACGGCCGTCGCGTCGGGAACGGTCGCGGCATCCGACAGCTACCGCCTCGCCATCGAGGCGAAGGGCGCGACGATCACGACCTACATCGACGGCAAAGCCGTCTCCACGTACCAGGACCCGACTCCGCAGACCGAAGGCCGCGTCAAGCTCGGAACCGACTTCCACAAGACGGCGTTCGACAACCTGAAGGTCGAGAAGATCGACGGGTACACGCCCTACGCCCGCGCACAGCTCGACAACATGGACAGCTCGGTCACATACGACGGGACGTGGAACAGGAACGCCGCCCTCGGCGACGCGATGGACTGGTACCGGTCCACGTCGACCAGCACGACCGCCGGCGCGTCGTTCACCGTCCCGTTCACCGGCACGGGCATCGATGTCATCGGCGGCAACAACGGCACCGCCGTCCTCGACGTCTACGTCGACGGAAAGCTGATCGCACGGGACGCGAAGACGGCCGCGACCGACAAGCGCCTCGCGACGTACGCGCTCCGCGGTCTGCCCGACGGCGCGCACACGGCGAGGTTCGTCCTCAAGTCCGGAAAGATCGTTCTCGACGCATTCAACGCCATCTCCGGGGACGTGGACAGTACTGTGGACACGACACCGATCCGGGGCGCCCTGGAGAAGATCGGACGTCCGGCGCGGGCGGACTACACGGCCGACTCCTGGGCCCTGTTCGACTCCGCGTCGTCGGCGGCGAAGGCTGCCGTGGCGGGACAGAAGGGCCTTGACGCCATCGGCGTCGAGCAGATCACGGACAGGATCGAAGAGGCTCACGACCGGCTGGTGCGCAAGGACGGCGCCGCCGCCCAGTAGGCGCCCTGGACCCGCAGGCCCAGGTGCCCTGCCGTGTCTCGGCGGCCCCGCCGAGGTGTCACTCCGCCGGATGCTCACCCCGCACGCACGCACGGCGATGATGGCGACGGTGGTTCGCGTCCTCCTGGGCCAGTCGCCGCAGAAGCCTGACGACCGGCTCGAACAGCGCGGTGAGGACCACCGCTCGCTCGGCGAGGGCGATGCGGTCCTCGATCCCGTCGAGCTGTGCGAAGTCCAGGTCCGCGGTGGATGTGGCGAGCCGTGCGTAGGGGATGAGATCGTCGGCTGTGTAGGCGCTGCCGAGGCGGCTCAGCGCTGCGAGACTTTCGGCGAGTGCCGGGCGGTGCGGCGATGCATCGGAGATCCGCCAGCCCATCGTCTCGATGAGAGCGTCGACGCTCGCTGCGGCTCCTTCGCCCGACGCCGCTTCGTCAACAGCGCCGTCCGGCCCGTCGTCGTCCTTGATGCCCTTCGCGTTCTTGTCGGCGGAGGGCACGGGCAGTGCGTGGTGGACGACGCCCAGGGTCTCGAACGCATCCAGTGGACGGTCGACTGCATCGAGCACTTCACGGGTCCGCGCGACGGAAAGTCCGCCGAGCTGGATGAGAGAACGGATCAGACGGAGCCGCTGGATGTGCTCCTCGCCGTACTCGACCGCCGTCGGGTTCAGCGCGCGGCCCTCGGGAAGCAGCCCCTCCCGTCGGTAGTACTTGATGGTCGCCGCCGGCACCCCGGACCGGCGACTGAGCTCTGAAATCCTCATGCGCTCCCTCACGCTCAACTGTCCCACCAGTATCGCGTTACCGGGGGTTGCCCCGGTGGGATCGATAGTGCCACTATCGGGTACTCGGTAGTAACACTATCGAGTGCTTCTTCGGCGTGCCCACTTCGCGGGAGCCGCCTGCATCACCACGGCCACACCCCAGCCGTGGTTCTTCCCCGCCTTGGGCCCGGGCGAGTCGGTTCTGGGTCCGGTCGTCTCGTACGCCTCGACAACGGAGAACCACACAATGTCCCAGCGAATCGGCAAGACCCACTGGAAGCGCTTCGCCATCGGTGCGGTGCCGACCGTGGCAGCCGCGGCGGCGGTCGCCGTCTCCATGGCCCAGGGCTCCCTGGCCGCTTCGTTCAGCATCTCCGGTTCCGCCTTCCAGGTCTCGGCCGGCAAGCTGAGCGGCACCGGATTCGGCAACTACGCCACGGTGGACGTCGCCAAGAACGGCAAGCACGTGCCCGTCTCCGTCTCGTCCATCAAGAACGCGAAGGTCACCGACATGTGCCAGTCCGTCCCGGTGGACATTCCCGTCCTCGGGACCTACACGATGTCGCTCAAGGCCGGCGGGTCGGGCACGCCGGTCAAGGCCAAGGATCTGTACATCGACATGACCGACCTCCAGGCCAAGCGCGGCACCTTCAATAACGTCGACATCGGCGTCGCCACCGGTTCGATGACCAAGGGTCAGGTCAACCCGAAGGACCACGTCGATCCCAACGGCTACGCCCAGCAGGCGGACGCGGTCGAGATCATCGATGCCCACCAGACGGTCTGGGCCACGACTGCGGGAACGTTCGAACTGGCGGGCCTGCACATGGACATCGCGGCCGGCCGCCACGACTGCTTCTGACCTCGATCCCGCCCCTTCGCCTCCCGCGCGCGGAAGCGACCGGCGACTGACCAGGGGGGGGCGGCAGTGCCCCCACCGTCCTCGCGGACACCCTCACCCACTTACGACTTGGGAGCTGCCACATGACGAGTGCCGGCGCACCCGCACATCCCCACAGTGACAGCGGCTTCGCCCGCGCTCGCCAGGACTTCCGGGCCTGGCGGCGGACCCGCCCCTTCTGGGCGGGTCTGCTGGTGCTCCTTGCCGCTGCGCCCATCATCTACTTCCCCTACTACAACCTTTCCCTGGGCGGCTTGTCCGTGGCGATGTCCACCACCGCGGGGGCCGGATCCCTGGTCATCGGCCTGACTTTGATCGTCCTTGGCGGACTCCTCTGGTTCCAGCCGGTGATCAGGTTCTTCGCGGGCTGCGTCGCGGTGTTCCTCGGCGTGCTGTCGCTTCCCATATCCAATTTCGGCGGATTCTTCGTCGGCACGCTGCTCGCGGCGGCGGGCGGACTCCTGGCTCTGGCATGGGGCCCGGTGGACGGGGCCGGGCATCCGGAGGACGCACCCGACGGCGCTGAGGGGCCGTCAGCCGTCGTCAGCCGAGTGGGAGGACAGGGGAGTGAGTGACCAGTCGCCCGACACCCACGGCGAGGCCGCAGAACCCCGCTTCGCTCAACCGCCGAGAGGCCGGCACGCCATCCCCCGTACGTCCGCGCTGACACGCCTGCGTCTGCCGGTCGGGAGGGCTCTCGCGCTGACCGCGCTGCCGACCGCCCTCATCCTGGGCAGTCAACGCCTGCCCGAGTCCGCCGACACGAGTGCCACCGCGGCGCTCTCCGTTTCCGAAGAGGGGCCGGGCGGACCTGGAAACCACGGTGTCGACTGTGCCCGTCCCGACGGCACATCAGCCTCTGCGACGGAGACTCCCGCAAGCCCCACCCCGTCCGCTGATCCCCGCACGTCCAGCGCTCACCCGAGCGGGGAGCCCGTCAGGCCGCCGGAGCACACGGACGACGAGGGAGCGGGCCCGCCCCCAGCACCGGCCGTCACTCCCGCCCCCTCTCCCAGCGCAACCTCCGCCACAACAAGCCTGACGGACATCCTCGGTCCCCTCTTCCGCGACGACGCCGAGCAGCAAAGCCGGTCACCTGACGCGAGCCCTTCACTCCACGCGAGCCCCTCACCAAGCTCGGCCACTTCGAGGCCCGAGGCCACAGCACCGTCCGGGCTACGGCTGTCCACGACGCCCGCATCACCTGCCCCCAGCCACCGGACCGCTCATCCGTCGCCCCGGCCGGAGCCCACCCGAGGAACCGCTCGCACCTGCGACATCAGTGACCTCAAGGCCCCCGAGGACCATCAGGCCGGCCGATTCTCCGCCGAGCCATGGAACATGAAGGGGAGCCGCCTCGAACTGCACGACCTCGTCTTCCACGGCGTGGTGACCGTGAATACAGCCGACGGACCGAAGCGGGTACTCAAGTTCTCCGCGGCGGCTGTCACGATCCGTGACCTGAAAATGGCGGTATCCGCCGGCCCGCAAATCCAGCACATCGATGGAGCGCCCGGGTCCACGTCCACCCTCCGGGGCGACGACATCACCATGTACGTCGAAAGCCTGACAGGCACCGTCTCCAGCGTCGAAAACCTTCCCGCACCACCCGTCCTCCGCCTGCACCTCACCCCGGACACCGTCCCGGAGTGGCTCTACGACACGATCGGCAAACTCGGTCTCAAGCTCCAACTCGGCCTGTACGACGCCGACATCGACCAGGCCGGACAGACAGGCGGGAAACTCGCCATCCCGGGGATCCACGGGTACGGAACGCCTCACTGAAGCCGGCCGCAAGCGGCTGTGGCTGGTCGTGGTCATGGATGACGACACCTGGCCGCGGGGCTGTGTCGCGCGCACGGTGGTCTGCTGGTGCAGCGGCGACACCGCGGCCATGGTCTGTTCGTCGGGGGCGGGTTGCGGCACGGCGGCGGATGCGGCGGGCGATGTGCTCGGCCCCGCCGACGGGGCTGTCTTTCATGCGCGAGGCGTGTTCCAGGGGCGGGGCGGAGGGGACCAGGCCATGCAGCGAGGCAGCCGACACGAGTGCCGGGTGCGGGACGCGCCACTTCGACCACGGCGCCATCCGCGACACCAGCGCGGGAAGCGTCGGAGATTGGGGTGAGGATCAGCCAAGTGATGTCCCGTCAACCGTTCGCGCTGCGCCCGGTGGCCGGGCTGGTGGCTCGACTTGCCGCTGGATCTGGCCGGTGTCGTCCCAGATGGACCGTCTCACCGTCCAGGCAGTGCGTCGCGCCCGGGTCGGGTATCAACCCTGCCGCTGAATTCCTCGCGGCAACGGCCGCGCTCTACGGGTGCTCGGCCTTCGTCACATCTCCAGCACCAACCGCTCTCCTTCCGGTGCACGTGAGACGCAGGGCAGCATGGCGCCGGCCGCACGTTCGGTGGCCGTGAGCCGACGGTCACGGTGATCGACACGGCCATGGGCCACCCGTACCCGGCAGGTGCCGCAAAACCCCTGGCGGCAGGAGAACGGCAGGTCGGGCAGGGCCTCGTGGAGAACATCCAGGGCGGAGCGGTCGTTCGGCACTGGCAGAACCCGTCCGGTGTCGCCCAGCTGAAGTTCGAAGGGACGGCCGTCCGTGATCGGGGCCGGGGCGAAACGCTCGAAGTGCAGGGCCGGCGCGCGGCTACCACCTAACGCGTGCCGAATGCCGTCGATCATGGGCGCGGGCCCGCAGCAGTACACCGCACCCGCCGCCGGGCTCAAGCTCAAGAGATCGGCTGCTTCGGGCACGCCGGACTCGTCGTCAGGACGGATGGAGACCCGGCCAGGGGCTGCGGCTGCGAGTTCGGCCAGCTCTGCCGCGAAGGGCATCGAGCCGCGGCTGCGGCCGGTGTGCACGAGCCTCCAGTCCAGCCCGCGTCGGGCGGCTTCCCGAGCCATGGGCAGGAGCGGGGTGATTCCGATGCCGCCCGCGATGAGCAGGATGAACGCTTCGGCGGCGAAGGGGAAGGCGTTCCGGGGCCCGGTGATGGCGACCCGCATACCCTCTCCGAGGGCGTCGTGTACCTCGGCCGAACCGCCTCCGCCGTTGGCGATGCGGCGCACCGCGATGCGGTACCGGTACCTGTCGGCAGGGTCGCCGCACAGAGAGTACTGCCGCTTGCGGCCGGAGGGCAGGTGCAGTCCGATGTGGGCGCCGGGCTGCCAGGGCGGGAGTGTTCCCCCGTCGGGTGCTGCCAGCTGCAGGGAGACGACATCCTCGGCCTCTTGGCGCTTGGCGGCGACCACCAGTTCCCGGATCACGGGCACCTCGGTGGCCGGCGGGCGCCTGGGAGGAGTGCTGCGCCGCGCGAGGCCCCTGACCGCGTTGTCGCTGAAAGCCGCCAGCTTCTGCATGAAGGAGTCGCTGCGCGGTCTGCCGTACAGGTCCGGCGGCCGGGTGACGGGTGTGCTGATGTCCATGGGATGCCTCACTGGTTGCCGGGTCATCGGGCAGCCGCTCGGGCAGCAGGGGACGCCGCCAGGTAGGCGACCGCCTGCTGAGTCGAGCCCTCCTGGGTCGGGTGGTAGCCGGGGCGGAAGTAGCGCAGCACCGAGCGGGCGAACGCCCCCGGCCGGGGCAACAGGTCCTTGCGGGCCGCGGCCAGGTAGTCGCGGAAGCGGACCTTGACCCGATCGTCGAGTTCGGGGTCGGCGCTCATCAGGAAGCGGACTCCGCGGATCCACAGCCGGGTCAGCACCGGAGCGGTGACGAGCATGCCGACCACGCGGCGCCGGTACCGGGGATCGAGGTGCACCAGCAGGTCGAACGCGACCGAACGGTGTTCGACCTCCTCCGCGCCGTGCCAGCGGAACAGATCGAGCATCGCGGGGTCCGCCCCGGCCTGGTCCAGGTGCCCGTTGCTGAGAATCCAGTGACCCATATACGCGGTGAAGTGCTCGAAGGCTGCTATGAGGGCGAGCCGTTGGAGGAGGTGCGCGTGTGTGGCGGCCGGCGTCAGCTCCGGCCGGTCCCCGAGCACCCTTCGGAAGATCCATTCGGACTGCAGGGTGTACGGAGCCGGGTCCAGCCCCTTGGTGAGCAGGTGCTCCAGGACCTCCTGGTGCGCCTCGGCGTGCATCGCTTCCTGGCCGATGAAGCCGCGTACGTCCTCGCGCAGC
Source organism: Streptomyces sp. NPDC007983 (assembly GCF_042958345.1). Classification (NCBI taxonomy): domain Bacteria; kingdom Bacillati; phylum Actinomycetota; class Actinomycetes; order Kitasatosporales; family Streptomycetaceae; genus Streptomyces; species Streptomyces sp. NPDC007983. The sequence continues at coordinate 80,946 of NZ_JBIBJI010000021.1, forward strand.
CGGTCATCGGTGATCAGTGGCAGTGCCTGCTCGAAGGTGCGCACGAACCAGCGTTCGAGCTCGGGGAGCATGAGGTGGAGCACATCGAAGGTGTGAGTCGCGAAGGGCTCACCCGGCAGCCAGTGCAGCGGGGTGGTGCCCCAGTCGAAGGTGACGTCCCGGGGTTGCAGCACCAGGTCGTGGTGGTCGATGGGCTCGGACGGACGCTCCAGGCGGGCATGTGCGGCTCGGAACATGACAGGTTCCTTCTTCAGCGATCGGTGTGTGCGAAGGGGCGGTCAGGCAGTCGTCCAGTACTGCTGGTCTGTCAGATCGGGTGCGTGGTGTCGTTCGGATTGCGGCGGGAGCCGTCTTCGACGCGGTGGGCGAATTCCGCGATCCGGGACGCGATCTCCTCGGGGTGGCTGAGCTGTACCCAGTGCCCGGCGTCGATCGGGCGCCGTTGTATCTGGTGAGTCCAGTGCTCCACTCCGTACGACAGCACCGGGGTGACGCAGAAGTCGCGGGTGGGGATGATGAGCTGAATCGGGACGGTGGTCGGCCGGTTTCGGGGACGCAGCAGGCGGGGCAGCATGTTGGCGCGGTACAGCGCGGTGCCGGACACGGCGTCGCGGGCCAGCGTCGGCGCGGGGTAGGGGGTGTGCCCGGGCACGCCTTGGGAGCCGGTGAGGAAGGCGCGCCAGCGGTGTCCCAGTGCTCTCCAGGTCAGGGCGGGCAGGAGCGGAAGATGGAAGTAGGCGATGTACCAGGACCGTGCGGCCTGCCGCAGCATCTTCGGCAGATCCGGATGCCGCGGCCGAAGGCGGGCACGGATCAAGTGGCCGACGTGGTCCAGGCTGGGTCCGGAGATTGAGGTGAACGAGGCGATCCGCCCGGCCAGGCGGGTGCCGGTGACCGACTCCCAGGAGTGGATCGATCCCCAGTCGTGTCCGACCAGGTGCACCGGGCGGTCGGGGCTCACGGCGTCGAGAACCGCCTCCAGGTCGGCTTCCAGGTGGGACATCCGGTAGGCGCGCAGACCCCTGGGCCGGTGGGAGGCACCGGCTCCCCGCACGTCGAAGGCGGTGACGTGGAAGCGGTCGGCCAGGCGCTCGGCGACCGGGCGCCACACGGCGCTGGTGTCCGGATAGCCGTGGACCAGCACCACTGGAGGAGCCGCGGACGCTCCCCATTGGTAGGCGGCCAACTCCACGCCGTCCGCGGCGATCCGGCGGGCGGCCGGGCCGGTCATCGGCCACCACCGGCAGGGGTCAGTTCGCCGTAGTTCAGACCGCCGTGGGTGAAGCTGGGCAGCACCGGCCACTGCCGCTTGAAGGGGGCCAGCTCCGAGGAGGGCAGGATCTGCAGCCAGCGCGGATCGCGCCGGCTGGGGCCGGCGAGGGTCTTCTCCTTGACCATGGAGTCGTACTGGTCGAGGGAGTCCTCCAGGGTGTTGGCGTTGGGCACCACCTCACGGCCGTAGAACGCGGCGTGGCGGCGCACCCCGGGGATGCGGGAGAGCTCGGGCTGCCAGTTGTCGGCCGAGATGCCGTTCTCGGAGGAGACCCACACCCCGTCGGGGGTGTTCAGCACCAGGGAGTGGTTGCCGTCCGTATGGCCGGGGGTCCACAGCAGGCTGACGCCGACACCGAGTTCGACATCGCCGTCGAAGGCGGTGATGCGCTCGCCCGGTACCCCGTCCATGCCTCCGTCGACGTACCAGGCCCACTGCATCGGATGCGTCGATTCGAAGGTGCCCAGCTCCCTGCGGTGCACCAACAGCCGGGCGCGCGGGAACAGCGCTTCGCGGGGCGCCCGTTCGCCGGGAATGGTGCTGGTACTTCCCATGATCATGCGCACGTCCTGGACGTGCAGGTGGTCGAAGCTGACGAAGTCCACGTCCTCGGGTCGCAGACCGCAGGAGGGCAGGACGGTGTTCGGGTCCTGGTAGTAGCGGGCGAAGACGTGGTCGGTGAGAAAGTCCCCCGCCAGACGCTTGAGCTGGGCGTAGAACGGCGCTTGAGCCGTTCCGGCGGCGACGGTCGGCTCCCACACCAGTGTTTTCAGCTCACCGTCGAAGCCGTCGAACTGCACGACGAGCATCCGGTTGACAATGCTCACGAATGGGTTGACGGCGAGCGCGGCACCGTGGAAGCCGAAACGGGTCGGGTACGGGGCGGCGGCGATGTCGAAACTGCGGACGGCGTGGATGCGGCCCTGCTGGACGAACCGCTCACGGTAGGTGGCCGCGGCGCGGCGCACGGCGCGCAGCCGGTCACCGCGGGGCCATACGTCGTGGACACCTGCTAATTCGGGGATGGGACGCGGAGCGGCGGCGTCCTGGGCTTTCGCGCTGGGCGTCGGCTTGGGCGTGGTGGTCACGGGCTCATCTTTCGGGATGGCGAGCGGTCCGGGTGCGCTGCTCGTAGGCCGCGCGGACCGCCCGGTCGGACAGGGCGGCGAGTTGGTCGGGGACAAGGAGGTGATGCAGGGCGTCGCGGGCACGGCCTGGCAGCAGCGCGGCCAACCGGGTCAGGGCGGCTATCTGGCGGGGAATGAAGACCTCGAACCGAGGGCGCAGCACGACGTCCAGCACCGCGTCGGCTACCTGATCTGTCGTCAGGCGTAGAGCGGGGCCGGTCGCGGTGCCCACGGCCAGCTCGGTGTCCACGACACCGGGCATCACCAAAGACACGTGCACGCCAGTGCCGCGCAGTTCGGCGCGGACGGCTGTGCTGTAGCCGTGGATGGCGTGCTTCGTCGCCGCGTAGGTCGCTTCGCCGGCCGGGGCGACCTTGCTGGCGGCGGAGGCGATGTTCACTACGTGGCCGCGACCGCGTTTCCGCATCCCCGGGATCACGAGTTTCATCCCACGCAGTACGCCGTGGACGTTGACGTCGAACTGGCGCAGGGCGGCTTCCTCCGGCTCTTCCTCGAACGGGCCCACCCACATGATTCCGGCGTTGTTGATCAGTACGTCGATCGGCCCCAGCTGGGTCTCAACGGTGCGCAGGAAGTCTTCGAAGGAATGTGTGTCGGTGACGTCGAGAGACAGCCCGAGCAGTCGGCCACCGGGATGCGCGCCGATGGCATCAGCCGTCTCCATGGCAAGCTCCGCGTCGAGATCGCCGATCGCCACGGCGGCTCCGGCTGCGGCGAGCCGGGTTGCGACGGCACGCCCGATTCCGCGGCCCGCCCCGGTGACCGCGATCACTCGGTCGGTCAGCGGTTCTGTGCGGGGGAGCCTGTCGCGGTCTCTTCGGCTGAACGTGTACGGGTTCCTGGGCGGTGCTGCCACGGTCGAGCCCCTTCCTTGCCCTGAGCATGAGCGGAACGCTGAGCGGCAAGCGGCCCCCACGCGTGTCTGACAAGATGCCGTGTCAGATGAACTGACAAGCTAGAGTGTCAGTTCAGAGCACACCGGTGTCAACACCTCTGCGAAGGGAAGACATGACCGGCACACCGACCGTCGGGCGGCGCTACGGCGGACGCGATGCGGCGCAACGACAGCAGGAGCGCCGCACCCGCCTCATCCAGGCGGGCCTCGACCTGTTCGGCACGGCCGGATACGCCTCGGTCTCCGTCAAGCAGGTGTGCTCGCATGCCGGACTGACCGAGCGCTACTTCTACGAGTCGTTCCGCGACCGCGAAGACCTTCTCGCCGGGGTCTACAACGAGCTGATCGCTACGATCACAGCCGAAACCGCGCAGGCCGCAGCCGCTGCCGCCCCCGATGTCGACGCCCAGCTGCGCGCCGGCCTCGAGGTCTTCATCCGCACTCTGGCCGGCGACGCCCGCAAGGCCCGCCTGGTGCTCATCGAGGTCGTGGGCGCCAGCCCCCGCCTCGAAGTGCGCCGCCGTGAGGTCCTGCACGAATTCGCCGCGATGGTCGCCGCGGTCGTCGGACCGCACCCTGGCCCGGAAGCCTCCTCCAGCCGGCTCGCCATGACCACGATGAGCCTGGTCGGCGGAGTCAACGAACTCCTCGTGGACTGGACGCTCGGCCACCAGAACGCCACCGTCGAAGAACTGATCGACCTGTGCTACACCCTGTTCATCGCGGCCTGCCGAACCATCAGCGATCAGCCCTGATCACGCAGGCCCGGATGCCTTCAGGAGCTTGCTGCACCGGACGGCAGCCCACGACCCCTGTTCAACGGCCCGGCGCTCCGTCGGCGGCCTTCGGCAGCGGCAGGCCGACCAGCGCGCGGCGCAACCGTGCCGGCTTCCGCCCAGCCTCGGTCGGTCCCCGGCTCCATGACATTCCGGCCGCGAGGCTGCTCGAGATCCAGCAGTCCGAAGCCGCGAACGGCGCCCCGCCGTGGGGCGACCCTGGCCCGCTCCCCGGCTTCGGCGCCTTCGTCGACGGCACCGTCATCCCGCGGCACCCCTTCGCCGACGGCGCCGCGCCCTTCTCGGCCGATAAGCCGCTGATGTGCGGCACCTGCCGTGACGAAACGGTGTTCTTCAGCCTTTTCGGGCCGCCCGGCATCTTCAGGATCGACGAGGCCGGCCTGCGCAGCAGACTGAGCAGCACGTATCAGGGCGCCGAACTCGACCAGATCATCGGGACCTTCCATGCGTCGCGGCCCGGCGCGACGTCGGCACAGCTCTACTTCGCGATCACCACCTCGCCCATCTGGCGCGACGCGGTCAAGATCGCGGAGGCCAAACGGGCTCAGCACGCCGCGCCCGTATTCATGTACCAGCTCGCCTACCCGAGCCCGACCCTGGTGCCCGGCACCGATTTCCCCGTCGGCTCACCGCACGCGTCGGACATCAACCTCAAATTCGCCAACACCGACAAGAACCTCGACTACATCCTCAACGTGGATCAGTCGCCGGGACGGCTGGCGACCGCACGGCATATGAGGGACTGTGGGCGGGCTTCGCTCACACGGGCCGCCCCACGGCGGAGGGCGTGCCCGAGATGGCCCGCCTACACCCTGACCGACCGTTCCACGATGTGGCCCGACGCCAGGTGCCGGATCGTCACCGATCCGGACAGGAAGGAAAGACTGTTCTGGGAGAACCGCGACTGAGTTTGGCGTTCAACGTCGCAGGGCGGCGCCGGTAGCGCACCGTGAATCCCTCGAGCTGCTCGGCGAACGAGACTTTCGAACAGGCCGGGTTCTCGCAGTACAAGCGGCGTGTGCGTGGTCGTCCCGGGCGTTTGGGCCGGCAGGAGGCGGCATGGCGTCGTGTGAGGAGGAACCGGATCTTGTCCTTGCCGAGTTGGCGTTCCAGCACGGTGATCTGGTGTTGGCGTGGTGCGGCTCCTGGGGGCGGGGCCGTCCGGTCCCGTGGCTCCAGGGAGGCGGCCGGTCAGCGGCCGTCTCGGTGTACGTGTGCGTGTGCTTCGGCGAGGAGGAGGTAGCTGCTGGCGGTCCAGGTGTAGGCGCGGTCGCGCAGGCCCGTTCCGGTGAGGGCGTCGAAGTTCTCAGCGAAGCCGTGGGTTTCGCACAGGGCGCGGAAGCGGGTGCTGATGTCGTCCGCGAGGCGCTGGTGGCCGGCTCGGCGCAGTCCGTCCTCGATGAGGACGGTGGCGGGGGCCCAAATCGGGCCGCGCCAGTAGCCGTCGGCGAGGTAGTACGGGGAGGTGGTCAGTTCGGTGGCGAGGCCGTACGGCGTCAGGTGGGCCTTGATGTGGTCGGCGAGCGCGCTGCTGACGTCACCGGGCAGGTGTTCGCCCAGCACGACGGGCATCAGGTCGAGGAGGCTGGAGCTGCTCCAGGCGTCCCCGGTGCGGGCCCCCTTGGCGAGGAACCTGTCTCCGGCCCAGAGCTGGTCGAGCAGCGCGGCCTGGATCTCCTCGGCGGCCCGCGTCCACCGGCCCACCTCATCCTGCTTGCCCAGCTCCTCGGCCAGCTGAGCGAGTTCGCGCAGCTGGAGGACCAGGAAGGCGGACAGGTCGGCGGTGACAACGACCCGCTCGGGGCCGAAGGTGGTGGCGTTGTCCCAGCCGCTGTCGTTGCCGTGCTGGTAGTGGGCCAGTTCGGCGCCGGGGGCGCGACGCGCGGTGAGCCAGAAGTCCGTCCAGCGTTCCAGCCTGTCGTACACCTCGGCCAGTTGGGCCAGGCCGGGCGGCGTCGGCAGCCGGCGGCGCAGGTGGCCGAAGGCCCAGCCGTGGATGGGAGGCTTGACAAAGTTGTGGAGCACCTCGGAGTGGGTGACCGAGTCGGGCAGGGCGCCGCTGTCGTCCTGGTGGTCGAAGGGCAGGGCGAACTGGTCCAGGGCCAGCTCGGGGCAGCCGGCTGCCAGGGCGAGGGCGTTGAAGCAGTGGTCCCAGCTCCAGACCTTGTCCATCCAGTGCTTGGACATCAGCACGGCGGGACGAGTGACCAGACCCGTGGGTCGTACGGTCGCCGACCAGAGGACGTAGGCGGCGAGTTCGGCGGCCGGGGTGGCGGACGAGCGCCAGGGGGCCACTGCGTCGACGAAGACCGCGAAGGATCTCCGTGCTGTCTCCACGACCTCGTCGAAGGCCGCCGAGGACGTGTACGGGGGGCGGGCGGTGTCGAGTTCCTGGATCGCGAGCTCCCAGACGCCGTCCGCCTCCGCGGTCACGATGAGACCGCGGTCCGCGCTGCCCAGCGCCTGGGCCCCGGACGTGCCGGTGACGGTGCCGGACAGCACGGTGACGCGGTAACGGCGTCCGGTCTCGTACGACGTGAACACATGCGTGCCTGTCGCCGGATCGTCGAAGAAGTACGTTCCGCTGAACGGGGTCAGGACCTGCGCGGCGGCACGGACGCCGATGCCCAGGCCGCTCCCTCGCAGGCGTACGGTGTCCGGCGACTCGTAGGCGAGGTCGACGCGCCCGCCTTCACCGATCCAGCTGAGCAGGCCCGCAGTGGCCTCGACGCGCGTTTCGGCGCGGTCGCCCGTCGCTGTGGCCAGGGGGGTCAGCCGCAGGACGGCGTGCATGCCGTTCTGGTGCGAGACGAGGTGGAGGTCCTCGGCACGGGTCTTCTCCGCCACCACGGGCGAGATGCCGAACCAGGATCCGTGCGTACTGAACGGGATGTCGTGGACGGAGAAGGCCGGACCGGGTCGGGCGGCGGTCATGACGCTGACTCGTTTCTGGAGCAGGAGGCATCGGCCGGCTGACATCCAGGCGGCTCGGTCGTGACGGGATGGGACGGGGAGGGCTCAGTCCTTGACGGCGCCGGCGGTCACACCGGCGGCCACATAGCGCAGGGCGAGGATGAGGATCACCGCGGCGGGCAGTGACGCCACGACGGCGGTGGCCATGATGGCGTTCCACTCCTGGTTGTTGTTGCCGGTGGAGTGTGTGGCGGAGGCCGGGGCTTCGTCCTCAGGGGGTGCCGGCGGCGGGCCCGGTGCTGGCCCGCAAGGAGATCGGCGGCGCGAGCAGGTGGTGCCGAGCCGGCGCGTCGGGGTTGTCGAGCCGCTCGACGAGCAGGTCGACGGCGCGACGGCCCATCGCCTCCGCCGGTACGTCCGCCGCGGTGAGCTGCGGGGTCACCGTCTCCGCCCAGCGGCCGGCCACGACACCGGTGACGGAGAAGTCGCGCGGCACATGGCGGCCGGCCTGGGCGAGCCCCCGGTAGAGGCCGCCCAGGGCCGCCTCGTTCAGTGTGACCAGGCCCGTGGTGTCCGGGTCGTCCCGCAGGATCCGCTCCAGGCATGCCTGTCCCGACGCGGCATCGTCCCCGCAGCTGTACGTCCGCTCCGTGAGGCCACGCTCGGCCGCCGCCTTGGTGAAGCCGTCCAGCCCCCGGTGCGCGGACTCGTACCCGGCCCGCAGGAGCTGCTCGGGCCGGTTGACGAAGGCGACCCTGCGGTGGCCGAGGTCGGCGAGGTGGTGGACGCAGGCCGCCGTCAGTGCGGTGTGGTCGAGGCCGACCCACCAGCCGCGCTCCGGATGGGCGGTGCGGCCGATGGCGACGGAGGGGAGGTCCAGGGCGGCCAGGTGATCGACCCGGTCGTCCTCCAGCCTGATCTCCATGAGGATGGCGCCGTCGACGCGCCGTTCCGCCAGCAGCCGCTGGAACGAGCGATCACTGTCGACGCCGCTCGGGGAGAGCAGCACGTCGTAGTCGTGGGCCGCGGCGGCCTCCACGACACTGCCGATGAAATCCAGCTGCATCCCGGTGTAGTGGTTGCCCGCCGGCGGGAAGACCAGGCCGATTGTGCTGGTCCGGCCGTTGGCCAGGGCGCGCGCACTGGCGTTGGGCCGGTAGCCCAGCTTGTCGATGACCTCCTGGATCTTCCGGCGGGTGTCATCCGAGACGGGGCGTTTGCCGCTCAGCGCGTAGGACACGGTGCTCCGCGAGACACCGGCCCGTCGGGCGATCTCACCGATGTTCACGGGAAACTCCTTGCTCGAACCGGTTCGGTGTCCGGTGGGGGCAGAGTGCCTGACTCGCGTGGGCAGGGGGTTGGGGAGAAAATGGCCACCGGTCGTCGAACCGGTTCGCGTGAAGTGAACGTAGGAACAGGTCGGGCGACTGTCAACACCTGAAACGACACTTCTCGTAACGGCCCTCGAACCTGGAGGATCCGCGGACTTCGCTTGTGTCAGCGGTATTGCTGAGAGGTTTTCTCGATGCTAGCTTCCTGCGAACCGGTTCGATGAAGTGATCCTTCCGTCGCGAGTGAGACCGATCGTGGGGGAGGAGCTACCAGGACGTTTCGGCAACGGGGCGAGCGGCCGTGCCGGGCGTCGCGGCACCGAGGACTCTTGCTTCCATGTCGTAAGCCCCCTTGCCTCGGGGCATTCGACGAAACCGTTTCGACAGCGCGTCACCTCGGACTCTCCTCACTGGCAACGGCATGCGCACGAGCAGCCGGCCGAGGCGGGCCGACCGGAACCCGTTACTCAAAGATTTGAGGACGCAATCCATGCCATCCGCTGACAGATCAGCCCGGCGCCGGGCCCCGGCCGCCGTGGCCCTGGCCCTCGGTGCGGGCATGCTGGCCGCACCGGCCGTACCCGCACAAGCGACCGATACGCCCCAGCCCACGGCCCGCTACACCTTCGACCAGGACGACCTCGCGTCCGGGAAGATCGCCGACAGTTCCGGCAACGGCCTGACGGCGAGCCTGGTGAACGGCTCCACCGCCAGGTCTGTCACGGGCACGGACGGAGGCAAGGCGCTCGCCCTGCCCGGCGGGGCGCCCACTTCCGACGGCGCGTACGTCCGGCTGCCCCGTGAAGTGGTCGGCGAAGCGGCCGACCTGACGATATCCGCCCGGGTGAAGTGGGGCAGCGACACGTCGTCCTGGCAGCGGATCTTCGATCTGGGCACCGACACCACCAAGTACCTCTTCACCACCCCGTCCAACGGCGAGGTGCTGCGCACCGCCGTGACCACCGGCGGAGGGGGCGCGGAGGACGAGGTCTCCGGGTACGCGGCGCTCCCCTCCGACACATGGCGGACGGTTACCGTCACCCTCGACACCTCCGCCGGCAGGCTCACCACCTACCTCGACGGCGTGGCGGTGTCCTCCGTCGCGACGACCACCAAGGCCAGGGAGATGTTGGACAGTTCGGCCGCGACCGCCGGCTACATCGGCAAGTCCTTCTATCCTGATCCGCTGCTCAAGGGCGCGATCGACGACTTCACCGTGTGGCACACGGCGCTGAGCGCCGAGCAGGTGGCCGGCACGGTCGGGAACGTCCCCACGCTCCAGCAGGTCTCACGGACCTCCTTCGAGGCCCGCACCACCACCGGAACGGCCCCGTCCCTGCCCGCATCGGTCCGCTCGTCCTTCTCCGACGGCTACGACCGCGACACACCGATCACCTGGGACGCCGTGCCGTCCGAGAAGTACGCACAGCCGGGCACCTTCACCGTGGCCGGAGCCGCGGCCGGACGCAAGGTGAAGGCAACCGTCACCGTGGTCCGCGAGGGGCAGCTCACCGTCGACCTCGGCTCGGCCACCGGCGCGTTCCACGGTGGCGGCTCCGGCACCCTCTACGGGGTGTACGGGGACGGCGTCCCCACCAACAACCTCATGGAGGGCATGGGCCTGCGCACGGTCTCCACCAAGGCGCAGGACGGCCCGCAGCACCCCGGTGCTGACGCGCTGGAGGTGGTCAAGCCACTGGCCGACTCCACCGACGGTGACGTGTACATCTACATGACCGACATCCACCGCGGCTTCCCGTACCAGTGGCCGGGCGACACCCCGCAGGAGAAGCTCAAGCTCTACCGGGCGAAGATCGCCAAGCAGGTCGACCAGGTCCTGAAGCTGCCCGAGCGGTACCAGGACAACATCGTCTTCGTGCCGTTCAACGAGCCCGAGGGCAACATGTTCGGCACCGGCGAGTGGAGCTACAACAAGGTCAGCTGGCTCGACGACCCGGACGACTTCTTCGCCGCTTGGGACGACTTCTACAAGCTCATCAAGAGCAAGATGCCCGACGCCCGCATAGCCGGCCCCAACACCAGCGTCCTCTACAACCAGGTGAAGGGCTTCCTCAGCCACGCCCTGGCCGCCAACACCCTCCCCGAGGTCATCACCTGGCACGAGCTGAGCCACCCGGAGGCGGTGCGCGGGAGCGTCGCCACATACCGGGCGTGGGAGAAGGAGCTGTTCAAGGGCACCGGCAAGGAGGGCACTCAGCTCCCCATCAACATCAACGAGTACGCCTTCAACTACCACACCTCCGTCCCCGGCCAGATGATCCAGTGGGTGTCCGCGATCGAGGAGTCCAAGGTCGACGCCGACATCGCGTACTGGAACATCGACGGCAACCTCTCCGACTCCGCGGTGCAGTCGGGCCGCGGCAACGGCCAGTGGTGGCTGCTCAACTCGTACGCCTCGATGAGTGGGCGCACCGTGAAGGTGACCCCGCCGTTCCCCGGCGAGAACTACACCATGCAGGGCGTCGCCACACTCGATGAGAAGAAGAAGCAGTCCCGGCTGATCTTCGGCGGCTCCACCGGCAAGGGCCACATCACCTTCGCGGGCGTCCCGAAGAAGCTCTTCGGGGACCGTGTGCACGCCTGGGTGAAGGAGATCGACTGGAGCGGGCAGGTGGGCGACAACTCCGGCCCGAAGCTGCTCACCGAGCAGAACCTGAAGGTCGGTGACGACGGCACGGTGGTCGTCGACTTCGGCGACGGCGCGCTGCCGAAGCTGAAGGAGTCCTCGGCGTACGAGATCGTCCTCAGCCCGGCCGGGAAGGCGAAAGGCACGCAGACCCCACCCACGCGCTGGCAGGCGTCGTACGAGGCGGAGGACGCCGCCCACACCGGCTCCGGCTACTCCAAGAACGGCCCGGAGGGCTCGCCCCGCGACGTGTCGAAGTTCTACACATCCGGCGGCTACGACGTGGGCGGCCTGCGCACCGGCTCGGACGTCACGCTCGACTTCACGGTGGACGTACCGCAGGACGGTACCTACGACGTGAGCGCTTTCGCCAACTCCCTCAACACCTCCGACAAGGTGAAGGATCAGGGCCCCACCAACGTCTTCCTGCGCGTGGACGGCAAGGCGGACAGCGAGCAGGAGCTGCACCTGCCGCTGGCCTACAAGTGGGTGGTGTGGGACCACACCGGCACCAAGGTGAAGCTCACCAAGGGCAAGCACACCCTGACGCTCGCCGCAAAAAGCCTCGACGGCAAGCGTGCCACCAAGGGTGACGCCATCGTCGACCGCCTCACCCTCTCCCTCCCCGAGGCTTCGGCCGCCACCCAGGTGTACGAGGGCGAACTGGCCTGGCTGGACGGCCGAGCGCAACCCGTCTACGACCTGCCGAAGCACGCCAGGACCCCCGCATCCGGCTCGGGCGCGGCCCGGCTCCCGAAGAACGGGACCGCCACGTTCTGGGTCTACTCACCCGCCGACCGCGAGGCCACCCTCGAGGTCGACACCCTGCAAGGCTCGGGCGCCCGGCTCGCCGTCAACGGCCAGGACGTCCTGCGCCTGGACAAGGGTGGGAACAGCGTGGCGGTCTCTCTGTCCGGCGGCGTCAACAAGGTGACGGTGACCGGAGGTTCGGCCACCACCCTCGTCGACCGGCTCACGGTGACGCCCACCGAGGGCAACCTCAAGGCGCGTACGTACGAGGCACAGGACGCCGAGCTCGCCGGCTCGGCCACGCCGGCCCAGCTCTCGCTGGCCACGGACGGCACGGCGATCACCGGGATCGGCGGCGACCCGGGCAACGGCAACACGGCCACGTTCACCGTCGCCGCGGACAAGGCCGGCCTGTACGCGCTGCGCATCCGGTACTCCAACCCCGAGCAGTCCCCGGCCACCCACTACAACCCGGACCCACTCGCCCGCCACGCCGACCTCACCGTCAACGGCGCCAGGACACGGCGCGTCAGCTTTCCGCACACCTTTCACCAGAACAACTTCTGGGAGCTGACCGTCCCCGTCCAGCTCAAGAAGGGACAGAACACGCTCACCCTCCGCTCCGAGGAACTCCCGAACTTCGACGGCACCACTTACGCCTCGGACACCTTCCCGGGGGTGCTGCTCCGCTCCCGTTACGCGCCACTGATCGACCGGATCACCGTCGCGCCGTACGCGAGGGAGGTGCGATGAGGTGATCGCAGCGACGGCGAGGTGACGTGCACGGAGACCGGGTGGGGGCACCGTCTCCCCACCGCAACCCGCCAGGGACGGAGGCGGCGAGTACGTGTCGGCGTTGAGCTTTCGGTGCGGTACGTGGGCCAGTTTGTCGCGCAGCCGATGGGGCCGCTGTATGCCTGTGTCACAGTCCCGCGAGATGCCTGCTTCGGCATTTCGCCGAAGGTGAGCATGGAGTACGCCAAGGCGAGGAGCTGCTCGCTGCGTCAGGTGCAGCAGTTCTCGGCGTTCCCGGTCCGTGCGTGCGCCGGTCACGCCGCCCCGTGCAGATCGCTCAGGGCTTCGGTTTCCTCGACGTCCACACCACAGGGCCGCGCGGGACGACCCCGACGAGTGCGCCGAGGAAGTTGGACATGTCCGTCTCGAAGCTGGTGATGTCGACGTAGGAGCGGTCGGGCTTTGCGGCGGTGGTCGGCCGCACAGCGCGTCCTCCTCTGCTGAACGGTCAAGTGCGTTTGGGGCCGGTCAAGTGGGTTACGGCAGGCGATCCAGGGGGTTCTCGGTGCGGGGTTGTGTGCCTTCTCGGCGGTGTTTCGTTGTGGAGGCAGCTCTTGGCCCGGATCGTCCAGGTCCTGGAGATCGAGAACCACCAGCTCAAGGAGGCCAACACGAATCTGCGCGGGCAGTTGGCCGCCCAGGGAGCAGTCCGCGATCTGACCCAGCGACGTCAAACCTGACTCCGCGCGATGAGACGCAGGGGCAAACACTTCGCTGGATTCGACGCCCTTGCACGCGAAATATGCCCCCGCCCGGTATCTCCCGGGCGGGGGCATGGCACGGCCGGACCGCATCACGGTCCGCGTTAATTGACGGTTACCGCGTTGCGGTGGCCAGTGCCGCGCGGATGGCGTCCTCGCCGACCGGCTGGCCCTTCTCGTTCGAGAACGGCCCGTACGGTGTTCCCCACACCGGCGTGCCCGTCGCCTGCCGCCAGCTGTCGGCCAGGGTTCCCGCGTCTACCACGCTGTAGCCGATGGAGTCGATGAATTCGGTCACCGCCGCCTTCGCCGGCGCGGAGTCCCCGGCGATCGGCAGGTAGGAGCGGTCGGCCGCCCCTGCCGGGCGGGCGAGTGACAGCAGGTGCTTGTAGAAGATGTTGTTGAACGCTTTCACGAGCATGGCGTCCGGGATGTACCGCAGAAGCAGCTCGCTTGAGGTGAGGGACTTGCTGTCGAGCTCGGGGATGTGCCCGTCACGCTCGGGGCCGTAGTTGCAGGTGTCGATGACCGTCTTCCCGGCCAGTGGCGCGGCGGGCACGTGGGGGAAGGCGCTCACCGGCACCGTGACCACGACGATGTCACCGGCCGCCGCGGCCTCTTCGCTCGTCGCCGCGGACGCCTGCGGCCCCAGTTCCTCGGCCGTGTCCACGAGCGTTTCGGGACCGCGCGAGTTGCTGAGCACCACCTGGTGCCCGGCCCTGACAGCGAGTCGCGCGAGGGTCTTGCCGATGCTTCCGCTTCCGATGAATCCCACAGTTGTCATAATCTCAACGTCCTTCAGAAGAGCCGAACTTGCCGGTTGCCGGGCTCGTTACGATCCGGGTTCCCGACGTCAGCCGGCGGGGAAGTAATGGCCGTTGTCCAGATCGGTGAGCAGGCTGGGTTGAGCGGGTTCCCAGCCGAGGGTCCGGCGGGTGATGAGGTTGGACGCCGGGTAGCTCTGCGTGACGATATTCGTGAGGAACCCGAAGTACCCCGGCGTCATCAGGGCATCGTTGGGAACGCTCACGGCGGGCAGGCCCAGGCGGCCGGCGATGGCCTCGGCGATGTCGCGGAATGTGATGCCCCCGTCCTCGACCGCGTGCCAGTATTTGCCGGCCGGACCCTTCTCCAGCGCCAGGCGGAACAAGGTGGCGGCATCGCGGATGTGCACGGCGTTCCACAGGTTCGCGCCGTCTCCGGGGTAGCCGACGAAGCCCTTCTCCTTCGCGAGCGCGATCAGCGTGGGGAGGAAGCCGGCACGATCGGTCGTGCTGTGGGCGATGGTGGCGAGCCGCACGACCGAAGACCGCACCCCCTGCTCGGCGAGGTCGACAACGGCCCTTTCCACGACGTTGCGGACCCGCAGGGTGCCCTTGTGCTCCTCGCCGGCGGGGAGGGCCGGGTCCTCCTCGGTGGCCGGCCGCTCCAGGTTCCCGGGCGAGCCGATGCTTCCCGCCGTGACCAGCGGCTTTCCGGTTCCCGCGAGTGCCTCGCCGTACGCGAGCATGATCGGGAGCTCCGCAGCGGCCACGGCGTCCATCCCGCCGGACGGAAGCAGATCCTGCCTGTGGGCGACGTGGATGACGCCATCGGAGCCCGAGGCTGCCTCCTTGAGCCCGTCGAGATCCTGAAGGTCGCCGCGGCGCACCTTCGCGCCGAGCGCGGACAGGGCCTCCGCGGCCGTGTCCGATCGGGCCAGGCCGGTGACCTCGTGCCCGGCGGCGATGAGCTCGGGGATGATGTACGAACCGGAATGGCCGGTCCCCCCAGCGACGAATACGCGCATTTAACTGTCCTTGTGAGGGTAGGTGCAGGGTCTTCCCGTGCCGTAAGTGAGCTGGCGTAATGCGGCACGAGAGGTAGTGGTAGGGGCGTGCTCAGCCGAGAAGGGTGATGCCGAGGGAGAAATTGGTGTGCTTGACGGAGTGGTTCATGAGGCCCAGCTCCAGCAGGCCGACGTTCTCCAGTGCTCGCGCCATGAACAGTTCCCCGGTGTCCCAGGGGCGCAGCCCCAGGCTCTCGACGAACGCCGACACGCGTGCCTTCGCCTGCGCGTCGTCGCCGGCGATGAACACGTCCAGAGGGCGGTCCTCGGCCGGGCCAGCCGCCAGAACGTGGGAGAACACAGTGTTGAACGCCTTGACGACATGGGCATCGTCGGGAGCCGCCTTGGCGATCTCCTGTGCGCCGGAACTGTCGTCGGGGACGACGAAGCCCTGCAGGTCGGGGGCTACGGGGTGGGTGAGGTCGACGATGATCTTGCCGCGCAGTGCGTCCCCGTACTCCCTCACCACCGCCGCCGCGCCGGCGTACGGCGCGGCGAGGATCACGATGTCCCCGGTCGGGGCGGCCCCGGCCGTCCCTGACGCTGCTCATCGGTGTTCCTGCTTTCCGGGCTTTGGCCCTGCTGTCAAATTCCAGTGTCGAATTCTTGTGCCGAATTCACTTCGACGCCCTTAAGCGCCTGTTTTTCATGCTGCCATCGGGTCTGAGTGGCGTCCAAGACCTATTGAAGCCGTGGTGATACCCTGGAGGTATCACCGGGCTGGAGATTTCTATGGATCTGGATCTGCGCAAACTGCGTTACTTCGTCACCGTGGCCGACCGGCTGCATTTCGGCCGCGCCGCCGATGAGCTTCACATCGCACAGCCGGTGCTCAGCCGGCAGATCCGCGCGCTCGAGCAGGATCTCGGCGCCTCGCTGTTCACCAGGGATCGCCACGGCGTAGAGCTGACAGATGCGGGCCGGCAACTGCTGGCCGACGCCGGTCCGCTGCTCGCCTCAACCCACGCGGTCCGCCGCCGGGTGTCCGCGGCCGCCAGCGGCAAGCGGCGGCTGATGGTCGGTTTCCGGGCCGGCGTTGCAGTCATCCCGGCGGCCCATGCGTTCGAGGACCGGCACCCGGACGTGGTCGTGGACGTGCAGCGGATCGAAGGGGACGACCAGGCTGCGATGCTGCTCGACGGCCGCATCGACGTCGGCTATGTGCGGCTGCCCATCGACGAGGCCGGCCTGCGCGTCACCCCGTTGTACACCGAGCCGCGGGTAGCGGTACTGCCCGCCGGACACCGGTTTGCCGGCAAGGAGGAGGTCACCGAGGCCGACCTGGCCGGCGAACCGCTGGTCTGGCACGGTGACCCGAGCACGCAGCCCACCAAGCGCCCGCTCCCCAACGCCGGGTACCAGGTGCGCGGGGTGGACGAGACGCTCGAGCATGTCGCGGCCGGACGGGGCATCTCCTTCCTGGCCCGTTCGGCGTCCGTGTTCTACTCGCATCCGGACGTCGTCTATGTGCCCATCCCGGATCTGGCGCCCGACCAGGTGTGCCTCGCGGTGGCGGCATCGCACACCTCGCCGGTAGTAGATGACTTCGTCACTGCGGCTCAGTCGACGGCCGAGATCACGGCAGAATGTGGGAACTATGAGATGTGGCAGCTTGGAGGCGATGTCGCCGCAAGGCACGCTTGAGTAGTTCGACTGACCCCGTTCATCATGCGCTGAAGAGTGAAATGGCCTGACGGAGTGGTGCTGTTGCGGCCGACCTCTGAGAGCTGCGCGGCAGCGGCGTCACCGTCACAGCGCTGCTGCCCGGCGCGACCGACAGCGACTTCCACCAGCGCGCCGGCATGGGCAAGACCGCG
Source organism: Streptomyces sp. NPDC007983 (assembly GCF_042958345.1). NCBI lineage: Bacteria > Bacillati > Actinomycetota > Actinomycetes > Kitasatosporales > Streptomycetaceae > Streptomyces > Streptomyces sp. NPDC007983. Next base: position 97,841 of record NZ_JBIBJI010000021.1, read on the forward strand.
ATCGGCAAGGGCCGGAAGAACGACAAGCGCCTGGTCGCCAAGCAGGGCGTGTAGCCGAAGCACGATCAATCATCATGACGCGCTGACAGCCGCTGTGCCGCGGGCAGATTTCGGGAAACCCGACGCACCTGCCCCCATCAGGGCGGATGTGACGACTCGGCGGACCCGAGACCCGAGAACCCCGGCGGCCGCGCAGGCCGCGGGGGTTCTCGCATGTTCCGGACAGCCGGATGGGCCCCCTGGACAGTGCCTCCGGTGGTGCCGCTGCTTTCGGTCAGATGCTCAGTTCCCGGGTACGCACTGCGGTAGCACGGTGTTGGGTGGGCGTGATGCCGCGGCAGCGCTTGAAGGCGACGCTCAGCGCGAAGGTGTTGGAATACCCGACCTTGCAGGCGATGGAACTCACCGTGGCATCCGTGTCGCGGAGCAGGTCGGCGGCCAGGGCGACGCGCCACGACGCCAGATAGGACATGGGAGGTTCACCGACGTGGCGGGCGAATCGACGGGCCAGACCGGACCTGGAGGCGCCCGCTTTGGCGGCGAGGGTCGCCACGGTCCACGGGTGGGCGGGGTGGTCGTGCATCAGCCGCAGCGCGCTCGCGACGATGGAGTCGTCCGTGGTGCGGTACCAGACGGGGGCGTGGTTCTGGGGGCGGTCGAACCAGGCACGCAGAGTGGACACCAGCAGCAGGTCCAGCAGGCGATCCAACACGGCCTGCTGGCCGGGCTTGTCACGCCGCAATTCCTCCGTGACCAGTGCCAGCAGCGAACGGTCGCTGTCCCGTTCTGGTACGACGATGAATTGCGGGAGGGCATCCAGGAGGCGGTCGCTGATTCCGGCCCGTCCCTCGTAGGCACCGCTGATCAGGAGGGCCGAGCCCGCTTCGCCGACACCGCACGTACGCGGGTCGAGGGCGGCTCGCCTTGCGCGACGGCACGGGCGGTGCGCGCGCAGTAGTCCGCGCTCGTGATGACCTGCTGGGGCGGCGACGCGGGGTTCTCGGCGACGGTGTACGGAGCGGGACCGCGCAGGACGGCGATGTCACCGGAGCCGACCTCGATCGGCTCGCCGTCGGCGGGCGTGATCCAGACGCTGCCGTTGAGCGAGGCCACCAGGGTCAGCTGGGCGCCGCTCGCGAAGCGCAGGGACCACTGAGGGTTCATGACGGTCCGGGTGAACACAGCCCCGCGTGCTCGTACCCCGTCCAGCAGATCCGCTAACGTGTCCACCCTTCCAAGGTAGACGCTCGGACATCGGCATGGGCGTTTCAACCATGGTTTCGCTCGGCGAGGCAGGATTTGGTGGGCACATGACTGAGCACCCGATTCTGATCACCGGCGGCACGGGGAAAGTCGGCGGACGCGCCGTGACCCAGCTCCGCGCGAAGGGCGCCCCGGTGCGTGTGGGGTCGCGCTCCAGCGACCCTCGATTCGACTGGATGGACCAGAACACGTGGGACGCCGCCCTTGACGGCGTGAAGAAGGTCTTCATCGTGTCGCAGGACGGAGAGCTGCTGACGCGGCCGTTCGTCCAGCGCGCCAAGGAGCTGGGTGTCGAGCGCGTCGTGCTGTTGTCCGGCCGCGGCACCGACGTCCCCGGCTACGCCAGCGAGGACAGCATCGCGGGCAAGACGCACATCGACGGCGAGGACGCCGTGCGCAACTGCGGCCTGGAGTGGACCATCGTGAGGCCGGCGTGGTTCGCGCAGAACTTCAGTGAGGGCTTCTTCCGGGACGCGGTGCTCGCCGGCGAACTGCGCCTGCCGGCCGGTGACGGCGCGGCAAGCTTCGTAGACGCCGAGGACATCGCCGCGGTCGCGGTCGCGGCGCTGACCGAGGACAACCACGTGGGCAAAACCTACGAGCTGTCCGGGCCGAGTGCGCTCACCATCGGCGAGGCGGCGGCCCTCATCTCGGAGGCCACCGGCCGCTCGGTGCGCTATGTGCCCCTCTCGCCCGAGGACTTCGTCGCGGAACTGGTCGCCGAGGGCTGGCCCAAGGCCGACGCGGACGACTTCGCCGACGCGGTCGGCCCGATCCGACGGGACATGGACAGCCACCTGTCCGACGGTGTGCACGCCGCGCTGGGCCGCCCGGCCCGTCCCTTCGCCCAGTTCGTGACGGACGCCACCGCCGCCGGGGCGTGGGGCGACTGACGTGACGGGCGGTCGGTGACAGTCACCGACCGCACGCAGCCGCCCCCGCCATCGTGATGTGCGGGGGCCGTATCAACCTGAATGGCCTGTGGCGCCGGTTGCCGGTCCGCAGGATGGCCTGAGTAGAAGCAGGCCGATACAACACCGCATGAGTTCAACGGGGGAACTGCACTCTGTGGCAGACCGATGCGACCGCGCACGCGTGGTCGTCCCGGTCCGCCGCCTTGGTGGAGTCAGAAGCCCTGAAGTGTGTCCCTATTGCCGTACGGTGGTTGACCTGGAGCTTTGTGATCGCCCGAGTACGGGCATGATCAGTGATTGTGGGTCTGCGACTGCTCTACCTTCTTCTGTCGACTACTGGGCTGCTTACCGCTGTACTTCGGCAGGTCGAGCGGCCGCGGCTCTCATGGGCTGATCGTGTCGTGTTCTCCGCCCTCGCACGGCACCTGCCATCCGCCTTGCGCCGCCATCGGCTGGTCACCCCGGGCAGGCTGCTGACCTGGCACCGGCGTTTGGTGCGCTGGAAGTGGCGCCAGACGGCGGTCGGACCCGGTCGGCCAGCGTTGCCGGGAGAGACGGTCGCGCTCATCCAGCGCTTGGCGCGAGAGAACCCGACCTGGGGGTACGTCAGGATTCAAGGAGAGCTGCGGCGGCTCGGCCATCGGGTCGCGGCCGCCAAGATCCGGCGCGTCCTGCGCCGCTCCGGTCTACCGCCCGCACCGCAGCGCTGCCCTTGCCGAAAATATCATCTGTCCAGGTCGCGCTGCATTGCCGGTACTCGTTGAGGGTGCCGCCCGGACGCTCCCGTCTTCGTATGTCGAGGCGGGCGATCTGGTCGGGTCGGTGACCGGCGTGGGTAACGGGCGCAGCGGACGGGCGTTGGCGGGTTTGTGGCCACGATCGCAGTGGCCTGAGCTTTGAGGAAGGCAGCCCAGGAGCGGTCCATGCGCTGCTGCGACGGGGCGAACCCGGCCTCCTTCAGGATTGTCCAGACCGTGGAGGCGGCGATGTCGCGTACCAGGCCGACGAGCTCGCCCACGGACGCGGCGGCATCCATCCCGGGTTCCCCCGCGCAAATCAAGATCTCTGTGCCTTGCGAGGCCGGGAAAGCCAGTTGGCCGCGATGAAACCCCGGTGAGTCGATTTCAGCTGAATCGATCCGGCTGTCACTCATACGAGCGTGGTCTGGTGGTGTGTAGTTTCCGGTCCCGTCCGCGTGACCATGCTCGTCTCACGACGTTGGGGCCGGACAACCAAGGAAGCTGTGCGGCACGGACGGCACGGAAGCGAAGTCGTGGCGACTCCGTCTCGGGCTGTCAGTGGTCATGGTCAGGTCCCAGCAGCAGAGCCCAGGACAGAAGCTCTGGGCAGGGCGAGCGCAGGGCGGGCCTATGCATCTGACTCCACATGAACAAGAACGCCTGATGATCCACGTGGCGGCGGATGTCGCCGAGAAGCGGCGTGCCCGGGGGGTGTTGCTCAACTACCCCGAGACAGTGGCGCTGTTGACCGTGCATGTGTATGAGGGTGCCCGGGACGGCAGGACCGTCGCCGACCTCATGTCTTCCGGGCGGAAGCTGCTGACCCGGGAGGAGGTCATGGAGGGCGTCCCGGAGATGATCGAGAACGTGCAGGTGGAGGCCACATTCCCCGACGGCACGAAGCTGGTCACCATCCACGATCCCTTTCCTGAAGTGGGCAAGGACGAAGAGCCGATCGTCTGTCCGGGGAAGGTCGACTTCTCCCCCCGCGAGGGAGACGAGGTCGTGGTCTTCAACGAGCGCAACAGACAGGAGAAGGAGGTCACGAAGCTGACGGTCACGAACCCGACCGACCGCCCCATCCAGGTCGGTTCCCACTACCACTTCGCCGAGGCCAACGACGGGCTGGAGTTCACTCGCCAGGAGGCGTGGGGCAAGCGTCTGAACGTCCCCGCTGGCAGCTCCGTACGGTTCGAGCCCGGCATCACCGAAAAGGTCGAGCTCGTGCCCATCGAGGGTGAGCGCGTGGTCCATGGTTTGCGCGGAAAGGTCAAGGGCCTGCCCGAGAAGATCGACGGCTCGCTCGACAACACCACGGGTTCGTTCGACGAGAAGCAGGTGTGACGTCCATGGCGCAGTGCCCCGACTGTTCCTGCTGCCCCGAAGAGCCGAAGCCTTTCGACCCCCTGACCCGCGCCGCCTACGCGGACCGGTTCGGCCCGACGACGCGCGACCGTATCCGCCTCGCCGACACGGCACTGCGGATCAAGATCGAGGACGACTGGTCGGGCGGACCCGGACGCAGCGGCAACGAGATGGTCTTCGGCGGCGGCAAGGTGATCCGTGAATCGATGGGGCAGTCCATCGCGGCGCGTGACCCGGGCAGGGACAAGAACAGCAAGGCTTCCGAGAGCCGTGTCCTGCCGCCCGACACCGTCATCACCGGCGCTGTCGTGCTGGATCACTGGGGCATCGTCAAGGCCGATGTCGCCATCCGTGACGGCAACATCGTCGCGCTCGGCAAGGCGTACAACCCCGAGACCATGAACCGTCTGCACGAGGACGGGGTAAGCCACAACGGCATCGGTCCGACGCCCACCGACTTCGTCATCGGTCCGGATACGGAGGTCGTCGCGGGCAAGGGCAGGATCCTCACCGCCGGCGGGATCGACACGCACGTCCACTTCATCTGCCCCGACCAGGTCGATGAGGCGCTGGCCGCGGGCGTCACCACTCTCATTGGCGGCGGCACGGGTCCGGCAGAGGGCAGCACGGCCACCACCGTCACCCCCGGGTCCTGGCACGTCGACCGTACGTTTGAGGCGCTGGACGCCTTCCCGGTCAACATCGGGCTGCTCGGCAAGGGCGCCACGATGTCGGAGGAGTCCATGCTCGACCAGGTGGACGCCGGTGTCATCGGGTTCAAGGTTCACGAGGACTGGGGTGCCACCCCCGCCGTCATCGGCAAGTGTCTGGACGTCTGCGAGAAGACCGGCGTCCAGCTCGCGCTCCACGCTGACTCGCTGAACGAGGCCGGCTTCGTCCAGGACACCATTGACGCCATCAAGAAGCGTTCCATCCACGTCTTCCATGTCGAGGGCGCCGGCGGTGGCCATGCCCCCGACATGATCAAGATGGTGAGCGAGCCGAATGTGCTGCCCGCTTCCACCAATCCCACTCGGCCGCTGACCGTCAACACGGTCAAGGAGCACTTCGACATGGTGATGGTCTGCCATCATCTCAACCCGAAGGTGGAGGAGGACCTGGCCTTCGCGGACTCCCGGATCCGGCCCTCCACGATGGCCGCCGAGGACATCCTGCACGACCTCGGTGCCATCTCGATCATGTCCTCGGACGCTCAGGCCATGGGCCGCATCGGCGAGATGATCATGCGCACTTGGCAGACCGCGCACGTCATGAAGGTACGCCGCGGTTTCCTGGAGGGGGACCTGCCGGAGGAGAAGAAGGCGAAGGGGAAGAAGCCGGCGGATAAGACGCCGGAGGCTGAGGAGCCTCTGGCCGACAACAGGCGCGCCCGCCGGTACGTCGCGAAGTACACCATCAACCCGGCGCTCGCCCAGGGCATCGACGCCGTCGTCGGGTCGGTGGAGACCGGCAAGCTGGCCGACCTGGTGCTGTGGGAGCCGAAGTTCTTCGGGGTCAAACCCCACATGGTCATCAAGGGCGGACAGATCGCGTACGGGCAGGTGGGCGACGCCAACGCCTCCATTCCCACCCCACAGCCGGTTCTGCCGCGCCCGATGTGGGGAGCCACGGGCCTGGCACCGGGCACCATCTCCTACAACTTCGTCACGCAACGGGCCATCGACAAGTTCGCCGCCCGACAGGCCGATCACGTCGGCACCAAGAAGACCACTGCTGCCGCCACAAAGCAGGCCGACGACAGTGGTCGCCCCGAACGGCGCAAGTTGAACAAGCAGTTCAAGGCCATCAAGGACACGCGTCAGGTCAAAAAGGCCGACATGAAGGAGAACAACGCCACCCCCGACGTCGTGATCGACCCTGACACCTACGAGGTCATCGTGGGCGGCGCGAAGGTGACAGATGTGACGACATTTGTCGACGGCCAGATCGTCGACCGCGCCTACGTTTCCGAACTGCCCATGGCGCAGCGGTACTTCCTCTTCTGAGCTTCCGAAAGAGGCACCACACGGTGACACAGAAGCGAGCCATGAAGAAGAGGCATGAAAGGTGACCTGCGAAACATGAACCGCGCCGCGCTGCTCGTCCTGGCCGACGGCCGGTTCCCCGCCGGAGGGCACGCGCACTCCGGCGGAGCCGAACCGGCCGTGGCCGCGGGCCGCATCAAGGATCCGGAGTCGCTGGAGGACTTCTGCCGGGGGCGGCTGCACACCGCGGGCCTGGTCGCGGCGGCACTGGCCGCCGCGGCTGCCGCCGGCCACGACCCGCTGGAGCTGGACGAGGCCGCCGACGCCCGCACCCCAGTGCAGGCCCTTCGGACCACCGCCCGCAAACTCGGGCGGCAGATGATGCGGGCGGCCCGCGCCACTTGGACGTCGGCTGAGCTGGACCAACTGGCCGCGCACCGGCCACAGGGCGCGCACCAGCCGGTGGTCTTGGGTCTGGCCGCCCGGTCGGCCGGGCTGGCACCGCTGGACGCGGCGTATGCCGCCGGGTACGAAGCAGTCAGCGGGCCGGCCGCGGCGGCCGTCCGGCTGCTGAGCCTGGACCCGTTCGACGCCACCGCTCTCCTCGCTCGCCTGGCCCTCGACCTCGACCAGACCGCAGCCGCAGCCGCCGCCGCAGCCCAACGCATCCCGAAGGAGGGGATGGACGCGCTGCCCGCCGCCTCCGCGCCGCTGCTCGACATCACCGCGCAGCAGCACGCCGCCTGGGCGGTACGCCTGTTCGCCTCCTGATCACCCATACCACGAAGCCACGAAACGACAGGAGTTACGCGTGCATCTCGATCACGATCTCGACGAGACGTTCCCCGACAGGCACACCTACAGCGCCCCCGGCCCGAAGCGCCCCGACGGTACCCGACGCGCCCTGCGCATCGGCCTGGGCGGGCCAGTCGGCTCGGGCAAGACCGCCACCGTCGCCGCCCTGTGCCGGGCCCTGTGCGACGAGCTGTCCATCGCCGTGGTCACCAACGACATCTACACCCGTGAGGACGCCGACTTCCTGCTTCGCGAAGCCGTCCTGCCGCCCGAACGCATCAAGGCCGTCGAAACCGGCGCCTGCCCGCACACCGCGATCCGCGACGACATCTCCGCCAACCTCGAGGCCGTCGAGGACCTGGAGGACGAGGTTGGCTCTCTCGACCTGGTCCTGGTGGAGTCCGGCGGCGACAACCTCACCGCCACGTTCTCCAAGGGGCTGGTCGACGGCCAGATCTTTGTCATCGACGTGGCCGGCGGAGACGACATCCCGCGCAAGGGCGGCCCGGGCGTCACCACCGCCGACCTCCTCGTCGTCAACAAGACCGACCTCGCCCCCCACGTCGGCTCCGACCTTGAGGGCATGGCCCGCGATGCCAAGGCCCAGCGTGGTCACCTCCCTGTCGCCTTCACCTCCCTCAAGAGCGAGGGCGGCATCAAACCGGTCGCCGACTGGGTCCGCGAACGCCTCACCGACTGGACCGCGGCCCCCGCATGACCCTCGTAACCCCACCAACCAGGGCTGTCGCCCAACGGGGTGCCGCAGGCGTACGGGCTACCGCTCGTATCTCGGCAGCCACCAGAGGCGGCACCACCACCGTGCCCGTCCTCGACGGCGACGGGCCTTTCGAACTGCGGCGCCTGCGCTCACGAGGGACCGAGGCTCGGGTATGCGTCGTCGGCGCCATGAGTGCGCCCCTCGGCGGCGACCGGCTGCGCATCGAAGCCACCGCACAGCAAGGCGCCGTGCTGCATATCACCTCCGCCGCCGCGACCCTCGCCCTGCGGGGCCCAACGCCCGAGCACGCCACCTACGACGTGCGGCTCACCGTGGGAGAACACGCACAGCTCCGGTGGCTGCCCAAGCCGTTGATCTGCGCGACCGGCAGTGATCTGCGGCAGACCTGGACCGTCGACCTCGCCCCCACCGCGAGGCTCGTACTGCGCGAAGAACAGGTCCTCGGGCGCACCGGAGAACCGCCCGGCCATGTAGCGACTCGTCTCACCGTGCGACGCGGCGGGCGCACTCTGCTGGACCAGCAGGCCGAGTACGGACCAGGTGCACCCGCCTGGGACGGCCCAGCCGTCCTCGCCGACAGCCGCGCGACCGGGCAACTCCTCATCGTCGACCCGGCCTTCGAGCAGACGCCCCCCGAAGTCCACCTGCTCGGTGGCACCCCGGAAGACGGCCAGGGCGTGCTGACACCGCTCGTCGGCCCGGCCGCACTCATCACCGCCATCGCCCCGGACGGCCTTCGCCTGCGTCACCTTCTCGACGCGGCACAGGCCACCCTCCCGCCGTCCCGTCGCCGGCGGCAGCGTGAGATGAACGGAGCATCAGCAACTACCCGCCCCGACGCATGAATTCGGTTGAACGGCGGCGAAAGTATCGCGGCTCGTAGCGGCGTGATCGTCTGACGGATGCCAGGACGGCCTGGCATCGTCAGACGAGCCGTCCGGTCAGCTCCAGGGGCCGACCAGGCGCACGAGGGCGCTTGTTGAGGTGTGGTCGGACTCGGTGTTGCCCCCGCTCGGCATGGAGTGCCGGGCTGGGGCGGGCGCCGCTGCGCTCGACCTCATAGCGCGTCCGGCCGACGGAGGCTCCACCCCGGCGCCGATCGACCCGGATGCCCCGACCGCGGACGTCCGCATCGGCTGCGCCAGGTGCTGGACTCTCGGTCAGGTGCGCGACTCGTGGCCGCAGTATTCCGGTGAAGGGCGGTGCGGACAGGGCCGTCGCCATCGCCGACCTGGTCCGGCCCTCCGACCGGAGTTACGCGCACATCGTCGCCACCCGCGACCACCACATCGGTTTCGAGGGCTCGACCCAGGACGGCATGTCACTGGCCGATTGGCTGCCTGCCCGCGACGTCAGCGATCTCGATGTCGTCGGCATCGCCACCGACCACTGCGTGAAGGCCACCGCGCTCGACGGCGTACGAGCGGGCTTCGCCGTACGGGTCCTGCTCGACTGCACCGCCGGGTTGCCGCCGACACCACCAGCACCGCGATCATCGAGCTACGCACCCTCCTGCTCCGCCGCCACCCGAGGCCTCCCGTCCCAAACCCCGCGGCCGACCGTGAGGAGTGCCTGGCGGGTCAGGTCAACCGCGGACGGTCTACCGCAGCACGGCGAGTTGGTGGCTCGTCGCCAGGAAGCTCAACTAGCCCATGGCCTGCCCGGACGCAATATCCGGCACGTACGCTGCCGCCGCTCGCCCGCCATGCGCAGCTGTGGTTCGAGGACCTGTCGCCTGGTGTTGGAGGGGCTCGAACTCACGGCCCCGGTGCACTCCTCTGCGTGGTTTCTTCATGCAGCAGTCATATATGGCTGATGTGGGGAGAAGTCGACACGTCATGCTGTTGGTTCGTCGAGGAAGGGCTTTTCATGCGCCATCGTGCTGTGTCCATCGCGGCTGTGGTCTGCGTGTGGTCTTCGACCGCAGCTGTGCCCATTGCCGTAGCTGCGGACGCTCAGGCTGCCGTCGGCGACCAGGTCAGGTGGGGTCTGTCTTCCGCCGCGGCACAGGAGTTCGCGGCCGCCGGAGGCGCCACTGCGTTCACGAAGGCGTTCGGTTCCGTAACGGTGCTGCCGGTCGGCACTCCCTTGGCCACGATCGCCGGACGCGTTGACGCGTCGCCGATGCCGGACCAGGGGGACCAGGCGTGAGCGGCGGTCCTTCGTGCCCCGAGCCCCCTGAAGGTAGTCGACCGAGCTATGTGAGGCAGCTCCTGCTCTGGGTGCAACAGGTAGGTCTGGCGGGCAGCGCCTCGGAACAGCAGCGACTGGCGGCCATGGGGCTGGATGTGCTCGCCGAGCGGATGGTGCCGACAGCAGACGAGACGGATGTGGCGTTGACGGCCCAGTGGTCTGCATTCATCTGCCTGATCGACGACTACTTCGACCGTGACTCGCGGGGAACGTCGGCTTCGCGGGCCGAGTCCGTCCTGCAGCGCTTGCTCAGCGTACTCGCCGGGGAGGAACCGCAGCCGGACAGCACAGGTCCCGAGGTGGCGTTGGCCGACCTGTGGCGACGTACAGCTCCGCGGATGTCGCCACGGTGGCGTGATCGGTTCATCGCCGACTACACCGACTTCAGCCGGGCCACGTGCGAGGAAGCCGTCCACCGCGAGCGATGTCATCAGCTGCCCCTGGATTCTTACGTGGCACTGCGCCGACGGACCATCACGCTCCTTCCGATGACGGACATCGTGGAGTGCACGGCCGCAGCGCCTTCACCTGAACTGCCCGAGCAGTGTGTTGAAGGAGCGCGTCTGCGGGCGTTGCGGTGCGCCGGCGCCGATGTCGTCGGCTGGACCAACGACCTGGCCTCCGCCGAGGCCGACCGCAGACGGGGTCAGAACAACCTTCTGACCGTGCTGGAACGCGAGCGGGGCTGCTCCTTCGCCGAGTCGCGTAACGCGGTCGTGAGCATGCGAGACGCCAGGCTGCAGGACTTCCGCAGCCTCGCCCTGAAGCTTTCGGACGGGCGAGGCGTGCCCTCGCCGGCACGCGCATCCGTAGCCGCCTACACCGCCGCCATCTGCGACGTGGTGAATGCTTCTTTGTACTGGCTCGACCGAACCGGGCGGTTCGACGCCCAATGGCTTCCACCGCACGCGGTGTCATCCCAGCCCGGAGCTGAAGAGGGACGACGGACATCACATGAGACCTCCTGAAGCCGGGCACGTCCTGCCCGACTGGCCGGCCAGGGTGTTCCCACCCGGTCTCGGCACCGCCCGGCGCCGTCTGACGGATTGCCTGCTGCGGCGCATCGGACTGGACGGTGCCCTGCGCGACCCCTGCGAGAGCCGAGTACTCGAATCGGCCTTACTTCTGGCCCTTTTGGAGCGGAGCGGACGGTCCTGCGACTTTCGATCAGCGCACAGTCGGCTCGTGCGCTACCTGCATCAGCCCCACCGTCATGGCAGTTCGTGGGACGAGGCATTCACTGCGATCGTATTGAGGAAGCGAGCGCAGGCCGCATCAGCCTATCGGGCGGCTGATGATTTCGCAGCGCGAGCACCGCGGTTCACCGGTCCGCGAAAGCGCCTGGTGTTCCAGGCCATCCTCGTCATGCTGGGCTCCGAACCTCCGTCTGGTGGATGTGAGCTGTTCCCGCGGCACGGTCTGCATCCGTGGGCGTCGATACAGGTCACTGCGGCCAAGGTGGTCCTCGCCTACGCAGCGGCCCGATCGGACATGATCGGCAGCGAAGACGTAGCCCTGTTGCTGTCCACGCAGCGTCCCGGTGAGGTGTGGGAGGGCAACCTGCTCATCCACCTTCTTGTCCTGCACGCGCTGTCTCGTCTGCCAGGCAACGTCACCACCGTGAGGGACGGCATCCGAACCGCGCTGCTGCATCAGCGTGATGACGGCGGTGTCCCGTTCGTCACGGACACCGATACGTGGACCGCCGTCACTGCCGGCCTTGCTCTGCGTACCGCCGGTGCCCCGCGTGGCTCTCTTGAGCGGATCGCTCAGCACGTGCTGCGGCTGCAGCATCCGAGCGGGGGCTGGTCCTATACGGATCGTGCCCGGCTTGCCGATACCGATTGCACCACGGTGGCCCTGGAATTCCTGCACGAGTCGGATCCGCACGCCTACCGCAACCCGGTCCAGTGCGGCATCCAGGCCCTGCTCTCCGTGCGTGGCGGGGACGGCGGGTTCCCCACCTACGCCGGCACTCCATCAGAAGCATGCATGACCGCCGCAGTGATCAACGTTCTGGCGACGCAGGGCTCCCGGTACCAGCGTGTCATCGACGAGGCCATGACCTTCCTCGCCGGCAGTCAGGAGCCCGACGGTTCCTTCCCGCCGGGCTGGAGCGACAGCCGGCTTCACACCCTCTTCCGCGCCCATCTGGCTACCAGGCCCTTCACCGCGGGCAGGGCCCCGGTTGTGCGTGAACGAATCGTCCGGCTGGTGCGCTCGATCCAGAACGACGACGGCGGCTGGGGCAAGGAGGACGGCACACCGAGCGACGCCATCAGTACCGCCTACGGACTGATCGTGGCAGCCGGTCTGCCCGACCATCTTCCCGCCGTCCGGGCTGCGGAGTATCTGCTCTCGCAGCAGCATTCCGACGGCAGGATCGATGCGCCGCCTGACATGGTCGGGCCCAGGCCGCTCCCGTACCACGTTCCCGTTCTCTCCGACGTCTTCCTCCTCCTCTCGTTGGCGCACCTCACCCGCCGCGTCACTCCTTGAGGAGCTTGCCGTTCCAGGGCAGCACCGCAGTCCATCGCACCTCGGAAGGACCTCATGATGTTGCTCTTCCACCGCAGGCGGCCTCAGGCATCGCCGGCGGGGCGCACCTGCCCTGTCACGGGCGGCGCGGCCGGTGTCGGTTTCGCCCCGGAACATCCGGCCGTCCTGCGAGAGGAACGCCAGGCGATCCGGACGGCCGCTGCGGATTTTCCTGTTCGCTCCGGAATGAGCGGCCGCCCTGACTGATCCGGCCTGCCGAAGCCTTCCCTCCTACCCTGCGCCTGCTTGGAGAACACCGTTGTCTTCACGTCCCACCCCGGTAGATCTGGCCATGCACCACATGGCACAAGTCCATCCCTCGATCGCTCAGACCATCGGAGTCGTGCTGCACCTCGAAGGCACGCCCCCACCTCTCAAGGAACTCCTCGGCCACCTTCAGGCGAACCTGCACCGTTTGCCCCGCCTCACGCATTACCTCCACGGCTCGGGGCTCAAGGCCCGATGGCAGCGCGACCCTGCTCCTGACCTGCACACACGCGTCATGGAACGTGCCATCCTGCCCGGTGCCGAAACTCTCGACGCGGTTCTTCAGGAACTCGTGACCCACCCGCTGCCCACCCACGGCCCGCTGTGGGACGTGTCGATGATCACCGGCTACTCACCCGGCCGCTACGCCATCTGCTGTCGCGCACACCACAGCACCCAGGACGGCATGGGCCTCCTCAACACCCTCCAGACCCTGTTCGGCACAGCCCCTTCACTCACCGCAGAACCCGAACCGCGCCCCGAAGCCCTCACCTACCTCGGCGCCATGCGCGACACACTGGCTGCCTGCGCCGCCAACGGCATCTGGAACGATCCCACGCATCCCTTCACGGGCAAGCGCATCACCAGTTGGTCACACGTGGCCACCCAGCAGCTGCGCACCGCAGCCATTCCCTGCGGCGGCGACACCAACGACGCCTTCCTCGCCGCCTTGAGCGGAGCCCTGCGCACCTGGTGCTCCGAAAACTGGCCACGGGGTGCCGGCAAACCGCTGCCGGCCATCACGATGGTCAATCTGCGTCGACCGGCAGAACGCGACCGACCCGGCAATCTGTTCACGTTCGCGCCCGCACCTCTGCCCTGCCACGAGTCGGCAGTCGACATCCGCCTCAAGCACGTCATTGCCGCCACCAAAGCCGTCAAAGACCCTTCACGGCGAGCCGCCATGCGCGTGCTGATGGATCGCACCCCAGCGCGGATCTTTCACTCCTTGGCCACCCGGCTGACCACCCCGGACAGGGCAGCCATCAGCACCTCTTACGTTGCCCTCCACCGGCCGCTGGCCTACCGGGACGATCCCGTCACCCGTATCCAGCCGTTCAACTGGCTCCCGCGTAACCAGCCCGCATCCATCGTCGCCTGCAGTTACAACGGCACCACCAGCGTCTGTTTCATCACCGACGCGGCCGCCCCCGGCCTGCACCAACTCCCCTCCCTGTTCGAAGAGGCAGTACAAGAGCTCTCCACCCAGCCGAGTGGCACGCAAACCCGCCTCCCTCCCGAACAACCGACGGCACCCGGCAAGGACGAAGTCCCGGCCTCGCCCACCGCGGCGGACGGCGGACCCCCCGTCGTCATCGACTTCCCTTACATCAAGAACATCCTCGTCGATCAGGCCGCCCTGCCCCCGACGCCCATCACTCCGGAGGCGACGCAGGCCCAGGCGGGCATCGACTCGATGGCCATCACCGTGCTCTCCATGACACTCGAGGACCGCCTCGGCCTAGCCATCGCTGAAGGCGAGCTCGCTCACATTCCCACGGTCGCCGCTCTCGTTGATTTCGTTGCCCAACGCGCCGCCCTATAAGTCCCCTGAGCGCCAGTGGGCCCGCCACGCGCGTTCGGCAGCGTCCGGCGGCCTCAGAACGACAATCCTGGACACCATCCCCAGTCGCGCTTGCCCCCTGCCTCCTCATACGGAACGGCGACGCCGACGGACCGCGCAAACCGATGCACGCCGACAAGGCCGGGCCCGGCCCGCCCAGCCCGGCGTAGTGGCCAACGCCAAGGGCGAGGGGACGACCTCGAGCCAGCGGTGAGACGACCGAGAGGACACACGAATGACGTATGACGGACCCAACGCCGTACCCACTCGACGCGACAGCCCATCGTCACGTGTAGCGGCGCGGCTGATGGGGCTGGGGTCCTGGCTGCCATCCCGCGTCATCACCAATGCCGACCTCTCCCTCACCCTGGACACCTCGGACGAGTGGATCCGAACCCGTATCGGCATTGCCACACGACGTATGGCCGACCGTGACACAGCCACCAGTGACATGGCCGTGGAGGCCGGATCTCTTGCGATGAAATCCGCGGAAGTAGCCCACGTCGACGCCGTGGTGCTGGCCACCGCCACACCCGATCACCCTGTGCCCAGTACCGCGCCGGTTGTGGCCCACCGCCTTGGCTTGCCCTGCGTCCCGGCCTTCGACGTCGGCGCCGGCTGTTCCGGTTTCCTCTACGCAACCACGGTCGCCGCGGGACTCATCCACTCCGCCACTGCCCGAACCGTCTTGGTCATCGGCGCGGAAACAATGTCAGCCATCACCAATCCCACCGACAGAACCACGGCACCGATCTTCGGCGATGGAGCGGGAGCAGTCGTTCTGACGGCGGGCAGGGCAGAGGATGCGGGGGCACTGGGACCGGTCGCATGGGGCAGCGACGGAGCGCACACCGAAGCTCTCTGCATCCCGGACGGGGGCTCGCGTCATCCCTCACCGGGACCGCCGGTCAACGACAATGGCCGGTACGTCCACATGCAGGGTAACGAAGTGTTTCGCCACGCGGTGCGCCGTATGAGTCAGGTGGCAAAGGACGCGGCCTCGGCCACCGGATGGGGCCCCAAAGACATCGACCGGCTCATCGTCCACCAAGCCAATGCACGTATCGGTGCAGCGGTAGCCAACGCCCTGGGCATCCCATCGGATCGTGTGCCGTCCAACATCAGCCACGTTGCCAACACCTCCGCGGCTTCCATCCCCCTGCTGCTCACACACGCCGCGGCCCAAGGGCAACTGACGGCAGGAAACCGAGTCCTCATGGCCTGCTTCGGCGCTGGGTTCACTTGGGCAGCATCCACCCTGACGTGGCCGAAGAACCTCAAACCCCTCGCTGGAAACGGCGCCTGAAGGGTGTCAATATTCCGATCAGGCTGCTGAGCTGGGCGTTTCCTGTGGTTGGTGAGGCAGTCGGGGTGGCGTGGTGTGGTACTCGTTGAGTAGTCCGCCAAGTACCTGTCGGCGCCTGACTGTGGCAGCGGGCAGGGGGATGACGTTCGGCTCGTCGTCGGGTGCTCGTAGGCCGAGGCCGCGGTGAGCCCGTCCGGCGTTGTAGTGCTCCGCGTACGTGGTGAGGACTGAAGCTTCCCCGTGTGACTGGACACCTGGAGACTGGGACGTGAGGTTCCAGAGGAAGTAGTGCCAGGTGGGTAGTCAGTACTCGAAGCGGTATTCGGAGGAGTTCAA
>NZ_JBIBJI010000022.1:0-108051 GCF_042958345.1 Streptomyces sp. NPDC007983
AGGCATGGCGCGGTATCGCGACTCGATACGACAAGACGCCCGAGAGCTACCTCGCCGGCCTCCACCTCCGTGCCTCGATGATCTGGATCGACGACATCCTGAAGGCAACTGGCTGATCACAACATCACACAGGCCCTAGTACTGCAACGGTGCTTGCCGTGACTGCTGACCAGGTCGGTCGTTGGTGTGGTTATGGGTGGGGACCTTGCTGATGTCAGGTTGTGGGTGAGTGAGCTGAACGCTGTGCACGAGCGGTTCGCGCACCGTTTCAACAGGTCGGAGCCGAGAGAGTCGGCACTGCGCGAGTGCCCATAAATCATCTGCACAGCTCAGGTCGCTCGTCGGTATTCGTGGAGGGTTCCGCCGAGCCGATCTCGTCTGCGGACTTCCAGGAGGGTGAGATGGGCTTGTTGCGTGATGGGGGCGGGTAGTGGGCGGAATGAAGCGGCTTGTTCCAGGGCTCTGTGCGGGCGGTGTTCGTTGTAGAAGGATTCGTACTCGCGCAGGGCGTGGAGGAGATGTCGCTGGTTCCAGATCAACGTCCGGTCCAGGAGCTCGCGGCGGCAGGTCTGTATCCCACCTTCACTCCCAGCACGAGCAGCTCGCCGTGGAGGCGTCGGTATCCCCAGCTCGGGTTCTCCTTCGCTAAACGCAGCACCAGGATGCGGATGGAGCGTACGGTGCGCGGTCGTCCCGGGCGGTTGGGCCGGCAGGACGCGGTGTGGCGGCCTGCGGCGAGGTTGCGGTGCCAACGCAGTACCGTGTCGGGGCGTACGAGTAGCCGTAGTCTTCGCAGGACGTGCGGTGGCAGCCGGTGCAGCAGCGCCGCCAGGAATGCTCGATCGCCCGGCGTGAACCTGATCTTGTCTTTCCCGAATTGGCGTTCCAGCACGGTGATCTGGTAGCGCAGGGCGAGGATCTCGGCGTCCTTGTCCCGGTCGGTCATCGGCAGCGGGCGAAGTATCGCGAACGCGTTCGACACACCTAAGTAAGCCAGTCGCAGCAGCACGATCGATCATCATGACGCGCTGACGGCAGCTGCGCGAGAGCGCCGGCTCGAGCGACCGCGGCCAGATTTCGGGAAACCTGATGCACCGACCTGATGCACCGGCCCCCACCAGGGCGGATGAGGTTTCCGGCAAGGGTACGGCCACCTCGCGCAGGGTCGAGCCCTATCGCCAGATCCACCTGCTCCTGAGGTGGTACCTGCTGGGCTGGGACACCGACAAGGAGGACTGGCGCGTGTTCCGCATCGACCGCGTCAGTGAACTCCAGGCGCAGAGCAGGACGTTCGCACCACGCGCGCTGCCCGCGGGGACCGGCGTCGACTACCTCCGCCAGGGCATCAACAGAAACCGGCAGCGTGTGGTGGTCACGATCGACGCCCCGATGACGGAGGTGGCGGACGCGTTCGCGCATGAGGACATCGACCTCACGGCGGCCGCCGGAGGCGGGACCCACGCCGTCCTCATGCTCGACTCCTGGCAGTGGCTCCTGCCGCGTCTCGCCTTCCTCGACGCCGACTTCCGCGTCGAGGAGCCCACGGAGTTCCGCCAGGTGCTGCGGCGGTTCGGCGCCCGCCTCGGCCGACAGTGACCGGCCCGCCGTCCCGGCGGCGCGCGACATCACGAGCCCGACAATTCGAGGAGAACCCGGACGGCGGACTCCAGCGCGTAGTTCATGGACCCGCCATTGGGCTCGTAGCTTTGGCAGGCGGGGCGTCACGCTGCCCACGGGGGACCCGCGGCTGAATGCTGACCGTGAGGCCGTGGTTCTCTCAGGCGCTGGTGTTGCTGAGGTCCTGGATGCGGGCTTGTATCAGGGGGAGGATCTCGGCTGTGGCTTGTTCGACGGAGGTGGCGAGTACTTCGGAGTTGAGCTTGCGGTGTGGCACGTGAGCGAGTTTGTCGCGCAGTGCGATGGGGCCGCTGTATGCCTGTGTCACGGTGCCGTGAGATGCCTGTTTGAGCATTTCGCCGAAGGTGAGCATGCAGTAGGCCAGGGCGAGGAGGCGCTCATTCCCTGGCTTGGGTGTTCCGTCGCGGAGGATTGAGCGCGCTTGGTCGAGTGCTGCCGTTGCGTCGGTCAGGCGTAGCAGTTCCCGGTTCTCCCGGTCCGTGCGTGTGTTGGTCACGCCGCCCCGCGCAGGTCGTTCAGAGGTTCGGTTTCTTCGACTTCCACTCCGGGGCCGCGTGGGACGACTTCCACGAGGGCGCCGAGGATGCTGGACAGGTCTGATTCGAAGCTGGTGATGTCGAAGTAGGAGCGGTCGGCGTCCAGGGTGGCGACAAGTTCCCCGGGCTCGGTGCTCAAGGCGAAGGAGTGCAGGCCATGCCGACGTCCGAGCTGGCGAATGGTCGTGGCATTGGCGCGGAGCTTTGCGGTGGTGGCCGGCCTCACGGCTCATCCTCCCTAGCGCTTTCGGGCACCGGAATCGGCAGGAGCCAGAATATAGGAGTGTGGCAGCAGGATGGGCCTGCTCGGGAGGGGCGCAGGGAGCGGTGTCCTCTTGCTCCGTACGGCGGTGTACGACCCCGAGTCTTCTGCTACAGAGTGGTACGGCTCGTCGCGGAGAGTTGCCGCTGGGGGTCAAGGGGTCGCAGGTTCAAATCCTGTCGTCCCGACCAGCGTTTTCGCAGGTCGGAGGCCGTTTTTCCAGAGATGGGAGAGCGGCCTTCTTCGTGTTGTGCGGCGTGGTGGTCGCATGGTGGTCGCATGCACGCCTTGGGGTGCGGAGGCGCCGGGTGAACTGGCGGTCGGGGCGGCGAAGTAGGGCAGCGTGAGGCGCGCCCGGGGCCTGTTCGGGTGGTCGCGGCGTGGTCGCAGCCAGGCTGGCCAGTGCGGATGGCAGTCGGCGGCCGGGTCGGCTTGGGCGAGTGCGGTGTCGATGGCGTCCACGGCGTCGTGGGCGGCTTGCTGGGTGAGGTGGCTGTAGAGGTTGGCGGTGGTGGAGAGGGTGGAGTGCCGCAGGGTTTTGGAGACGACGGTGAGTGGGGTGCCCGCGGTGATGGAGAGGGTGGCGGCGAGGTGTCGCAGGTCGTGCAGGGTGATGCGGGGGACCCCTGCTTCCTTGGCGCGTCGGCGGAAGCGGTCCAGGACGGTTTGAGGCCGTAGCGGGCGGCCGTCGGGTCGGCAGAAGACCAGTCCGGTGAACGGGTCGTCGGAGCGGTCAGCCAATGCTGACTGTGGCGCGTTGGCTGCGCGGCGTGTGAGCGCGGCTGCCACGCGCGGGGAGATGGCGACCCAGTTCTTGCTGCTGCGGGTCTTGGGTGAGGTGATGACCAGGCGGGCGTTGTTGATGGCTGAGAGGGTGTAACGGACGTAGAGCACCCCTTCGTTGAGGTGCACGTCGTGCCAGTGGAGGGCGAGTGCTTCTCCTTTGCGCATGCCAGTGCCGATCAGGAGTTCGCACAGGTCGGCGATGAGTGGGTCGGTGTGGTGGCAGTAGCGCAGGAAGCGGGTTGCTTCCTCGGCTGTCCAGATCCGTCGCTCGGCGGTGGGTGGTCGGGGCAGGACGGCGGGGCGTGCGGGGTTGTGGGTGAGGCGGTGCTGGCGGACGGCGTCGCCCAGGGCGCTGGAGAGGGTGGCCAGGCACCGGTAGACGGTCACTTGGCCGCGGCCTGCGGCGAGCTGTGTGTGGACGAATCCGGTGATGTGGCGGTGGCCGAGCTCGTCCAGCTTGAGCGCGCCCAGGGCGGGGATCAGGTCGCCGGTGACGTAGTCGCGATACCGGGCCAGCGTGGTTGGTTTGAGCACGTACGCCTTCGTCTCCACCCAGGCAGAGAGGTAATCGGCGACGGTCTGGTTCGGGTCGCCGTTGAACCCGCCGGCCTCGCCCTCGAGGATCCGTTGCAGCGCGGCCTGGGCGGCGTTCTGGGTGGGGAAGCCGCCGCGGCGGATGGTGGTACGGCGGTGGTCGGGGGAGGGGAGGTCGACGGCGAAGGTCCAGCTTCCGTGGTCACAATCGGTTGCCAGTCGTGGGCAGCGGGTTCCGATCTGGTGGCGGCGTGCGTCGCGGCAGCCACAGCGCCGGTAGACACGTCCACGGTGGGTGACGGAGCGCATGGTGATCGCCTCCTGGGTTGGTGCGATGTGCCGACGATCCCAGTCTCCGTCGACGGGCACACCACGCGATCACTTCAGGCTCCATAGGCCTCTGAGCTGGGTGTTCCCCTTGTCGTGGCGACAAGTGCGGAGATCTGCCGGGCGCGGTAAAGAAAAATAGTGGGCCAAGCGTCGAAGAT
This sequence comes from Streptomyces sp. NPDC007983, assembly GCF_042958345.1. Lineage (NCBI taxonomy): Bacteria > Bacillati > Actinomycetota > Actinomycetes > Kitasatosporales > Streptomycetaceae > Streptomyces > Streptomyces sp. NPDC007983. Next base: position 4,245 of record NZ_JBIBJI010000022.1, read on the forward strand.
CTCGAGTGCCCAGCGGCGCATCATGCGCGGTATCCCCGGGACAGCCGGGATGCTGGACGAATTCCTGCGCCGCGCCGCCGCTGGCGCGACCAGTACCGCCCCGCCCGCACGGCAGCAGGCCGACCACCAGGCCGCGCTCGACGAGCTGATGCCGCCCGAGCGAGCGGCGGCGGGCCGTCAGATCGCCCGCCGCGACCAGCTCGCCGCCGCAGCCGCCACCCGGGTCGAAACCGCGCTCCGCATCACCCGTCAAGCTGCCGCCGTCGACTGGCCGTGCCCGCACTGCCGGGTCCTCAGGGGGAGGAGCCTGATCCGGCCGTCGCGAAGGAGGCGTTCGACCGCGAGACGTACAAGCAGCGCAACGCCGTTGATTCGGAGGGAATGGTCGTGCGCGGGCTCTGGTCGGCGAGCTGTTTGGCTGTTCGCGCACGTCGGCTCTTCGTGCGGCCGCCTCGCGAACGACGCCCCGTTTTTGTCAAGTTGCTCTAATGCGAGCGGGACTGTCGCCTAACGTCGGATGCGACGGATACGAGGGCGGATGAAGGCGGCAGCGATGAGCGGGGGCAGCAGAACACGCAGAGGGGGCCAGTCGGCCCAGCAGGTGGCTCTGGAGGTGTGGGTTCGCAGCGGAGGCCGGTGCGTGCTGTGCAACAGGTACCTGCTGGAGGGGCCGATGTCGGGGCGGACGGTGCGCTTGGGCGAGATTGCGCACATCGTCGGACAGAGCACGCACGAGCGCTCACCGCGAGGCACGGATCCGCTGGAGGAGACGCTGCGGGACGAGGCGGACAACCTCATGCTGCTGTGTGCTCAGGAGCACACCGAAATCGACGCGAAGGCCACACAGGACGTCTTCACCGTCACATGGCTGCGTGGTCTGAAGCAGGAGCATGAGGACCGCATCAGGCACGTGACCGGGCTAGGTCCCAGCCGTGCCACCACAGTAGTGCGGATGGTGGGGCCGGTGCATGGGAAGGCTGTGGAATTGTCGCGGCAGACTGCCGCGAGCGCGGTGACGGCGCGGCATCGATTCCCGCTGTTCTTGGAATCCTATTCCCGTCATGGGGTGGAGATCGATTTGCAGCACACGCCTGGTGAGGGAGCCACGGCGTCCGGGAACGCTCCGTCTGCAGCGGCCGCAAGCCGCAGCTACTACCGACAGGCAGTACAGGTCATCGATGAGGTGATCAGGCATCAACTGCGGCCGGGCATCGAGCGTGGCTCTGTGCAGCACGTGAGCGTGTTCGGGTTCGCGCGCCTGCCGCTGCTGGTGTACCTGGGGTCTCGGCTGGACGACACTGTGCCGACAGATGTCTATCAGCGTCACCGGCCCGAGCAGTCCTGGGTGTGGCCCGATGAGAGCGGGCCAGGCACGGAGTTCAGCGTGCGTCCGACTCAAAGTGGGTCGGCCTGTGACGAGGCCGTAGTAGTCATGAATGTCTCGGGGGCGATCAACCCTCACGAGATCCCCGCAGAGCTCACGGCCCTGCGCCGCTACGAGATCAGCCCAGTCGGCACGGCGACCTGCCCGGACATACTACGGCAGCGTGCATCCCTGCGGCATCTTGAGGACACGTTCCGAGACTTCCTGGCACGGCTGGAGACCGAGGCAAAAACACTGCGACGGCTCCACGTCCTGCCTGCCATCCCCATGTCCGCGGCGGTGGCCCTGGGTCGCGCCCATCATCCGCAGGTCCATCCGCAATTGGTGATCTACGAGCGGCTGGCGGGGAGTTACGTGCCCACGCTCGAGGTAGGGCAGACCACCAGCTGACACAGCGGGGGGCGGCACCGCTGTTCCGGACGCCTGCGGGCGACTGCCAGCACGCACAACACCTCACTACCCTCGTGTTCCTCGCCGAGGCACGCCGGGACGGGACGTAGGGCGCGCCTATCGGTCCAGGTCCGTGTGGGCGATGAAGTGATGCGCCGGGAGGGTGCCGGTGTGGGGCTGGGCGCACAGGTGGGTTCCTGATACGGGGTGGCGCATCTGGGTGCCCAGGAGGTTGACCAGGGTGGCGGTGGTTGCCATGAGGTCGGCGGCGGAACCGTGAAAAGTGGGGGCGGAACAGCCGCGGGTGGGGCGCAGTTCGTCGCCTGGGGCCGGTTCGGTCCACAGCCGGTGGTAGGGCTCGAGGCTTGGAGTGTCCAGGACGTGCCGCCCGCTGGTGTGGTCGATGGTGGAGAGACTCTCGGGGGTGTTGGGGGCGGCGATGGTGAGGATTCCCAGGCTGGCGGTGAGGCTGTCCGTGGCCATCTGGGCGAGAACGGCTCTGCGGTGGGGGCGTTGAGCGAGGAGGTCGAGGAAGCGTCCGGCGGCCACGCTGACGGTGGCGTCGATGATGAGGTTCGCGTGGTCGGCGGCCTCTAGGAGAGCGGAGTCGGGGGGCGGGCCGGTGATGTCAATGGTGATGTCGTCCTGGATGGCGCGCAGGCGCTGAGCCAGCGCGGCCGCCTTGTTCATGCCGATGTGGTTCTCGGTGTAGTTCTGTCGGACGAGGAGCCCGCCGGTGATACGGCCGGGATCGCTGAGGGTGAGCCGTGAGGCGCCGGCGCGGGTGACCAGCTCGGCTGCCCACGAGCCGATGCCGCCGCAGCCCCAGATGTGGACGTGGGCGCCGTGAAAGGCGTGGACGGGGCGCTGGGCGTCCCGGCGGGTGGTGACCTCGGGGCGTTCGTCGGAGAGGTAGCACCATTCGATGGCGGCTTGGCGAAGTTCGTCGGGCAGGCTACCCAGGCGGCTTGGTGTTCTGCGACGGGCAAGCAGGCGCAGCGCGTCGCTGGGGTGGGGCTGCAGCCGGCCGGCGAGGAGGAAAGGAGGTGTTGTCGGTGTGGTGGGGTGCCGGACGGTTAGGACGAAGTGCTGGGCGGTTTCCTCGGGGTTGCGCAGGGCACAGGCGGCGAGTGCGGTCAGCAGCGTCTGGGATGCAGCGCTCGGCCGCGGGGCGGAGCCGGGCGTGTCGGCGGTGGTGGAGTCGATGAGTGTCATGAGTTCGGCCAGAGTGCTGCCGGCCCCCAGGGGCAGTGAGTGGTTCACTGGCAGAATCGGGGTGCGGTGGCTGTGCACGTCTGCGGGCCGGTCGGTCAGGTCGAGTCGGTCGGGAGTTCGCGGGGTGAGCCAGCCTGTGCTCGGGTGGTGCGGGACGGGTTCTCGCACGACCACCGTAGGAGCGCCTGGTGTGTGGTGCAGGATGCCGCCGACAGGGTGGTAGAGGGCGGTGTCGGGGTCGAATTTGCCGGCCGCCGCGTCGGCGAGCCACTCCCACAGTCGGTTCATGACGGGGGTGATTCCGGCGGTGGGGTCCCATTCCCGGGCGGGGTCGAGGTAGATGCACAGCCGGTTGCCCTGCAGCACGTGCGGGGCGCCGGCGAACCGGTGGTGCGTGGTCTGCACCCAGGGCGGGGCCGTGAGGGTCGGGGGAAGGATGAGGAGGAAGTCCTCGACCTCCCCCACGAGCAGGCCGCCCGGCGCCTGCGGCATGTCGCCGGTGCGGACGCTGACGGGGACGATGACCAGGCCGCCTGGGCCGGTGCGGGGGTGGCCGGTGACGCGCAGGTCCTGGCGGTGCCCGGCTGCGAGTGCCGTGAGCTGGTCCAGCAGCTCTTGCTGCCACGGGTTGGGCCGGGCCCGAGGCGTCTTGCGCTTGCTCATCCGGCACGCCCGTTTCGGGACGTGGTGGTGATCAGCAGCGGGGTCGTGAACTTGGGGGTCGTCGGGTTGACGGAGGCGGTGGGGCGGGGTAGGTCGGGGAATGATTCGCCGAACAGGTTTCGCCACAGCCGCACGCTCGTGTCGTAATCCGGCTCGTCGTAGGCCTCGCGGATCTGGCGGGCATGGGTGTGGATGCGGTCACGGAAGTAGGCGTAGGTCGCCTGGTTCCAACGGTGGTCGAAGGTGACGCCCGACCCGGATGGGTCGGGGATGGAGGGCTTGGCGAGGCGGTCCTGCAGCCACGCGTCGAGGTCCTCGACAATGCTGAGCAGAGCGGTGGGCACATTGCTGTAGCAGCCGGGCTCACTGACAGCCTTGATCTCACTGACTCGCTCACCGAGCAGGGTGGTGAGGATGATGGAGCGGGTGCCGGTGAAGGACTTCCGGTGGTTTCGCAGGTACTTCATCAGGCGGATGACCTTGCGCAGGTTGCCGTCGGCGATGCGATCCTTCTTCTGCATCCAGGCGGTGAAGCCGGCCGGGTTGGTCTTCTCCCACAGGTCGTCGTCACGGTTGATGATCACTTCGCGGCCGTCCTCCAAGTGGAGGTAGGGCACGATGTCGACGTGCATGGAGTTGGCGTAACTCAGCTGCACGCAACGGCACTTACGAGTGTGTGGCATGCCCCCGTAGACGCTGTGCCGGTGGAGGGCGGCGTAGACCTTGTCGAGGTACGTCTTCGGACTGTCGGCCACGACCTCGGCGAGGTGGAGCATGAAGTCCGCGTCGAACTCGGCGCCGCCGACGGGGTTGATGATGGTGCGCTGCGCCCACGACCCCTGTCGCTTCTTTCCCAGGACCAGCGGGCCGAGCTCGGGGTCGGCCTTGAGCGCGCTGTAGATGGTCTCGACACGGATGGCGAGGAGATCGAGCTTGGTCTGGCTGAGGTTCACGGTGTCCCGGAGGAACACCTCGAAGCCGCTGATGTGCTGCACGGCGGTGATTCCCTTCTGTACTGAGCTGGCAAGGGGCTCAGATGGCGGTTGTCTGGGCGTGATGGGGCCACGCGGATGCGTCAGGGGCATGCCGACGGGTATGAAGGCATGGGCCACGGAGAGTGGTGGAGGGCGCGGGGACGCGCCTACGAGGCGGGTGCGCACGTATGGGTTGTCAGGCAAACGCGAGGGTCCTGGTAGGGACTCGCGGGGAGACCGGCCGTGGCACTTCGCAGAGGGCCGGGCGATGCGTGGCATCAGCGGATGGCCGCTCGCTCGCGACGGCTGGCCACCGGATAGAGGTCGGTGCAGTCCGGTCAGTGGTGCCGAGGCCGTCACGGCCAGGCACGTACACGCGGTACCGCCCGGGTGGACTCCTGTCAGCCTCACGCCGAGCAGGGGTCACCCCATACACAGAGAGACTGGTCACTCTCTGCCGTAACCAGTGCACCACATAGGGCGACACTCTCGCAAGACGAATTTTGAACGTCAGTTTCACTGACGTTATCCAGCACGCGTGACCGCTGATCATTGCTCAGCAAACCTATGTGAAGGTTTAATTCAGCGGAGACCTGGTTCGACGCAGCCGACCGGCGGGACCCTTGCCGACGGTCGGAGCGCTGTCAGTGGGCGGGACCGGAGACGATGCCGAGGTTCATCAGGCGGTAGGTCATCGCCATCTCGCTCAATTGGAACTGCTTGGCCAGCACTCGGACAAGATCGTCCGTCGTTCGGAAACTGATGCACTGAGCAGCCCGGCGGACCATCTCCTGGGGGGCCAGCAGCGCTGCGGCGAAGCGGTTGGCGTCGATCTCCTCACGATCGGTGGCCATGCTCGACACCGCGTTGCGGTAGTTCACTCGTGCGTCGGTGTCCAGGATCAACGGCCGCCCCTCGTGTAGGCGCAGGTGCCCCAGCTCGTGCGCCACTGTGAAGCGCTGCCGCTCGTGCGAGTGGGTCTCGTTGACACCGATGACGCAGCTGCCGTCCTTGCGTAGGAGCATGCCTGAGACATCGTCGTCCATGCCTTGAGGGACAACGAGGACATCGAGTCCCCGGGCCAGCTCGAACGGGTTGACCGGGGGCTCATTGATGCGGAACTCCCGCAGCAGCACACGTGCCGCAATGTCAGCCTTCGCCATGACCGTCCCTCATCTTGGCCGCCTGCGCCCACACGGCGGCGACATCGGCAGCATGCCGGGCAGGGAGACCAGCCGCCCCATCGGGACGCAGAGGAGGAAGCAGATCCTCCGGCTGCACGCCCAGTGCAGCGGCAATGAGAACGAGCCGGTAGAGCGGCGGCGCCTGCGTCCCGGCCTCGATGTTCGCGATCGAACCGCGCGACAGCCCCGCTTGACGCCCTACATACGCCTGCGTCACCCCCGCGCGCCTCCGCGCCTCTCGGATGAGCCCAGCCACGGCCGTGTTGAACGCCTGCTCCTCCACATCGCCCCCAAGTACCGCCAGCCTCCCTGACAACCTAACGCCCTACCCCCAGCGCTGCCAGGCCTCCGTTCGAACATGACTGGGCACTCACGGTATCCGCTCGCCACCTGGCCAAAGCATGAAGCAACAGGTCAGCGGGAGTTCGGCACCCGGCCGGTTCGCTGTGGCCTCCCTCGAACACTCACCGTAAGAACCACTCCTCGCAGCGACTCCATCCAGGTGAGCGTCAGCGCCAGAAACCCAGGCCCACCAGACGGGAGCCATGCGACAGCCCTTGGCTGGGCACGTACAGGGGCGATCGCGCACCTCCGCTCCCCCATGAGCGAACCGCCTCTGGCGCAGCCTGAGCCTCAGCGAGGCAGCCTGCCTGCGCCCGTCGAAAGCCTACGGCCTACAGCATTCCCATTACATCTGCAACATTCTCAACCAACATGCAGGGCACCAGGCCGGCTGGCAGCTGCTGTCCCTCCTCGTAGGCGGCTACCAGATGAGCTGGCACATCGCGTCCCGGGATGCTGGCCTGTTCACCCACGTCGAGCACGTCCCCGCCAGCGATCCGCGCGCCCAGTGGGACGGACACAGCACGACCGCGAAGTACGAGCGCATCCAGCAGCACATCGAGCGCCTCGCAACGGACCGCCCCTGAGCAGCACGACGGGGCGCCCTACCAGTCCGGCCAGACCAGGGCGCCCCACACGGCGAGATCACCGTACCCGAGCAGCACAGGAGCAACACGCGATGATCACCGCCGACAGCACCACCCGCCTCACCCTCGCCAACCTCCGCATCATCACCAGCCACTGGGGCGACCTCCACCACGCCCTCGCCACCACCGGCACCGCCACCTGGCCCCCGCCGGGAGGATGGCCGACTACCTCGCCTCCGTCGACCGTCGCACTGACGACGAGCGCGAAGCCGCGACATGGCAAGCCCGAGCGCTCCGCGAACTGGAACGCAGCCCCGAGCAGATCGGCGAGACCCGCGCCCCCATCCGGCTCCGCATCCTCGACACCATGACCACCGTCGAGGCGGACTTGGTCGAGCTGGCCGACCACATCGCCGCCCGCGTCCAGCGCCCCCCGATGAGCCGCGCCCCCCCGCGGCTGGCCCGCCGCCGACCGCGCGCGCCGCGACCAGCTCGCCCGCGAGGACGCGGCCGATCCGCGCCGGTGGCGATACGTCGGCACCCGCAGCGGCCGACGCGCCTCGGCCTGGTTGCTGGCCCGAGTCCAGGGGCATCCTGGCCCGTTCGATCGACTCACCGACGACCAGCTCCGCCGCATCGCCGCCGTGGCTGGCCAAGCCGTGTGGCGCGTCGAGAAGGCACTCGACATGGCCGCCCACAAAGCCGCCCTCGCCCACCCGTGCCCGGACTGCAGCGGCCAGCTGCTCATCGAGGCCGGCGGCGGCGAACGGCCAGCGGTGTGGTGCTCGGACTGCGGGCGCACCTGGCACGAGCCGGAGCCCGCCGCAGCATGACGGTGCGCGGCCCGCTCCGGAGGGTGGTCAGAGCCGACTGCGGCCTGGCCACCCCTTCGGGCTCAGGCTCCGTTCTGCTGCTGCCCGTTGGCATCTGCCTGTCCTGGCACGCCCGGCCCGGTGGCGATCGCCTGCACCAGCGTGGTGAGGACTTCGGCACGCTGCTCCTGGCTCAACTCCGCGTCCGCGACCAGCCGCTCAGCAGCCAGGTAGCGGGAGAACTCAAGCGGCTGGTCGAAATAGGCTCGCAGGTGAGAAGACGCTACCTCCTGGGACTTTACGAACGTTCGGCTGACGTATCCGGCCAGCGCCGCCGACACCGCGCCCAAGCCGCCGGCCACCACACTTCCGGCTGTCGTGCTCGCGTTCAGCGCGATGGCAACGAAGATGACCAACAAGCCGAAGCCGACGAGCATGGCGAGCTGTGCATTTCGAAACGATCTCCGTGCCTGGCCAGTCGCGATGTCGTGATACAGCTCCAGGCGAGTATGGGTCACAGTCCACAGCTCCGGCAGGGAGAGACGGGACGCGCGAGACGGCACGTCTCCATTGGCGACGTTGGTGCTTCCGCCCGCCTGATAGACGCGCCCGGAGCCGGAACTAACCGCCGCTCTGGTTCCCGCCGCCTGGTCCGCAACGCGCAGTGCCGCCTCCAGGTCACGCTCCGCGACGCGCACCCGCTCACGGCTTTCCTGGATGCCCTGGTCTTCACGACGCCGGGCCCGGACCACGTACACCATCAGTCCGGTGATCATGCCGATCGTCGCGCTGAGAAAGAAGACCAGGTACATCAATGGGCTGAAACTGAAGCCCGGCAGCGCAAAGGTCACGGTTAAGGCCAGTGTGGCAGTGGCCGCAACCACCACACTGAGCATCCAAGGATGGAGGAATCGACTGCTGGCGCGGTTGGAGGGCTCGCTGCTCGGCATAGTTGATCAGCATGACGATCATCCACGATGGCGTCCACCGGTTCCACGCAGATGATCTCCACTACGGGGCAGGTGACGGGCTGGTTGCACGGGCGCATGATGACGACCGGCACCGCGCGTCGTCACCACACATCCGGCCCGCCGCCGTGCCATTCGATCTGCGGGGAGTCGAGGTCCATCTCGTCCGCGTCCTCCAGGCCGGCGTGCCGCAAGGACTCGCGGGGATCGGACGGCCCTTACGCGGTGCCGAGGATCGTGCCGTCCACGCGCACCCGCCGGCCGCCGCCCGGTGAGATCGACGACACCGGCTTCCTCAAGAAGGGCACCACCTCCGCCGGGGTGCAGCGCCAGTGCTCCGGCACCGCCGGCCGCACCGAGAACTGCCAGGCCAGGGCCACCAGGCAACGTTGATAGATACGATGGCATGACCCTAGATATCGGAGGCAAGTGCCATGCAGGAGAGTGAATTAGGTTGGGGTGAGCCAGTTGTTATCCTGACGGCTCTCGGCTTGGAGTACGAGGCAGTGCGTGCGCATCTGACGGGCATCCGGCGGCTGGTGTATGGAGACAGATTTCTACGCGTATGACGGGGCTAAGCACGCCGACGACGGAGTGCTGATCCGCCCCGTCGCGTGGGAAGCCTCGTACAGTCTGGAGCAAGCCGCGCAACACGTGCTGCGTGGAGAGGCGTGGATGGAACGTATCACTGCGGGGCGCTCGAATCCGGTCGGGAGGGGCAGAGCCTTACAACGGCTAACAAAATGAGGTGGGTTGGCCTTGTATGCCGTAGCCGGGCCGGGAATCGAGGTCTCGGCTCAGCATGGGGACGTCGGCGCGGTTGTGTCGGATGAGACCGTGCTCGCCGAGCTACTCGTGCGCGTCTGCGTTTCCTGGCCAGTTGAGACGCCTGGCAAAGTGGGCTCCCGCTGTCAGGGCCATGAATACCGCAGTGCAGCCGCCGAGCACCATGACCACGGATAGAGAAGTGCGGTCCAGGACCATTCCCCCCAGAAGCGCGCCGATGGAGATCGTGGCTTGGAAGGAAGCCGTGAACAGAACCGATGCCGCTTCAGGGACAGACGGAGCCGCCTTGGAAAACCAGGTCTGGGATGCGACCGGCACTGCGCCATAGCCGACGCCCCACAAGATCAGCAGGGCAACGGCACCGCCTCCCAGCGGCCCACCATGGGAAGCAGAAGAGTCGCCGCTGCAATGAGTCCGGCCGCAAGTCCGAAGACAGTCCGCGGATACTGTGCCAACCGAGCACCCGCGAGAAAGTTGCCGAGGATACCGGCAGCGCCGTAGATCAACAGGAACGTGGTGATCAGGCCGTCGCCGGCATGGGTGACCCGTTCCAGGAACGGCGTCACATAGGTGTAGGTCCCGAAGTGGGCGAGCACGATCAGGAACGTCAGCAGGAGCGCGAAGCGGGTGTTGCTACTGCGGAACATGCCCCTCAGATCGCTCAGCCGGGTGGCCTGGACGGGAGGTAACGGGGGCGCGACCAGGAGCAGCATGATCAGCACCCCGACTGTCAGCGCCCCCATGACCGCGAATGCCGTACGCCACCCAGCGAGATCCCCGAGAAGGGTGCCGGTCGGTGCCCCGAGGACGGATCCCAACGGGACAGCGGAGAAGATCACGGCGGTTGCCCTGCTGACCGAGGTCGGCGGCACCAACCGTTCGGCCAGCCCAGCGCCTATCGACCAGAACCCACCGATCGTGATCCCCACCATGACCCTGGAGACCAGCACGAGCCAGTAGTCGGGTGCCGCAGCAGCAAGGAAATTCGCCAGGGCCAGCAGGAGCATGAACACGCACAGCATCAGGCGACGGTCGATGCGTGCCGTGGCCACAGTGACGAGAGGAGCAGAGACCGCCGCGAGAAAACCCGGCATGGTCATCATCAGCCCGGCCACACCGTCTGAGATGGTGAAACTGGAGCCGATCGAGGTCAGCAGACCGATAGGCAGGATCTCAGTGGTGACGATGGCGAAGATTCCCAGCATCACCGAGACCACGGCTAGCCAGCCGATCAGCGGCGATGGGGTCGGCAGAGCTGCGTCGTCGACTGGGTTGGCAGTGGTGGGGGACATGGGCTCCGTCCTGGGATGGGCAGTGCGTTGACGAACAGCTCAGCAGGCGGTGTCCCCGGTCGGCTGGCAGAACTACGACAGCACCCTCGCGCTCCGCCGTTGGTGTCGCATTCTTGCCAGACCAACGGCACTTGCGGTCAACACAGCGAGTTGAGTTGTCGGTGGGTGATGAGGCAGCAGGCGAGTTTGAGGAACGCTTCGTGGATGTCGGCTCGCCGTTCCCATCGGATGCGCAGACGTCGGAAGCCGTGCAGCCACGCAAAACTCCTCTCCACGACCCATCGGTAGGTGCCCAGTCCAGTGCCGTGCGGGGTGCCGCGGCGGGCGATCGCGGGCACGATGCCGCGGGCGCGGACCTGTTCGCGGTAGATGTCGTGGTCGTAGCCGCGGTCGGCAAACAGCGAGTCGGCTTACGGCGGGGATGACCGATCCGGCCGCGGACCGGCGGGATCGCGTCGAGCAGCGGGAGCAACTGGGTGACATCGTTGCGGTTGCCGCCGGTCAGCAGGACAGCGAGCGGCGTGCCGTGCCCGTCGGTGATCAGGTGGTGTTTCGAGCCGGCCCGACCCCGGTCGACCGGCGACGGGCCGGTGTGCTGCCCCCTTTTAGTGCTCTGACGTGGGAGGAGTCGACCACGCAGCGGGACCAGTCCAGCCGTGAGACCGCGTTCAGCTCGGCCAGCAGGACCTCGTGGAGCCGTTGCCACACGCCAGCCTCGTTCCAGTCCCGCAGACGGCGCCAGCACGTCATGCCCGAGCCGAAACCCAAGTCCTGCGGCAGGTACTCCCACTGGATCCCGGTGTGCAGCACGTACAGGATCCCGCACAGCATGTCCCTGTCCGGCAACGGCTTGCGGCCGGGACAGCGGAACCTGCGCTCACGCTGCGGCAGCAGCGGCACCAGGCAGTCCCACAGTTCATCCGACACGATCCACGGCGGCGTCCCCATGCCGCACCGAACGCTCAACTGCCGCCCCGGACACGGCAATCGGAAGCGATCCACCTCATTGTGTTAGCCGTTGTTAGGTTCACTTCAAGCCCATCGCGTCAGGGGAGAGTGTGCTGCGTTCTGCTGATTCTGCGCTACGGAACCTGTTATTTCGAAACTTCAACGATGTCGCCGCCATCGAGATGGAGAGCGCCGGGCTTGCGGTTGCATGCGCGTTGAGAGGCATGAAGCCACTCACTGTCTGCGGCATCAGCGACCATGCGGACGGTAGGAAAGCGGTAGCCGACGAGGAGAGGTGTCAGACGCGCGCCGCAGCGCATGCGGCGGCTGTTGTCGCGATCGTGACAGCTCTATCTCCCGTCGCAGAAGAGCCCGAGCCGACCGTCGCCAGCGAGCCTGATGCACAGGCGGCGGGAAAGCTGCAGGTGAACAGCGCGAGCCACGGCGGAGTTGTCAACGCCGTACAGGGCGGCTCACTCACTGCTCACAGCCATATGCCAGGCAGTCCCCGAGGCGGAAGTCACTAATGACCGGAGTCGGACCCTCTGGAGTATCTGGAGAAAGTCAGGAGCCCGTCGTCGAGGATTTCGATACGTACCACTTGGTGCAGCGCAACGATGCCACGAGCGGTGGCGTCATAAACGCTGTCCAGGGCGGGAATCAGACGAATATCTTCCTGACAGCCACGGATCACGGCAACCCCGACTTGGAAGATCAACTGGTCCAAGCCGCCAGCCACCTGACCAACGCAGCCGTCTGGAAGAAGCGTTACGAGGCTTATGAAGCTTTCAATGCTACGTGGGCACAGTTCCACTCATACATGAGAAGTTGTGAAAGAATCCTAACCCGGCCTCTCAGCTCCACCGAGGTGCGGGCGGCGACAGAAAGGCATGCTGAGCTAATCGATGAGTGGCGAATCCAGATGGGGCGCATCACCCTCGTCGACTCGGATATCACTCCAGCGAAAGAAGCGTTGGAGGCAGCCACAAAGGCCATGCAGGAAATGAACCACATCCTAAGTCTCAGGATTTCCATCTTGGAGGGTGAGCACTTTACTGGTCGCGCGCTTCAGGAAAGACGAGAAAAACTAAATAGTGCCAAAAATGTAGCAGATGAACGATTTTGGGAATTCCTGTCACGCTCTTCTGTTAAGCTGGGAATTTCTCGAGATCCTAGCGCCGATCATTAACGCAAGGAAAATCTACAAATATTGGATAAGGTGTTGATGTGTCTTGCTACCGCGCAAGCCGAGGGCATCATCGCGGCAGATTTCTTCCACATCCACATCGCCGTCGGCAGGTGGCTGTACGGGCTGGAGTTCCTGGAGCATGGCACTCGGCGGCTGCACATCACCGGGTCATCGCCCGCGTGACACGTGCCTGGGCAGTGCAGCGGGCCAGGAACCTCATCGCTGACCTGGGCCTACGCAACGAGTCCCTGCGCTTCCTGCTGCGCGACCGCGATGACAAGTACGAGCGAGACGTTCGACGCCGTCTTCCAGGCTGAGGAGATGGAGATCCTCAAAAGTGGGCCACAAGCTCCCCGTATGAACGCGCACTGCGAACGCATCATCGGCAGCATCCGACGCGAAGCCCTCGACCACATCCTCATCATGAACGAGGTCCAGGCCCGCCACCTGCTCGCCGCGTACGAGCGGCACTACAACCAGCACCGACCCCACCAAGCCCGCAACCAGTTACCACCCGACGCCCCGACCAACCCGCCGCGGTGCACCACTTCAACACTCACAACGTCCTGCGCACCCCGGTCCTCGGTGGGCGCATCAACGAGTACAGATATGCGGCACGACGTGGAGCGATCACCTTTCGAGCAACACAGGTCACGGACGCGATCGGCCGGGTGCTGTTCTACAGCCCGACCAGGCACGGCAGCTACGCGGACATCAGGACGCTCGTCGGTTAGGGCTGGTCAGGCTCATGGTGGACGGTTCCGCGGGGAAATCCTGGCGAGCCCCGGCCGGACCGGTCGCCGTCGGCCCTTCTCTACCAGGTCGAGGACATCGTCGTGGTGACCTTGGAGCCCATGCCGGGTGAGGGCACGCACTGGTCGCAGGCGTCCCAGGCTGCTTGTACCGGACTGTCGAAATTGACCATCGGGCGGATCTGGAAGCGGGCAGACGAAGTCCGCCTCTCACGTGGGCCATGGCCCGAACGAGGGCCCGAGGGCGAGACTCGGTCTCGCCATGGACAATATCCGTATAGGGCAGCGTTCGTGGGAGCGTAGGGCGAGGGGACATGATGCTGGAGGAACTGATTCTGGCCGGGGGAACCACGGTGGTCGGGGCCATGGCCACCGATTCCTGGATAGCCGCGCGCGGTGGAGTCGCGAGGTTGTTCCGCCGTCGGGGAGAAGACCAGCAGGCAGCCATCGAGGCCCAGCTGGACAACAACGCGGCCTTGGTCGCACGGGCGGACGACGCCGAGCGGGTCCGCCAGAGCCTGCTTCCGGTGTGGTTGCTGGAGCTGGAATCGTTGTTGGACCAGCACCCGGACGCCGTCGATGAACTGCGTGAACTGATCAGCGAGGTCCAGAAGCGGCTGCCCGAGACGCAGCGCGCATGGGTGCAGAACAACGTTGCCAAAGACGGCGGGCAGCTCTTCGCGGTCCAAGGCGGCAACGTCATCGTGCACCAGGCACCTCCCGGACCGGGAGGCGGCACCGGGGACGCCCAGTGAGCGATGCGGGCCCAGGAACCCGACAGGTCGTCCGCGTCGACAACGGGTTCGGGTACGGCGTCGTCGGTGCCGATCTGCATGTCTTCCCCGACCGAGGTCCGGTCTATCTGCTCTCCGAGTACTGCCCGCCTTCCGTTCCCACGGACCAGGACACCGCATGGTTCACCGCCCAGCCCAGTCGCCTGCTCAACGCCCGCTTCCGGATCGTGGACTTCACCGGCCGCGATCGGGAGCAGGCCGAGCTGGCCGCGTGGCGGGACGGCGGCGGTCCGCGCACCGCGGCCACCTGGCTGCACGGCCCCGGCGGGCAGGGCAAGACCCGGCTGGCGGACCAGTTCGCCGCCGACAGCGCCGCGGCGGGCTGGAAGGTCGTCACGGCCACTCATGGTTCCGGTGCGATCCAGCCACACCTGGGAAGCCAGGACCTGCGACTCGACGGTGCCGCTGGACTGCTGCTGATCATCGACTACGCCGACCGCTGGCCCTTGTCCCACCTGACCTGGCTGTTCAGCAACAAGCTGCTCGACCGGCCACTACCGACCCGGCTGCTGTTGCTGGCCCGCTCGGTCACCCCCTGGCCCGCCGTACGCGCCGCGCTGGAGGACGCCGCGGTGGGGACCGGCGACCACGCGCTGCGGCCGCTGACGGACCGGGCCGGTGAACTCGGCGAGCGCCAGGCCATGTTCACTGTGGCCCGGGACTGTTTCGCCGCCCGCTACGGACTCGTCGACCCGTCCGTCATCGATCCGCCCGACTACCTGGACCGACCGGACTTCGGGCTGATCCTCGCCCTGCACATGGCCGCACTGGTGGCCGTCGACGCCCACACCCGGGGAAGCAGCGCCCCCAGCGACATGGCGGGCCTGTCCGCCTATCTTCTGGGCCGCGAACGCAGGCACTGGACCCAGCTCTACGAGAACCGGCTGGAGGGCCTGGACTTCGAGACTCCGCCCGGCGCAATGAGCCAAGTGGTCTTCACCGCCACCCTCACCGGGGCCGTCGCACACTCAGAGGGCACGGCGTTGCTGAGCCGTCTGGATCTGGAGCGCCCCGGTCGGCTGCTGGCCGACCACACCGCCTGTTACCCGCCGCAGGAGCCCGGTGCCGTCCTGGAACCGCTCTACCCCGACCGGCTCGCCGAGGACTTCCTGGCACTGAGCCTCCCCGGGCACGAGGCGACCGGCTACCCCACCCTTCCCTGGGCGGTTGACGCCACCGGCAGGCTCGTCGCCCGCGACGCACAAGGCTCGCCGCCCGCACACCTCGCCCGCGCCCTGACCTTCTTGGCCTCTGCGGCGGCGCCGCACCGCTGGCCGCACACCGTCCGGCACCTGGAATCCCTGCTGCGCGCGGATCCCGCCTTGGCCGTCGCTGCCGGCAGTGCGGCCCTGACCGCACTCGCCTCCCTCGACCTCGACACCGCGGTCCTGGAGGCCGTGGCCGCGCACATTCCCCGTCACGGTCAGGTGGACCTCGACGCCGGGGTCGCCGCCTTCACTCAGCGCCTCACCGGCCATCGGCTCGCCGCCACCGACGACCCTGCCGAACACGCCCGTCTGTATCAGGACCTCGGGTTCAGGATGTTGCGGGCGGGGCATCGGGAGGAGGCATTGGCCGCCACCGAGAAAGCAGTAGGCATTTTCCGTCGGCTGGCGGCCGCCGCCCCCACCACGTATGAGCCCGTCCTCGCCGCCGCACTGGCCGATCTGAGCGAGCGCGCCCTCCAGGCGGACCGCAAGGAGGAGAGCCGCCGAGCCGCGGAGGAGGCGGTCGGCATCTTCGAGCGCCTGGCCGCCGCCGATCCCACGACGTACGAACCCGGCCTCGCGCTCTCCCTGTCCCACCTCGGCCAAGGCATGTCGGAGGCGCGGAAGCCGGAGGCGGCCCTGGCTGCCACTCAGAGGGCGATGGGGATCTTCCAGCGGCTCGCCGCGACCGCCCCCGCGCTCTACGAGCCGGGTCTGGCGATGGCGCTGGCCAACGCGGCCGTCTACTCCTGGAAGCTGCGCCGTTGGCCGGAGGCCCTCACCGCCGCGGAGCGGGCCGTCGAGATCACCCGGCGGCTCGTGGCCGCCGCCGGGCCCGCGATGGACGGTCCCGACCTCACGCGATCCATAGCGATGGACGAGGCAGGGTTGGCGACGGCACTGACCAATCTCGCGACCTTCCGATGGGGCGCGCGCCACCGCGATGGCGCGCTGAGCGCCCTGCGGGAGGCGGTCGAGATCGGCCGGCGGCTGGTGGCCGTCAACCCCGCCGCCCACGAGCCCCTGTTGGCCACGATCCTTGCCTCCCTCGGCATCTGCCTTGCACAGAGCGGGCAGGGGAAGGAGGCCCTGGCCGTCACCGGCGAGGTCGTGGAGATCTACCGGCGGCTCGCGGCGCGAGGACCCTCCGAGTTCGAGGAGCCGCTGCGCGAAGCGTGTGAGGCGCACGAGGCTGTACGGGACCGGCTGAGCGGCGTGCCCAAAGAGAACGACAGGACCTGGACGCTGGAGGAGCACTATGTGACTCTCCTCAACCAGGACGAGGTCTGGCAGGACGCCCAGGACCGCCGCCACCGCCTTGACGACATGGACGCCCAATACTGCGGGAACGTGCTCCGTTTCCTGCTACGTCGGGCCGACGTCCTCTTCGAGAAGCTGGCGGACGGGCTCGGCACCTCTCCCGAGTCGCTCGGCCGGTGGGAGGGCGAGGACGCCCGGACCTGGCTCGCACGGCAGCCACTCGCCGTCGCGCTGCGCCGCCGCTCGGAGGGCAGGCCCGCCCGGTCCGGACTCTGTTACTGCGGATACGGGATCCAGCCCGGCTGGCATCATGATCACTGCTACCCCGGCATCATCGTCGACTGAACACCGCGGACAGAGGGGGACTAGTGGGGGACGCGGCCGAGTTCGGCCAGAGCGTTGTGGAGGTCGTGCGGGAGCGCTGGGGCGTCGTCCTGGACAACGGCCGGCTCATAGCGCGTTTCACCGAACCGGGATGGAGCTACGGGGAGGAGGTGCCGCGCGCCTGCCCGGAGTGCGACGGACGGATGCACTCACTCCGCAGGCCCTATGAGTCGGCCGGGCGGGTCTATCGCTACGTGGCTGTTGTCTGCCCGGTCTGTCCTGCGGCTTACACCCTCGCTGATCTGGGCGTGAAGACCTACGACAAGCTGTGTGCGCGGTCCAAGGCGGCGGATGCGGGGCCATCGACGGGGACACAGGATTCGGGGACACGCGGCTCCGCGGAGGCGAAGGACGCGGGGCGGGGGAGGGAGCCGGCGGCCCTGCGGCGCAGGGTGACCGCACCTATGCCGGCGGCAAGGGCGTCGTCCTTGCTCCTCGGCCCGTGCCCCACGGAGCCCGGCGTCACCATCACCCCCATCTACGCCTCTCCCGGCCCCGCGTGGCCCGCGGATCTGCCGATGGCGACGGAGCCCGAGGAGCGCCGCCTGCTGTGGTGCAAGGTGACCGACCCGGCGTGGCGCCCGCCCGAGGGGGCGGTATCGGGGGCCGACGACGTCCGGGTCATCCTCCCCGAGGGGCCCGCCTTCGACGACCTGCGCACCCACCTGGCCGACCGGGGCGTACGGTTCCGTTGCGTCCGGCATTGGATGGAGGGTGAACAGGTCGGCACCGTAGCCGACTTCGGTAGTTTGACGGGGCTGGTGGCCCACCCGGCCCTGACGTTTCCGGCTGTGGGCTCCCCGATGCCGCCCGCGCCTGTCGCGGGTCCCGGCGCGCATGCGGCCCGGGACGCGTTCGAGGCCCAATGGGACGCCTTGGAGGACAATCCGGCCGCCGACGACACCCCGTATGTACCGGTGACCGACCTCGTCCCCGAGGACTGGATCCGCATGCTGCCACACCCCACCTTCAACCCGGCCCAGGCCGGCGCCGTCCCGGCGGTGATGGAGGGCGACGACCATCTGGTCGTCGTCGCTCCGACCGGTGCGGGCAAGACACCGATCGGCATGGTCGCCGCGCTGCGCGCCCATGCCCGCGGGCGCAAGGCGGCCTGGCTGGTCCCGCAACGGTCGCTGACCGACGAACTCGACCGGGACCTGGAGAACTGGCGGCGGCACGGACTCGAAGTCGTCCGGCTGACGGGCGAATACGCCGTCGACACCCAACTCATCCGCGAGGCTCACGTCTGGGTCGCCACCACCGAGAAGTTCGAGGCGATCTGCCGGAACGGATCGCTGGGCGGCGCCCTCGCCGAGGTCGGCTGCCTGATCGTCGACGAGATCCATCTGCTCGGTGATCCGGCGCGCGGCGCGGTACTCGAAGCGGTCCTCACGCGGGTGCGCGAGGACAGTGCCCAGACCCGCATCGTCGGACTGTCGGCGACCGTGGCCAACGCCGACGAGGTCGCCGACTGGCTGGGGGCCCGGCTGATCCGTACCTCATGGCGGCCCACCCGGCTGACCTGGCAGATCCCCATGCTGCCCGCATCGCGTGACGGCGAATGGTCCACGCGGGCGGCCACCGCGCGCACAGCCGCAGCCGTGCGGCTGGCGCGGGCCGTCACCGACGAGGGAGGCAGCGTGCTCGTCTTCTGCAGCAGCAAGCGCGGGGTGCGCGCCACGGCGCTCGCCCTCGCCGCGGACAGAGGCGTACCGACGCGTGGCGTCGACGCGGACGACACGGAGCTCGTCCAGCGGCTGTGCGGCAGCGCCGGAGTGGGCCTGCACTACCGGGACTGGCCGTTCAAACGCGAGGCCGAGCGGGCGTTCCGGGCCCGCGAGACCGATGTCCTGGTGGCGACCTCCACCGTGGCGGCCGGGGTGAACCTCCCCGCCCGCGCTGTCATCGTGCGCGACGTCCGGCTCGGCCAGGCCCGGATCGAAGTGTCCATGGTGCAGCAGATGTTCGGCCGTGCCGGGCGGGTGGGGGCGGGTGAGCGGGAGGGCTGGGCCTTCCTGCTGGCGGACGAGACGGAGCGCCCGCAGTGGCAGGCCCGGCTGACCGCCGGCTACACCGTGCGCTCGCGGATCGGCGACGGGCTGCCCGACCACGTCCTTGCCGAGGTGGTACAGGGGCGGGTGAGTTCCCTGGAGGAGGCCGAGGACTGGTGGACCGGGACGTTCGCCTTCCACCAGGGCCACGACAGCGTGGAACCGCTCCATGACGCCGTGCTCTACCTGGCGGAGGCCGGGTTCCTGCGCACCGCCTCCGGGCCGCAGGGCACGGAGTTCCTGGAAGCGACCGAACTGGGCACGCTGACCAGCCGCTTCATGGTCGACTCCGTTCCGGCGTACGAACTGGCCGAAGGGTTGCGCGAACGGCCCGTACCGGAGGACCCGGGCCACGCCGAGCAGTTACTGACAACGCTGCTGACCACTCGACTGCCCGAACTGGCGGAAGCCGCCTTCAGCGACCGGACGCGCGCCACGCTGCGGCGGGTGCTGAGCCACGATGGTCGGGCGGAGCGGCTGGAGCATGACCGGGAGCCACCGGACCGGGATGAAGGGCTGATGCCGGGGGACCTGGCCCGCGCGGTGCTGCTGCTGGTCGCCAACAGTCCCCAGGCGTTCACCACGCGCGGCGGCTACGTCCTCGGCATCCCGGCCGATAGCCTGACCGGCATCCTGGACGAGGCCCAGCGCTATCTGGCCTGGCTGGGAGCCCAGGGCGAACTCGGCACCGTCCACCCGTGGGCGGCTGTCGTGGCTGCAGATCTCGCCGAGCGCATCCGCTGGCGCACGCTCGGCCCTGGCCGCGGGGCTGGACGGCTGCTGTGGATGTGTGGGCGGATGGCCACGCCGCAGCTCGCCCACCGCCTCGTACCACGGATGTGGCGTGCAGCTCTGGACCGGGGGGTCGGCGCCCCGGACTGGACGGGCACCACCCCGCCGCGCGACAGCGCGCTCTCGCCGGAGCGCTACCGGGCGCTGCTGAAGCAGCGCGCCACTGGCACCGTGTTCGCCCCGCACTCCCGCTCTGTGCGAGTCGACGCCCCGAATGGTGCGACGATCTGCCTGTGGGACGGTGCGACGACAGCCCGGTACGTGTCGGACGGCACCCCGACCCGGCTCGACTACCCACCCGCGGCCTCCGACGACCCGTCGTCGGGCCGACGGGGGGCTGCGGTCTTCACCCGCGGCGACCGCTTCGCCGCCGGTTGGCTCGAGGCATACAACACGACCGGGGTGCCCGAGAAACCCGACGAACTGCGGCACACTCAGTGAATCCCCACCAGGCTGCACATTGACTGCGATCCCTTGACGTCATGGCACTGTGCTCGTTGGGGGCGAAACAAACGAAGGCACTGCGGGCCGACCGATTCGTGGACCTGCGCGTGAGCGTGAGGTGGACGCTTCCCGGCCGGGCAGCATGTCGACGGGATGGCGGGTCTCGATACCGATCAGCCGTGGCGGCTCAGCCATTACTCAGTGTGGCCGCGCTACAGAAGTGAGCCAGAGACGTTCTCGTGCACAGAGCCACATGGATTTCGTCGGTGTCCGTAAGGTGTGGGTAAAGGAAGTCCTAGGGGGATCCATGGGTGCAGGCGGCAATGGGGGTGCGGTGCGGGCCGATGTGGTGGTCCTGACCGCGCTGGAGGTCGAGTACCGGGCGGTGCGGGCCCATCTGGAGGATCCGCGTGTGGTCCAGGCGGAACGAGGTGCGCTGTTCGAGCTGGGTGTGTTCCGCGAGGGGGCCGGGGAGCGGAGCGTCGCCATCCATATGACGGGTCCGGGGAATCCGGGTGCAGCGGTCTCGGTCGAGCGGGCCGTGGCGGTCTTCGCGCCCCGGGCGGTGCTGTTCGTGGGGGTGGCGGGCGGCCGTAAGGATGTCGCTTTGGGCGATGTGGTGGCGGCTGACGCGGTGTACGACTACGAGACCGGCAAGGACACCGAGTCCGGGTTCCTGCCCCGGCAGAAGACCTATCAGTCGGCGTACGGGCTGGTGCAGCTGGCCAGGCTGGTGGCGGCGGGCGACGCATGGCAGCGGCGGATCCGCTCGGGGGACGCCGCGCCGCGCCCCTATGCCCATGTGAAGCCCCTCGCAGCGGGCGGCCGGGTGGTGGCGCACCACCACTCGGACGTCGGGCTCAGGCTCGCGGCCAGCGCGGGCGACGCGCTCGCGGTGGACATGGAGGGCTTCGGCTTCCTCGCCGGCGCGTACGTCAATCAGCAGTTGGACGCGCTGGTGATCCGCGGCATCTCGGATCTGCTCGGCGACAAGGGCGAGGCACACGACGAGCGCTGGCAGCCTGTGGCCTCCCGGAACGCGGCCGCCTTCGCCTTCGAACTGATCAGCCGCATGCCGACGGCGGACCCCCTGAAATCAGGACCTTCCGCAGGGACTGGGCGTGAGAACAGCCGGCGTCGGAACAGTCATGGGGGAGCGGTGACCGTGGAATCGTCGGCGGCGTTGGCTGAGAGGGCGGCGACCACGCTCGTGTCGGCGATGGGCACTGATCTCTGGCAGAGCACCCGGGACGGTGTGGCGATGCTGTTCCTGCGCCATGCCCAGGACCGCGAGAGCGGCGTGGTAGCGCTGCTGGACGAGGACGCCCGCACGGTGGACTCCGTGGACGGCGGCGAGGCAGGTGAGGTGCGCCGGGAACTGGTTCCGGTATGGCGGCGCAGGCTGTTCGCTCTGCTCACCGCGCAACCGGAGGCGGCGGCGGATCTGCGCGAGCTGGTCGACCGGACCGCCCCTCAGCCGTCGAGCGGTCGGCAGGGATGGGTGCAGACCAATATCGCGCGCGATCAGGGGACGGTGTACGCGGTGCAGGGCGGGAACGTCATCCACTACCACCAAGGGCTGCCCGCCGTGCCCGGCACCGCCGGTGGGGACGGTCAGCAGCACTGACACTGCGGATGCCGAAAATCACGTCCAGCCTGGTGAGAAGCGTGTTTCTATCTGGTGAGCTTCCAGCGCGTGTGGCGGAGAGTTTGAGCCTGCGCCCAGAGGACGATCTCACGGCGAATCGGGCCAGGCATGAATGTGAGTGCGACGCTCAACGAGGTCGCCCCGGGAAGTGTGGATCGCTTGGTGGCGATGCTGTTGGGGCGGCGGTCCGAGGCGTAGGGCTGGCGGAAGGACTTGAGGGGGCAGAGGGTCGGTGCGGAGCTGGAGTGGCTCACCTTCAAGGGCTGGCGGGTGCAGCTGTGTGCTCCGGATGTGGGCGCAGGGGCGGGACGGTCGAGTGACAGGTGGAGTCCGAACGGTGAGGCGCGCCGGGTTGGCACTTGACGGCTGCGGTGTACAGCGCTGTATGGAGCTTGACGGAGCGGTAGGTCTGCGAGAGTCTTAAAGTGGAGCATAAGAGGAGAATTGTCGCACTGGGGGTCAAGGGGACGCAGGTTCAAATCCTGTCGTCCCGACCAGCGTTTTCGCAGGTCGAAGGCCGTTTTTCCAGGGATGGGAGAGCGGCCTTTTCCGTGTTGTGCGGCGTGGTGGTCGCATGGTGGTCGCACGCACGCCTTGGGGTGTGGAGGCGCTGGGTGAACTGGCGGCCGGGGCGGCGAAGTAGGGCAGCGTGAGGCGTGTCCGGGGCCTGTTCGGGTGGTCGCGGCGTGGTCGCAGCCAGTCCGGCCAGTGCGGATGACTACCGGCGGCCGGATCCGCTTGGGTGAGTGCGGTGTCGATGGCGTCCACGGCGTCGTGGGCGGCTTGCTGGGTGAGGTGGCTGTAGAGGTTCGCGGTGGTGGAGAGGGTGGAGTGCCGCAGGGTTTTGGAGACCACAGTGAGTGGCGTGCCTGCGGTGATGGAGAGGGTGGCGGCGAGGTGCCGCAGGTCGTGCAGGGTGATGCGGGGGACCCCTGCTTCCTTGGCGCGTCGACGGAAGCGATCCAGGACGGTCTGAGGCTGTAGCGGGCGGCCGTCGGGTCGGCAGAAGACCAGTCCGGTGAACGGGTCGTCGGAGCGGTCAGCCAATGCTGACGGCGGCGCGTCGGCTGCGCGGCGTGTGAGAGCGGCTGCCACGCGCGGGGAGATGGCGACCCCGTTCTTGCTGCTGCGGGTCTTGGGTGAGGTGATGACCAAGCGGGCGTTGTTGATGGCCGAGCTGCAGCGCGCCTTGGGCGGCGTTCTGGGTGGGGAATCCGCCGCGGCGGATGGTGGTACGGCGGTGGTCGGGGGAGGGGAGGCCGACGGCGAAGGTCCAGCTTCCGTGGTCACAATCGGTTGCCAGTCGTGGGCAGCGGGTTCCGATCTGCTGGCGGTGTGCGTCGCGGCATCCACAGCGCCGGTAGACACGTCCACGGTGGGTGACGGAGCGCATGGTGATCGCCTCCTGGAAGTGGTGCAGTGTGCCGACGATCCCAGTCTCCGCCGACGGGCACACCACGCGATCACTTCAGGCTCCACAGGCCTCTGAGCTGGGTGTTCCCCTTGTCGTGGCCACAAGTGCGGGGCGGTAGCAGTCGGTGCTTCGATGATCGATTTTGCTGCTCACAAATAGTGTGCCAAGCAGTGCACGCAGTCTGGCGACGTCGAGCAGGCCCTTCTAGGGTCACGTTGTGGAGTGGGCGACTTTGGCCAGTGCTGCTGCGGGTGCTGTCATAGCGACGGCATCGGCCGCGTTCTTCGATCGCCATCGGTGGCGGCGGGAGCGGAGGGCCCATCTCTTGGAGGTTCGCCGAACGCTGTACGGCGAGTATCTGACCTGCTTATCGAAGGCGCGCAACGCGTTTCGCCTCCTCGCTCGAGACCATGAGCTTGGGGCGCTGGAGCGAGAGAGGGCGGCGCGGGAAAGGTTCGCATCGTGCTACGAACTGCGCTACCAGATGACGATCACCGCGTCAGCGCCCGTGGTTGAGGCATCTGAGGAGACCTTCCGGCGGCTTCGGGACGTGCGGGACCCCGCCGCGGCTGGTGTGCTCGCGGGCGATGAGGCTTACTCGGGAGGCCGGGGCGCATACGAGGGGGCGCTCACTCGGCTACGCCTGGCCATGCGAGCCGAACTTGGGTCAGATCAGTAGTCGACTGGCAGGGTCTGGCCGCCGAGCGCATGACGCACGAGTATTGAGGCGGGGGTGATGTTGTGTCTCGTCGTCCGTGGGTGCGCCGGAACGTCGGTGAACAGCGGTTGTGGGTGTGGATGCCGTATCAGGAAGGTTCCAACCGACGCTGGATCCTGGAAGAGCTGGGAGAACGGATACGCCCGGAGTGGAACAACGCGATGACGCCGGGGCGGTGGGAGATCGCTCGTCCTCACCTGCGCACAATCGTCTCCGCGCTCGCAGAACGCTTCGGTGAGGTGGACGTATACCTGCAGTTCTCCGCCACGGAACGGTGCGACACGCGCTGCCGGGATGCCGCCGGGGACGACTGCACATGCTCCTGTATGGGGGAGAACCACGGCGGAGCCGCGTACTGGCGAAACTGGATGCTTGTAGGAGAAACGACGCTGGTCGACGTTGCCCGGAAAGAGCGGCACTTGCTTGTGCGGAGTCGTTCATGACGTCGAACATCTCGCACATTCCGGGCCAGACTTCGACCATGGCGGGAAGTCGACATTGTGCACCGCATGCTCGGACTCATCAGCCACGCTGCCAACCCACGGCACCTGGGCCTGTCTGACCGCTCTGAACCGCCCCGGTTCGAGCGACCGCGGCCGACGAGTGGGTTCGGTGCAGACCTCCGACCAGGGCGGATGACATTCTCGGCAAGCACCCTTGATCAGGCGCGGAGACTCTTCCGCCGCACCCGTAGGGAATAGGACGTGCCTTCCGGGCCGCTGCTACTGCCCCAGCCGACGCTGGTCGCTACGCTCCAACCTTGCTGCTCCCGCATCTGCTTGGCGAAGGTGTCCAAGTTTCGGATCTCGCACCCGCACTTCATCGTGAGGCGGATGCTGATGTACGGGCTGCGAGGGTTGGTGTTGTAGGCCACCTCCTCGGTCCACTCCACATCGTGGACGTGCTCGCTGAGCCCGGTGCGGTCCTGGTCGTGCTTGATCCCGTGTGCCTTGGCGTACTCGTCGAGGTCGTCGATCAGGAAGAGGTCGCTCGACCACTGGCCAGGCCATACGGCGAACAGCCGGGACTTGCCCGCAACGGCCCGTTCGTATCCGGCCCGTGAGTCTCCGTGGGTGACTCTGCCGTCATCATGGACTTCGATGTAGCAGGTCGTCCCTGCCGTATAGGGAAAGTCTCTCCCCGCAGCGGCTGCGCTTCTCGGCTCCACTTGCCCCCCCTGGTCAATGATCGCCCCCTGCGGCGGGTGCGCCCGTTGGCAACCACGATTCCCGGGCTGCGCACGCGCCAACGTAAGGCACACAACGTTAGCCTCAGGCTCGCTCAATATCTGGACTTCACCGCACGAGGCGCTGGTGCGGCCGCTGTTCGGGCTGGTGGCCGCTGATCAGCGGCGCGGAAGCCTGCCTGTGGGTCAGCTGATCCAGATGCCCTTGGACGAGAGCCGGCGTGCGAGGCGCTGGCCGGCAGAACTGATCGGGGCCGACCAGGACACATCGGCAACGTGGCCTCCGAAGTCGTCCACGAGTGCCTGCACGAGCGCGGCGCCGACTCCCCGGTGGCGGTAGACGTCCGCCACCCAGATCAGGATGATGCGCGGGCGGCGTCGTGGGCGGTCAGGTAGCCGATGACGCACCCGTTCGCCTTCAACAGATACCCGCACATTGTCCGGGGTCACCTCAGGCTCATCAAAGTGGGACACGAGCTGAAGTCGTAGTGGCTGGGGAAGCCGCCGCGACGGACGGTGCGTCGCCGGGAGCCGCAGGAGGGGAGGTCGACAGCGAAGATCCACCTGCTGTGGTCGGACTCGGTGCGCAGTGAACGATCACCTCCATAGTCGGTCCTCGCTCGCGGATCATGCGATCACCCCGCGACCACTTTCTTCCTGGCGTGCTACCTGAGCTGCGGTGATCCCTTGTCGTGGCGACCAGTGAGGGGGAGAGACGGTTATGCCACGCGGTGACGGTGTCCGTGGGCATCTCAAAAAATAATGTGCCAAGCAGTTCCATCACGTACTGTTTGAAGATCATCACCCTCGGCAGCCTCGGAGGGTGACTGTCGTCACCGAACCGGGCTCGACGAACTGTTCGACCTGATCCGCGTCAAGCTACTCGGTCAGGGCAAGGCGGGGTGCCGCTAAGGGTGCCGTTGGAGCGAGAAGTGTGACCCACCAGGTCTTTCTGGTGGGTCATGAATCAGCCAATATGTTGAGATGTTCTCTGAGTTGTGGTGTATCCGCGATAGGGCTCTTATTAAGGAAATCCGCAGCAAATGAGACCATAGGGTCAGAAGTTACTGTCGGGTCACCAGGGAGGGGTGCCGCCGTGATTCTCGCCATGCTTCGTGGATCAGGTGACATCCGCAGCTTCCAGCATGTCTAGTGACGCCATGAATGGTCAGGGGGGCGAACGGAACGTATGGGGCGACGAAGGGCTCACGCGCAGGCTCAAGGCCCTGGCCTGCACCGCGCCCTTGCACGACCTCGACATTCGCAAGGCCAAACTGTCATGGCTGGACGGCTCTCAATACCAGATGGCCGAGGTGGCTCTGCAGATCATCGATCACGTGGCCATCGCGATGGACTACGACACAGGGGCGAACCACGAACAGGTCCTGCTCAGGGCCGGGGGTTTCGTCGGCTGGCAGGCGCCTGACCGCCCGGCCGACGAGCACACACGCGTCGCTGGATGGGTGCTCGACTCCCTGATCAACGTACGGGACACGGACAGGGGCTTCAGCCGCTTCTACGGAGAGGTGGACGGCGCGGGCGCGTATGCGCTGAGGAAGTGGGACTTCAAGCTGATCGAAGAGCGTTCGGACAGCAACGGGGACCTGTATCTGCGTGCTTCCAATGAGGCGTTGAACGTTCTGGTCGGCGCGTTGGACACAGATGTGGAATCAGCTCAGATCGCCGCCGAGGTGAGGTTGCGCAACCTCATCGGCAGGGGGCGGCTGGCCGACGCGAAGGCCGTGGCCGAGCAGGCTCGTATCCGAACGATTCAGTACGCGGAGATCATCCGCGCCCAACTCGACGCGACGAGCCGGAATGTGACGTCGGTCGACTGGACTGACGAGGTACCGGACCTCCTCAACGAGGCTCTCGACCACGTCGACCACCGGCTCCAGGAAGAGTCCGCGATAGCCCGGTCCGTTTCCACCGAGCGTGACCAGTCCGAGGACCCGGTCCGTAGGAGCCAGGCGGCCGACCTGGTCGACATCGTGGAGGACTGCATTCGCCGACACACCCGGCTGCAGATCCGTTTGCGCGGCGCTCGCACGCTCTTCCTCGACGAACAGGACCGCCAACAATTCTCCGGCACCGCCCTCAGGGCTTCGGTGGACGTGTACGGCGACCTCCTTCAGCCGGTGCTCGGGCTCACGCTGGCCGATGCCTTCCATCCGGTGCGCTCCTTCTACGAGCAGTCCATAGGGCCGACGGCGGATGACCAGCTTTGTCTGGCCACGCTGGTTCCTGCGTTGCTCGCACCGTCTCCCGAACGAGCCCGGTTCACGGGAGAGGAGGAGGAGCCGGAGCTCGTCCCGGTCGTGGAAGTGCGTGGGTACGCCGACGAGCAGCAGCGCGTGGTCGAGTCCTTGCTCGATCTGGCCGACGAGGCGCGGCCGTTGTCCGAGCTGCTGGAGGAGGCTGCTGCTCTTGATCCGGAACTCCCTGACCTGCTGGTCTTGTTGGCGCTGCGGGCCTTCAGCCCGCAGTTAGGGGCGGCGTTGGGCGAGGGAGTCGACCGCGTCCTCCTCGCCGTATCGGCAGGGATCCCCTTGGACAGCCAAGGGTTCGAGGGTGACGACTTGTTGCTGACGTATGCGACATTCGACCGTGCGGCTCTGGACGCTGACCGTCGGGAGAGGAACAGCGGACGATCATGACAATCGAGACCATGGCTGAGGATGCGGAGGCTGCGGGCAGACTCATCGGCTACGGCTTCAGGCCCAAGATCCGACCCGCGCGTGACAGTGCCTACGCGGCACTCGTGAAGCGCTATGCCGAGGATCCGGACTTCGAGACGCTCGTCACCCGATACGCGGTGGGCATGGGGCTGAGGGTCATCGCGGTCACCTCGCGTGCTGGAATGGTGCATACCGCGCTGCCGGGGTCGGCCTTCGAGACTCGGATGGACCAGTACGCCCGACACGTGCGGATGCGGGAGAGCCGGGAGGCCGAGCGCATCCTGTACGGCCTCACGCACCTGGCTGTCGCTGCCCTGGCCTTCCCCCGGCCCGAGGACTTGGCCGATGACGGCTACCAGGGCAAGGTCCGGGTGTCGTCCATCGACCGGCTCGTGCGATCGGTGTGCCGAGTACTGGCGGAACGCGTCGCTGAGAGCGAGGGGTCGCAGGATCCACCGGCTCACGCTCCGGAACTGGAAAGGGCCTGGCGAGCCTACGAGCGCCGGCCCGAAGTCGCCCCCACCAAGGGTGGACGATCAGGGGCATCGGCCACCCGCAGCCTCATAGGCCGGGCTCTCGCGCACCTCGTCGACCGCGGAATGTTCCACCAGGGCAGAGCCGACTCCGAGGACGGGGAGAAGATCTTCGTCGCCACCCACCGCTATCAGGTCCATGTGCGCGAACTGGCCAGCACACGTGCCTATGAGGAACTGACCGAACTCGGGGTGCTGCCTCCCGTCGCTGGGACCGGGACGCTCCGGACCACCCGCGCCGAGACGCTGTACGACTAGGAGAACCGTGCCATGTATGAGCTATCCCGCGTCCGGCTGAGAACCGTAGGACCGGCCGGTGCCCGCTTCCACGACGTCACTCTCGACCTCAGTGGCGCGGGACGCCCGGTGGGTGCCGAGCAGGGAGCCCTCTTCGACGCCACCGCCACTACCTACCGGCCCTCGCCCGCCAGCCTGGTCCTTCTGGAGAACGGGGGCGGCAAGTCCGTTCTTCTCAAGCTCATCTTCTCCGTCGTCCTTCCCGGGCGTCGCCACACAGTGGGCACGACCAACACGCGCGTCCTGGAGAAGTTCGTCATGCCCAAGGACGTGTCCCACATCGTTCTGGAGTGGATGAACCCGCTCACCGGCGATCTGCTGCTCACCGGCAAGGTGCTGGCCTGGCGCAACCAGGTCGCCTCTGAAATCTCGGACAACCTCAGCGAACGCTGGTACTGCCTGCGGCCCAGTGACGAGAACAACCTTCGAACCCTCCCGATGGCGGTCGGTACGAAGTCGTGCACTCTGGACACATACCGGGACGAGCTCCAGGAGGCATACGCGGCCGACCAGAGCCTGGACCTGTACTGGACCCGGCATCAAGGCGACTGGACGAATCGGCTGCAGCTGCTTGGCATCGACCCCGAACTCTTCCGATACCAAAGGGAGATGAACGTCGACGAAGGCGAAGCGGCAAACTGGCTCAAGCTCGATTCGGACGTCAAGTTCGTCGACTTCCTGCTGCGGGCGATCGTCAGGTCCGAGGAGATGGACGACCTGGCGGCGCTGGTCTCCGAACACGTGGAGCGGCTCGCGGGCCGTGGGTTGCTCCTCACCGAGCGGGAGTTCGTCGCCGGAGCGCTCGATCTCCTGGGCCCGATCGTAGAACTGGCCGAAGCAGTCCGGCTATCGCGGCGCCGAGCGGAGCAGGCCGCCCGTGATGTTGCGGAACTGGGCAGACGGCTTCGGGCGCGCGCGCGAAATGAGCAGGACGTGGTGCTCGGGCAGCGAGCAAAGGTCGTCAAGTCGCAAGAGGAACTCGATGAGCTGACACACGCGGCCGGACGTGCCGAGGCGATTGTGACCGAACTGCGCCGCCACCTAGCCGATTTGAAGCACAAGAGTGCTCAGCGGGAGCTGACGGCGAGCGAGAAGGGACTTTCCGAGGCCCAAGCCCTGGTCGCCGCATGGCGAGAGACCTCGACCGTGCATGAGTACGACGACAGCATTGCCCAGGTAAGGGCGCTGACCGATCTCATTGGCGCCGAGGAGGAGAAGGCGCGCCCGGCACTGGAAGAGCGCGACAAAGCGGCCCGCCGCCTGGCCCGCAGCCTGTGGGCGACGGCTGACGAGGCTGCCCAAACAGCCTCCGACGAGATGAAGCGCGCCGCGGCGGGGGAGAAGGAGAAGAGCGCGGCGCAAGAGCGTGCTCGCGAGGCGCATCGGGACGCCACGAAGGCCGAACACGAGGCCGCCCAGTTCGACCAGTGGATCACAGGTCTGCGCCAGGACATCGCCGCAGCCGTCGCCGACGGTCTGCTGCATGACGCCGCCGCATTGCCTCGGACCGTGGAGACCGTTCAAGAAGGACGCGACAACGCAGCCCAGCGCGTCACGGATCTGGAACGAGAATGGGCGGAGCTAGCAGATCGAGAGACCCTCGCGCACGACGAGTTGCGGAAGGCCGAGGCGGAGACAGGCGACCTGCGTGGGCGCCGTGATCGCCTCACCGCTCGCCTGGACGAGGTCCGCACACAGACAGTGCGCTTGGAGGCGAATTCCCGGCTCGCCAGGCTCCTTGACGTGCCGGACATTGACCTGGAACGCGACGTCGCCTCGCTCCTGGACGCATTGAGCACCGCACGCAGTGAGGCCGAACGAGAGCGGACCGAACTCAAGGTCGTCGAGTCCATCGACGAACAGGCACGCCTTGCCCTGGCCGCAGGCGACCTCCTTCCGCCCGCCCAAGTAATCTCCGACGCCTGTAAGGCGCTTGAGGACGCCAAAGTGGTCGCAGTCCCGGGATGGCGCTACCTCGCTGCCATCCCCGATGCCGACCGACGACGAGACATTGTGGAGCGACTGCCGCACCTGGCCGCAGGTATCCTCCTCCACGATCCTGACGACATCAACCGGGCCCGGGAAGTACTCACGGCCCTGCGTCCCCAGCCGACCGTCTTTGTGTCGGTTTCGACAACCAGGACTTTCATCGACCCCGAGGCGGAACTGGCAGGCGGCGTCGAGACGGTGATCCCGCCTCACCCCGCCCTGTACGACGTGGACGCGGCGGCCGCCGAGCACGAGGCGATCGACGCTCGGCACGCCGTACACAGCGCCCGGGCCGAGGAGCTGTCCACCCGCATCGAGCAGGACGGCAGCCTGACCTACGCCCTCACGGACTGGCGGTCGCGCTACCCGGAAGGCAGCATCACCGCACTGACCGAAGAACACGCGGGTGTGGTGCGGGAACACGCAGCTGCCGAAGCGCAGGTGGTCGAACGCCAGGAAGTGCTCCAGACGCTCCAGGAACGGCGGCAGAAGATCAAGGAGGAGCTCCCGCCCCTGCGTGAGACTCGGGACTCGCTCGCCAAACGGCTGGAACGCCTCAAGGAGCTCGCCAACCGCCACGGCCATCTGTCGGAATGGACAGAGCAGGCCTCGGCCTCGAAGGAGAGGATGCAGGAGCGCCAGGAAGCCGCCGGGAAAGCGGAGGATGAGGCTGTCGAACTGCAGAAGCTCGTCATGGACCATCAACGCAGGGCGGACGAACACCAACGCACTGTGCGTATCGTCAACGACGAACGGGCCAAGCTTCCCGGAAGCGAGGATGTCCGTCGTTCCGATCCTGTTCCCGAACTCTCCACAGCCTTGCTGCGGAGCACGTATGACCAGGCCGCGGCGCGATACCTACGCGTCCAGGTCGGGAGCGACCTGTTGGAGGAGCGTGAGCGAGCCAACGAACGGGCCGCCAAAGCGAAACGTGGCTACTTCGCGCTCGCCGAGGAACTCCGTGACAAGGCGGCCGCACTGCTGAAGAGTCCCGAAGGTTCCGACGAAGCGGCACGAGCGACTGCCCTGGAGAGCGCGGTCCACGCGGCGCAGGCAGCCGGCACCAGGGCACGGAAGGCAGCAGTGGCCGAGTCCCGCTGCGCGGACGACCTGGCAACTGCGGAGAATCGACTGACAACCAGAGTTGCGGTTTCCAAGTATCCAGCCGATATCGAGTCCTGCGCCGAGGCCGTCGAGGAAGCGAGCCGACAGCAGACGTCAAGCGCTCGCAAGGTGGCGGACCAACAGGAAATACACACGCGGCTCGGACGCCAACTGGAGGATGCCGAGGCGTCGGCGAAGGCCTTCCAGTTCATCGTCGACGGACTCACCACAGACCTACACGAAGGCGATAGCGACGCCGACACCGCGCCCTACGAAGGGGACGCGGACACGGCCCAGGAGCTCGTCACCCAGATGACCAAGGAACGTACGACACGCGAAGCGAATGCCCGCACCGACGAGCAGACCCTGCGCGCAGCAACGGAGAAGATCACTCACCACGCCGCCGCCCAGGAGTTCAAAGACCTGCATGTCCGCGTGCAGACACAGATTCGTATCGCGGGTTGGGAAACGGTGGCGGCCCGCGCCACCGAATGGTCCGACGCCCTCAGGCCGCGTCTGCGCGCCTTGAACGAGGAGATCGACCAGACAGAGCGACACCGCACACTGATCGTGCGGAACCTCAAAGCACAGGTCGACAAGGCATTGGCCTCGTTGCGTCAGGCGCAGCGGATGTCACGACTGCCAGCGAGCCTGGACGACTGGGCCGCCCAGGAATTCCTCCGCTTCCGCTTCACCCCGGCACAGGACGACACCGCGCATCAGCGCATCGGAGAGGTCATCGACGATGCGGCGAAGGGACATACCGCAGACGGGCGGACTGTGCGCAGAGACGGGATGTCGCTGCTGCTCGCGGGTGTGAAAGCAGCGGTCCCCAAGGGGTTCCGGATCGACATGCTCAAGCCCGACGCCGTGCTGCGCAACGAGCGCATCAGAGTCTCTGAGATCAAGGACGTATTCTCCGGCGGACAGCACCTCACCGCGGCCATCCTCCTGTACTGCACCATGGCCGCCTTGCGGGCGAGCAACCGGGGCAGGGAGAGGGACACTCACTCCGGCGTCCTCTTCCTCGACAACCCGATCGGCCGGGCCAACGCGGACTATCTGCTCGCCCTCCAACGCAAGGTCGCCGAATCCCTGGGCGTGCAACTCATCTACACCACAGGGCTGTCCGACGACGGAACGCTGAAACGCTTCCCCCTCATCCTGAGGTTGCGCAACGACGCCGATCTGCGGGCGGGGCGAAAGTACCTCACTGTGACCGACCGGATACAGGAGGCGCTCGACGCCTTGGCCGAGCCGGACGGCACAGGCAGCGTCACCACCACCAGACTCTTCAAGCGAGAGACGGAAGACGGACACACCCGTGAAGCACAGGCAGAGTGAGTTCATCCGGCACCTGCGAGCCGGTGCCACCGAGGCGGGCTGGAACGGCGCACGCAGGACGCGCGTCGTGCTGGACGACATCTGGACGGCATTCCGAAAGGTGAACAACCGGAACCCGGACGGCGAATACGAACCCCTGCTCATGTCGCGGCTGTTGGACGAACTCGAAGAGCACGGCCTGATCGAGCAGATGAAACAACGTACCCGTGACAGAGTGTCCCTGCCTCTCAAGATCTGGCTCTGTGCCACCGCTCCACCTCGACCCGCTGTACCGCCCATGCCGCACTGGCACCCCGACCTCTACCGGCTCGCCCGGGAGTGGCCGACGGCGACGTCGAAGCAGCGCTCCGCGTACGTGGCCGTCAACCAGTGGCTGATGAGCGATCCGGACGTCTTCCCCGTACCGCTTCGGGAGCGGGCTCTGGAGATCTTCGGAACGTACGGAAGTGAAGCGGATTTTCCCATGCCGGAAAAGACCTTCGACACCTTGCGCTCGGGGCCGATCTTCGGCGACCCCGACCGGCTGCACGCGACATTGCGTACGTTCACGACGCATCCGCCGCTGCTCACGGAAACGTTCCTGACCGAGATCGGGGACGGGTACTATCAGCGTGTCGGCGCCGGAGACATCCTGCTTGTGGTCGAGAACTCGGCCACCTGGTGGTCTCTCGTGCATAGTCTTCCCGAGAACCACCGGCTGGGGTACGTCGCCTGGGGACTCGGCGGCACATTCCGCGCATCGGTTAACACGCTTGCGGCCAAGCACCGCATCGCGGAGATCCGCTACTTCGGCGACCTCGATCTCAGCGGGATCCGCATTCCACACGCGGCATCCAAGACAGCTAGCGACCGGGGCCTTCCGACCGTCCAGCCCACTGAGCGTCTTTACGGCGCGCTGCTGGAACTCGGATGCGCACGCGATGCGAAGGAAAAGGCCATTGAGGCGGGAGAGGCTTCTGTCCTGGCTAAATGGATGCCCGGGCCGCACCGGGCCAAGACAGTTGGCCTCCTTGTGGCAGGCCGACGCCTGGCACAGGAGTGGGTTGGATACCGGTACTTGACCCGCGACACGGCTTGGCACGCCGACCTCCTTTGACCCGACAGGGCCGGGCTCATCCCGGGGCCGGAGAAGGAGCCTCTCGCTCTCGCGCAGCTGTCGCGGCAGTTCTCGGGTCGTCAGTGACCGAGATGTCGTGGGGGTGGCAGATGCCATCGATGCGGGCTGTGTTGGAAGCGGGGCAGCAGGCTGCGGCCTTGCGGGTGGAGGAACTTGAAGCCGAGCTGGAGTAGGTGCGGGCGGCTCTCGCGGACGCGGAAGAGGTGCTTCGGCGTCGGGTGATCGGCTTGGAGCAATATCTGGAGGCTCTGGCTGAGGCCCCAGAGCCCGCCCTGGTGGCCGACCGGGTGTCGCAGAGAAGGCCCGTGGGGTCGCGCCGAGCGGTGCCCCACCGGGACAACGCACCCGGGATCGAGGTCTTGTCGGTGGAGTACCAGGCGTTGATGGCCGCCACCCTGGAGGCGGGAGCCGACGGGCTCGACGACCAGCGGGCAGCGGTGGCGCTGGGCTGGGAGAGCGCGTCCGCCTCCCGCATGAGGGAGGCAGGGCACGGCCTGAAACGGCTGGTGGAACGGAGCTGGCTCGTGGAAGACAAGCCGGGCCAGGGTACGCTGCCTGCCCTGGAACAGTGCGGGTGCCGATAAATCATCCGCGCAGCTCAGGCGGCGTGCTGGTACTGGTGGAGCATTCCGCCGAGCCGGTCTTGTCTGTGGACTTCCAGTTGGGTGAGCTGGGCTTGTTGGGTGATGAGTGTGGGTAGTGGGCGGCATGGGGCGGCGTTTTTCAGTGCCCGGTGCGGGCGGTGTTCGTTGTAGAAGGCCTCGTACTCGCGCAGGGCGTGGAGAAGGTGGTTCTGGTTCCAGATCAAGGTCCGGTCCAGAAGTTCCCTGCGGCAGGTCTGTATCCAGCGCTCCATGAGCGAGTTCATCCGTCGTATCCGAATGCCGGTGGTGACGACCTTGAGACCGGCATCGGTCATGAGGGCGTCGAAGGCGGCTGTGAACTTCGAGTCGCGGTCGCGGATCAGGAACCGTGCCCTGCTGCCCGCGTCTTCGAGGTCCATGAGGAGGTTGCGTCCGAGCTGCACGATCCACTCCGCGGTGGGGTGTGCCGTGGCGCCGAGGACCCTGATACGACGGGTGGTGTGCTCGATGACGGCCAAGACGTACAGGCGCGCCCCCGTCAGCGTGCGGACTTCGAACAGATCGCA
This sequence comes from Streptomyces sp. NPDC007983, assembly GCF_042958345.1. NCBI lineage: Bacteria > Bacillati > Actinomycetota > Actinomycetes > Kitasatosporales > Streptomycetaceae > Streptomyces > Streptomyces sp. NPDC007983. The sequence goes on from NZ_JBIBJI010000022.1 coordinate 39,842, forward strand.
GGCGAGAAGAGCCTTGGCCTGGCTGCGGAGGAAGTCGGCCCAGGTGGTGCTCTGCCGTTCGGGGGCGGGTGGGATGCCGTGCTCGCGGAGGATCTCCCAGACGGTTGAGGCGGCGACCTTGATCCCCAGCGCCGCGAGTTCGCCGTGGATCCGTCGATACCCCCACGAGGCATTCTCCCTGGCCAGGCGCAGGACCAGGGCGCGGATCGACCGTAGGGTGCGTGGGCGTCCGCGTCGCCTGGGTACGCAGGTTGCGGCATGGCGCCGCCTGAGCAGTTCGCGATGCCAGTGCAAGATGGTCTCGGGGCGGACCAGCAGCAGAAGGTGCCGCAGTCTGTCTTTGGGGAGGTGGTGGAGCAGGCCGGCGAGGATGGCACGGTCGCTGTCGGTGAAGGTCGGCTTGCCGAGCTGACGCTGCAGGACCAGCAGTTGGTGCCGGAGTACGAGGATCTCGATGTCCTTGTCTCGGTCGCTCATCGGCAGGAGGCGTAGGAACGCCAGGGCGTTGGTCGTGGCGAGGTAGGCCAGGCGCAGCAGCACGACAGATCATGATGCCGCCCTGGCCCTTTGCGGGTGAAGGCACTTGGGCGAATGTCGAGGAGAACCGAAGATCCGTGATCAGGCCCCCCGACCTGCGTGGATGATTTATCGGCACCCGCAGTGTCGCTGGTTCCAGATCAATGTCCGGTCCAGGAGCTCGGGGCGACAGGTCTGTATCCAGCGCTCCATGATCGAGTTCATTCGTGGCATCTGGATGCCGCTGAGGACGACGTCGATCCCTGCGTCCTGGAGGACGGTATCGATGAGGTCGGGGAACTTCCCGTCCCGGTCCCGGATCATGAACCGTGCGCGGTAGCCGAGGTCTTCGAGGTTCATGACGAGGTTCTTCGCCGCTTGCGCTACCCAGGAGGCGGTGGGATGCGTGGTGGCGCCCAGGACGCGGATCCGGCGGCTGCCGTGTTCGATGGCCACGAGCACGTATATCCGTATCCCCGACAGGGTGACTGTCTCCATGAAGTCACAGGCCACCAGGGCATCAGCCTGAGCGCGGAGGAAGGTGGCCCAGGTACTGGAGTTCCGCTCGAGCGCAGGATCGATGCCTGTCTCCTTCAAGATCTCCCAGATGGCGGACGCGCCCACCTTCACCCTCAGCACAAGCAGTTCGCCGTGCAGACGCCTGTACCCCCAGCTCGGGTTCTCCTTCGCCAGGCGCAGCACCAGGATGCGGATGGAGCGCACGGTGCGTGGCCGTCCCGGGCGTTTGGGCCGGCAGGAGGCGGCGTAGTGGTGTTTGACGAGGTTGCGGTGCCAACGCATCACCGTGTCGGGGCGTACGAGCAGCCGTAACCGTCGCAGGACGTGCGGTGGCAGCCGGTGCAGCAGCGCCGCCAGGAACGCCCGGTCGCTCGGCGTGAACCGGATCTTGTCCTTGCCGAGTTGGCGTTTCAGTACGGTGATCTGGTGGCGCAGGGCGAGGATCTCGGCGTCCTTGTCCCGGTCGGTCATCGGCAGCAGGCGAACATCGCGAACGCGTTTGTCACACCCAGGTAAGCCAGTTGCAGCAGCACGATCGATCATCATGACGCGCTGACAGCAACTGCGCGAGAGCGCGAGCTCGAGCGACCGCGGCCAGATTTCGGGACACCCGAAGAACCGCCCCCACCAGGGCGGCTGAGTTTTCCGGCAAGGACAGTCCTGCTGCAGGGCATCCGGCAGGCGGCGCTCGGCTGACCGTGCCGAGACTGCCTCGCTAGCCGGAAATGCCCCCAGTGCGGGTTGCGTCGACTCGGCGAGCGAGTCGCGAGTACGGGCCTGCCCGCGTCCCGCCTTTTCGAGTTCGTGTGACACAGAAAACTTGATTCGGTATAGCCTTAAGAGTCAAGTTTTATGTGTCATCCGCGTCTTGGCCTGTGGCTGCGACCGGGGGCCCGGCTGGTTGCCGGGCCCCCTAGTTGGCAGGTGCCCCTCTGACCGCCAGCCTCAGCGTGCTACGAACATGCTGAGGCTGGCTCACAGGATTGCGTCGGTGATCCTCTCCGCCATGGGGTGAAGAAACGCCGCTACTGCGGTCAAGAGCAACTGTGCGCCGAGCTTTCGGAGCAATTCCGTCACCCGCCGCCTCACCCACTCAACCACCTTGCTGAGGTGCTGATGCATCCTGTGCATCAGCACCCCTAATCGTCTCGGCATGCCTCGTCCTCTCTGTTCCCGGTTTGCTGAGTCCCGGCCGGAGTTGGCTGGGACCGTCATGGGGGATGGAGAGAAGCGGTGGCGTGCCTGAGCACTGGGGGTCAGCCTAGGGCGCGAATCTGCTTAGCGTGGTCGACTTTCCACAATTTGGTGGATTCAAGTACGCGTTGGGCCTGCGGACAACCGTCAGTGAAGTCCTGTCAGCTTGGCGACGGGGTCTTGGCGTGGCTGGAGCGGGGGTGTGGTGCAGCCCGAGCCGTGGGGTGCGTCGCCGTCAGCGACAACCTCCCCTCTGCTGCTGGCTCCTGCCGTCGTAGGCGTGAGCGTGTGGTCAGTGGCGCCGACCAGTCTGGAGTCTCGGGCTGATCTACGGCACTGCGGGGAGCCGCGTGGTGGGCTGGGGCGGCTGCCGGGGCGCGCCGGAGCGTGGCTGGTGCCGGGGGCCAGTGCTGTGCGCGAGTTCCGCGACCAGGTCGGCGATCACCGCTGCCGGAGCGGAATGCGGGGCGCGGAGGGTCCAGGTCGGCCGGTAGATGCTAGGCCCGGCCCAGATGGTCCAGGTGGTGAGGAGGCTGTCGAGTTTGTGGGCGGCGAAGTTGTCGAATCGGACACCTGCGTCGTGGGAAGGGTTCGTCCAGCGGAGCCAGCGTCCGTCATCGATGGTGTGCGTCCAACCGGATTCTGTGAGGGGCTTGGTGGCGTCGGCGATGTGCTTCTCGGCGGCGGGACTACCGATGGGGCTGTCCCAACCTTCGCCGTCGGCGAGGAGGTCCAGCAAGGTCTGGAGTACCGGGGCTGAGGTGGAACCGGTCGCGGTGAGGTGCCATAGGCGCTCCGAGACGGGCGTCTCGAAGGCGGCCACCGTCCAGGCTGTCTCGTGGGGATGGGCTTCGTGGACGCGTTCGATGCGCAGGGTCTGTGACTCGTGAATGGCGTGGGTCGTGCCGTCGGACCAGGTCCGCCATCGTTCCCAGTCGCCGTGGGCGTCGAGGAATCCTTCGAGGATGGCGTTGTGGTCGCCTGGGTCGGCCGCGTGGGCGGGCACGATCTCCGGTTCAGCGGTGTGAGGTTCGGGCTGGGCAGCCGGTATACCGAGTGAGGCGCGAGCTTCGGCGGCCTCGCGCTCGGTGTCGGTCATCGGCGCGGACCCGGGCCGCATGGTGTCGCCGTGGAGCTGTTCGAAGGACACCAGGGCATGGGCGGGTGAGTCGAAGAAGTCGGCGATCTGTCGCAGGTGGTCCTCGCCGTGGAGGTAGACGCTCTTTCCGCCGTCGAGATAGGTACCGACCCCGACGGTGGTGTGGCTGTCCTTGGCATGGGCGTGGATTAGAAGCCGTCCGCGGCGGATGTCGTCGTACAGCTTCTGGGCCTCGTTGGAGACCTCACGGACTTCCTCCCGGGAGCACCAGGTATCGAGTAGTTGGCCCACTCCCACTCCTCGTCAATCGCTTCCTGGAGCCGGGCGGTGATCTGGGTGGTGATCCCCTGGGCAGTCAGGGCTTGAGCGGCTCTCCGCCCAGTAGGGCTCTTCGCGGTCGATGCGGACCATGACCAGGGTGTGATCGTCGAGGGCTTCGAAGCCGTGGGCGGCCAGCAGGCCGTGGGCCAGGTCCTGCCGGGTGCCCGTGAGGGTGGCGGTGGCTGCGCTGGAGTGCGTGGGGTGGGTGTCGAAGTGGACGTGCGCGTTGATGGGGGGTGTCGTCACGAAGGAGTGCGCTCTTCTGCCGGTGGCCGGTCCGGCCACCGGCGAGTTCGGGGTCAGCGGGAGAAGCGGACGGTGGGTGGAGGCGTGGTCCGGGGCGGCCCGGCTCGAGGCGAGGCCCTTGCCCCGGTGCGCGCCGTCCTTGTCGCCGCGGGTGAGGTGGCGTGGTGCCAGCGGGTGCGTACGGCGGACAGGTCGGCGAGCGCGCGACGGCTGCAGACGACGAGTTGGTACGGCGTGGTGGCCGGGGCGTCGGTGAACGCCTCGATGCGGCGGCCGATGTGGTGGGCGGTGGTGAGGATGGAGCGCTGGAGGATGCGCTCGCCCCAGTGCTCGGGGGACCCGGCTGGTGAGCCGAGGAGGTCGAGGAGCTGTGCGGGGTCGACGCCGGGTGGGAGGAGGCCGCGTTGATGGGCCTCCCACAGGACCGTCACGGGGTCGACGGGGGCGTGGCGCCGAGCCAGTGCGGTGAGGCACTGCCACAGCCCGGCGTGCAGGGGCAGGGTGAAGTCGGCCGGGGTCAGCCACCGCATCTGGTCCGCGTCGTCGGGATGCGCGGTCGCGGTCGCGAGCAGAAGTCGCTCCTCGTCGAGCGCCAGACGCCGATCCGGCCCCCTGGCTTCAGGACGCGGAAGGTCTCGGTGAACACAGCCTGCTTGTCGGTGGACAGGTTGATCACGCAGTTGGAGATGACCACGTCGATCGTGCCCGCCGGCAGCGGGATGGCTTCGATGGTGCACAGGAACTCCACGTTCGTCGCGCCGGCCTTCGCCGCGTTGGCCAGCGCGAGGGCGAGCATCTCCTCGATCATGTCCAGGCCGTACGCCTCGTCGGTCTCCCCGACCCGGCGGGCGGACAGCAGGACGTCGATGCCGCCGCCGGAGCCCAGGTCCAGGACGCGCTCGCCCTCGTTCAGGTCGGCGACCGCCGTGGGGTTGCCGCAGCCGAGCGACCCCGCGACGGCGTCGGCCGCAAGCTCGTCGGTCTCACCGCCGCTGTAGAGGGTGGAGCCGAAGTTTTCGTCGATCTCCACCGGCGCCGGTCCGCGGCAAGCAGTCCCGCCCTCGGTGACCTTCAGAGCGGAGGCCGCGTAACGGGCCCGGACTGTCTCGCGGAGGTCGGGGGACTGGTCGGTCATGGCGGACCTCCCAACTTGCCGTTGGTGCGTGCGGTCAGCCGGTCAATGCCTTGACTTCCTTGTCCACGGAGTCGGCAGCAGGGGTCAGGTCCCCATCGAGCGAGTCCAGAATCAGTCCAAGGGCGGCCTGCGGGTAGTACTCGCGTCCGTGCAGCGGTTTGTGGCCTGCACCCTTGAGGCGCGCCAGCATCCCGTTCTCCGCCTCTCGGGCAACCCCCGCAGGAAGGCCGGTGAAGAGCCGGTGTCGGGTGTTGTAGCCGTCGCGGGCGTGCCGCGACAGCCGGACCTCTCCGTCCCCGTTGCTGATGCCGAACTTGACCCCCGGCTTGCCGGTCACCCGGTCTGTGCCCGTCACGACGTAGAACACATCCTTCGGCTTGACGGCCCCGGCTTTGGCGGCTTGGCCGGTCCTAGCCTTCCGCTCGGCAGCAGCAGCGGCGCGTACTTCCTGCGCCCGGGCCCGTGCCTCCCGGTCGGCCTTCAGTTTCTGCATGGCAGCCTCGCGCTCAGCCCGCTCGGCAGCCTCGCGCTCAGTCCGGAGAGAGGGTTCACGCGCTTCCGCTAGTTCCGCTCGGTCGCGTGCACACGCATCACGTGCATATAGGCGCGGAAGCGGTCATAGTCGACGCTCGGCTCGAACCGCACGATCGCCTCTGCGATGTGCGCCTCGTTCAGCGTGTACTCGCCATCCTGATGATCGTGATCCTCCCAGCTCGCCTCGACGATGCCCCAGAGTCGCGACGTCTCGATGCCTCGCAGGCCGGCCAGGTGGTAGTTGGCCTGGATGAGGTATCTGCCGACAGGGTCGTCCCAGAAGGGATCGTAGATATCGGGGCCGGGGATTCGACGGTCGGTGTTCTGCGGAACAGCGGCACGGACGCCCCTCAGGCGGTGCCGTGAAGCGGCGTACGTGTCGACCCCTACGTCACGCGCAGCAGCCCGCAGAGCCGTCACGGCCTGCGCCAGGGCGATTCCTGCAGAAGTGACCGCCTCCATACAGGCAATCACCTCGGCCGATTCGTAGACCTCGCTCGCGCACACCTCGATCGCAGCTGGGTCTGACTGCGGCTCTTCCGCCGAAACGATCGGCGCCACTCCCGCAAGGGCGGCTAACAGGTGATCGGCGTCCGCCCACGGGACCGTGATGTGCACGAACCCGGAGTCAGGGAGTGGGTAGACGCCATGCCCAGCGCCGTACTTGCTGTGCTCACCGTGACAGGTCAGGTCGATTCCGACCCGCTCGGCGAGGAGCCGGATCCCTCGGACTGCTTCGTCGGCCCAGGCGTTTCGTACCTTGATAGGGGCGCGACCGTAGCGGTCGACGACCCCTTCGTATGGCGGGGCAGGAACCTCGATGAGTACTCCTTCATCGCCCCTGGCGAGAAACGCCTCCGCGTCCGGAGCACCCCCTTCCCTGAGAACCGTTTGGAGGCCCCGCCCAAGACTCTGCTTCTCGTCCTCCGTGTACCTGGACCACTTGCGCACACGCACGCTGTCTCCCCCTCGATGGCCGGCCACCGGGCCGGAACGGCGACTCTATTCCGCTGCTCTGACATCTCCGCCGAGCGGGCGTACCAGGACTTCGTCGAGCGGGACTGGACCGTCCCCGCCGCCGGGGTGCGCACACCGGCGGGGCACTGTCGGAGCCGGGCAACATCGGCGCGGCACCGGGCATTCCGCACCTTGGAACATCCCGCTGTACCAGCAACGGCCATAATTAGATCTCCTCCAAAGGGTCGGAAAGAAATTGGGGTTGCGCCCTGATCAGGGCGTCTTGTGCTGGCCTGGGAGCGGGCGGCGGTACTGGCCGCGTGGCAGTTGTCCGGTGGGGCCGAGACGTCGGCGCGCTGCGAGCAGGACGGTGAGAGCGAAAGCCGCGCTGGCGGCGGGGAGCGCCGCGCTGGCCAGGGGCCGCTCGGCGAGGCGTCCGGCGAGGACGGTGCCGACGGCCTGTCCGGCCCCGATCGACAGGATCAGTCACGCGTACGCCTCGCTTGTGCGGCCCGCGGGGGTGAGGGGGTCGGTGGTGACGTAGGCGCAGGCGACCACGAGGGTCAGGAACACACCGGGCACGCCACCGCGGAGGTGGCCACATACGGGACCGGGAGGGCAAGGAGCGGGAGCCACCCGGTCAGGAACGCGGCCGTGGCGATGGACCACACGTTCATGGCGCCGATTGCGAACCCGATGCCGGTGAGGGAGACGAACAGCAGTAACACGGCAGGGACGGCCAGCCGCTGAGCCGGGGTGGCGTTCTGGCTCCCAGATCGTTCGGGTCGCCAGCGCCGCGACGGCGGCGTGAGGGTGACCGCGGCGGTGCCGACCAAGCCGAGGGCGGCGGTGACGGCGAGCGCGACGGTGGGGCTGTAGGCGGAGGCGAGTGCGGCGACGAGCAGGGGGCCGACAATGTACGGCAGGCCCTGCATGCCGGTGTCGAGCGCGAGAGCGGCGTGCCGCAGCCGAGGGTCGGGCAGCACGCTAGGCCACAGCGTCCGCAGCCCGGCCTCCAGGGGAGGCGTAGTCAGGCCGCCGCCAACGACGATGGCTGTGGCGAGGCCCGGTCCGCCGTACGGTCCGGACAGGGGCAGGGCCGCCAGGAGGGCCGAGTTGAGTAGGGCGGCCGGGAGGTGCACCGCGCTCTGGCCGTGGCGGTCCATGAGGCGTCCCTTGACCGGCTGGGCCAGCGCAGACGACAGCCCGTACAGGGCGCTGAGCAGTCCGCCGAAGGCGACGCTGGGCCGCTCGCGGTGGCCCACAGGAGGATGGCGACGGGCGCCATGCCGTTGGTGAGTCGGCCGGTGAGGGTGCCGCCGAGGAGGCGGGCGACGTAGGGGCTGCCCAGCACCGCGCCATAGGTGATGCGCGGGGCCGGAGGTGCGGTCAGGGACAACGGGGTGTTTTCTCGGTGCTTAGCGGCGGCGGGCGGGCGTGCTGGCGCGGAGCGCCGGTGTCGGCGGTGTGGTGTCCACGGCGGGGCGTGGGCGGATTCGCAGCACGGGGGTGCGGTGCGGCGGCAGGACGGCGACGGTCGCGCCGAGGTCCTCGGCCGCCTCCTCGACCTCGCGGGTGAGGAACTTGATCTGCCGGCCCAGCGCCGAGAGGCGGGCGGCGATCTGCTGGCCCTGCACGGTCTCCAGGGCGCTGGCGAACTGACCGCTGGTTTCGAGGAGTTCCTGGAGACGGACCATCGGGCCCGCGTCGTAATACTCATGGGCGTAGTGTCCGATCACCTGCCAGCCTGGTGAGCCCGGGTCGCCGCTCAGCGCGACCACCGTCGAGTCGTCGTCTTCGACGAGGTAGGCGAGGGTGATCGACTGTCCGTCGGCGGCGTACCACGACTCGGTCAGCTCCAGCTCGCCTCGTCTCTGCGCGGCCTGGGCCTTCTCGGTCCACATCTGCCGTTCTTCGTCGGTATGCGGGGCCTTGTGGTGCTGTCCATCGCTCTGGTCGGCGAGGTTGCTGGCGATGAAGCTGTGATCCGCCCAGGCGGTGAGGTGCGGCCACAGGGCTGATGCTGCAGGATTTCCCGGATGGTCGAGGCGCCGACCTTGCGTCCCAGGCCGAGCAGTTCGCCGTGGAGCCGTCGGTATCCCCACCCCGGGTTCTCCCGTGCGAGGCGCAGGACCAGCTGCCGCAGTGCTTCCGGCTTCGGCGGTCGGTCCGGTCGGTGGTGTGGATAGGTCCACTTCCTGGCCTCGAGGCGTGCGTGCCAGCGCAGGACCGACCGTGGAGTGACCAGCAGCGCCAGCCGGGCACACTGCTTCTTGTTCACCAGCCGGAGCAGCGCTGCCATGACGACGCGATCACTCCAGGAAAATTGAGGTCGTGGCTGGACGCGTTGCACCACAACGAGTTGATGTCGGGGCATCAAGATCTCGACGTCTTTCGCCGCACTCGACCGGGAAAGCAGCGCAAGCCATCGGAGAGCTGGCACGCGAGTTGATAGATCAGACGTATCGCCACGACCCAGCATGATGCCGCACAGCAACCGCCAGCCTCCTGCGCTCTGGCAGATCCGAACCCGCACTCGGGTGACACGGTTTCCGACACCCACAGGGCTCTGGCGCGGTGCTCGTCGGTGTCGGCGGGCTGGTGGCCGGCCAGCGCGGTACCAGGTGGTGACTACGGTGCAGGCGAGCAGACCAAAAGGGACGGTGCGTTCGACTGCGCGGCGGGTGCGGTTGCAGGCCTCGCCGACGCCGTGGTCAGCTGCTCCCCGCACCCGCGGGGATGGACATCCGAGCGTCGACAGACCAGGACGCATACCCGGACGCTCAGGATGATGGGCATTCGCCTGGTGACTCAGGTGGGAGCGCGGCGACCTATTATGTCTGCGAGGAGTGGGGCTTTGTGTACGAATTCAGGTCACGACCGGGTGAGCGGGGCTACGGTCAAAACACCGGTTGCCGACGGACGAGACGAGTGCATAAGTGTGCCGCACGTGTGGGAGGTTTTGATGGTGAGTAGCTCGGGATCGGGCCGTGGCGCGCTATGGGTGGCTGCGGTACTGGCGGGCACGGCGTCGGTCGGGTTAGTTGCCGTGGCAGTGATGGCCGATTTGAACACAGCAGCACTCGTATCAAGCCTCATAGGCGCAGTGGTCGGCCTAGTGGGTGCGGTGGGCTCCTTCGTCGCCCTGACCCGCACCCCCAGAGGTCGTGGTCGTGTGGGACGCCAGGTCCGGGCAAGACGAGGTGGGTTCGCTGCCGGCGGCAATTTCGCTGGCAACGCCGTCGGTGACCGGTCACAGGTGTCGGGACCGCGCACTCCTGATCGTCGGCCTACAACCCCGGGAGGCCACGATCACGTTCAGGCCGGCCCAGGTGCCGTGGTAGCTGGCGGGGACATGACCGACAACGCCTTTGGTAACGAGAGCCGTCGGTGACCGCGCTGCCGTGGCGTCGCGGAAGGTCGTCTGCCCGCCCCAGCCCGGAAGACGGCATCCCTGCGGGGAGTGACCGGGACGCGGACTCTCATGCGCCAGAGCCGGGCACCGCCGTTCCTTCTGGCAGCGCGCGACACGTGAGGGTGAGCCGCGGCGGCGTAGGAGCGGGCGGTGACATCGTGGGCAATGCACTCGGCCCCTACAGTCGGGTTACCAATATCGGGGAACAGCACGTGCATCTGCCGCCTGACCGAGGGCTGGGGGTGACATGGCCGCTGGAGATCGGGGCGGTGCCGGCGTTGGCCACGGCGTTCCAGCCTCGGAGCCAACTGCGCAAGGAGGTTGAAGCGGCCCGTTCGGGCGGCGGAGCCGTCGTGTTGACCCAGGTGCTCTCCGGTGGTGGCGGCGTCGGCAAGTCCCAGCTGGCTGCCGCCTACGCCACAGAAGCTGTGGCGGATGGCACGGAGCTGGTGGTCTGGGCATCGGCTACCCACACGCACCAGGTGATCACGCAGTATGCACAGGCAGCCATTCGAATCGGAGTTCCGGGCGCCGACTCGGGGGACCCGGAAGTAGTTGCCCGTGCCTTTCTTTCGTGGTTGGCCACCACTCCCCGCCGATGGTTGGTGGTTCTGGACAACATCACCGACCCCACCGGGCTCGCCCCTTGGTGGCCGGCCAGCCGCACCGGCACCGGGTGGGTACTGGCCACTAGCCGTCTGCATGACGCTCGGCTCTCCGGCGGTGGCCGTACCCGCATCGCAATAGATGTCTACACTCCTGAGGAGGCGCACGCCTATCTGCGTGCCCGGCTGGACGGCGACGGCATGGGTCATCTCCTCGACGACCACAACGAAGCCCTAGCCAAAGCCTTGGGCTACCTCCCCCTCGCTTTGGGGCACGCTGCCGCCTACATGATCAACGAGGATCTCTCCAGCGCTGAGTATCTCGACCGCTTCCACCGCACCCGGTTGGAGCAGGCGCTGCCGGAATCCGCTGACGCCGATGGCTATGGACGACAGATCACCGCCACCCTGCTGTTGTCCCTGGAGGCAGCGCAGCGTGCCGACCCCACTGGACTGGTCACCCCCGCCCTGACCCTGGCCGCCCTCTTGGATCCCGCTGGCCATCCCCGTGGTGTGTGGGGCACCCCCGTAGCCCTCCGCTACCTCACCATCTGCCGCATGCCGCCGCATGCCTCTCAGCATGAGAAGGGACCAGCGGCCACTGCCGAGCAGGCTCATGCCGCCTTGCGTATCTTGCACCGCTACGCACTACTGACGTGTGATACGCGTGGCGAACCCCGGGCAGTGAGAATCCATGCCCTCACCGCCCGTGCTGTTCGGGAATCCACCCCGCCTGAAGTCCTTCCGGGAGTTGCAGCCGTAGCTGCCGGTTCACTGCTTGAAGCCTGGCCCGATCCCGATCAACTTCATCCGGATCTCGCAGCCGCTATGCGAGCCAACACTGAGGCTCTCGCCGACCATAGCGGCGGCCACCTCTGGCACCCCGAAGGCCACGCAGTTCTCTACACTGCTGGCTACAGCCTCGCAAACGCAGGTCTGACAGCCTCCGCCACCGCTTACTGGCAGCAACTCGCCGCTGACAGCGATCGTATATGCGGGCCCCATGACCGAGGCACCCTCGTTGCCCGCATCCAGCTCGGTGCCTCACTCCGTCAAGCAGGGCAGATCGAAGGCGCTGTTTCCGTCCTGAGGCAGGTACTCACCGACTGTGAAGAGACGTTGGGGCCCGACAACCCCGACACCCTCGTTGCCCGCGGCAATCTTGCTGGCGCCTACCAGCAAAGTGGGCGCGTGGACGACGCCGTTACCCTCATGGAGCAGGTAGTCGCTGACTGCAACAGGAGGCTGGAGCCTGACCATCCCAACAGCCTCGCGGTCCGGCATAACCTCGCTGCCGTCTACGGCTATGCCGGACGTACTGATAAGGCCCTTTCGATCGCCGAGCAACTTCTCGATGACTGTGAACGCACGATGGGCTCCGATCACCCCAATACCCTTGCCGCACGCGGCAACCTAGCTGGCTATCTCCGCTTGGCGGGGCACATCGGTCAGGCCATGAGCATTGAGACGGAAGTGCTCGCCGCCCGGGTGCGGTCTGCGGGACCCGACCATCCCGACACCATCATTGCCCGTAGCAGTCTCGCCGCCTCCTATGAGGAAGCCGGGCAAATCGCTGACGCCGTTGCCTGCCTGGAACAGGCACTTCGCGACAGCGAAAGGATCCTAGGCGCCGACCACCCCGATACCCTCAACATTCGTCGCCGTCTTGCAGATTGCTATTACCGCCATCTAGGGCGCATCGAAGACGCCCTCGCTATTGAGGAGGAGGCATTGGCCACCCTGGAACGAAGACTGGGGCCCAACGATCGCAGCGTCCTCAATGGCCGCGCCAGCATCGGCAGTGCCTACTGTCAGGCGGGACACGTCGATAAGGCCATCACCGTCCTCGATCGGGTGCTCGCCGACAGTGAACGAGTTTGCTCTGATCACCCCGACACGCTCTCGATCCGCGGCAACCTTGCTGCAGCCTACTGGCAGGCGGGCCGCATCGACCAGGTAATTGCTCATATGGAGCGACTACTTGCAGACAGTAGGCGAATCCATGGCGCCGACCACTCCACCACCGTCGTTGCACTTGCTGGTCTCGCCGCTGCGTACGTACAGGCAGGGCGGGCCGACGAACTCAGCACCCTCTTGGAGTAAGAGTGTAGTTCTTCTGATGAAAGGATGCGTGAGTGGAGGCCATGCTAATCGGGGTGTGCCCCAACAGTCCGTGTTTAACCTGGCGGTGGCGGAAGGTAGCCGTTCGAGCACCCCGGTTTCCCAGTCTCCGGAAGCGAGTCAAAGCTTGACTCGACCCCTCGGATCAGGCCTGCGCGCGCTCCGCGCGCTGTAGTCCCATGTCGCCGCGATAAACCTGCGATGCCAGGCCAACAGGGTGCCGGGCGTGACCGGGAAGACCTCACGCTACCGGCAGCGGGCAGCCCCGACAGCGCAGCCAACCAGAACCAGAACCGATCCAAGGGCTCACAGCGTACCCCGGCCGCTGATCTGGCGACGTAGCACCGCGTTCTCGTGCCGCAACACGAGCAACTCCGCGTCCTTCGTCGCCTCCCTGCGCAGCAGTATCCGGGGTATGGACAGCAGCTTGCGAACGACCTAGTACATCAGCGAGACGGTCACGCGAACATGCTGCCAGCCCGAGACCGAATACCTGACGTACCTGCAGCGACAGCTTTCCGGGCCCTACAGCATCCCGTTGGCGACCGCGTGGGTCGGGACGATCTCGACGTTCGTGAATCCAACGGCTTCCTGCCTCCGCCAATTCTCAGTGGAAGAGAGGGGCCAGGATTGCTCCGCTCCCTCACGATCAGCAATGCATCCGGCCTTTTCTCCGCATACGTGCTCACTGTGGAAAGTCACAGGTCGGTCTCTCTACATTAAGCGCCGCTCCCAGGCAAGGCAGCCGTTGTGTTTCAGTCCCGCCGATCAGTCTGATGACGCAGGTCGATGGTCCGCAATGTGGCGGGGAGATCTGCCCGGTAGGGAATCAGGCCGAATCGCCGATGCTTGATGGTGGCCGCCACCGTCACCCGGGCCTGAACGGGCGCGCCGGCGGTGGCCTTGACGATCAGCATGAAGGTCTCGTCGCCGATCAGGGGGTGACGGCTGGTCGCCTGGATGCGCCATTCCGGGTCGCTGTCTCTTTCACCCATTCCGATGACGAAAAGATCCTCCCTGCCTTGGCCGGGGGTGAGTTCGAGGGTGGATTCGACGATTGCGAGCTTGGCGCTCAGTCCGATGGTGGTTGCCCTCTCCACCGGGTGGGAGCGCTTCTTGGGAGAGATCGACCAAGCGATCGGCTGTCGGTCCGCAGGCTCATCAGGGGACTCCAGGAGAACGCCGACGGCAGCGTCGGCGAAGGGATCACCGTTCGCCGGTGGGCGGAAGGCGCACGTGAGGCTGAGAAGGAGATAGTCGCTGTGCGACGCCTCCGCGGTCAGGAAGCCGAGCCATTCCGCCTCGCCCGCGGCTGCCTCCTCCGCCGTCAGTGGGTGGACGACGGCGGTGCTGAGCGATACCCGCCCTTCGATGCGGTGCTGCGGGGCAGGCGACTGCAGCCGGGGCACCTCCACCAGGTCGATCTCCTGGAGCGGGGTCAGGGGTAGTTCCAGATGGGTCACGAGGCAGCTCCGTGGTTCGAATCCGAATGGCGCCAGTCGCCGATGAAGCAGAACGAGCCCCAGTCCCGGAATGCCGGATGGCGGCCGCGGACTGCCGACTGCGCGGCACGGAAAGCGGCCCGTCGGTCCGCTGTCCGCGCAAGGCACTCGTAGAGCGTCTCGAAGAACTCGGTCGCCACCTGTGGGTGGACCGGCCATAGACATCCGATGACGGCCGAGGCGCCGGCGGAGAGGAACGCGGCGGGCAGGCCGCGCAGATTGTCATTGACGTCGAACCGGCCCAGGGCAGATTCGCAGGAACTCATCGTCACGAGTTCGACACCCCGCAGGTCGGCCTGCAGCACGTCGTGGGCGAACACACGACCGTCGTTGTCCGCGTCCGGCGACAGGAACAGGCACTGATACCACGACGCCCACTCGTTGTGTGCCCCGTGCGCGGCCACGTGGACGTAACGCGCGCCGGCGAGTTCTGTGAGCAGTCGCCGCGGTGTCGCCGCGGTCCCCAGCACCGCGTTACCGCCCATCGCCAAAGCGACCTGGCTGGCGTGTGTTTCCAGGGCGTCCTGAGCAAGGAGACCGTGCCGGGCGGCCCCGGCCGCGGACGCGAAGGCGACGAGCCCACGCCCAGGCGGACGCTGAAGACCGGGCGCCTGCGTGCGGAGGAAGCCCAGGCTCGGCACCTGAGTGACGGTCCACTCATCGGCGAGGGGACGGCCGTCGACCTCCAGCAGGTGGTAAGGAAGGTAATGCAACGGGCCGTTGGGCCAAATGCATAAATGCCGCTTTCCCTGGGCCCGCCAGCCGTCCAGCGAAGCGGTGAAGCCCGCCAGATGGGTAACGCTGTCCTCCCTGAGCTGTCTTTGTGCCTCACGGCTGACAGGCCGGTACAGCGGGTCCGCGACGATGGCCTGCCGCAGGGCGGCGACGTGAAATGCCACCGGGTGGGCGGAGAGAGAGTGCTCTGCGCGCGTGAAGCGAATAAGCCCCGCTTCGAAGTTCGACAGGAGTACGGTGTGGTGCTCCATGTCGTCGCGGGTCACCGCCAGGCCAGACAAAGAGGTCACCGGCGCCTCGGTTCCGTCGCGGCGTGCGTGGCCAAGACACAGCGAGAGCAGCACTGTGTCCTCGGTCAGGAGTGCCTGCAACTCGTCAGGGAACATCATCGGTATGCAGTCCATGCGACCGGCGGCGAGGAGTTCCTGACTGATCCACCGGTCCGCGGCACGCTGCGTGTTGCGGTGCTCCGTTTCGGCATCGCTTCCGAGTTCGGACTCGCCGGTGCCCACGTAGAAGAGCATGGACTCTTCGGGGCCCGGCAGTTCGGGCTCGCTCAGCGGTCCGGACAGCTGTGACGCGTCCGCTCTGATGCGGGCCAGTAGTCGCGAGAGTTGCGCGGAGGGTGCGAACGGGCCGGGTCGTCCGGCGATGACCGTGAAGTCGATTCCCTTGGCAGCTTGGTGAATTGCCATCATCAGGGCGTAGGAGATGGTGGGTCCGCTCAGTTTGAGGATCAGCTGTTGGTACAGATCCCGGAGCTTCCATCCGATGGCTTCGTCGACGCCGCCCCGCAGCCATACAGCGGCGGGGATCAGTGCCGCCACGGCCGCGCCAGCGCTGCTCTCGTCGGCTGCCAACGCACTGCGCAATGCGGCATCGAGGCTGTTCAGCGCCATATCGGTCTGGCCGCACAAGGCATAGGCGGCGAGTGCGTCGGCGAAGTGACGTGCGGCGAGGGCCTCCTGTCCCGTCCCCGACATGCGCAGCCCTATATCGTACGAGAGTGTGCCGTCGAGGTAGTCCAGTGCGGGACCGCACCGGCGGCACAGCTCCGGAGCCAGGTCCCGCGCCTCCGCTGTCAGAGCGCGGCCGAGGTGTTCCTCCTCGTTTCCCCGGGCGTGGGCGGCGAGGTGGATGAGGGTCGCCGCGCGTTCCTCGGGGGGCCAGCCCTCTTCGTCCGCGCGGTTGCGGAGCTGACCTGCGGCTTCCTCCACGCGGATCAGCCCTGCGAAGCAGCCCAGGCGATTGTCCGCCAGACAGTGCACCTCGCTGGCCCAGCGGCGACGTCGGTAGGAATCCGTGGGCAGGTCCGGCAGTTCGCGGTCAGCGGCCTCGATCAGCTGGAACTCCAGGTCGGGCCGGCGGGCCTCCTCCGCAAGCGTGAGAGCCTCGGCGAGGACGCTCGCGGCCTCCCGCATCCCCTGTCGGTCCCGGACGGCTGCCAGCGGCAGGGGCAGCACGTCCTGAAGGTTGCCGGGCAGCGAGAGCTCGCCGGACAAGCACAGGATTCTCAGCAGGTATAGATGGGTGAGGGGATCCCGGACCGGGTCTAGCAAGTCGAACGCCTCACGGGCAGCCGCCCGGATCTCCTTGTCATGCGACTCCTGCTTGAGACCGGCGACCATGGACAGGGCTTCAGCCAACGCCTTGAGGACACGCCCCCGCTCGTGCTCGCGCGACAGGTCGGCGGCCTCACGCAGATACCGGACCGCCTCCTCGGCGGCGACCAGTGGAGGGGGCATCTCCGCAGTTTCCGGTGCGACGGAATCGTCGGGGTGGGCTGAGCGGTGCCGAGCTTGGCGTTCGCGCCACAGATCATGAGCCGACTCGAAGGACAGGCCCGACATGTTCCCCAGATACGGGCTGACGCGCAGCAGCCCCGCGGCGAACAGCGTCTCCGCGAGTTCGGCGACGTCCTCGGCGCGGCCGCTGTCGCGCAGAACGGCGATCTGTTCGTCCGCCACGGCACAGGCGCGGCTGAAGAGCATCCCGTCGGCCACGTCGATCAGCGCATGTCGTCCTGCTTCGACGTAGGCATCGGCCGCCCACCACCATGGCGTTCCGTGTCCGGCACCCCAACGGGAGCGCGCGGCCTCCAGAGCGAGGGTCAGTATCGGCACCGCATCGCGCGGCGTGCCAGCTTGTACGAATCGTAAGGCCCCGTGCACTACAGAACCCGCGGCGGCCTCCGAGAGCTCAAGGGACTGATCCTTCACTCGGCGTATAGCCTCGCTCTCGGTCACCACCCGCGCCGAAAGCTGCCCAGCAAGGTCGGCCAAGGTTTCGGCCTGGCGCCGGACCGCAGGATCTTCCGGATGGGCTGCTCGCTCGTCCTCGGCCGCAACAGCGTCGTTGGACAACGGAAGCCGCCTGGCCATCCTGGCACGGGACGTCCACTCAAGAAGAAGCCTCATGACTCTGCTCAGGTTGGCCAGGTACGCCTCGCGACCCGCGCCGTTCGTCAGATCGACCGCCCGGCGCAGCCACCTGGCCGCTTCCCGCAGCACCGAGACGATGCCGTCCTCGTCACCGACTGTCGCTTCCGCTGCTTCCGCTCGACGGCCGAGAGCTGAACCGAGTCCGGCCGCCGCACGCGCATACGCGGAGGCGTCCCCGGCAGCGTCCGCGAGAGCGGCCCGACAGACCCTCTCGGCTCGGGTGAGATCCCCCATGTTCTCTGCCACCTCGAAGCGCCGTACGAGGGCATCGGCGAAGGACACTCCGCGGCTCGCGCGCCGTAGGGCGGACGGCTCCGGGAGAGCGGCCACACTGCCCAGCAGTTCCACGGCGGCATCGGCGTCGGTGCTCCGTTCCACCGCAGGACGGTCGGGAAGAGCCGCGCGGTGTTGGAGCGCGAGGCCGTGGACGGTGTCCCGGTACGAGTTGTCATCGCTGTCGGCGACGGTCTTGATCAGGCTGATCGCCTGGTCGAGGGCAGCGATGTCACCTGTCTCCTCAGCATCGACGACCAGATCTGCCGCATGTTCCAGCGGGTCGCTCCACGGGTCGTATCCGGTCTCATCGGCGAGCCGGGGCCACAGCTCACGCGGCACCCGTCGGTGATCGACCAGGTAAAGCAGACCGAATACACTGATCGCCGTCTCGAGGTCCCGGGCAGCGAAGGTGCCGCCCTCGTGCGCCAGGGACCGGGCCCAATAGAACGCGGCAATGGTGTGAAGGGCATCGGGGTCGGCTTCTTCGGGTCGCCCACCCACCGACGCGAAGAGTTCCGCCGCAACAGCCAAGGCGTCGTCTTCGAGTACGCGCCGCGGATCTCCGCCTTCGCCGAACTCCCGTACACGAGCGGCCAGCTCGCTAAGACGCGCATCCTCCACGAATCCCCTCCGTCCGTTGGAGTGCTCATCGTAGTGAAGGCGACACGAGCGACCGGACGAGGTTCGAAGCTTGTTGCCGGTGCCGGGATGGCTTGAGGGCAGGGGCGGGCAGCCGGAGGGCTACTGCCACCGGCAGATGATCGACGCCATCCGTTACCTCGTGGCCGGCGGCATCACGTGGCGGGCGATGCCGAGCGATTTCCCCGCGTGGGACCGCGTCTACGTCTTCTGGCGGCGCTGGGGGACAAGGGCTGGGCGCGCGAACTGCACGACCGACTTCGCGACCGGGTCCGCAAGGCCGAGGGACGGGACGCGGAGCCGACGGTCGCGGTCATCGACGCGCAGTCGGTGAAGGCCGCCGCATCGGTGCCTGTGGGTGTCGAAAACGGTGTCACCCTATGCGACCTGCGTGTATTCGTGGATGAGGCCGCCGAGTCGATCGAGTCGAAGGACGCGAGTGTGGTCGGTGGCGGTAGGTGGTCCGGGTTCGGTGAGTCGGTCCGGCGCCTGTTGTCCGAGGGATTGGTGTGGCCGGTGTTGGTTGTAGTGCTTCGCGTACTCATCGATGACGAGGCGTAGGTGGCGCTCTCCTGTGATCAGGATGCGGTCGGTCGCCTCGCGTCGGCATGATCCGATCCAGCGTTCCGCGATGGCGTTCATGCGCGGTACTCGGGGCAGTGTTGGAAGGACGTGCGCGCCGATCGCCTCGAAGACGGCGTCGAAGCTGTCGGTGAAGTAGGCGCCGCGATCCCGGATGAGGAACTTGATCGACTCGGCATGGTCGCCGAGGTCCATGAGGTAGTTCCGTGCTTGCTGGGTGATCCAGGGGCCGGTCGGGTGTCGGGTGATGCCGGCGATGTGCACCCGCCGGGTGCCGTGGTCGATGAAGAACAGCACGAACCAGCGCTGCAGGAGGACCGTATCGATGTGCGCCTTCATGGCCCGGACCGCCTCGGGGTCGTCCTCGTCGGCCACGGTGAAGTCGCGATCTATGCGCAGCACCGGAGCGTCCCCGGGCCCGCTCAGCAGCGCGACCTTCTCCCGGCCGTGCCGGGTGTCCGCGGGGGTGCTGTGCGACGGATCGGGATGGATGGTGAACCGCTTCTGCGCCAGGACGCGCACGACGTCCTGCGGCAGCGACGCGGGATCCGCGCACGACAAGGTCGTGGGAATGTCACCGCGGTCGCGCAGGCAGAACAGCCCGACGTGGTCGGCCCTGTTCTCCGAGAACGCGTCCTCCGTGTGCCACCCCAGCTCCCGTTCGCTGCTGGCGCTGACCAGGCTGTGTTCCAGCCCGCGCACCGGCAGCCCATCGGTGACGATCCTGCCGTCCTGCTGGGTCCGCCATCCGATCGGGTCGCCGAGCAGGGCCGCGTACAGCACGAGCAGAAAGCCGTACGGGCCGCTGGCCACGGTGTCCGCATCCCGCCAGAACGCCGGCGTGGGCTCCAGCCACGGTTCGACGGTGTTGCCGGACACGACGAACGCGTGCTTGCGGTCGTCGAGCCGTGCGGCGTTCGCCGCCCGGCGGACGGAGGGCGGCAGGTCGTGCGCCAGCACCGGCGCATCGGCGAGAAACCCTTCGTCGTGCGCGTTCGGGTAGGCCTCGGCACAGGCCTTCGCCAGCGCGAACGCCCCGGCCGCCTCGTCCGGGGTGAGACGGTGCCGCACGACACGGCCCCGGTCGGCGGACGGTCCGGACCGTCCGACGATGACGTCGAGTCCTCCGTGCCCCGGTCCTCAAAGACATCGACATGACTCACCATCTGGCAACTCCTCGGCTCGGCTGACACGGGCGCAGCCAGCGTGGCGACGGCGACTATCGATGTCCCTTCCGGCGCACATCGAACCGCCACCACGCAGGCCGGGCCGAGTACGGTCAGTAGGCTCGTGGTGCTGCTGATCGGTTCGAGCTGTGGGGGGCGGATGCGGGACCTGCTCTACTTTTCTCCGTTGAAACTCAGGCATTTCCACGGCGGCGGCCGACCGCGTCTCCTCGGGGGCCGCCCCGTCGAGGTCGAGACGACGGCGTTCGGCGCCTCGGCCCGTGTGGCGCTCGGCGGGGCCGAACCGCCCGGCACCGTTGAGCCCGAAGGCCCGGATCTGGAAACGGCCATCGCGCACCTGGAGAAGACCTGCACCGCACACACGGCGGTCCCGGCCTCGTGCCGCTCCGTCGGAATGGACGAGTGGGTGGAGTTCTCGGGCCCCTTCTACCGAGGACCCCGCCTCCGTGACTGGGGCCTGCACGACAAGGGCGTGTATACCTTCACCTCCCACGAAAGCCCCCTGCTCTGCCCCCGGTTCACCGAGGGAACCGAGTGTTCGGGCGTCGAGGTGCTGCTGTGCGGTTCCGCCCGGCACGTCATCGGTCAGGAGGACCAGCCCCCGACCCGGATGGGGTCCGGGTCGGACTGGCTGCACGACATGGCCGCCGAGCTGGTGGCCCTGGAGGAGCGTGGCGAGACCACGCTCCCCGAATCCCTCGTACGCACACGGCGCGGGATGCAGGAGTACGCGGCCCGAGTGGCCCACGACATGATGATCTCCTGGCGCCAGGGCCCCGCCCATGTGCACGGCCACGCCCGGGTCCTGTGCAATTTCGAACCGGTGGACGGACAGCACCGCCTGATCGTGGCGAGCCCGCTGTACGTCGAGACCGCCCCGCCGCCGAGGGAGGGAGCCCTGACCCCGCAGCCGACGCGGCGCCGGCGGCCCTGGAACTTCCGGGTCTACCCGCCGGCGCGCTGATCCACCCCGAGCCGGGCCACGAGCGCCCGGTGGCCGGGACGCGCGAAGCGGCTCCTGAAGGGTGTCTTTATTGCCGTAGGGTGGTTGACCTGGGGCTTTGCGATCGTCCAAGTATGGGCATGATCATTGATCGTGGGTCTGCGACTGCTCTACCTCGTCTTCTGCCGACTACTGGGCTGCCTCCTCTTGCTGGGCCGGTCGGTCGCCGCGAGAACGCCGAGATCCTCGTTCTCCGTCACGAGGTCGCTGTGCTGCGCCGGCAGATCGAGCGCCCGCGGCTCTCATGGGCTGATCGAGCCGTGCTCTCGGCTCTCGCACGGCACCTGCCACCCGCATTACGCCGCCATCGGCTGGTCACTCCAGGCACACTGCTGACCTGGCACCGCCGTCTGGTGCGCTGGAAATGGCGCCAAACCCCAACCGGGCCTGGCCGGCCACCGCTGGCGGAGAAGACTGCGGCGCTCATCCAGCGCCTGGCGCGAGAGAACCCCGCCTGGGGATACGTCAGAATCCAAGGCGAGCTCCGACGGCTCGGGCATAGGGTTGCCGCCGCCACGACCCGGCGCGTCCTGCGCCGTTCCGGTCTACCGCCCGCACCGCAGCGCGCCTCCCAGCAGACCTGGCGTTCCTTCTTGCGCTCCCAGGCCCACACGCTGCTCGCCGGCGACTTCATCCATGTGGAGACGGTCCTCCGCAAGCGTCTCTACGTCTTCTTCGCTATGGAGATTGCCACCCGGCGCGTCCATGTCCTGGGCGTCACCGCACGCCCTACCGGCGCATGGGTCACCCAACTCGCCCGCAACCTGCTCATGGACTTGGAGGACAGAGCCGGGCGTTTCCGGTTCCTCACCCGTGACCGGGACAGCAAGTTCACCGCCGCGTTCGACGGCGTCTTGGCCGGTTCACCAGGGTCGTCCAGGCTCGGAGCCGCACCCGAATCTGCGGATGTGCGGGGGAGACCACTCAGCGAAGGCAGCTGCGGCGGGTGCGTTTATGGGAGCACCGCGTTAACGCTTGACGACTGCCCTGTACGGCGTCGTAAGGAGCTTGACAGCGCGCCAGGGTCTGCGAGAGTATTAAAAAGGAGCATAAGAGGAAAATTGCCGCGCGACTGGGGGTCAAGGGGTCGCAGGTTCAAATCCTGTCGTCCCGACGGTGTTTACGCAGGTCAGAGCCGGTTTCCGTGGAAGTGGAAACCGGCTCGATCTATTTGTGGGGCGTGTTTTCTGGTCCCCAGCGTGGCGTCGATCGTGCTGCTCTCTCTTCAATCCTTTGGGCATGGCGGCAATGCCTCATGCTTTCAAAGGCGTTTCGCTCGTCTGCTCGGCGGAATCTATGCCTGGATGGTGCTGGTCCCATCGGTGAACGGTCAAGTGCGTTTGGGGCCGGTCAAGTGGGTTACGGCAGGCGATCCAGGGGATTCTCGGTGCGGGGTTGCGTGCTTTCTCGGCGGCGTTTCGTTGTGGGGTTTCCACAGCAGGGAGGGCGATCGGGGGCATGGTGACGTGTGGTCAGGTGATGGGCGAGTGTGGAGCTGGCGCGGGTGAGGTGGCGGATGTCCGGGTGGAGGTAGCGCTGGGTGGTGGTGATCTGGCGGTGTCCGGCGATGTGTTGGAGGACGTGGAGGGGGATTCCGGCATCGGCCATCCAGGTCAGTCCGGTGTGGCGGAGGTCGTGGCGGCGTAGGTGTTCGTAGCCGAGCTGGGCGACGACGTCGTTCCAGTGGGTGGCGTCGCGCAGGACGGCGGTGGTGATGCGGCCGCCGCGTGGTCCGGTGAAGAGCCAGGCGTGTGGATCGCCTCGGGCTGCCCGGAGGTGCCTGGTAACCAGGGGACGTAGTGGGGGAATGATGGGGACCTGGCGAGCGCGCCCGCCTTTGGTGTGTTTGTCGGTGAGGCCGCCGGGGGCGGGGGTGGTCTGGCGGCGGATGGTCCAAATCCACTGGTGGGTGTCGATGTCGCAGGTGCGGGCGGCGGAGACTTCGCCGATGCGGGCTGCGGTGCAGGCGTTGTAGATCACGGCAGCGCCCCAGCCGGGGTAGTGGTCGTGAGAGGCGTCGACGAGGGCTGCGGAGAGCTCGGTCAGGGCGGCCCAGTCGGGCAGGGCGAGGGCGCGGGGATCGTCGAGTTCGTCCTCGGCGGTCTGGTATTCGCGCTGCCAGTTGGTGATGTGGGCGGGGTTGTGGTCGAGGATGGCGTCGCGGACGGCTTGATCAAGAGTGCGGGTGAGCATGGCGAGGGTGTTCTTGACGGTGGATCGGCTGCAGCCGTCGGCGATCCAGCTGTGGACGGTCCGGTCGATGGTGCCGGTGGTGATCATGCTGAGGGGGAGGTGGCCGAGGTCAGGCACGACGCGCAGTCGCCATCCGGCGAGATAGGGGGCGTGGGTGGTGGTCTCCAGGCCGCGCAGGATGACAGCCATGTTTTGGTTGCCGTAATCAACCAGGTGAGTGGAGGCCAGGGCTGGGCGCAGGGTGCTGCCAGTTGCGTCGGCAAGCAGGTCCAGCCGATGGGCGACCAGAGCGGGATCGATCCCGTTGCGGGTCGCGTCCACCAGTAGAGAGGCCCACCTTTGCGCCTGCTCCGCCGTTGCCGGGGCAGAGGAGTGGCCCGGCTGGCTGCGAGAGGTGTGCGGGCGAGGTGGTCGCGCGTAGGAGGCTATGGATGGGAGGGAAGGGGACTCGGCGTCGCGGGTCATGTCGAGTGCGTCGCGAGGAGAAGTCGTCGACGGAAGGGTTCTGTAGTCTTCGGGAAAGAGCGGATATCTCACTGTTGCGCTATTCATGCCCTGGATATTCCCGCTCGGTGAAGCTATGCGTGGTCCACCCCTCCGCGGCACCCCCTTGGCCTGGATCCCTTATCGCGGCAATGAGCGAGGAGAGGGAAGCCGGTCCTTCGGTGATCGATGTCGAAAATAGTGTGCCAAGCAGCACTTACGCTCTGGCGACATCAAGCTAGCTTGCGTCATCGTTCCGATCATGCTGCTGAGCTGGGTGTTTCTAGTGGATGATGAGGCGGTTGGGTGGCGTGCAGTGGTACTCGTTGAGCAGTCCACCGAGTACCTGCTGTCGTCTGGCTGTGCTAGAGGCGACGTTCGAGGCGCCCTCTGGGGTCTGTAGGTGAGGCTGCGGTGGGCTCGTCTGTTGTTGTAGTGCTCGGCGTACCGTCTGCTGGGATGCACGCCGCGGTGCGGGCGGTAGACCAGGGCGACATGTGACGCGCCGGATCTCACGTTCCGTGAGCATGTCCATGCCTGAGTCATTGCAAAGTGCCTGGTCAGCCACTCTGCGATAGTAAAGAAGCCCTTCAGGGATTGAGGTACGACCCGAGCGCGGGGCGACAACCGGCCCGGCAGCGGCCAGCCCATCCCGCACTCCTTGGTCGGGAGTAAATTGACCGAGTCAACGCGTAGGCTTCGCTCGCCAGGTGCATCGCGCATCGGGTGCGTTGTTACCCCGCCCTACCCGGCCACACCATCCTTGAGACGAGACACCATGGAGCAGCAGGACGAACCGGTCACGCTCAGCCTTGCAGGGATCGCACGGCTCGCCGGGGTCGGTCGTGCCGCCGTGAGTAACTGGAGGCGGCGCCACAGCGACTTCCCGGATCCTGTTGGCGGCACAGATGCCAGCCCTCTGTTTTCCCTGACGGATGCGGAGTCCTGGCTGCTACGGCATGGCAAGATCGACGAGTCCTCCAGTGGCTGGGACCGTCTTTGGCCACGGATCGAGGACCTCGGTGACCGGGACGGGATGGCCCATCTGGTGGCCTCGGCGGGGGAGCGTCTGGCAATCCCGACGATGGAGCCGCTGCCCGGAGCCCCGGAACTCGGCACTGCCGATCGGAGGCTTGCGGACGAGGTCGTGCGGCTGGCCCGGCGTCAGTCACCTGAGGAAGCCTTCTCCGTGCTGCTGGATCGTTGGCACGCCGCCCACGTACGCCAGTTGACCGTCAGCCCTCGCCGATTGGCTGACACCATGGTGGCCCTGGCCACCGAGCTACGTGACGGCAGCGCGCCGGTACGTCGAGTGTTGGACCCTGCATGCGGGATGGGCTCGCTGCTGGCCGCGTCCGGTCGGCAGTGGTCGGGGCAGGTACCTCCCCCTGTGCTGACAGGCGTTGACAACGACGCCGCCGTGGCCCGCCTGGCCCGGGCCAGGCTGGCTCTGGAGTTCCCGGACTGTGAGCGCCGTGTGCAGTCCGCGGATACGCTGCGTGACGCACCCCTGAGGCACGCCTCCCGCGCCGATGTCGTTCTGAGCTATCCACCGTCCAACGAACGTTCCTGGGGTCACAGCGAGCTGGCGACCGACCCTCGCTGGGTGTACGGCGTGCCACCGCGGACCGAGCCTGAGCTGGCGTGGGTGCAGCACTGTCTGTCCGTACTGGAACCTGGGGGCGTTGCAGTGCTGGTCCTACCGCCCGGCGTCGCTTCGCGACGGGCCGGACGGCGAATCCGGGCGGGGCTGGTGCGCGCCGGAGCTGTCCGCGCCGTAATTGGGCTGCCGCCCGGGAGCGCGCCGCCGCACGGGGTGGGGCTGCACCTGTGGTTGCTGGCAAGGCCCCGTGAACTCCCCGGGGACGAGGTGACCTTTGTCGACGCTGCAGGCTGCCGGACGACCGCGCTCACCGGCCGGGGCACGGCTGTCGACTGGGATGGTCTGCGTGAGCGCACCGTGGCGGCCTTGCGCGGCAGTGACGTACCAGGCGTCACGCGGGTGTCGGCCATGGAACTGCTCAGCGACGAGACCGAACTGACGCCCTCTCGGCACACCGTGACTGAGCGGCCCGTGGGGCCAGTGGAACTGCGCCGTGCCTGGACTGGCTGGGATAAGGCGGTGATGGACGTGGAGGACGCAGCCAAGGCCGTTCGCGAACACGAGGCGGGTGCCGCGGCGCCGGACGAGTTCGGCTACACCTTCGTGGGTGACTTGGAACGTTCCGGTGCTCTGGACGTGACGGCCGGAAAGGCCCTCGCCGACGATCTAATTCAGCAGGGAGGGCGGGCCGAGGACGCCCTGTACGTCGTTACCCCTTGGGCCGTCCGGGGCGAGGAACTCTGGGTTCCCGCGGCGCAGGCCGCCGGGCTGGAGGCTGAGGGGCAGGGGGTTCTGACATCGTTCGGTGATGTCGTGGTCGTGACCGCAGCCGGCGGCTTCGACGTCTGGGTCGAGACGGCCAGCCCGCGCCTGCTCGGTTCCCACACTGTCCGGCTGCGGACCGACCCTGCACTGCTCGACCCGTTCTTCCTCGCCGCGTGTCTGGGGGCGCCAGGGAACGACCAGCGAGCTGGAACCCGCGCCTCCTCCGCCTCTCGGGTCGACGTACGCCGGCTGCGCGTCCTGCGCGCGCCAACGGTGCAGCAGCGGCGGATCGGGGAGATCTACCGGCAGCTCGTCCGGTTCCGAGAGGCGGTGGCCGACCTGGGCAGGCACGGTGAACAGCTCTCCGCCATGCTGTCAGGGCCGCTGGCCCAGGGCAGGTTGACGGGTAAGTGAGGGGAGGGGCTCGGCAGGGGGCAGGGCTCCAGTCCCAGCCGGGCTCGTCAAGCCGGCCCAGGCAGGCGGGCCAGTAGCTTGCGGATCGCTACGGGCAGCCCCGAGGCCACTTCTCCCGGCCCCCCATCCAAAGCGAGTTCCTCCACCTCGACGCCCACGTCCCGGCAGAGTTCCACGGTCTGACGGGATGGACCCGGCCCAGGCCAGGACGTGAGTCCCTCGGCCAGCTCCAGCCAGACGTCGGCCACCGCCTGGACCGAGCTCCCCTCCGCAGCCATCACCTGAACCGCCCCGAGCTGTGCCCGGACCAGCAGTTCACCCGTCTCCGTGCCCGCCGGTGCGTCCGCGAGCCGCCTGGCGACATCCCGGCAGGTGCGGCCGACGGCGGCCGTCTCCCCGCGCAGCAGCTGAGCACGGGCCACGATGAGGCGTGCGCCTTGCACTTCACGAACCGCCCCAGGTAGGCACTGCTCGGCGCGCACCAGCATCGTGTTCAGCTCGTCGACGGCCTTATCCGGCTCGCCGCGTTCGACTTCGAGTTCGGCCTGGGTGCACAGATTCCGCAGAGCGGACCGGGTGGGGCCGCCGACGGGACGGCGATGCACCCGAGGGCGGCGCACGCCCGCAGGCGGCACAGCTGCGCGCAGGGCCGCAGTGGCGTCCGGGCCGCGGTGGGGCAGTGTTGGGTCAGGGTCGAGGGCGGGACGCGGGGCCGGATCGCCCAGCTCGGGCAGCAATAGCCGCCAGATTCCGAGGGCCAGCTCCAAAGGTGGCCGGTCGGCCGGCGACTTGGCGAGCATGCGGTCTGTGATGTCCACGACCTCGGACGGCAGCCCGGGGATATCGTCGCTGAGCAGCGGCGGCCGCTCCTCGCAGTGCAGGCGTGCCAGGTCGTAGTCGGAGTGGTCGGCCTCGAAAACCAGCCGCCCGGTCACCATCTGGAACGCGATGCAGGCGACGCCGTAGAGGTCGGCCTCCGGGCCCGGGTTACGTTCGCCGCGGTGGATCTCCGGGGCCATGTAGCCGATGGTGCCCGGCGTCCGGCCGTTGGTGTATCGGGTAGCCGCGGGATCTGTGGGCAGGGCGATGCCGAAGTCGGTGAGGTACAGGATGCCGTCTCGCCGTGCCAGCAGGACATTGGCAGGCTTGACGTCCCGGTGCACTACGCCCGCTCCGTGCACCCGCCCGAGTACCTCCAGCAGCGGGACAACCACACACGCCGCAGCCGACAGCGTGGGTCTGTTCCGAGTGAGGAAAGCATGCAGGTCATCGCCATCGACGTACTCCGTGACGATGTACGGGCGCGGCGGGGAGAGATCCGCATGGACGAAGGTCGGCACGCCCTGGCCGCCGAAGCGCTGGTGCATTTCGCACTCGCGGTCGAAACGCTGTAGCTCCTGGGGGGTCGGCGCCCGATACCCGCGCAGGGCAGCCTCCGGGTCTCGCGGCCACAGGAACTTCACTGCGACCGCCCGCCCGGCGTGGCTGTCATCGGTCGCCCGGTAGACGACGCCCATGCCGCCCCAAGCCCCTTCCCCAGCCCGGCTGAATCTGCCCGCGAGCTTCTTCCCCGCCGGCCATGGCTCCACTACCCACACTCCTTGGATCCTCTGGCGAACCGTCAGGCGACAAGTTACAGGAGATCATTGTGTGCCTTGACTTAGTTCACAGAGTTCTGTCACGGTGATGCACCTCACCGTCGAGACCGCGAGGAGTCTGCATCGTGCAGTCTTGGGTTAATCCCCCCGGTACAGTCGGCGCCGGGCACCTGGCCCGCATCCCGGTCCGTCACCTGCGCGACGAGGAGCGCGAGTGTCCGATGAGCCGTGCTCTCAGCGTCCGCCGCGATGTGTTCGCTGTAAACCGGGTCTCGTCCAAGACGCCGCGCGAGGAGTTCCCGTTCGCGCTCACGCAGGAACTGCTCGACCAGCTGGAGTCCGGCGCGGCGCAGAACATCGAACAGGCCCTGGAGCAATGTCGTGGGACACGGTCTCGGTGCCTGCCGCAGCACGTGGCCTGGTCGGCGGCGGCCACCGAGCGTTACCTCGACGCACGCCGTCAGGATCAGGAAAGCCGGAACGGAGCCAACCTCCCCCTCTCGTTCCACGCGCCCGACGCATGGATCGCGTTCCGTGCAGTGGAGGAACCCGACGTGCGCGGCATTACCCACTATGAGCGCACTGTCTGGGGGCGGCAGTACGTATCTGCCGACGCAACGCTTCGCGAACTCGTCATTCCGGCCAAAGGGAATGCGAAGGAGTATCTCCCTCTGCCCGAACTCGCCGCTGTCGCCTCTGTCCTGTACTACGGGATCCCGGCACGCATCCCCCCTTTCGAGCACCAGTACCCGGCCCACCGGCATCCGGCGCCTCCGCCGCGGCCAGAACGCGTCCGGGTCTACTCTGCCGGCCTCACCGAAGGCCGTATCCGGCTTCTGCGTGCAACCGAGACCGACGCCTCCGCAGACTGGAGCGCCACAGAGATCCGGGACTTGCACGAGCAACATGTCGTGCCCCGGCTCGGCCGCGTCCTCGACAGCCGCGAACGCATCGCCGGTGCTCACTGTGCGGGTTGCAAGGTGCTACCCGAGTGCTCCGCCGTACCGCGGGCGCCCGCTCTCCTCGCGGTTCCACCTCCCACGCGGCCCCGCAAGCGGCGCACGGTATCGGTGAGCGACCTGAGGGCACATCACGACTGTCCCGCCCGCTACCACCTGACCCGCGTACTCAAACTGCCGAATTCCGTTCCGGAGAGCGAGGCTGTGCGCAGAGGCCGGGCCGTCGACAGCTGGCTCAACGCCCGGCACGCCTCAGCGGACGCCCCACCGTGCCACGAGGTGCCCCTGCCCGCACACTTGCCGGGTCTTACGGACGACGAGCTGGCTCCCGCTCTCGGGATGCTCCGGACTCACCGGGCCCGGTGCCCGCTCGACAACCCGGCGGCGACACAGTTCCGTCCGCAGCACCGGGTGGCGGTCCACGATCCACAGGCCGACGCCATGGTCGTCGCCTCCTGCGACCTGGTCTACGAGGAACGCGGCGGCATCGTCGTTCGCGAGACGAAGACCAGCGCGTTTCCACCGGGCGGCCGAACCATCCTGCTGGAGAAGCATCCGCAGCTCGCCCTCTCGGTACTGCTCCTGGCGTCCGGCGTACTCGGCGGCGATCCGCGACGGTCCCGCGTGGAGCTGGAAATCTTGCGTCCGGAAGGGGTGACCCTTGAGGAGTTCGACCCGGGCGACGAGACCACGGTCGAGCACGCCCGTACCGTCCTTGCCTCGTACACGCTGCCCTGGTCTGCCGAGACCCGCTTCGACGCGGCGCCGCGGCCCGGCTACGACTGCACTGGTTGCGAGGCGCTGTCGTGGTGTGCCACCGGCAAGGAGCGTGTGGCTGCCGCAGGTTGAGGGAAGTTCCCGTCGCCTCCGCCAAGTTGTTGCGTCGCACTACCTGGAGTCAAAGCCGTGCCCGCGAATCTCCACCCTACTCGCGATCCGTCCGCCGATGCGCTCGATGACTGGGCCGCCCACGACGGCGTCCCTCTGCTGGCCACTGTGGCCCGAGCCCTCTGCGTCCTGGACCACACCACTGGGTTGGACGCCTTCTCCCTGCCATATCCTCCCGTCGTCCAACTCGCCTTGGACCGATCGGTCGTCGCCTGGATGTGCCGCGGACTCCGACCGCCCGCCTCGCTCACGGAACTAGTCCAGCGGTGTGCCGACATCCCGCTGGAGGACTGGCCGCTGTCGCTGCCGTCGGACGCCGTCGGCCCGGACGACGTCCTGCTCGACCCGTACTCACATCGCCCCACGCAGCTGTGCCACGAGTGGAGCGAATGGGAGCGCTTGGCGCCCGACCCGGCTGTGCGGCACCGCGACGAACAGGTGATGCGGGCCGCCCTGGACCGGTGCCGCAGCCATGGGGAGGAGGACGCGTACACCGAGTTCCGCGGCCTGCTGGTGCGGCGACCCGTGCTGACGACCCAGGAACTCTTCGCCTTACATGGCGACTTCACACTGGAGCCGGTCTGGGAGCTCATCGACCTGATCTACCCGGAGGTCCCTCTTTCCTGGAGCCGGGACGGTTGTTACGCGGTGTGCGGCCGCTGCAGAACGCTGCTGACGCCGCTTGCGGGCGGAGAGTGGTGGTGCGAGCGAGATCGCTGCCGCCGACAGGGAGACCCGCCGGTCGGCCGTCTGATCGAAGCGGCCCACACCGGCACCGTGTATCAGCTGGAGCGCCCGTTGCGCCGGCATGTCACCGGGCCCGGACTGGCCGAGGTGGAACTGGAGGACCGCCTCACAGATCTGGGCCTCGACGTCACCATGTGGCCTGGCTTCGACGCTTACGACCTGCTGGTCGTCTTCCCCGATGGCCACCGCTGGGCCGTCGACGTCAAAGATTGGGCACACCCGGCCTTCCTCGGCCGCGCCGCCCGCCCCGTGCGGCCCGACCCTCCGTACGACAAGGCGTTCTGGGTGGTACCTACCTACCGGGTGCGCGAACGCCCCGGATATCAGCAGGCGTTTCAGCGCGCCCGACCCGCAGCGGCTGCTGCCGTACAGCTGCTTACCGATGACGAACTGCTCCGGGCCGCCCGGCAACGGCTGGCCGAGTCGCGCCGTGGCACTCGCGCCGACACCCGGGAGGGCACAGATGCGTGACGCGAAAGCCTGGTGCGAGTCCGTAGCGGAGGAGCTGAGGGACGAGTGGTCCGTGGCCGGTGCCCCAGATGGGTTCGGCCCGGTCGAGTTGTGCCGCGTCGAGCTGGGGCTTCGGCTGCTCGAACTGCTTGCTCCTACGGCGGACGCCGCGGATGCCTATGTGTTGTTCGGTGGCTATCCGTTCGCGCAACGCGCGGGGTCGGCGCAGGAGCCGTGGCAGCGCGTGGCCCTCGCCGCCGCCCGGCATCTCCTGTGGCCGCTGCGGCGGCGCGCCTGGCGGCAGGCGCTGGACGCCTACCGGTTGGCTTCCACCAGGCTGCGGGCTTACGAGCTGCCGCCTGTTGGAACCACCGGCGGTCCTCGACCCGTGGTGCCGATGGTGGCGGGGCGTCGGATGGACGTCTACGACCAGTCCCTCGCCCAGTTGCCGGGCCTGGTGACCCGCGCACTGAAACCGGCCCCTGCAGGGACGAGTTCTTTCCAGGAACGCCGCCGCAACGCCTCGGTCACCATTCCCGAGGACCTTGTCTTCGCCAACCCGCCCGGTCACGACCTCGGCGCGGGCCGACCTGGTGGCGGCGAACCTCTCACCGTGCGGCGCGATGAACTGCGTACGACAGCCCGCTGGATGGACGAGCGCGAGCGCGAGGCGGAGGTCCCATATCCCGGCCACTGGGAACAGCGGCTGGAGAAGGTTAAGTTCGCGCCCCGAGATACTGCGGGAACGGATTACGCCGAGGCCGACGAGGTCGAACTGGACGGCATGGTCCACCTGGTCGGCATGGTCGGTGCCGGTAAGAGCACCTTCATGGTCCTTGTGGCTATCTGGGCCGCTCGGCGCAAGACCCCGCTTCGCACGACGCTCGTCGTCGGCGACGTCGCCGAACAGCTGCGGCTGTGCGCTCTCTTCGACGTGCTCGGTATCGCTGCCGCGCCCGTCCTCGGCACCACCACACGCGAGCAGCACCTCCAGCGGCTGCACCGGCGACTTGCCGCCCGCGGGCTCGACAACCTCCTCGACCACGACGATCCCGGCTTCGACCTGCTGAGTACCGCCTGCCCGGTGAGCGGCCTGCGCGGCACCGAGGGCGATCCGCTGGAGTACCGCGACGCGCCGTGCACCCGGTTGCACCCGGAGCCACGGCGCGGCACGGCGGAACCGGAAACGGTCGTTCTGGAGGAGTGGGCTCCTGACCGGAGGGCCGACGCACCCCGCCTGCCCGACACTCCGGGCCGTCTGCCCGGCCGCCCGCACGGTTGCCCCCTGTGGGCCGAGTGCCCGCGACACGCGGCTGCCCGCGCGCAGGTCGACGCTCTGATCTGGGTGGCCAACCCGGCCAGCCTCGTGCAGAGCCAGGTGCCCGCGCACCTCAACGACGAGCGGCTGCGCCAGCTGGAACTGGCCTGCCTGCGCAGCGACCTGATCTTCGTGGACGAGGCGGACAGTGTCCAGATGGCACTGGACCGTCTCTTCACCCCGTCCGGCACACTGGTCCGCCCCGACACCGACTCCTGGCTCGACCAGCTCAACCGCTACAAGATCGAAGAGTTGAGCAGACGAGCCCGCCTGCCGCTGACCGACGGCCAGGTCGCCCAGTGGAACCGGGCCTTGGGAACCGTCACCCTTGCCGTCGACCCGCTTTGCGCTCTGCTGATCAAGGACGAAGACCTTCGGAAGTGGGCTGACCCCGCCTACTTCAGCCCGTGGACGCTCCAGCAGAACCTGCTCGACGACCTGTTCCGCGACGTGACCC
Organism: Streptomyces sp. NPDC007983; assembly: GCF_042958345.1. Lineage (NCBI taxonomy): Bacteria > Bacillati > Actinomycetota > Actinomycetes > Kitasatosporales > Streptomycetaceae > Streptomyces > Streptomyces sp. NPDC007983. The sequence goes on from NZ_JBIBJI010000022.1 coordinate 72,744, forward strand.
GGCGCCACCGCGAAGGGTCGGCCGTACAGGAAGCGTCCGCCGCTGACGACACCGCCGTCGACAGCGCTGAACTCTACGAGGGCTACGACGACGTGGCGCATGAGCCCGGCCCTTCCCCGCACATTGCGCTCTCTCCGGCCCGGCGCCTGCTCGAGGAAGCCTGGGACGCCTTCCGCGACGACCCCTTCGGTGAAGGTGATGCCCTCGGCCGACTCACCCGCAACCTCGCCGACACGGCCGACGCCCTCCTGCACCACATGGCAGCGGGCCGCACTAAGGAGCGAGTGAGCGAGCTGGCCGGTCAGCTTGTCGACCAGGTGACGGAGGAGGTACGGGCGGAACAGCCCGCATCCGCCATGCCCCCGCCCGAGCCAACGAAGGACTGGTGGGACGCCCTGTGCCTGCGGCTCTCCTTCCTCCTGCTGCTCAGCACCCTGCATCACCGGCTGGAGCGGCTTACGTTCCTATGGCCACACGTGGAGGCCGCCCTGCGGCTGGACTCCCAAGGCAAAGAGCTGGCCCGGCGCGTCCCGCTGGACTACGCCCCGCTAGTGCCCGAGGCGCCCATGGGTAACATCCTCGGCTACCAGTACCTCCCGGACGGCGAGGAACGCGACGACGCCGGCCGCCGTGGCGGCACCCTGCGTTTCTTCCGCTGCGCGGGAGTCGGGCGGGAGCTCCTGCTGAACCTGCACAGCCTCGGCGCAGATCCGGCCACCGGCCGTGGCGGCCCGCACGTCGTGTTGATGTCCGGCACCAGCTGGGCCGGCGAGTCCAGCCGGGCTCACGTCCGTGTCCCGGTGAGCCTCGTCCTCAAGCCCACGGACGCGTCCCTGGCCGCTGTGGCCCAAACCTCGTTCGCCACCCGATTCCTCTACGACCGCGACGGGCGCCCGATGAGCCTCTCCGGCACACCGCCGCGCGACCGGCTCGCCCAAGCGGTCGCGATGGCCCGGCGGCTCGGCGAACCGGGCCTGGGCGGCACATCGGTGCTGGGCCAGGAGATCAGCCGTATCCCTGAGGCGACCCGGCGCCGAGCGCTGATCCTCGTCGGCAGCTACCGGGAAGCCGCGGCGGTGGCCGAGGCACTGCACCGGTTCGATGCCTGGCGCGGCAAGGTGAGCGCGTTGATCCCGGACGACGAAGCCCGCGGCAGCGGCGGCCCAACCGGCACTGCCCCCGGGCAACCGGACGAGACTCCGGGGACGCTACGGCGTGGTGACGTCGCCCGCTTCGCCGACGATGACACAGCAGAAGTTCTGGTCGCTCCGCTGCTGGCCGTCGAGCGCGGCCACAACATCCTCAACGAGGAGGGCAAGGCCGCCTTCGGTACCGCCCTGTTCCTCGTCCGCCCGCACCCGCGCCCCGACGACCTCGACCTGTCCGTCTTCGCCGTCAACGACTGGCTGAGCGGCATGCTGCGCGACGAGCCGCGCAGCGACAGCCTCGACGGCCCGCACACGCTCACCGAACTCTGGGAGAAGGAGGGATCGCTGGACGAGGCGGCCCGAGCCCTGCGCCACCTTGGCCGCCGTGAATGGCGCCGGCTGCTCAACCGCCGGTATGCCTACAGCTCACTGCCCGCCTGGGAGAAGCGCGCCTTCGCCTGGGACCAGCTCGTCACGCTGTGGCAGGTCATCGGCCGTCTGGTGCGCGGCGGAGTGCCCGCCCGGGTGGTATTCGTCGACGCCGCCTTCTCGCCACGTTTGGCGAGGCAGCTCGCACCCGGCAGCACAGGCGAGCCGTCCTGTGTGACCGATGTGCCAGGAACCGACGGCCTGCTCCATGCCCTCGGCGGCATCCTCGACCCCTACCTGACGGACCGGCCTCGCGCCGAACGGGCCGAGCCCGCCGCTCCGCCCCACCCTGACCGGGCGGCTCGCGCTCTGGTCCGTCTCCTGTACCAGCCGTTCTACAACGCCCTCCGCACGATGACCCACCGCTGACCGCCCACCGTCCGACTCTCCTTGTGAGGAGCTGTCCCGTGCCATCCGTCTACCGCTCCGCCCGCACCACAGCTTGGCGTCCGGCTGACGCCTCTGCCTCCCATACGGCGCCCTACCGTGTCCTGCCCTTTCCTGAGCAGTGGCGGGACGCCGTTTTGACCCTGTGCAACGCGCCTCGGGTGGCAGCGGGCAAAGAGCCGTGGCGCACGGCACCGACCTGGCGCTTGGAACAGGTCCTGCAGGCGTTCGCGCCCGACGTCCTCGCGTTGCCGCGCCCCTTCCACGACCGCGACCCGGGCGCGCCGGCTCACTGGCTGTGCGCGCCCGCCGACCTCCCCGACCCGCTCCCCGGTCCGGTCCTGGACACCGTCCTCAAGCACTGGCTGCGCGACCTGCGGCCCGAGCCCGAGCATCGCGGCCTGCTGAAGGAGACCATCGCCGAACTGGCCGCCCATCCACCGCGCTGGGAGACCGTCCACCACGAGCTCCTGCCGCGCGACACGACCCAAGGTGGCACCGCGCGCCCGCTGCCCCACCAGTACAGCCTCAGCCCCGACTGGCTGGCCCGCCGGATCCTCGCCCTGGGCCCGTACCCGTACGACGGTGGGCAGCTCACCTTCCGGGCCATGCCGCGCGGACCGCGTGACCAGGGTGCCCAGCTCGTCTCTGAGCCGATCCGGTTCCCCGGGCCTGATGAGAAGCAGGACTCCTGGTGGTCGGTTACGCTGTCGATCACGCTGCAGACCGTGCCGTTCGATTCACTGCCGCGCTTCAACCTCCGCTGGTCGGTGCGCCGCTGGGCAACTCGCACCAGCCCCAAGACGGGCCGACTGCACCTCCCGTGGGGCGCGAGCACCACCGTCCTGCTGCGACCGCGCCGACCGTTCCTGCCGGGCACGCCGCGCAGCGAGCGATTCGCCATCGCCCGTATGGAGCGCTACTGGGACAAGGACCTGGGCGAGAAGGGCGACTTCGCCGACCGGTGGCGCGCGGGCGGCCCCGCAGCGATGCTCGCCGGGCTGCCCCTGGGCGAGCCATTCCCGGACGCCGACGCGATCCTGACCGACCCGGCGTCCTGGCTCCGCGACGACGCTCGGGCCGGTGTCCTGCACCGCACTGCGATGGGTCGGCACGACGTGGGCACCGGCTTCATGGCACACCAGCTCTCGCAGCTCACCGCCTGGGCGGAGGGTGCCCTTACGCCCGAGCTGCGCCGCGCCCCGGACCTCTCGTTGCTCGACCGGGGTGCGCCCGCGAACGTCCCCAAGGGAGACAAGGAGACGGTCGACGCGGAACGGTGCACTCAGCGGCGGCTGGCGACGGCGTACGCGCTGGACGCCCTCGACGGCGTGACGCGCCAGTGCGGCGCTCCCGTGCTGGAGGCACGACTGCTGTGGCAGTCGCCGCGGCTGCGCGACGCCGCCTTGGCCTCTCTCGCCGAGCATCTGGGCCTCAAGGGCGACGGCGGGTCCTTCACCGCACAGCAGTACGACAACGCCACGGCCGGCGCACCGGTCGTGCACGAATGGTCCGCCCCGGAGCTGACCGTGCGGGTCCACTGTCTGCGCCCGCTCGTCGCGATCGGTGACCGTACCGCCGACAGCCTCCTTGCCCCCCTCGACCTGCCCGTCGGCACCCGCATCAAGGACGCCCAGGTCACCGCCGCAACCGCAGCCCGCCGCGACTGCGCTGCGCAGTGGCTGGCTGCGGAACGCACCACTGAGGCGCCGGCCCTCGCCCTCGTGGAGATCGGCCGCGCCGCGTCCTACCCGAGCAAACTGCACGACCCGAAGTTCGCCATGCGACTGGGCTGCGCCAAGGCCAGCTTCGTCACACAGTTCACCACGGTGCCCGTGGCGGGCGACGAGAACGGCAAGGGCGCGGAGACAGCATCCAGCCTGAGGCACCGCACACTCAAAGCCTGGAACGACGGCCTGCGGCAGCTCGGCGCGCGTACCGTCCCCCGGCATGCCGCAGACGAAGAACTACCCGACGGACTGCGGCACGCTGCACTGTGGATGGTCCGCAAGAACCGCACGACCCGGAATCGCTGGGCTGCCCATGTCCCGGTCGGCGTCATGGTCACCCCCGACCCGGCGGGCACCGGCGCGGCCCGCGTCGAAGGCTGGGACCCCGAGGCGCGCGACGGCGCAGGCGGCTGGGTCCCATACCCCGAACTGCTGCTGAGGCTCACCACGAAGGCCGAGGTCAAGCCCGTTGTGCCCGGCCAGCGCGGACCACTGGACGACGCCGCCGACACATCGGAGGCGGAGACGGGAAGTGAGACGGAGCGCCCGAAGCTCTACCAAGAACGCGAACGGCAGCGCCGTGCGGCAGCCGAGTGGCTCCAGGGCCTGCGCGCGTCCCTTCGTACCGCGCCGACCGTCCTGTTCGCCGAGGCGCACAACGCCCGCTCGCACTGGACCTGGCTCCAGGACGGCAGGATTGAACGGGATCGCATCCAAGACGGCCTCGCCCCTGCTCGTCGCCTCGACCCCGACCTGCGGCTGGTCCGGGTCCGGGCTGGGGCCCGGAACGAGACACCGCAGTGGTGGGGGAAAGCCCCGGAGGGCAAGGTGAACGGCATCCAGCCGGGCCTGTGGGTGCCGGAGGGCGCCGCTGATGACGTCCGCGTCTTCTTCAGCACGACGGCCAAGCCCGCGCAGGCCAAGCACGCGGCGGTGAGCGCCGACAAGCTTGCGCCCCGGCCGATCGCCCAGGGAGAGCGCAAGGGCGAACCCACCATCGATACCGGCCAGGCAGCCTGGATGCCGGGTCTGCTGGAGATCGCCGTCCTCGGTTGCCACCCGGACGACGGCGACGACCCGAGATCCTTCGCGCTCCTCACCCATGTTCTGCGCCAGCCCTCGGACTACGACCAAGCCCTTGCCCTGCCCCTCCCCCTCCACTTGGCCGGCCTGGCGCAGGAGTATGTCTTGCCGACACCGAAGGGCGACGAGTCGGAGGAGGCGGAAATGGCAGCGGCGGAGACGGCGGGCCAACCCGGTGCTTCGGAGCCTCTGGACGACGCGCAGGACGCATCGCCGGTGGAACAGCCGGTGCCGAACCTGGAATCGGAGGCAGCGGACGCCGACACTGATGGGCAACTGCAACTGTTCGACGCGTAACGCCTGGACGGGATGTCGCTGCGGTGCGTAATTCAACGATGCGTGCCCGGAGGCTGGAGTACGAGAAGCATCCGACGATGGAGCGCCGTTGTCGTTGAGCGTTTGAGGGCAAGGGGCCGCAGATTCAACCCCTGTCGTTCAGCCAGCATTTTCGCATGTCGGAGCTCGCTTCCTTGAAGTGAGGGAACGCGTGCCCGCGAGGCCGCACTACAGGCCGCGAGTCCAGCGTTCTTCGCAGGGTTGGCCCGGGGAAGCGTCTCTTCCGGCTCACAGCGAGCAGACCGACTCCGCTGTCCGCGGTCGCAAGCATCTTCCATGCTGCATGAGACAGATCCGTCGAGTAGCGGGCGTGGCTCACCCATCCTGGATCTTGCGACATCGGAATACCGTCCCGCGTGATTCGTAGTATCTTGTCTACCTTGGTGTCAGGAATGAGCCGCGAGGCGCTTCGGCCTGGAGCGGCTCATGTGGTGAGCACTGTGGGGGGAAATGTCGTGAGTACCGCTCCGCGGTTCATGGCTGCGAAGGCCCGTCCGTTACCGGTACTTGTGCTGGCGGACGTGAGCGGAAGCATGGGGGAGCCCCAAGAGAAGATCGATGTGCTCAACGAGTGCATCCGCCGCATGCTCGGCGACTTCGCGACGGCCGACATCGGGCGAGGCGTCATTCACGTCGGCGTCATCGCCTTCAGTCAGGATCGCGCGGCCGTGCATCAGGAACTGGTGCCCGCGGCCCAGGCTTCCTGGACCGACATGGAGGCCCGAGGCGGCACCCCGCTGGGCGCGGCCCTCGAGCTCGCTGACGTGGTCCTGCGCGACGAGTCGGCTGTCCCGGCCCGGGCCTTCTCTCCCACCATCGTTCTCGTATCCGACGGGATGCCCACCGATGAGTGGGAAGAGGGCCTCGGCCGTTTGCTCGACTCTCCGAAGGGCGCCAAGGCCAACCGGCTGGCGATCGCCATCGGCCCCGACATGGCCGAGCAGGCGAAGGCCGTGCTGCGCCGCTTCGTCAGCGACGAGGCCAACGGTGTCTTCGAGGCACAGGATGTCGGGCGCATCCAGCAGTACTTCCGCTGGGTCACGGTCACTGTCACTCAGCGCGCCCAGAGCACCCGCCCGGACCGGGCACCGGCGCTGAGCCCCGAGGATCTGTCCGACTTCGGCGCCTGAGCCGACGGAAGCACGCTGCGAGAGGAACCCGATCCGTGGCATCGCGCTGGGATCTCGGCGGCCTTCTGCGGCCCGTCGAGGACGAATATCACCAACTGTGGTCACTGTCCCACTCGATCGGAGCCGGTGGTCAGGGCGAGGTGTGGCTGGCCCGAGGCGGACGCACCGCCGTCAAGATGATCACTGCTCCCACACAGGAAGCGGCAGAGGCCGTTCACGCTCGGCTGCGCCGAATCCAGCGCCTTCCGCTGGACGATGTCCCGCTGGCCGGCGTACTCGCCCTGCTTGCCCCGCCGAAACTGGGCTACGTCATGGAACTCGCCGACGAGATGGTCCCGTTGGACACGTTATGTGTTCCTGACGAGGAGGACCTGGCGGCCTGGTACCTGCGAACCGGAGGGCTGGAACGCCGACTGCGACTGCTGGCCGGACTCTCAGACGTCATCGCCCGGCTCCATGCTCGCGCCATTGTGTACCAGGACCTGTCGCCGTCGAACGTTCTGGTGTCCGCCTCCCCCGAGCAGCGGGAGGTCCGGCTCATCGATGTGGACAATCTCGGTCTGGTCTCGGCAGTCGAATCCGCGCCGGTGCACACCCCGGGATACGGAGCACCGGAGATCGTGTCGGGGCGCAGCGGGGCGACGACGCTGGCTGACGCGCACGCACTGGGTGTACTCATCTTCGAGACCCTCACGGCGAGCCACCCGTTTCGAGGCGATGAGGTCCTGGACTCCGACCCCGCCTATCAACAGGAGTACGCGGACCGCTTCCGCCTCCCCTGGATCGATCATCCCACCGACCGCACTAACGAGTGCACTCTGGGTATCACGCCTCGAGGGGAACTTCTGTCCGCTCAGCTGTGGAAGCTGGCCACGCGGTGCTTCGTGGACGCCGTGGACGATCCTCTGCTCCGGCCGCCCGCTGCTCAGTGGGCCGCGGCCCTGCACTCCGCGGCAGAGCAGACGGTGGAGTGCCCGGAGTGCGGATGGACCTATCGTGCTTCCGCGCCATCCTGTCTCGCATGCCGGAAGCCCAGAGACCGAGTCTGGGTGCTGCGCCACGGACTGACCGGTCCGGTCGGTACCGAGCTGGAAGGCCAGACGGGGAGCGGTGACGACGTCCCTGGTGTGGAGCTGTCGGAAGTACCTCTGCCCGACTTCACCGTGCTGCGCCCCGGTGGCAAGACGGCACTGACCGCCCGGCATACCTCCCCTGCCCCTGACCGGCCCGACGCGGTGGTCGCTCAGATGCTGCTCCACGGCGAGGACGCCACCGTGCTGAACCTTTCGCGCACCAGCCTCTGGCTGGACCATCAGGACGGGCGGCCCTGGCGGGAGATTGGCCAGGGAAGTCAGGCAACGGTGCCCGTCGACGGCCGCCCGTGGACGCTCCACTTCGGGAAGCGAGGTGTCATCCACCGCTGGGTACGTCTGATGGCTCTGGAGGCGAGTAGGTGAGCGTTCGTCCCAAGGCACCGGTGATGCCGGCCCGTATGCCGGGAGAGCCCGTCTTCGTGTCATTCCTCTGGCACCGAGTGCCGCAAGGATTCACGGGCCAGACTCTTTCCGACGGCACCGAGGTACGCCTCTATCGGCGGCCCACGGGGCAACTCGACCTGGTCACCGACTCCGCCACATTCGGAATCAGACCGGCGAGTCCGGAGGACCAGCGGAAGTTCGACGAAGTCGAGGCAGCCGGGACCAGCTGTGTGACGGTGACCGCTCATCCGGTCCGGCCGAGACCGCCCGCAGCCACCACGCCACACCGGCCCCGTGCCGGGAAGTCCCATGCGTCCGCGCCGGGTGCCGACGAACCGTTCACCGTGCGGGTGCACATCTACGCGCCCGCCGTAGGGCTCGCAGTGCCGCTCAGCTCCGGACTGCTGCTCGATGTCAACGACGCCGTCCTGGAGGATGCCGCGAAGTACGCGGATCGGGCGGACACGGCCAACGTCGGCTCCATCATGGAGTTCATGAGACGCGAGCTCTTCCTGGGGCCGCGCCCCGGGGCTCCCGCCGACGCCAGGCGCATGGTGGTTTCGGCCGGGCCGGCCGGGAGTTTCGAGGCCGGATTCCGCGTGCACGGGCCGGGGCTCATGGGCGATGTCGAGAAACACAGTGCCGGCTACCGCGTCGTCCGCCTGCTGAGCTCGGTCCACGATCAGCGCGGAGCCGGTCAGAAGTCGCTGGCCGTCGGTGCCATCGAGTTCCGCGATATGACTGCCCGGCAGCGCGACAGGGAGCGAATCCAGCAGGGACTCGACCTGGTGGCCAGCCAGAACGGCTACTTGGCCATGTGGGACAGGTACCAGGAACTGGAAGCCCGCCACATACGCGGCCGCCTCCGCGACTTCGGAACCATCCGCTACACCGACGTCAAGGTCGAGTCCGATGGCCGCTGCGCCTTCACCGTGGACCTCACCCGGGCACTGCCCCGCACCCGAGCCGCCGTGGAGAACACGACAGCGGCCGAGCGCGTCGAGATCGAGGCGGCGGTGGAGGTGCCGGCCTCCGTGACGGACACCGCGATGACCGATCGGGAGTGGCTGGATGCGTCCCGCGCACAGAAGGTGCGGGCCTGGGTCGGCGAACCGCTCGGATACGACAGCGTCACCGAGACCCTGCGCCTCGCCGCAACCCTCAACGACCAGAAGGACCCACCGCCCCAAGGATGGCTCTACCTGGCACACCGCGGTGATCAGCGGCGGCTCGACCGGCGCGAGAAGGCCATGCATAAGCTGCGCACGGACGGGACGCACATTCCCGCGCTGCCGACTCTGCTGGAGGGCCACTCCTGGCGGCAGCCGCCACGACGGCGGATCACGAAACTCTCCCCTTCCGCACTCGCGTGCTTCGCTCCTCACGGGCCCACACCGGCGCAGCGGGAAGCGGTACTGACCGCCCTGAACACTCCCGATGTGGCGATCATTCAAGGACCACCCGGCACGGGCAAGACGCAGGTGATCGCTGCGCTGGTCAACCAACTGGGCGACCTCGCCCAGGGCGGAGACGTCGCCGGAAGCACCCTGCTGACGAGTTTCCAGCACGCGGCGGTGGACCACCTGGTCACGCGTGGCTGGGTCTTCGGACTGCCTCCGCTGAAGGTGGATTCTCGCGGCCGGGGCAGTAAGGTCGCGCTGGACACCTGGCGCATCGAGGCAGCCCGCGCCGCCGACCTACGGCTGCGTGAGCGTCCGGCGGGACGTCATCTGGCCGCTCGGCGCGCCGCCGCCGAACTGGCCGCCACCTACAGGGCCGCACCGGTCCCTCCCGAATTTCTGCCTCAGTTCCTCGACCAGGTGCTCACCCAGCTCGACGACATCGCCGAACCGTCGCTCCTCGGGGAACTCCGCCGCCACAGAGATCGAGCCCAGAAGCAGCGCGTCCAGGCCGCCGCCGTGGCCGACCCCGAGACCCGCGCGGACCTCCTGCCGTACATCCGGTCGCTGCGCTGCACGGTGACCGGGTTCCAGGACGACGGGCCCCGCACGGCCAGAGCACTGCTGACGCGGCTCGAACTCGCGGACAGTCCGCTGCTGGACGGCATCGCGTACCAGGAACCGCTGCGTACGGCAGTCGGCGCCACCTCGCTGTCGTCCGAACTGCTCGACTCGCTTGCCGCGTTGCGCGATGCCCTGCTCGACCGTCTCACCGCGCGCATCCGGCTGCCCGAGGTCACCGTCGCCGATCCCGCGATAGTGGACCTCCTCGACCGGATCGCCGGACAACTCGCGGAGGCGGTGACCCGATCACCTGACGCCATAGCGGCGGCACTGCTCGATTTCCGGGACGATCTGCGCAGCGATCCGGAAGGCGTTGACGACACCCTCCGCGCCTACACGGTCTCGCTCGCCTCGACCTGCCAGCAGGCCGTATCCAAAGCCATGGCCGAGGCCGGCCGTCAGGATGGAGCGTTCGAATCTGTCGTCGTCGACGAGGCGGCGCGGGCCAACCCACTGGATCTACTCATCCCCCTCGCCCAGGCCCGCCGCCGGATCGTGCTGGTCGGGGACCACGAACAGCTTCCGCACATGCTGGAACCCGATGTTGAGCGCGAACTGGCCTCGCTCGGCGACGACGTCCGCGACCGCTTGCAGGAAAGTCTGTTCCAGCGCCTGGCCCGGCAGTGGGAGCACGGCTCGTCCGACGGACATCCCCGGTTCGTCCGCCTGGACACTCAGTTCCGCATGCACCCGGTCCTCGGCAGCTTCGTCAGCGACAACTTCTACGACCGAAAGCTGCGGAACGGCCGTGACGGGGCCGAGTTCGTGCATGGGATCGACCGGTACGGGGAGGTCCCTGCGGTGTGGCTTCCAGTGCCGCTCTCCGCCGGCGGCGAAACACCACGGGGAACAAGCCGCGCCCGTCATGCCGAGGCCGTCGTCATCGCAGCGGAGATAGCCGCTCTGATCGAGCGGCACCCACGGATGACCTTCGGGGTCATCTCGTTCTACGCGGCACAGGTCGCCGAGGTCTGGAAGGAACTGAAGAAGGCCGGGCTCGCCGAGTTCACCGATGCGGGCGGATGGCGCCCCGCGCCCCGTCTCTGCCGTGACGAGGACGGAGCACCGCTCGACCGATTGCGGGTCGGCACTGTCGACGCCTTCCAGGGGATGGAGTTCTCCGTCACCTATCTGTCCACGGTGCGCAGCTGCGCACCGGCCGCGCGCACCGATGCCAGGCGTGCCTACGGGCACCTGATCGTCACCAATCGACTGTGCGTGGCGATGAGCCGCCAGCAGCGACTGCTGGCCGTGGTCGGCGACGACGACATGTTCGGGTCCGGGAGCCCCGAGGCGGTCAAGCCCCTCGCGGCGTTTCTGGAACTGTGCCGGAAGGGGGTGGACGGCCGTGTCATTCGACCGTGAGACCCCAGTCTTTCAACTGGCCATCCCGACGCGGCAACGATACCGGCCCGTCCTGATGCCCGTGTGGGTCCACCAGGTGACGGCTCCGACTGGCTACTCCCGCACACTGGACGTCTTCCAGACCGTGGTGCTGCGCCTGTGCGCTGCCGGAGTCCGGGATATTGGCGACCTGTCACGGCTGATCGGTCTGGACACGGCCCTGTGCCGCACGGTGATCGCCCGGCTCATAGAAGGCCGGCTGATGGAACCCGGTCTGAAGCTGACCGAGGCGGGGCGCCGGACCGTGGCCGAGGGAGAAGTGGCGGAGACCGACTCCCGGCTCGTGCGTGTCTTCCAGGACCCGGCCAGTGGGGCCCTGTTGCCCCGCATTCTGGTGGCTGATCCGGTACGCGCAGATCTTCGGGAGCACCGCGGCCGTTGGGTCACCATCCAGTTCGGCACCGCTGGTGCCTCCCGGGAGGTCAGCGCGCTGACGCTCCGGGCCGACGGTTCTTCGATGCGCCCGTCGGAACGTGATGTGCTCGAAGCGTGCAGAAGCCACGACCTCGCGGCCCGGGGTCTCCGCGGAGCTTCCCGTGACGACACCATGGCGGCGGCTCGGCGGATCGGGTTCCACGGCACGGCGAACCCGGCCTACCTGGTGTGTTACGTCGTCGAGGGCGACGACGGGTCCGGACGTATGTGGACCGTGGACGATCCGTTCGCGGTGGGCGACGGACGCGTCTTCGCCGATGCGGTGGCCGCCCGCACCGAGGGCGATGAGCAGTTGAGCCGACTGGTTGACAACGTCATCGGAAAGACTCGCCGAGATCGGACCATAGCCGCCCGCAAGGTCGACCGAGAACTCGCTGAGGACGCCCGTGCCGAGGTCGTGCGCATTCTCGGCGAGGAGATCCGAGAACATCCGGAGGTGTTCGCCCACCTCGCGGACATAGAGCTGGCGCTCGTCAAGGACACTGCGCGGGAGCGCGAGAACGCGGCGCGCAACGCGATCCGTGTCTTCGAGTGCATACTTCCCGGACTCAACGCAAGGTTCCCTGCCCAACTGCCGATGTCCACAGTGCCAGGGGTGCGCGAGCGTGCGTTCGTGTTGACTGCCGAGCGCTTGGGCGCCACCGCGGTGCCGCCGAGTATGCGCAAATACTGCGCCAAACCGGCCAACGGATTGGCCGGGGACATCATCAAGGCCGTATGGGCGGCCGGAGAGAACGCGCAACATCCCTTCACCGCGTTCATCCGGCTGTGCCCCACACTCCTGGAGGATCTGGACCGGTCACGCATTCTGCGTAACAACGCGACGCACGGATCAACCGGTGCGCCCGCGCCCGACGAGCTGGAGCACATCCGGACTCTCGCCTACGAAGCAGCCCGCCATTTGCTCGGTCTGAGCGGTGGCCGTTCCACAACAAGCAAGAAGGTGAACTGACGCCATGGGGAAGAGGCAGCCGCGAAGGAATGGCAAGGCGAAGGGAGCGGTGTGGCCGGGGCAGCCGCCAGCCTCCCAGCGCACCGCGGCCATCTCTGCTCGTCAGCCGGCTCCAGCGGCATCCACCACTGATCCGAAGGAGAGGGCGGCGCTGCTGACGGAGATTCAGCAGGTGGCGGCCGAGGCCCAGGTGGTCTCCGCCGCGGGCGACGAACCCGGCAGCGATGTCTCCGAACTCGAGCAGGCCTGGCATCTCTACCGCAAGCTCGCCAAGCGTCAGGTAGAAGCAGCAGATGCCCTGGTGGTGCAGGGGGAGCGGCTCCGTGCCGACCGAGAGGAGCTCGATTCGGCAGTCACCTCCCAGACCGAGGAGACCGCAGCCCTCCAGGAACAGCGGGCGACATTCGACGTCCGCACGCAACACCTCGACCGCAGGGAGCGTGAACTGTCCGACCGCGAGCAGGCGGCCGAAGCACAGTTCGCCGAACGCCGCCTGGAGGCGGGCCGAGAGCTGGAAACCTGGGTGGCGGACCAGCGCCGGACGGCAGCGGACGCCCTCGACACCGAACGCCAGGCCTGGCAGAACCGGTGGAGCGAGGCGCAACGTCGCCTTGCCGACGCCCAGGCAGTTTTGGACCAACGTGAGAGCGAACTCGCCCGACAGGAGAGGGACCTGCGATCCGCCCAGCTACGGCTGGAAGACGAACGTGAGGATGTCACGCAGCTCAAAATCGCGCTCAGGGAGCAGCAAGCCGGCCGCGCGGAACGGTTCGAGCGCGAGGTGACAACCCGCACCGACCAACTGCTCCAGCAGATGGACGAGGATCGGCGCAGGCTGGCCATCCTCACCGAGGGAAACGATCGCCTGAGTGCTCGGCTCGCCGAGTACGAGAGCGCACTGGCAGCTCTCGGCGGCATGACCCTCGAGCAGATCGTTGAGCGCATGGACGAACTCCGCGCGGAGAACGCACGCCTGCTGGAGGAGAACGCCACCGCACCACACGCCGATGCGCGCACGCTCGAGCAACTGGGGCAGCAGGTGAGGCAGCTCGCCGCCGACAACGAAGAACTGGTGAGGGAACGGGGAGAACTGGAGTCCGCGCTGCAGCGTGATCGCATCGCGGTCAACGAACGCCAGAACTATCTGGAAGTCAACAACTGGCTGAGCGCTGCAAACAGCCAACTCCAGCAACTCCTCAATGAGGAAGCAGCCAAGCTCAAGGCCACGGCCCAGGCCGGTAAAGAGGGCCATCCCTTCCCGACATGCTCACTCATGGACCGGGAATTCGGAACCCCGCGGCCGGCCGACGAGCGCACGCCGGACCTGCCCGCACTCGTGCGCCAGATGCAGGCGGTCATCCGGCAGAAGGCCGGCCTCTCCTATGGTCTGTCGGAACTGCGCTTGGTTCTGGCAGGCATGGCGATGAGCCACCTCCATCTCTTCCAGGGCATCAGCGGTATCGGCAAGACCGGGCTGGCCCGTGCGCTCGCCACTGCCTTCGGCAGTGACACCAATGTGGCCGTGGTCCCTGTCCAAGCCGGCTGGCGCGACCCGCAGGACCTCATGGGCTACTACAACAGCTTTGATCGGATCTTCTACGAATCCGAGTTCACCAAGGCCCTCTACCGCGCACAATGCCCCGCGTACAGGGACAGGCCCTTCTTCATCGTCCTCGACGAGATGAACCTTTCCCATCCCGAGCAGTACTTCAGCGGTGTGTTGTCGGCGCTAGCCATCAAGGACCGGCCCAGGCTGGCTCTGACCACGGCGCCGGTCAGGAATGCTCCCGACCTGCTCATCGATGGAACGCATATCGCCGTTCCGGACAACGTCTGGTTCATCGGAACCGCCAACCACGACGAGACGACCGTCGGCTTCGCCGACAAGACCTATGACCGGGCTTTCGTCCTGGAACTGCCGTGGCAGCACCCGGATCTCCCGGAGACGGCGACTTCACCGCCGGAAGCCCTCGCGTATCGAGGGCTCCGCCGGGCCTTCACCGAAGCGCAGGCCACCTACCGCACGCAAGCCGCCGACATCATCGACTTCCTCGACACCCGCTGGCGTAGTCGTTTCGCGGAGGAAATGCGCATCGGCTGGGGCAACCGGCTGGAGTTGCAGATCAAGGAGTTCGCGCCCGTCGTCATCGCGGCCGAGGGCAGTCCGGGGGAGGCGCTGGACCACCTCCTGGCCACGCGCATCCTGCGCTCCATCCGAGGGCGGTACGACATCCATGCCGACACCCTCGACAAGTTGCGCACCGAGCTCGTCGAAAGCCTGTTGCGGTTCGACGACGCTCACGAACCCGTAGCAACGCAACGACTGCTGGACGACGAGATCCGCTCGCGTGGTCGGCGATGAACCGGGAAGCGACCGAGCCGGATCCCGACTCTCTCATCGTCCGTCACCTGCTGGCATTGTCGGGCCGTCTCGCCGAGGAGGCCGCTGCGCTCGATGACTGGCTGGCCATGCCGCCGATCATTCTCGACGTCTCCGACGAGACGGAAGCACTGCCTGTGGAAGAGGTCTTCGCGCGTGAGTCCGGCGCGCTGCGTACTGTGTGCCACCGCCCGTACACCCGCCTGGGTACGGTGGAGGAGATCTTGCCGACGTCCCGGGTGCGTTCCATCGCCGCCGGCGCGACGGCACGTCTGGCTGCCCACCCGGAGGACTGGGTCTCGCAGACGCTCGCCGGTGTCCGGCCACGCCGTCTGCTGGCCCGGCGGAGCGAGGAGGACGCCGACATCTATGAGAACCGGGTGGCTGTCGCCGTCCTCAATGTGATGCGATCGCATCTGCAGCAGCGGATCGCCAAGCTGAGGGACCTGAGCAGGATGGTGGGCGATGTACACGGCCTGCTGATGTCCTCCGAGGAGAGTTCCTGGCGGGCTCGACGGGACCTGACCGGACTGCTGAGGAACATCGAGGATTCCAGCAGGTACCGGGCGGCCGCGGAAGTGCGCCTGCAGAGACTCGAATCGTCCCTCGCGGCAGTGGAAATCATGCTGAGCTCGCCGCTGACACGCATGGTCGACCACCGCTCCGTACCAGCCCGCGAGCTGCATCCGACGAATCTGCTGAGCAGCGACCCGCACTACCGGAGGGTGGCTCTGCTCTGGCAAGCCTGCACCGCGATCGAGGACGTGCGCCCCGGAGCGGCCGAAATGGCTCGCCGTCAACAGGAAGTCCGGGTCGCCTTCGAACGTTTCACGGGACTTCTGCTCTTCCTCGCCTGCAAGCTGCTCCAGGCAGTCCCCGAGGCCGACCAGCCGGCTCCTGCCCCTGGACGCACCTCCCGCTTCCGCATGCGGGGGGCGCCGTTGACGGTCACCTGGTTCCGGACAGGCGAATTCACCCTCCACTGGCGTGAGCGGCAAGCGCTGCGCGTGGTGCCGATCACGACCGACCTGTGCACAGCTCCCGACGCGGCCTCGGTTGCTGCGGTGATCGCAGACGTTCGCCGTAAACGACCGCCTGCCGAGTACGACCACGACCTCATCGTCTATCCAGGTCCACTCCAGTCGCGGCAGAACGCGGAACCCGACGTTGTCCAGGCCGCGTATGGGATCGGGCACCGCAACCGTGATGCGCCCGGGCAGCCTGCCGACATCGCTCCAGTATCCCCTTTGGACATTTTCAGTGTCAGCCGTCTGGTACGGGCAATCCAGTGGGCGACTCTGGGCGCCGACGCGCGCCACTACCCGCACACCGTATCCATGCCGGCGGGCGAGCGGTCCTCTCTCGCGGACTGCGGATGGCTCGAACCCCGGCCTGACGGCGTCGCGGTCGTGCGCGCCCCGCACCCGGAGGAGCTAGACCGGCTTCCCACCTTGCTGGGGGAGACCCGGGGGCGGCGCGGCGGCGGCCAGGTAGCCAGGTACGAAGCCCAGCGGTTGGGCACCGTGCGTGCGGCGTTGGAAGACGCGGCCACCACGACCGAGCTTCTCGAAGTGTGCCCGATGTGTGCCAAGCCCGGAGCGCAGCGCCAGACCGTGTTCGAGCTCCGCGAGGGGGGCCTGTTCGCGGCAGCCTGCTCCTCATGCCGCACCCGGTGGGAGCTTCGCCGTTGCCTAGCCTGTGACCATACCTTTCCGTTGCTCGATCCGGACGGCCTCGCCGCTGCCGGCGCCCCCGAACCCGACCTTGACCGCCGTGTGGGCGGCACCTTCCTCGCGGTCCCGTGTTGGGTCGCAGGCCGCACCAGTCAGGCCATTTGCCCAGCCTGCGGCACCTGCGGTCAAGAGGCTCGAGTCACTTCTTGCCCACGCGGATGTTCAGCTCGGGCGCCGTTCTGAGGTCACACATGGTGGGCTGATGCTCTAGGGACAGACTCTTTGCAGAGGCTTACACCGGGCCGTTTACGCCCGGCCTTCGGGTAGTGCCTTATTTCTGGGCTCAGTGAGAGCCGTTGCTGTAACGCGGCAGGCCGGTGGTGAGCTCGAATAGCAATGGGGATCTCCGTACCGGCGTCCCTCTGGCGGTATCTCTCTCCTTAGGTAGGTTCTTGTCGGATGTCGCCAAGCGGTGCATGATGGAAGTGGAAGCGAAGCTGGCTTATGGAGGCGTAGTCGTGGGGACCATTTGGGGACCACACGGTGTTGCGCGACCCCGCACAACTCAGGCGTTACCGCACGTATTTCGCCTGTGGAAAGCGCCGTAATTCCGGGTAATTCGGCGTCTGGGGGTCAAGGGGTCGCAGGTTCAAATCCTGTCGTCCCGACGGCGTTATTGCAGGTCGGAGGCCGTTTCCGCCGGAAGGCGGGGCGGCCTTTTCCGTTGGTGGTCGTTGGGTGGTCGTAGATCGGGTACGGGCACGCTTTCGGCGCTGATGCTGTTTCATGCCGCTTGTGTGTACTGGTCGCTGTGGGGCTGGCTTCGTGGGGTGGGCGGGCTGGTGGTCGTTTTGTGGTCGTAGCGCTTTTCCTCGCGGTCGAGCTGTTTGGCGATGGCGTCGACGGCTCGGCGGGCCGCGGGTTTGGTGAGGTGGCCGTAGATGTTTGCCGTGGTGGAGATCGTGGAGTGGCGCAGGGTCTTGGACACGATGGTCAGCTCGACGCCGTGGGTCAGCGCCAGTGTTGCGGCGAGGTGGCGCAGGTCGTGGACGCTGGTGCGCGGAACGTCTGCCTGGCGGGCGAGGTAGTGGAAGTGGTTGAGGACGTACTCCGGGTGCAGGGGACGTCCGTCTTCGCGGTGGAAGACGAATCCGCCGCCCGGGTCGCTGGGCGAGTTGGGCGGGGTTTTGCGGCGGGTGAGGATGGCGTGGATGCGGGGTGACAGGGCGACCCAGTCGCTGCTCTTACGGGTCTTCGGGACGGTCAGGACGAGCTTATTGTTGTCGATCGCCGAGAGGGTCCAGCGGACGTAGAGGGTGCGTGCGTGGAGGTGGACGTCGTCCCAGTGCAGGCCGAGGGCTTCGCCTTTGCGGAGGCCGGTGCCGATGAGGAACTCGATCAGGTCGGCGAAGTCCGGATCGTTCGCATGGCAGTGGCGCAGGAAGCGGATGGCCTGGGCTGGGGTCCAGATGGTGCGCTCTCCGGAGGCGGGGCGGGGGATCACGGTGGGCCGGACGACGTTGGTGGGGAGTCGGTGCTGGCGGACGGCGTCGCCGATCGCGCTGGAGAGGGTGGCGAGGATGTGCCACACGGTGGGGCGTCCGCGGCCGGCGGCGAGCTGGGCCAGTACGTAGTGGTGGATGTGTTCGTAGGCGAGCTCGTCCAGGCGGATCGGACCGAGGGCCGGGATCAGGTCGTGGTGGACGTAGTCGCGGTAGCGGACCCATGTGGTGGGCTTGAGCCGCAGCCGCTTGGCTGCGAGCCACTGGGTCAGGTAGTCGGCGACGGTCTGGTTCGGGTCGGCGCTGACGCCGATCCGACGGCCGGCGCGGTAGCGGTGCAGGGCGGTGCGGGCCTCGTCCTCGGTGGGGAAGCCGCCGCGGCGCACGGTGCGGTTGTGCCCACCGGGCTCGGCGGCGGGAAGGTCGACGGCGAAGGTCCACGTCCCGTGGGCAGGATCGGACATCAGCTGGGGGCAGTGGGCGCCGAGCTGGCGGCGCTGCTCGTCGCGGCAGCCGCAGCGGCGGTAGACGCGCCCCACGGTCTCGTGGGCGCGCATGACGATCACCTTCTACGGCGACGTGGAATTGTTGCGGCATTTTCATTGTGAATCGCGGCTAAGGAGAATGAAAATTCCTTACGACCACAATCCGACCACCACGGTCCTGCCCCCTTGCCTGACCAGTGGCGATCCCTTTACTTTCCCGCCAAGTGGACCCGCCTGCTCATTTCGGGGGCTGCCACATCGGCGGTGTGGAGCAGGCTGGAAGTATGAACTACGCGGTCACCGTGAACTCGCCGGACTCGATGCCCGGGCGCGCGATGCGCGGGATGAGTCCTCGTGAGTGGACCCAGGTCAGGTGTTGGGCGGAGAAGTACGCCTTGTCCGCGCGGACCCAGACCGGTCGTTGTCGTGGCCCGCGCCGGCGCGTATAGCGGAGAGGCCCAGGAGCAGCGGCTTGAACGCCTGGCTGTCGTGCACGTTCGCGCCGGAGATCGCGACGGCCAGTGGGATGCCCTGTGCTTCGGGATAGCCATGCAGCTTGCTGCCCTACTTGCCGCGATCGACCGGGTCTGGTCAGCGAGCCCCTCTTCGCACGGACGGACGCGGCGTCGATGATCGCTGAGGTACAGTCCAGCTCACTCTTGGCACCGAGTTCGTCCAGGGCCGCCCGGTGGAGCCGACGCCAGGGGCTGGCCTTGATCCACGCCGCGAACCGGCGATGCGCGGTGGTAGGCGAGGTGCCGAACGTCATCGGCAGGTATCGCCAGGCGCAACCGTTGGTTAGCACGTACACCACCGCCGTGAACACCTTCCGATCCGCCACCGGCACCGTCCCGCCACCCTGCTGTCTGGGCCTGAGCGGCGGTATCAGGCAGCGCGGCTACCTTCCACGGCCCATCAGGGACCAGGTCCCCCGCAAGATCCACAGCTATAGCGGACGATCATGCCTCAAGTGGCGCCTGCGGCCCGTCCCCGGCGCAGTGTGGGGATAGCAGTTGGTTATCGAGTCCCACGACTTCTAACCTGCTCGAATGATCGAAGATGGCCCCGCGGTACGCGTGGGAGACTCCGGACCGCGACCAGTCCACCTGCTCTTCTCCGAGCCGACAAGACCGTTCGGGGACGACCCCACACTCGACTTCCTCGTGAATGCTCGCGGACAATGGGTGAGCATCGAGACCCTGGTGCGGACGTGGAACGGTGACGGCCTCGACACCTTCCTCTCCTCGCTGGCCGAGGATTTCCGCGGCTGGGAAGGAACCCGCGCCTGGCGCTCTCTGGAACGCGACCTGACTATCTCGGCGGAACACCGCCCGGGCGGTTACGTCCACCTGACGTGGGGCATCCACGACCGGCCTCCGTCCGAGGAGTGGCACTTCGAGACCACCACCGTGCACGCGGCCGGCGAGGAGATGCGAAACCTCGCCGCCGAGCTCCACAGGTTTCTCACAAGCACGGTTGAGTAGCTGAAGCACCACCACTGAGACAGCCACTAAGTGTGTTCTGAGCCACGGAGCAGCTTCTTACCCGAAGGAATTGTCACCCTGCGCTTGGACTCCGGCGGTGGCCGCGGCCAGGTAAGCGGCGTATGTCTCCCGTTGGTTCCACGTGAACAGAACGGTACGAGAGTTGTTCACGATAGCCTTTTGCGCCTCAGCGGTCGCGATACGGAGCTGTCCCCGATCCTGCTCTGTGGCGAGCTGTACGTACCCGTTCACAAGGCGGGTGGGTTCCCTGGACCGAATCTTGATGACTTGGTCAAGGGGGATCACAGAATCTTTGGCACCCGCGACCTTCCCCATGAGCTTGCGCCTGATCTCGGCTCTATCTGCGTAGAGCGTCACGGTCGCGACGTAGCCCTTGAAGACCTGTGGCCGGGGCTGGTGTGCAGGGGCCCCCTTGAGCTGTGCGCTGCAGTGGGCAACTACGGCGAGGATCTCCTCTTGGCTTACGAAGGCGCCCTGGATGCGGGTCGGCTTGTTCGCTCCCCTGGGCAGGAACAGCCCGTCGCCCTTGCCGATCAGCTTCTCGGCGCCAGGCTGGTCGAGGACGATGAGCGAGTCGGCGCGGGAGGTAGTAGTGAACGCCAGCCGCGAGGGCACGTTCGCGTTGAACAGAGCGGTAACGACATCAGCCGATGGACGCTGCGTGGCGACTACCAGATGAATACCGACCGTGTGTGCAAGCCGCGTGATGCGCACGAGGGCGTCCTCTGTCTCGCGCGGCGCGACCATCATCAGATCGGCGAACTCGTCGACGATCACCAACAGGTACGGGTAGGGCTGCAGCCTGAGCTCACTTCCCTCAGGCGCTGTGATGATCCCCTCGCGCACAGCCTGGTTGAAAGCATCGATGTGCCGGTAGCCGTACGCCGCCAGGTCGTCGTAGCGAAGGTCCATCTCTCGTACGACCCACTGGAGCGCCTCGACGGCCTGGTTCGGGTTGGTGATGATCGGCGTGATCAGGTGCGAGATGCTCCTGTACGCCATCAACTCGACACGCTTTGGATCCACGAGCACCATGCGGACGTCCTCGGGCGTTGCGCGCATCATGATCGATGTAATCAAGCAGTCGAAGAATGACGTCTTCCCTGAACCCGTGGCACCAGCGATGAGAAGGTGCTGCAGCTTCGCGATGTTGGCCATCACATAGGCGCCCTCGACATCCATGCCGAGCGCAACCAGCATCGGGTGGTCGTCCTCCGCGGCCGCGGCCAGTCGCAAGACGTCCCCCACGTTGACCGTTTCCCGGTCGGCGTTCGGGACCTCGATACCGACCGCCAACTTGCCGGGGATCGGGAAAACGATTTCTACGTCAGGGCTGGCGACGGCGTATGCGATGTTCTTAGCCAGCGCGGTGATCCGCTCCACCTCGACGGCTTGACCGAGCTCGACCTCGTAGCGGGTCACAGTCGGCCCGATTGTAAAGCCGGTGACGGCGGCGTCGATACTGAAGTCGAAGAAGACCTTCATGAGTGCCGCGATCGCCGCCTCGTTGGCCGGACTGGGCGCCTTGCTCTGGCCGCCACCGCCACGTGCGAGGAGGTCCAGTGAGGGGAGCGTAGACCTGATGTCGCCGGAGAGCTGGGCCTGTTCGGGGTGCGGCAGATCGCAGATTTCATCGGGCGAGGCTTCGATCAGGTCAGCGATGGTCGGCGAACCGGGGGTGCCTCGCAGCACGGCACCGTCGAGGGTCGTAGCGGCAGCCGTGGCGGTATCCCCAAAGCCGGTTTCGAGCGATGACGCATCGAGTATCTGCTCATCGCCGACCGACGGTTGCGAGGTGATCGTCTCCGGGACGACGCTGACGTCACCGTGAACGATGGGCGCGGGAAGCCATGCAGTGGTAGGGGGCGAGGTATCAGCTGCCCGCATCAGCTGGTCCCTAGCGGTTTTGGCGATGTCCACCCGGTATTCGAGCTCAGCCCAGATCTGTGGCCTCTGCTTCACACCGGCGGCGAGTATTCGCTCGTAGACATAGTCGTAGAGCTCATGGACACTGATGATTCCGTCCCGGTCCCGGTCCGCCTCTCCGGTCCGAAGACCCTCGATGATGGCCCCGGTGAATCGAGAAGGTTCGGGCACCAGTTCAGTGAGGTGATCGCCTTCCCAAGCGTACTCGGTGCGGTTCGTAGCTGTGAGAATGGCCCGACCATGGCCGGCTAATTCTTCCCTCACGTGTACCGTTGCATCTCCCTTAGCGCCCGGCAGAAACGCACCGCTGTAGCAGCAGTCGAGAAGTATGACGATCGACTTGGCTCGACAGCGGCGCATCTGGTCATGCACAAATTCCGCCGATATCGCAGTGGACGCCAGAAGCCTCCTGTCAGTGTCTTTGGTGGCGAAGTAGAGCCGCCCGCTGTCATCCTTGACGCCATGACATGAAATGTGAAGGAGTAACAGGTCGTCCCGGCGTCGGTCCAGGAAGAAGGTCTCCAGGAGTCGATTTACTTCATACTGGGGTCGATCGATAACCTGAGTGACGTCGAATGCTCCAACGTGCGGATCTTGAAGCACCTCAGCTAGCCCAGCGACATCGCGCGCCGGTGATCGGAGCTCTTTCAGGGACGAATTCTCGTACTCGCCTGTGGCAATAAGCAGTGCGTTGCGGCTACCGGACACAGCCGCCAGCCATGGGACTCTTCATAAGGAAGCGGCCTGCCTCAGGCACCCGACGGCCCTGCTTCATCCTCTGGGCCGACAGGCTCATGGGACACGATGAAGGCATCGACAAGCCGTCGTTGGTCTGCCGCCGAAGCCTGTTCCAACTCGATGCTGTCGTTGCCGAACACAACCCGTACCCTTCGAATGGGACGGTTTGTCATCCACGTTTCCAGTAGGCGAAACACCCCTCGCAGGACGACGGGTGACAGGGCCACAGCGAGCACCCCGAGGGCGATCACGTCGCCGGGTTTAGATCCTGTGGGGGTGTCCTCGGTACGCAACTGTTCTACGCGATCAACTTCAAGTTCGAGCAGATGGGATCGTAACTCGACCGTGAGTTCGTCGAGTTCTACCAGGTCGCTGTCAGATGTTCCCTCAAGCGTGATGGTCATCAAGTCTGTGCTGGTCACAACACCCCCAGAAAGCTGCCTGCGAAAACTAGCGTACCGTTAACGCCACCGAGGTTTTGTGGCGTTGAACCGCGAACGCGAAGCGCCACGTGACGGACCGATGACGAGGCCGTCGTCGAAACGATCCGGCTCAGGGACAAGCCGCAGGATAGCGCGATCGGGTGGCGTTCGGCCGGTCGCCAGGTCCGCTGCCCGGGCAGGTTGATAATGGGGCTGACTTGAGGTACATCGCGATCTTCTCCGGGCCGAAATGGTAGTTCTGCCGCAGGTAGATGATCTTCCCGGCCACCTCGACGTGCGTGGCGTTCGGCGACGTCTTTGGGGCCTTGGAGCGGGTGCGCAGGCCCTCGACACCCTCGGCCTGGTAACGGCGGTACCAGGTGTAGTACGCCTGCCGGCTGATCCCGAAGTACCGGCAGGACATCGCGACATTCCCGGTGACCTCTTCGACATGGCGTATCACCGCCAGGCGCCGCTTGGCCTCACGGTCAAGCGGCGGGGTGGTGGGAGTGGACTTCGGCATGTGGATCTCCGTAGTGATCAGAGACCCAGGTGTCAACGGTGATCGTCAGTTTTAGACCACCCCGTTCCCACAAGCTGCCTCGTGCCGTTTCCCGCGGCCGCCCGCGTCGGCCGTCGAGCGGGTTGAACATCTCTCAGCGTCGAGGCGGTCGGGACCACGCCAGCAGGGCGTGGGCATCGTCTCAGGAGCCCGGGCCCACAGGTCGGGTGGGCCCGGGCGTCTGCCCCGATCACCGTTCCATCACGCCCCTCGCGCGCCACCCCCACCAGGCCGCATGATGCACCCCTACACCATCCTTGGGGGGATTCATGCACGTCCGTACCACCACTGTCACCGTGCTGCTCGCCGCAGCCATGCTCACCGCATGCGGAAGCAGCGACGACACCAACGCCAAGACCAAGACCAGCCCCAGCGCGGCCAAGCCGACAGCATCCGAGTCCACCGCCGAAACATCGCCCGAGACCGACGAGCCCTACTCGTTCGGCACCCCGATGGACTGGGGCAACGACGCGGGCAGCCTCACCGGCACCACCACCGTCCTCGGCTACGAACAGCCGATCAGCAGCGTCGGGTCGGCCGCGGAAGAGACCGGCGAGAAAGGCTATGTGTGGGGCGCCCTGGAGGTGAAGGTCTGCACCGACAAGGGCAAGCTCCTGGTCACGAACACCGACATGACCCTGGCGTACAAGGACGGCGCTCGCGTCGAGGCGTCCTCGTCGACGTGGGACGACTTCCCGAAGCCGGAGTTCCCCATCGAGACCGAGGTCCGCGCCGGGGACTGCGTCCGGGGGAAGACCGTGTTCCCGGTGCCGAGCGACCAGCGGCCCGAGAAGGCGATGTACGCGCCGGGCGGCGCCAGCGAGATGATCGCTGAGTGGACTGTGCCCGCGAAGGATTAAGGCAATAAGCGGCGGGCCGGCCCCATGGCCCGGCCCGCCATCACCCGGATAGCCTCTGGTGATGGACGACGTACGCGGAGCAGTCTGCGTGACCCTCTACGGCCCTGCGGAAGACTTCGACCGGGCCCTTAGCGCTATACAGCAAGCAGGCATCACCGCCCAGCAGGACAACTTCGAGCCGAACGCGATCGCTGCGTTCTTCCACACGGGGGCCGGACAGCCCTCATCGGAGTTCGTCGCCGAATGCGAAGCCCGTACGCGTGCAGCCGCCCAAGGGTCAGGCTTCACCGTTGACCGAGCTGGCGTGTGGCAGAGTAACGCGGCAACTCGCATGCTCGCCTACAACCGCAAGACCGGCGAGTGGCTAGGCGCCTTCATCGACACCGAGCTGCCGATGCTGTTCCGGCTTGAACTGATGAATGACATCGCGGAGTCCCACGGGATCGACCTGAACGACATCGAGCTGCGAGACCCGCCCGAACTCCAGATCCCTGAAAGATGAGGCGAGGCAGCCGCCCCTTCGAGCCGATGGACGGCGATCACTACACGCCGGGCTCGCAGCCACGCCACTCGATCAGCTTTCGGTCATCCAGCCGCACGTCCTCGGAGACGCCGACGCGACGTAGGAACTCGCGGAGATCCCGCGTGACTCCAGGGTCCGCTCGCACAGGCCCACGTGTATCACGGTATGGATATTAGGCTAATTGCCAGGCATGCCTGTTGGGGGCAGGTGCCGGGCAGTAGCTTTTTCTCCTAGCTCCCACGCAGCGAAGACCCGGCGGTGACACCACAGTCCCGGCTTGGCCAAGTCCTGGAAGCAGAGAAGGACCAGCAGGTGATCCCCTTCCGCATCCGCAATCTCCCGCAACCGCAACGCGATCCGCGCAAGGGCCGAGCTGATCGAGGTCAGTCCGGTACACGCGGGTGAACATGGAGGACACCATGAGTGACGTTCGGCCCGCCTGGACTGCCATCGCTCACTGGCTGGCGGTGCACGCGCCTGCCTCGCACGCCACCTTACGGCCGGGCGCTGCCGTGGCAGACGTTCGATCCGCAGAGAACGAGTTGGGGATGGGTCTTCCCGCCGACCTGGTGACGCTGCTTTTGGTGTGCGACGGAACGGTCGATGTCTCAGCCCTTGACCGCGACCCCGACGAGCATGATCCGGGCCTGTTTCTCGCCCAGCACCATCTGCTGCCGCTTGAGGAGATCGCGCACGTCCGGGGTAGCGGAGGGACCACCGATCAGTACTGGGGTTCCTGGGTGCCTTTCGCCGTCACCGACTACTCCCTGCCTC
This sequence comes from Streptomyces sp. NPDC007983, assembly GCF_042958345.1. Lineage (NCBI taxonomy): Bacteria > Bacillati > Actinomycetota > Actinomycetes > Kitasatosporales > Streptomycetaceae > Streptomyces > Streptomyces sp. NPDC007983. The sequence continues at coordinate 98,630 of NZ_JBIBJI010000022.1, forward strand.
CGTGGGGCGGCCTGGCAATCGACGCCGAAGGCCGCCTCGCCACCTTCAGCCAGGACGGCGGTGAGCCGCCGTCGGCACCGCTCACCTCCCCCGGGCACGGATCCCTCAGCGAGTTCTTGGACACCGTGGCCGAAGCCCTCACCCAAGGCACCGGCCCGTTGATGGCCGAGGCCACACCCGGCATCCACCGGGGCGCGCTCGTGTGGGGGCCGTTGCCAGGTGACGGCGCTCCGTGGACGCCGGCGCACCCGGAGCACGGCTCCACAGGCTGAAGGACAGCCTCCAGACGGGCGGCGGCGGATGAGAAGCGCAGGTCGGAGAGTACGGGGCAGCCGCTCTTTCACTCCCAGGGACGTCGAGCGGTTCGTGCTACGCCACGCGAATGCTGTGCTGCGCGGCAGTGCCCCCGAGGCCACCCCTGGACTGGGCCGACCGCGCAATCTTGCGGGGCTTGAATATCCGTCCCTGCACCTCAGGCGGCGCACGGCTACTCGTCGCCACGGCCCGGGGTGCGCCCGCACATTCCTCTCTCGGGTGGACTTTTGTCGAATGTTGCCAAGCGGTGCATGATGGAAGTGCAAGCGAAGGTGGCTTTTGGAGGCACTGTGGTGGGGACCATTTGGGGACCACACGGTGTGCGCGACCCCGCACAACTCAGTTGTTACCGCACGTATTTCGCCTGCGGAAAGCGCCGTAATTCCGGGGAATTCTGCGTTCGCACTTGACTGGGGGTCAAGGGGGCGCAGGTTCAAATCCTGTCGTCCCGACGGTGCAGAGGGTCTTCGCAGGTCAACACCTGTGAGGGCCCTCTTTTCGCGCTCCCGTTTCCCGCGTCGAGGTCGAGCACGCCGCTCACCGACACCTTGGCTCGGAGGCTTTTCTTCATGCCGCTTCTGGACCTGGACAAGATCACCGCAGGGGTCTCCAAGACCTGGGAAGGGTTCCTGCGTGACTGGGACCGCTCGCTGCGGGCGGGCAACTACCCGGAGACCACCCGCTACAACTACCTCCTCGCCGCCGCCCAGGTCGCCCGCTACCTGAACGAGAACGCCACGCCCGACCTCGAGGCGGAGGACGCGGCCGAGGACCCTACCGAGGTCACCCGCGCGCATGTCGAAGCCTTCCAGGGCTGGATGATCGAGACGCGGTCGGCGTCGACCGCGCTGAACAAGCACAAGGGGCTGCAGCAGTTCTTCAAGTGGCTGATGCTGGACGAGGAGGAGATCGACCGCTCGCCGATGGGCGTGTCCGCCAGCCCAAGACGGTGAAGAAGCTGATCCCGGTCATGCGGGACGACGACACCAAGAAGGTGCTGGCCGCCTGCAAGGGCAAGGCGTTCCTCCAGCTGCGGGACGAGGCCATCATCCGCCTCTACTACAACACCGGCGCCCGCCTGTCCGAGGTCGGCAACCTTACCCTGGAGGACATCGACCTGACCACCGACTCGGTGCACTACCACGGCAAGGGTAGCCGCGACAGCGTGCGGTTCGGACCGAAGACCGCCCGGGCGGTGAGCCGGTATCTGCGGGCCCGCGCCAAGCGCAAGGGCGCCGAACTGCCGGACCTGTGGCTGGCCGAGCGCGGCGGGCGACGGCTGGCGCCGAACGGCATCAAGATCATGATCAAGCGGCGCGGCCTGTCCGCCGGGGTGAAGGGCGTGCACGCGCACCGGTGGCGGCACAACTTCGCCCACGAGTGGAAACGGGCCGGCGGTGACTCCGGTGACCTGATGCTGCTGATGGGCTGGATCTCCGAAGACATGCCCCGCCACTACGGCGCCAGCGCGGCCGCCGAGCGCGCGCAGGAGACCCACCAGCGGATGGGAATCGGCGAGAATGTTTGACCCCGTCAACTACAACACAGGGCCTGACGGAACATCGGACGGCGCGGCCACGGTGAGGGCGGTGACCGGCATGATGGCGGCCGTCGTCAGCCTGACCTTCCTCTTCGGCTTCGGCAACGTATGGAACCTGGCGCTGCGACTGGGCGTCCCGGCATGGGTGGCCCCGCTGGTCGCCCCGGCGGTCGACCTGTCCATCCTCGGCCTGCTGCTCGGTATCCGGTACCTCGCCCTGCACGGTGCACCGGTGGAGCAGTTGCGTCCGGCCCGGCGGCTGCTGGTGCTCTCCAGTGGCATGACCCTGGCCTTGAACACCGCCGACCCGCTGATCGCGGGAGACCTGGGCAAGGCCGCCTTCGACGCGGTCGGCCCCGTCCTTCTGATCGGATGGGCCGAGGTCGGACCCGGACTCCTCCACGCACTCGCCACCAGCCAACCCAGGCCGGCACCACACCCATCCGCGACGCCGCAGTACGAACAAGCCTCCGCTCAGGCAGCGGTGCCCCAGAACGATGGCCACGTCACAAGCGCTTATTCCCCATCTGTGGCAGGGGCGGAACGACATTGTGATGGTGATGAGTTGCTGGAGCGCGCCCGGCAGGAAGACGCTCGTCACTGGGAGACCTACCAGCGGCCGATCTCCGCGGAATCACTCCGCAAGCGGCTGCACGTCGGCGCGGCACGGTCACGCATGCTGGTGGCGATGATCCGTTCCGACACCTCCTCCAGGCGCGCTGATCAGACGCATGGCCTTGAGGGAGTACCTGGGCGGCGGGAAGCGTGAACGTCGGTGGGCGGGCTTTTACTTCTCGGCTCGCTTGGCTGACAAGTGGAGGAGGATGTCGCGGAAGACGGCTGTCTGAACCTTCGCGATCTCCTCGCCAAGCTGGCCGGAAGCCAGCTCGACCTTGAACTCCATCCTGAGAGGATCGCTGCGCCCCTCGCCTGTGACCATGCACGTGGTGAGGGGCGCGCCGTCCGCGGCCCCCTCAGGACGCGAACCGTGCTCGCGAGTGCGTTCGTTTCTGTGGTGCTGATCCGTTTCTGCCATACCCACCGCTTACCGGGCGGCAGAACACCGCGCGCGGCAACCGGGAGGAACGCCAGTCGATGTAGTGAACAACTCGATTAAGGCAGACGCATGTCGCAAGAAAATAGTGTGCCAAGCGACTCTATGCAGCCAGGGCAAGATCGCAGCGGCGCATCTCCGCAGCCGAGCCCCACGTCATCGGCTTCGTCGACGACCTCTTTGAAGGCGGTCGGATGTTAGCGCCCCCGGCAGGGCGCCACACAGAAGGATGGCGGCCCTGACCTGCGGAATTCCGTCGGAAGGTTGGTGATCAAGGGAAGTTTTGAGCCCTCGGTGCAGGCTGGGGCGCGCTGATGGCGGACGAGAGGGCGACGAGTGCCAGCAGTGGGAGGGCTTCCCCCGAGCGGAGGATCACCCTCCGGGCAGTGACAATAATCATGACTGCGGTCGTAGGGCTGACCTTTTTGTTCGGTTTCGGAAATGTGTGGACCCTTGCGTTGCGGTTGGGGGTGCCGCCGTGGGTTGCGCCACTGGTGGCTCCGGCGGTGGACCTCTCCGTGCTGGGGCTGTTGCTGGGGACCCGGTATCTCGCCCTCCAGGGAGCGGGCCGGGAGCAGCTTCGACCGGCGCGTCGGCTGCTGGTCTTCTCCAGCCTGATGACCTTGGCGCTGAATGTGACGGACCCGCTGCTGGCCGGGCAGAAGGGTAAAGCTGCCTTCGATGCGGTCGGGCCGTTGCTGCTGATCGGTTGGGCAGAGGTGGGTCCGGGGCTGCTGCAAGCCATCAGCGGCGCCAGTAGTGAGGTGGCGTCAGAGTCCGAGAGGGGTGGCCTGCTGGAGGGTCCCGTGGAGCGCGTTGCGGCGGCTTGCGGGCCGACGGGCACCAGTGTTGGTCAACCGCATGTACCTTCTCCCGGCGAGGAGGGCCAGGATCGTCAGTCCGAGTCAGAAGAGGACGATCTTCTGGAGCGCGCGCTGGCGGAGGACGCCTGGCATTGGGAAACGTATCAACGGCCGATTTCTGCTGAGACGCTGCGGAAGCGACTGCGTGTGGGGGCGGGGAGATCCAGGACGCTGGTGGCTGCGGTGCGCGCAACAAGGGCCGGTGATTTGGCGATCGAGGCATCGTCGGCGAAGGTCGGGCCTGAGTTTTCTCGGCCTCGTCGGTGGGTTGACGGTTCGGGCGAGGAAGGCCAGGCAGGCGACTGATCCTCCGCGTGACGCCGCGCGGGGCATCCATGAACTCATTCATCCAGTGGATGGCCCGGAGGCTGCTGTGTGGGGACGTGTTCGTTCTCGAAGGTCTCGACGGAGAGAATGTACTTCGTGTTGTTCGCCTCACGGCGGGGCGCTATTGGCTTGCCGTCCTGTGAAGTGCTTTGGATGGGGCGAAGCATGCACGGTGTGGATCGCGGAAGAGGCGGGCATGTCTGAAATGCCGGACTTTGGGAAAGTGCTTTGCGTGCTGCCTACTGGCAGGTAGACATGCAGGTCAGGCTGCTCCCCGCACCCGCGGGGATGGTCCCCAGCGCGAGGCGTCCGGCAAGGGCCTCTCCGACTGCTCCCCGCACCCGCGGGGATGGTCCCTCGATTCGAGGAAATCCGCTCTGTCCTCGTCTCTGCTCCCCGGACCCGCGGGGATGGTCCCGACCGGCTGATGAACAACGCGCTCCCCGCCGACTGCTCCCCGCACCCGCGGGGATGGCCCCGAGGTCGCCGGCCGTGTGGGGTGCGGACTGGCCTGCTCCCCGCGCGGAGATGGTCCCCAAGCCGAAGAAGTCCGGCCGGATGATCGTGATCTGCTCCCCGGATCCGCGGGGATGGCCCCGGGTGCTCCCGTGGTACTGGGTCAGGTGGGCGCTGCTCCCCGCACCCGCGGGGATGGTCCCTCGATGTCGATGTTGAACGTGGTGGTGGCGTCCTGCTCCCCGCACTCGCAGGGATGGCCCCGCCGCTCACAAGCTGGTCCTCGGCAGCGGCCCCCGGGGATGTTCCCGCGCGTCTTGAGGCGTACACCGCCCAACTCGTCTGTCCCCCCGCACTCGCGGGGATGTTCCCATGGGGCCCGAGGTCGGTACGCCTACGCCTCCTGCTCCCCGCACCCCCGGGGATGTTCCCACAAGGGGAGCCGGGGCTGGAGGAATCGGGTCGCTGCTCCCCACACCTGTGGGGATGGTCCCGACATGGACGGGCTGAAGTACGCCGGAGAGATCTGCTCCCCGCGCGCGCGGGGATGGTCCCGACAGGGGCAACGTCACCTCGCTCGACGAGGCCTGCTCCCCGCGCCCGCGGGGATGGTCCCCGCACCGCGCACCACGACCTCACGCTGGGCCACTGCTCTCCGCGCCCGCGGGGATGGTCCCTCGTCCAGGAAATCGGCCCGGTCCTCGGCGTCCTGCTCCCCGCGCCCGCGGTGATGGTCCCGCGGGCTGCTGCGCGGCAAGGGTCTGGGTCATCTGCTCCCCGCGCCCGCGGGGATGGTCCCCATCCGTGAAGGGTGTCAATATTCCGATCAGGCTGCTGAGCTGGGCGCTTCCTGTGGATGGTGAGTCAGTCGGAGTGGCGTGGTGTGGTACTCGTTGAGCAGTCCGCCAAGTACCTGTCGGCGCCTGACTGTGCCAGCAGGTAGGGGGATGATGTGCGGGTCGTCGTCTGGGGCACGTAGGCCCAGGCTGCGGTGTGCTCGTCCGGCGTTGTAGTGCTCGGCGTATGCGGTGAGGACCGTACGCAGGTGTCGCTCACCGGTGATGAGGAGCCGGTCGGTGCATTCGGCGCGGGCTGTGCGTATCCAACGTTCGGCGAACGCGTTGGACCGCGGGCTCTGCGGCGGAGTCGGAATGACGGCTGTCCCGTTGCCCGCGAAGACGGCGTCGAACGCGGCGGTGAACTTGCTGTCCCGGTCACGGATGAGGAACCGGAAGCCCCCAGCCCTCTCCTCGAGGTCCATAAGCAGATTGCGGGCGAGTTGGGCGACCCACGCCCCAGTGGGACGTGTGGTGACGCCCAGAACATGGACGCGCCGGGTGGCAATCTCCATGACGAAGAAGACGTAGAGATGCTTGAGGAAAACGGTGTCCACGTGCATGAAATCGCAAGCGAGCAGCGTGTGGGCCTGTGCGCGGAGGAAGGAGCGCCAGGTCTGCTGGGATGCACGTCACGGTGCGGGCGGCAGACCGGAGCGGCGCAGAACGCGCCGGATCGTGGCAGCGGCAACCCGATGACCGAGCCGGCGCAACTCGCCTTGGATCCTGACGTACCCCCAGGCCGGGTTCTCCCTCGCCAAGCGCTGGATGAGCGCGACAATCTCTTCCGGCAGCGGCGGCCGGCCGACTCTGACCGGTGCTTGGCGCCACTTCCAGCGCACCAGACGGCGGTGTCAGACCAGCAGCGTGCCCGGGGTGACCACCCGATGGCGGCGTAAAGCGGGTGGCAGGTGCCGTGCAAGAGCGGAGAGCACGGCACGATCGGCCCACGAGATCCGCGGCCGCTCAACCTGTCGGCGCAGCACAGCGACCTCATGACGAAGCGCGAGGATCTCGGCGTTGCTCGCTGCGGACGAACGGCCCAGCAGGAGAAGACAGCCCAGTAGCCGACAGAAGATCAGATAGAGCAGTCGCAGGCCCACGATCAATAATCATGCCCAACCCAAGCGATCGCAAAGCCCCTGGTCAGCCACCGTACGGCAATAAAGACACCCTTCAGGGCTTGCCTGGGCAAATTCGTCCCTAGTGCTTCGCGGTCCTCCCCCAGCTGCTCAGTCCTTTTACCCGCGGCGTAGGTCGTTGACGGTTTCGCCGAACTCGCGTTTCAGGGCCCTGCCAAGGTGTTTGGGGTCATGTACTCCCCATCGCGCTGCGATCGTGGCCGTGGAGATGCCCGAGGATGCGGGGTCGAGGAGATCCCGGCGGATCCGTAGCAGGCGTTCGTGCCGGACCCATGCGGCGAAGGTCAGGTCGCTGCCTTTGAAGAGCGCGTGCAGGTGCCGGATGGAGATGTGGTGCTGGCGCGCGGCTTGCTCCGCACTAAGCCGGGAGTCGCCGAGGTGGGCCAGTGCGTAGGTGCGGATACGGTCGACAAGGTCGCTAGCGACGGAGGCCCGCTCGGGGGTGATGTCGGCGAAAGCGGCGAGGAGGAGAGCGATGAGCGCGTCGGCCAGATGCGTACGCGCCACACCTTGACGGGGGAGGTCCTCGTTGGCTGCGGACAGTGCGTGGCCGAGGAGTCCGCCGATCCCGCCCAGAGTGGATAGGGGGAGCGCCGTACGTCGGCTGATGGCGTTCGCGTGCCTGCCGAGACTTGCCCGGGGAACGCAGAGCACGGTCATGTCACTGGGGTCGGCACCGATGAGCCGATAAGGCCGGGTGTTGTCACAGGCGAACAGTTCACCGGGTTTCACCGTCGTGATCCGGTCATCCTGGATCGCCGTGACCAGACCGTGGTGGTGCTGATTGAAATGCATCCACTCCACGTCGCTGGAGGTGATGTTGTGGTTGTCTCGCGTCACCGTTGCGGCGGTGGCCTGGACGCGAGCGACGACCACGGGTCCGACGGCTGTGTGGTCGACCACGGCTTCAAATCCGTGCGGGCCGGGATCGGTCACCCGCAACGGGGCGAACAAGGCCGAGGCTACTGCCTCGAACGACTCGGTTCCTCTTAATCGGGAACCCTTGCGGTCTGTCATGCCGATGCGCCCCCAGCCCCCTGTTCGCACGGGAATCCTACAGCCGGATCGTGCACTGTGCACGAAATGGGGAGTCACGGTGCGCGTATTGGTGCTCTTCGGGCGCAGCGTGCGCCTACGGTCGTCGATGACCGATGCACAACCTGAGTCTGCAGGTCAGGGATGACCGACACGCCTGCCGAATGAACGCCGTTGGCCCCGTTCAGCCTCCTACGCCGCCGATGAGGCGGCCTCGAACATGGGATGACACATGCGCCTTCGCAAAGGCCACACCTTCACCGCCCTCGCCGCGATGGCCCTCGTGGTGTCGGGCGCCGGTACTAGCACCGCCGCGCCGACGGACGTGGTCAACACGTTTCAAAATCAGGCGACGGGAGGCTGTCTCGACTCCAGCTACGTCAACGCCAACCGGACCAATGCATGCGGAACTCCGGAGCAGAACTGGAACGTGCACAAGTACAACGACGGAACGGTCGAGTTGCGGGCCATCACCAACTGGGACTTCTGCCTCGGGCACGACGGCATCGCGTTACGCATGCAGTACTGCAACAACAGCAAGGGGCAGAGCTGGATTGTGAAGCACTGGCTCGACCACACGATCAGGTTCGAGAACCAGGAGGCCGCCGGCACCTGCATCGACGACAATCAGATCCAGGGCATGCGCCTGATGCCCTGCAGCAGCGCCACCTACCAAAGCTGGTACTGACCTTGACTCTGTCGGGGATCTTGGAGTTTCGCGGCGCGACAGCATGATCAACGGGCTGCTCGGATGGTTTCGATAACCGATGCAGCCGTCGAGATGCCCGTTGTCCCTCCGTCCCTGTTCCGGTGAGCAAGTCCACCTCTGACCGCGCAGATCGCGCGGGCGAGCAACCCGGATGGCACGACGGCGGTATGGGTGCGCGACCGGCTCGATGGGCTGTGGCGCGACGAGGACTTTGCCGACTGGTACCCGCGCGACGGGCGCCCCGGCCTCTCGCCCGCCCAGCTGGCCACCGTCTGCGTGCTGCAGTTCCTGCTCGGTCTGTCGGACCGGCAGGCCGCCAAGGCGGTCCGCTGCCGCATCGACTTCAAGTACGCCATGGCCATAGAGCTGGACGACCCCGGCTTCCACCACAGCGTGCTGGCCGACTTCCGTGACCGTCTCACCGAGGGCGACCGCGCCGACCGCCTCCTCGCCCTCGCGCTGGCCCGTCTCAAGGAGGCCGGGCTGGTGCGTGAGCGCACCACGCAGCGCACCGACTCCACCCACGTCCTGGCCGCGTTCGCGCCCTGACCCGCCTGGAGCTGATCACCGAGACGGTCCGCGCGGCGCTGGAAGGAGTCGCTGGCACCGCCAGTCATCTGCTGGACGACCTGGTCGATGAGGACTGGGGGCGTCGCTACGGCCGGCCGGTCCGTCTGGGCAAGAACCCCACCAAGCCCAAGACCAGGATCCTGGCCACTGGCAACGACGCCGTCCGCTCCGGCTCCTGGAACATCTCTACCGGCACGGGACGGACCGGGCGTTCGGCCCTCGCGTCCAGGCTCTGCGCCAGGTAGTGATGCAGAACTACTACCGCGACGCTGCGGGCCGCTTGCTCTGGCGCACCGACGAGGACAGCGGGCCCGGGCTGCCGCCCTCGTCCCGGGCGATCGTCTCTCCCTACGACACGTCGGCCCGCTACGCGCGCCACGGACACATCATCAGCTGGAAGTGGTTCAGCCGCTCATCTGACCGAGACCTGTGCCCCCGACGGCCCAAACGCGCGGGATCTGGGCGTGAGCCCGGAGAGTGTGCGTGGCTGGGTGAAGCGTGACCGGGTCGACCAAGGCGGGGGCACGTCGGGCGAACTGACGAGCGCGGAGCGCGAGGAGCTGAAGCGGCTGCGC
>NZ_JBIBJI010000023.1:0-96348 GCF_042958345.1 Streptomyces sp. NPDC007983
TGGCGTTGACTTTTAGCACGCTGTTGAGTTCTCAAGGAACGGACGCTTCCTTTGAAACCGTATCACCGGTCTCTCCGGGCTTTTCCCTCCGGCCTCTCGGCCTTTCGTGTCTCACACGCTATCAGACCTTTTTCCGCTTTCCGAATCCGTGTCTTTCGCATGGCATGCGAAAGCAGATCCGGGATTTGGATCAAGTGACTGAAGGTGCCGCCCTCACCTGGACGAGACCGCAGCTGACTGCGATGCTTCATCCGGATGGGCAGGAGTACGACAGTACAGCGCCTCACGCGGCCGTGGCAAATCGATTCGGGGTCCTCTGGGGGTCTCCGGCCTGCGCCGCTTGTGCGGAATCCCAAGTTCCTATGACTTACGCTTCTGGGCAGTGCGCTGTCCGGGACAGGCGGTGACGGCGCGAGATGGATCTTCACCCGGGAGGCCTCCCATGACCACCGTGACGTCTCCGCTCGCCGGGCGCGCGATCGGACTGACAGCGGTTCCCGATCCCGTGTTCTCGGGCGCCATGGTCGGTCCGGGTACGGCGATCGACCCGGTGCTCGAGACCTGTGTGGCCGTGGCTCCGGTCGACGGCATCGTCGTCTCGCTGCACCCGCACGCGTTCGTGGTCGTGGACGAGGACGGGCATGGAGTACTCACCCACCTCGGGATCGACACCGTGCAGCTCAACGGCGACGGCTTCGATGTCCTCATCAACAAGGGGGACACCGTGAAGCGCGGTGACGCGATCGTGCGCTGGGACCCCGCGGTGGCCGTGGCCGCCGGTAAGTCGCCGATCTGTCCGATCGTGGCCCTGGAGGCCACGGCCGATTCCCTTGCCGCGGTCCGGGAGGACGGCGATGTGAAGCCGGGCGACGCGCTCTTCAGCTGGACGTGACCCCGACGCCGTCCGGAACCGGTCCGGGCGGCGTCGACGGCGAGTACGACATCCACCACGGCGGGGTTCCGCCGTATCAACCGGGGACAGGTGACATGGAGACAACGCTGCGAGGCGTCGGCGTGAGCCACGGGGTGGCCATCGGCGAGGTGCGCCACATGGGCACGGCGGTACTGGAGCCGCCCGCGAAGCAGATTCCGGCCGACGAGGCGCCGCGTGAGCAGGGTCGGGCGCGCCAGGCGGTGGAGGCCGTGTCGGCGGATCTGATCGCGCGCGGCAACCTCGCGGGCGGCGAGGCCCAAGCCGTGCTCGAGGCGCAGGCCATGATGGCGCAGGACCCGGAGCTGATCGCCGACGTCGAGCGGCGGATCGCGGTGGGCAGCACCGCCGAGCGCGCGGTGTACGACGCCTTCGCCGCGTACCGGGCGCTGCTGGCAGGGGCCGGGGAGTACCTGGCGGGCCGGGTGGCCGACCTCGATGACGTGCGGAACCGGATCGTGGCGCGGCTGCTGGGTGTGCCGATGCCGGGCGTGCCCGACAGCGACGAGCCGTATGTACTGATCGCTCGCGATCTCGCCCCGGCCGACACGGCGCTCCTCGACCCGACCCTGGTGCTCGGCTTCGTGACCGAGGAGGGCGGGCCGACGAGCCACAGCGCGATTCTGGCGCGCGCCCTCGGGGTCCCGGCCGTGGTGGCGCTGCCCGGCGCGGGGGAGCTGGTCGAGGGCACCATGATCGCCGTGGACGGCAGCACGGGCGAGATCTTCGTGTCGCCGAACGAGGAGAAGCGGGCGGAGCTGACCCGGGCCGCCGAGGAGCGGCGGGCGGCGCTGGCCGCCTCGTCCGGTCCGGGGGCGACCTCCGACGGGCACAAGGTGCCGCTGCTGGCGAACGTCGGCGGTCCGGCGGACGTACCGGCGGCGGTCGAGGCGGGCGCCGAGGGCGTGGGGCTGTTCCGGACCGAGTTCCTCTTCCTCGACGACAGCACGAAGGCGCCGTCGGAGGAGAAGCAGACCGAGGCCTACCGGCAGGTGCTGGAGGCGTTCCCCGAGGGCCGGGTGGTGGTCCGGGTCCTGGACGCGGGCGCGGACAAGCCGCTGGACTTCCTCACCCCTTCCGATGAGCCCAACCCGGCGCTGGGCGTACGCGGGCTGCGCACGCTGCTGGACCACCCCGAGGTACTGCGGACGCAATTGACGGCGCTGGCCAAGGCGGCCGAGGGGCTGCCGGTCTATCTCGAGGTCATGGCGCCGATGGTGGCCGACCGGCTGGACGCCAAGGCGTTCGCGGACGCGTGCCGGGAGGCCGGGCTGCAGGCCAAGTTCGGCGCGATGGTGGAGATTCCGTCGGCCGCGCTGCGGGCCCGCTCGATCCTCCAGGAGGTCGAGTTCCTGTCGCTGGGCACCAACGACCTGGCCCAGTACACCTTCGCCGCCGACCGTCAGGTGGGTGCGGTGTCGCGGCTGCAGGACCCGTGGCAGCCCGCGCTGCTCGACCTGGTCGCGGCGTCGGCCGAGGCCGCGCAGGCCGAGGGCAAGAGCTGCGGGGTGTGCGGTGAGGCCGCGTCGGACCCACTGCTGGCATGTGTGCTGACCGGTCTGGGCGTCACCAGCCTCTCCATGGGTGCCGCGTCGATTCCGTATGTCCGCGCCACGCTGGCCAAGCACACGCTCGCCCAGTGCGAGCGGGCCGCTTCGGCGGCGCGCGCGGCGGACACCGCCGAGGATGCCCGCCGGGCCGCGCAGGCGGTGCTGTCCGGCGAGTGAGCCGGTGAGGGAAGCAGGATGCGGGGCCCGTCCCGCCGCGGTGGCCGCGGCGGGACGGGCCCTTCGCCGTGTCACCCCTCCTCGGTCCGGGGCAGCGGCCGGGGCAGTGGGAGGCCCGCCCGGTACTCGACGCCGTGCTCCGGCGGGATCGGCTCACCGGTGTGCGCATCGGTGCAGTAGGCGGTGAAGACCTCGGCCTCGCTCAGCGGGCGGGGCCAGCCGTCACGCAGCGCCCAGCCGCGGACCGTGTCCGGGGCTCCGGGCAGGCTCGTCCGCAGGACGATGCCGCCGGGGCTTCCGGTGGCGATGCCGCAGGCCAGCACGGTGCGGAAGACGAGGGCGCCGGGCTCGGCGAGCCTCGGCGGCCGGCCTTCGCGCGCGGTGGCGTGCACCACGGCGGCCAGCGGGGTGTCGTCCACCGGGACGCTGCACACCAGGTGGTGCAGGCCCGGGCCCGCCGCGTCGAGCACCGCGTACAGCGCGGCCGTGGCGCGGTCGAACGCCGCGCGGCCGGTGCCGTGCCCACAGCCGTCACGGCCGCCGCAGCCGCCCGCGCGGGCGAGCACGGCCGACGCGTACTCCCAGGTGGCGCGCTCCTCGGCCGCGGTGATCAGACGTGGCAGCAGCTGGTCGATGGGCTGGCCCTCGTAGACGACGGTGGCGCCCGTGGACGCCACCTCCGCCGTGTAGCGGCTGCGGCTCGTGGGGGTGTCCGGGTCGAGCCGGGTGTGCGCGCAGTACTCCTGGTAGGCGACCGGGTCGAAGAGGGCGACGGTGGTATGCACGCCCTGTGACGAGAGCGCCCGCAGCAGCCCCTCCATCCGCCGCAGGTACCGGGCGTGGTCGTCGAAGCCGAAGGACACGTAACGCCGCATGGCGGCGAAGTCCTCCTCGGACGCCAGCAGCGCCACGATGCCGGGAACTTCCCTGCGTAAGGCGCGGATCGCGGTGGGCTTCCCGCAGTCGGGGCCGTGCTCGCGGCCGTGCTCGCGGCCGGAGCCGCCGGTGTCGGTGCCGGTGTCGGTGTGCGCCATGACTCCCCCTCAGCGCAGACGTTCAGTGCTCACTCACCGTAACCGGGACCACTGACAACGCTCCGGCGGGCACGTCATCGGGCTGTCAGCCACGGAGCCGGTCGAGGCGGAACGGCGTGAGGGCGGCGGGGCGGCAGCCGGTCACGACGTACGAGGCGAGTTCGCTGCCGGTGACCGGGCCCAGCGTCACGCCCAGCATGCCGTGGCCGGTGGCGGTGAAGGCGTTCCCGGGGCCGGGTACGCGGTCGATGACCGGCAGCCCGTCGGGCAGGAACGGCCGGCCACCGACCCAGGGGTCGCGGATCAGCGCCACAAGGTCGTCCGGATCGTCGAACCACTGCCCGAGGTAGTGCCTGCTCGCCCGGGCGACGGCGACGATCCGGCGCCAGTCGAGCCGGTTGTTGTTGCCGCTCAGCTCCATCGTTCCGGCGATGCGGGTGGTGCCGCCGATCGGGGAGGCCACCGCCCGGTGCTCACCGAAGTACAGGGTGTGCGTCGGCGCGGGGTCGAGGTCCACGGAGAAGCTGTAGCCCTTGCCCGCCTGGAGCGGAAGGGGGTGTCCCAGCTCGCGCAGCAGGCCGGCGGAGCGCACTCCGGCCGCGATGACGACAGCCGAGCAGGGGACTCGCCGGTGTCGGTGACCACGGCGGTGACCCGGTCCCCGGCCGGGCCGCGCCGGAAGCCGGTCGCCGCCACGTTCTCGTGGACCTTCACCCCGCTCGCCGCCAGCCGTTCTTCGAGGGCCTGCGCGAAGGCCGCCGGGTCCAGGACGCCTTCGCCGGGGACGAGGTAGGCGGCCCGGACCGCCGGCGCCAGCGACGGGTCCAGGGCCATCGCCTCGGGGCCGGTGCTGACGTCGTCCGGGAGCGGGTAGCGGCCGTCCGCCATCTGCCGCTGGAGCTGGAGGTGGTGCCGCGCCTCGCCGGGCGACAGGAACGCGTGCACCATGCCGGGGCGGCTCGGGGTGGTCTCGACTCCCGCCTCCCGCAGCCCGTCGAAGAGCGCGAACGTGGTCCGGTTCAGCTCGGCGATCGCCGCGTAACCGCGCCGGAACGCCGCGGGCGTGCTGCTGCGCCAGAAGCGCCACAGCCACCGTACGAACGCGAGGTCGGGCAGCGGGCGCAAATAGACTGCGAGGCCATCAGCTGCTGGCCGCCGTCGGGCAGCACACCCGGGCCCGGCTCATCGCCCTGACCACCGTGGACCTGCGTACGCAGCCGGACTGGCCGGTGCTGCGGGAGACGGTGGTGGCGTGGTGCGAGAACGGCTTCAACCTGGTGCGGGCGTCGGCGGCGCTGCACATCCACCGCAACACCCTCGTCTACCGCATGAACAAGATCGAGCACATCAGCGGCCGCTCACTGCGCGACCGCGGTGCGCTCTCCCTCTATCTGGCCTGTCTGGCCGACCAGTTGGACACCGCGCGCGGCTAGTCGGCCGTCACGCCCTTCGTCCGGGCCAGCCGCTCGTAGTACCGCAGCAGCTCCAGGTCGTCCACGGACCCCGGGTTGACCGCCTTGTCCAGGGCCGTGCCCTGCAGGAGCCGCTTGACCGGGACCTCGATGCGCTTGCCGGTGAGCGTGTGGGGGACGCCCGGGACCTCGATGACCTCGTCGGGGACGTGGCGCGGGGAGAGCTGCGCGCGGATGGTGCTCTTGATGCGGGCCAGCAGCTCGTCGTCCAGGGTGGCGCCCGGGGCGAGGTGGACGAAGAGCGGCATCCAGTAGCCGCCGTCGGGCTGTTCGACGCCGATGACGAGGGATTCGCGGATCTCGGGGAGGCGTTCGACCGCCTCGTAGATGTCGGCGGACCCCATCCGTACGCCCTGCCGGTTGAGCGTGGAGTCGGAGCGGCCGTGGATGACGACGGTGCCGCGCGAGGTGAGGGTGATCCAGTCGCCGTGGCGCCAGACGCCGGGGAACATCTCGAAGTAGCTGTCGCGGTAGCGGCTGCCGTCGGGGTCGTTCCAGAAGCGTACCGGCATGGACGGCATGGGGCGGGCGACGACCAGCTCGCCGACCTCGTCGACCACCGGCCTGCCCTGCGGGTCCCACGCCTGCAGGTCGGTGCCGAGGCCGGGCGCCTGCAGCTCGCCGATGTGGACGGGGAGGGTTGGCACGGCGCCCGCGAAGCAGCTGCACACATCGGTGCCGCCGCTGACGGAGGCGATCCACATGTCCTCCGCCACCTCGTCGTGGATCCAGCGGAAGCCGTCCGGTGGCAGCGGTGAGCCAGTGGTGGCGACGCACTTCACCCGGGACAGGTCGAAGTCGCGCCCCGGGTGCACACCGGCCTTGCGGCAGGCCATGACGTACGCGGCGGAGGTGCCGTACAGGGTGGTGCCGGTGCGCTCGGCGATGCGCCACTGGGCGGCGGTGTCCGGGTGGCCGGGGCTGCCGTCGTACAGCACCACGGTGGCGCCGACGAGCAGCCCGGACACCAGGAAGTTCCACATCATCCAGCCGGTGGAGGTGTACCAGAAGAAGCGGTCCTCGGGGCCGAGGTCGCTGTGCAGGCCCAGCTGCTTGAGGTGTTCCAGCAGGATGCCGCCCTGGGACTGCACGATCGCCTTGGGCAGGCCGGTGGTACCGGAGGAGTAGAGCACCCACAGCGGGTGGTCGAAGGGCACCTGCTCGAAGACCGGGGCGGTCTCCTCGCTGACGAGGTCGTCCCAGTCGAGCGCGCCCTCGGGGGCGGGGGTGCCCAGCAGCGGGATGTGGACGACGGCGCGCACGGTGGGCAGTTCGCGGCGCAGCTCGGCGACGGTCTCGGTGCGGTCGTGGGTCTTGCCGCCGTAGACGTAGCCGTCGACGGTGAACAGGACGACGGGCTCGACCTGCTGGAAGCGGTCCAGGACGCTGCGCGCGCCGAAGTCGGGGGCGCAGGAGGTCCACACCCCGCCGACGGCGGCGGTGGCGAGGAAGGCGATGGCGGCCTGCGGGATGTTGGGCAGGTAGCCGCTGACCCGGTCGCCGGGGCGGACGCCGAGGCGGCGCAGCGCGGCGGCGGCCGCACCGACCCGGGCGCGCAGCTCGGCCCAGGTGACGGGGCGGGGCTCATGGGTCTCGTCGACGTGCAGCAGCGCGGGGTCGTCGGCGCGGGCGGGGTCCTCGCCCGCGCGCAGGGCGTGCTCGGCGTAGTTGAGGGTGGCGCCGGGGAACCAGCGGGCGCCGGGCATGGCGGGGTCGGCGAGCACGGTGTCGTACGGGGTGCCGAAGCGCACCTCGAACCACTCGGCGACCGACTGCCAGAAGGTCTCCAGCTCCTCCACCGACCAGCGGTGCAGCGCGGCGTAGCTCGCGGCCGGGTCGCCGGGGCTCGCGGCGGGTGCGCCGTGCCGCTCGGCCGCCCAGGCGTGGAAGCGGGTCAGCTGGGCGCGGGCGATCCGGTCCGCGCCGGGCTGCCACAGGGGGCCGGGCAGGTGGTCGGGGTGGGCTGCGGTGTTCATCTGTGTTCGGCTCCCGGGAGGTCCGCTTAGGTCCGCTAGGTCCGGTTGGTCCGCGTCGTCGGCTGCTTCGGCGTCCGAGCAGGACGATGCCATGTGATCGACTTGTGCACCAGGGGCGCCACTCCACATCCGCGGTGGGTGCCATGTGGGACGACCACGGGTGAACGGCAGTTGAACTATGGTCGCGTCCTGCCTCGTCAATGGCACAGTGATCAGTATGAATGCGCGTGACCTGGTGCGGTCGGTGAAGGTGGTCGGTACGGCGCGGGGGCTGCGCTCCCTGCGCTGGGCGTGGCGGCGCCGCCGCACGGACGCGACCGGACTGCCGCGGCGGGGCGCGGAGCTGGCCCGGGTGCCGGGTGTGGTGGAGGGCGCGGATCCGCAGCCGGGCGGTGGCGTGGTGCGGTTCGCGCGGTCCTCGCTGCGGGTGCGGGTGGCGGCGGGCGGGGCGGTGTTCTGCGGCTGGGACGGGGCCGAGCCGGAGCCGTCGTACGCGCTGGACGGCGCTTGTCCGGAGGCGGACGAGCGGGCCCAGCTGGAGCCGGACACGGACGGCGGCTGGCGGGTGGTGTCGGAGCGGGTGACGGTCGCGGTGTCGCGGATGGGCGCGGTGGAGGTGCGTACTCCGGGCGGGGTGGTGCTGCGGCGGGATCTGCCGCCGCGCTGGTGGGAGCCGGCCGAGGCGGTGATCGGCCGCGGCTGCGAGGGCGGGGCGGCGGGGGTGCCGGGCTCGCGCTGGCACCAGCGGTCGGAGGTGGCGGCGGACGCGCGGTTCTTCGGGCTCGGCGGACGGGCGGGCGGGCCGCGGCTGAGGGACGGCTCGTACCGGCTGTGGAACACCGATCCCGGCGGCGGCTTCGGGCCGGGCGACGATCCGCTGTATCTGACGATGCCGGTGCAGCTGGTGGTGGCCGACGCGGGCACCCATCTGGTGTTCCACGACAACTCGTGGGACGGCACGGTCGGTCTGCGGGAGGGCGAGGAGGGCGCGGGCTCGGGGCACGACCGGCCGGGTGGCGTGCGGATGCGCATGGAGGGCGGGCCGCTGCGCTACTGGGTGTTCGTGGGCACCCCGGCCCGGGTGCTGCACGGCTGGGCGGCGCTGACCGGCTCCCCCGCGGTCCCGCCGGGCTGGGCGCTGGGCCACCACCACGCGCGCTGGGGGTTCGGCGACGCGCAGGAGGTGCGGCGGGTGGTGGCGGGCTACCGGGAGCGGGACCTGCCGCTGTCGGCGCTGCACCTGGACATCGACCATCTGTCCGGGAACCGGATCTTCACGGTGGACGCGGCGCGGTTCCCCGATCTGCCGGGGCTCGCCGCCGAGCTGCGACGGGACGGGGTGCGGCTGGTGTCGATCGTGGACCCGGCGGTGAAGGCGGAGCCGGGCAACGCGGTGTACGACAGCGGGTCGGCGGCGGAGGGGTTCGTGACCGACGCCCGCGGCCGGGAGGTGCGCGGGGTGGTGTGGGCGGGCGAGTCGGTCTTCCCGGACTTCACCGACCCGCGGGTGCGCAAGTGGTGGGGCGCGCTGTACGCGGAGCGGCTGGAGCAGGGCTTCTCCGGGGTGTGGCACGACAGATGCGAACCGGTGTCGTTCGCCGCCTTCGGCGAGCCGACCCTGCCGCGCTCGGCCCGCCACGCCCTGGAGGGCCGGGGCGGGGACCACCGGGAGGCGCACAACGTGTACGGGCTGGCCATGGCCCGGGCCGGGTACGAGGGTCTCGGCGAGCTGCGCCCCGACGAGCGGCCGTTCCTGTTCTCCCGCTCCGGCTGGGCGGGGCTCCAGCGGTACGGGGGCAGCTGGTCCGGTGATGTGACGACGGGCTGGCCGGGGCTGCGGGCCTCGCTGGCGCTGGTGATCGGGCTCGGTCTTTCGGGCGTTCCGTACTCCGGCCCGGACATCGGCGGCTTCACCGGCTCCCCGTCGCCGGAGCTGTATCTGCGCTGGTTCCAGCTGGGCGCGTATCTGCCGCTGTTCCGTACGCATTCGGCGATCACGGCCGGGCGGCGCGAGCCGTGGGAGTTCGGGGCCGCGGTGCTGGAGCACGCGGCGGCGGCGCTGCGCGAGCGGCAGCGGCTGCTGCCGTACTTCATGACGCTGGCGCGGCTGGCGGAGCGCACCGGCGCGCCCTATGTACGGCCCGTGTGGTGGCGGCAGCCGAAGGACCGCAGCTTGCGCGACTGCGAGGACGCCTTCCTGTTGGGCGACGCGCTGCTGGTGGCGCCGGTGCTGGAAGAGGGCGCGGTGCGGCGGGCGGTGCGGCTGCCGCGCGGCCACTGGTACGACACGGCGACCGGCCGCGCCTACGAGGGCCCCGGACAGGTGGTGGTGGACGCCCCGCTGTCCCGGATCCCGGTGCTGGCCCGGGCGGGCGCGGTGATACCCGTCGCGGCGCCGGACGGCGGCGTGGAGCTGGAGGTGTGGGCGCCGTGTCAGGGGCGCAAGGGCGGCGGGTCGATGGCGGTGGACGCGGGCGACGGCTGGGACAAGGCGGAGCTGGTGCGGTTCGTCTCCCGGCTGCGCGGGGACGAGGTGCGGGTCGAGCGGGAGGGCGGCGTCGAGGCGGGGTATCCGGTGCGGGTCCGGGGTGGTTCGCGGCCCGGCGGCAGGGGTTAGTTCCGGAGGGGGTTCGCGGCCCGGCGGCACGGGGTAGTTGGGTGTGCATGCCAAGACTCACCACCGCGCTGCGCGCGCTCGCCCTGCCCTTCGCCGCTCTCATGGCCCTCGCCTCGCCCGCCCCGGCGCAGGCGAAGGCCGGGCCCGAGGCGCCGAAGGAGTTCGTGGCGCTGAGCGATGTGGATCCGACGATCCGCCAGGAGATCCGGTACTTCACGCCGCACAACTTCACCGGCCGCCCCGTGGACGGCTATCGCAGGCCCCTGTGCCTGCTGACCCGCCCGGCGGCCAGGGCGCTGCACCGGGTGCAGCGTCAGCTGCTGCGCCGGGGCTACACCCTGAAGGTGTACGACTGCTACCGGCCGCAGCGCGCGGTGGACACCTTCGTCGACTGGGCGAAGGACCTCGACGACCAGCGGATGAAGCGCGAGTTCTATCCGGACGTCGACAAGACCCGGCTGTTCGAGGACGGTTACATCGCCGAGAAGTCGGGGCACAGCCGGGGCAGCACGATGGACCTGACGATCGCGCGGCTGCCCGCGCTGCCGACCCGCCCGTACGTGCCGGGCGAGAAACTGGTGCCCTGCTACGCGCCCCAGAAGGACCGCTTCCCCGACAACTCGGTCGACATGGGCACCGGTTACGACTGCTTCGACACGCTCTCGCACACCCTCGATCCGCGGATCGAGGGCACGCAGCGGGCCAACCGGCTACTGCTCAAGGGCGCGATGGAGGCCCAGGGCTTCGTCAACCTGGCCGAGGAGTGGTGGCACTACACGTACCAGCCGGAGCCGTTCCCGGACACCTACTTCGACTTCCCGGTCTCCCGCCGGTCACTGACGAGGCACTGACCCCGGCGCCGATCTCTCACAGCCGCCCGCCCGCGGTGTCCGAGGACAGCCGCTGCGCGATGGCCACGGGCACCACGGACAGGGCGATGAGCGTCGCGGCGACGACGTTGACGACGGGGGCCTGGTGGGGCCGGGCCAGGTTCTCGTAGATCCAGATGGGCAGGGTGCGGGTGCCGGGGCCGGCGGTGAAGGTCGTCACCACGATCTCGTCGAAGGAGAGCGCGAAGGCGAGCAGCGCGCCCGCGAAGAGCGCGGAGCGCATGGCCGGGAAGGTGACGTGGCGGAAGGTCTGCCAGGGGCGCGCCCCGAGGTCCGCGGACGCCTCGGCCATCGAGGGGGCGATGCGGCGCAGCCGGGCCGCCACGTTGTTGAAGACGACCACGACGCAGAACGTGGCGTGCCCGACGACCACCGTGAACAGGCCGAAGCCGATGCCGAGCGGGCCCAGGACGGTGCGGAAGGCGGCGTTGAGGGCGATGCCGCTGACGATGCCGGGCAGCGCGATCGGCAGCACCAGCAGGAAGGACACGGTCCGGCGGCCGAAGAAGCGGTGCCGGTGGACGGCGTACGCGGCCATGGTGCCCAAGCACAGGGCGATCCCGGTGGCGGCGAGCCCGGCCTTGAGCGAGGTGAGCAGGGCGTCGCGGGCGCCCTGGTTGTGCAGGGCGGCGCGCCACCACTGGCCGGTGAGGCCGCTGGGCGGCCAGCCGAAGGAGCGGTCGGCGTTGAAGGAGTTGAGCAGGACGAGCAGCAGGGGCGCGTAGACGACGGCGAGTCCGGCGGCGGTGACGCAGCCGAGGACGATCCGGGCGGTGCGCGACAGCCTCATCCGGCTTTCTCCTAGAGCGAGTCGAGGGCGCCGGCGCGGCGTACGGCGGCCAGGTAGCAGACGATGAGGACGACGGGCACGGCGGAGAGCGCGGCGGCCATCGGCAGGTCGAGGGTGACCTGGGAGGCGATGGCGTTGCCGAGGAGCTGGGTCTTGCCGCCGACGATCTGCACGGCGATGTAGTCGCCGAGGCTGAGCGAGAAGGTGAAGACGGACCCGGCGAGCAGGGCGGGGCGTACGGCGGGCAGGACGACCGAGCGCAGAGTGCGCCAGGTGCCCGCGCCGAGGTCGGCAGAGGCTTCCAGGGTGCGTTCGGAGAGCCGTTCCAGGGCCGCGTACACCGGGAGGATCATGTACGGCAGCCACAGGTAGGCCAGCACCAGGACGACGGCGGTGGTGCCGTAGCCGGGCCCGTGCAGGCCGAGCGGGGAGAGCCCGGAGTTGACCACGCCGTCCTCGCCGAGCATCACCCGCCAGGCGTACGCCTTGACCAGGTAGCTGGCCCACAGCGGGGTGAGCACGGCCACCAGCAGCGGCCGGCGCCACCGCGGGCCCGCGACGCGCGCCATGCAGAAGGCCATGGGCAGCGCGAGGAGCGCGTCCAGGACGGTGACGGCGGCGGCGATGGTGAGGGTGCGCAGCGCGATGGTGCGGTAGACGGGGGTGGTCAGCAGTTCGTGGACGTTGTCGGTGTTCCAGGTGCGGACGACGTCGGAGGTGAAGGAGTCGGTGGTCCAGAAGGCGGAGAGCAGGAGGACCGCGAGCGAGCCGAGGTAGGCGAGGGTCAGCCACAGCAGGGGCGGCCCGAGGAGCGCGGCCAGGCGCAGCCGCGCTCCCCCGGCCCCGGCGCGGCGGCGCATCTCAGCCCTTGACCTCGGTCCAGGCGCGGGTCCACTGGGCGTAGTCGGTGCAGGTGGTGTTCTTGCGGCCGTCGAGGCACTGCTTGATGGGCGTGGTCCAGAAGTGGACGCGCTGGAAGTACTTCTCGTCGTCGGCGTGGAAGACGGCGCAGTGGTTCGGGTCGGCGGTCTCGGCGCACGCCTTGCGGTTGGCGGGAGCCTCGCCGAAGTACTCGGCGACCTGGGCGTTGACCTTCGGGGAGACGATCCAGTCGAGCCACTTGTAGGCGCAGTTGGGGTGTTCGGCCTTCGCGGAGACCATCCAGGTGTCGGACCAGCCGGTGGCGCCCTCCTTGGGGAGCACGGCCTTGACGGGCGCCTTCTCGGCCCGGGTGAGGTTCGCGATGACCTGCCAGGTGGTGCCGATGACGCTGTCGCCGCCCTTGAAGGCGGTGATCTCCTTCTGGTAGTCGCTCCAGTACTCGCCGACCGCCCGGTGCTGCTTCTTGAGCAGGGTGACGGCGGCGTCGAGCTGTTCGGAGTCGAGCGCGTACGGGTTCTTGATGCCGAGCGACGGTTTGGCGCGCATCAGGTAGAGGGCCGCGTCGGCGATGTAGATGGGCGAGTCGTACGCGGTGACACGGCCGTTGTGCGCGGCGGCGTCGTCGAAGACGGCGCGCCAGGAGTCGGGCGCGGGCTTGACCTTGTCGGTGCGGTACATGAGGAGGTTGGCGCCGCGGCCGTGCGGGATGCCGTACATCCGGCCGTCCCTGGAGTTGAACGGCTGCTGTTTGAGGGCCGGGAAGATGTCCTTGTAGTTGGGCACCAGCTTGGTGTTGACGGGGGCGGCGTCGCCGGAGGCGATGAGGCGCAGGGTGGCGTCGCCGGAGGCGGAGACCGTGTCGTACTGGCCGGTCTTCATGAGGGAGACCATCTCGTCGGAGGTGCCCGCGGTCTTGGTGCTGACCTGGCAGCCGGTCTTCTTCTCGAAGGGGTGTACCCAGTCGGCCTTCGGGTCGTTGGAGCCGTCCTCGGCGTAGCCCGCCCAGGCGATGATGTTGACCTTGCCCTCGCCCTTACCGAGCTTGTCGGGGGCGTGTGCGGCCTTGCCGCCGCCGTCATCGTCGGATCCGCAGCCAGCGGCGGTCAGCAGCAGCGCGCACACGGCCGCCGCGGACCTCCACGCGGATGTCGTCAGTTTCCGCATCCGGTCCTCCTCGTCCCACTTGGTGCTCGAGGCCCCGTCAGTATCCGCGCGTCCCTTATGCCGACGCCAGGGTGCCTCCGGCAATAAGAAGGTCAACTGGGCACCGGGAAGGCGTCCTTCTCGTCCCAGACCAGCCTGATCTCGGCCTGCGGGCGGGCGGTGGGCGGGAGTTCGGAGAGGTTCTGCCGGTGCACGGTGAGCCGGTCGCCGTGCGGAAGCGCGACGGTGAAGCGGGTGTGCGCCCCGGCGTGCACGATGTCGGCGATGCGCCCCGTGACCGTGCGCTCGCCGTCGAGGGGCGCGTCGGCGGGTTCGGTGAGCCGGATGCGCTCGGGGCGGATGCTGTACGCGCCGGGGCGGCCGATCACCCGGACCGCGGCCTCGCCGCGCAGCAGGTTGGTGGTGCCGACGAAGCCCGCGACGAAGGCGGTGGCGGGGCGTTCGTACACCTCCACGGGCGGGCCGGTCTGTTCGATCCGGCCGCCCGCGACGACGGCGACGCGGTCGCTCATGGTCAGCGCCTCCTCCTGGTCGTGGGTGACCAGGAGGAAGGTGATGCCGGTGGTGCGCTGGAGTTCCTTGAGCTCGGTCTGCATCTCCTGGCGGAGCCTGAGGTCGAGGGCGCCGAGCGGTTCGTCGAGGAGTAGCACGGCGGGCCGGTCGACGAGGGCCCGGGCGAGGGCGACGCGCTGGCGCTGGCCGCCGGAGAGCGCGTCGGGGCGGCGGGACGCGAAGCCGTCGAGGCGGACGGTGGCGAGGGCCTCGCGGGCGCGCGCGGTGCGCTCCGGCTTGCGGACGCCTCGTACGGTGAGCGCGTACGCCACGTTCTGCTCGACGGTCATGTGCGGGAAGAGCGCGTAGTCCTGGAAGACGGTGTGCACATCACGGCGGTGCGGGGGCAGCGCGGTGACGTCCCGCCCGGCGAGTTCGATGCGGCCGCTGGTGGGCCGCTCGAACCCGGCGATCAGGCGCAGCAGGGTGGTCTTGCCCGAGCCGGAGGGGCCGAGGAGCGAGAAGAACTCGCCCGGGCGGAGGGCGAGATCGACGGCGTCCAGCGCCCGGACGGTACCGGCGGTGCCGAACTCCTTGGTGACGGCGGTGCAGCGGACCGCCTCTTTCGTCTCCGCCACGCTTGGCTCCCCTCGCCGCACCGGCTGATCAGGGTCGTGATCGCGCCGGTCACCTTACCGGGGTTACCCACCGTGCGGTCCCTGTGCAACACTTCTGACGCGCCGTCAGTTATCGCTCGTTCATCCGTCGGGAGGGACCGTGGCATCTGCGCGTACGCCCGTGGTCGCCGGGTGGTTCACCTCCGGCGGCGGGGACTTCCGGCTGCTGGGCACCCGCTGCCGGGCCTGCGGCGCGGTGTACTTCCCGCGCGAGGACGCCTTCTGCCGGGCGCCCCGGTGCGCCGGCGAGGAGCTGGAGGAGGTGCCGCTGTCGCGGCGCGGCCGGGTGTGGTCGTACACCGACGGCCGCTACCGTCCGCCCGCGCCGTACCCGTCCGATCCCGCGCGCGACTGGGAGCCGTACACGCTGATCGCCGTGGAGCTGGCCGCCGAGCGGATGGTGGTGCTCGGGCAGGGGGCGCCCGGGGTGACGGTGGCGGATCTGGCGGTCGGCATGGAGGTCGAGGTGGTGCCGGGGGTGCTGGCCGGGGAGGGCGGGCGGAGCTGGTCGACCTGGCACTGGCGGCCGGTCGACGCGGAGGGGCGGTCATGACCGGCGAGGTGGCGGTGCTCGGCGCCGGGATGCACCCGTGGGGCAAATGGGGCCGGAGTTTCGTGGAGTACGGGACGAAGGCGGCGCGGGCGGCGCTCGCGGACGCCGGGCTCGACTGGCCGGACATCGCGTCGGTGGTCGGCGCGAACACCGTGCGCTGCGGCTATCCCGGCCAGGTGGCGGGGGCGACCTTCGCCGGGGCGCTGGGCTGGCAGGGGGCGCGCGTCACCAGCGTGTACGCCGCCTGCGCGTCCGGTGCGCGGGCCATCGATACCGCCCGCGCCCAGATCCTGTCCGGAATGGCGGACACCGTGCTGGTGGTGGGCGCGGACGCGGCGCCCAAGGGGTTCTTCGCGCCGTCCGGCGGCGATCGGCCCGACGACCCGGACTGGCTGCGCTTCCGGGTGCTGGGCGCCACCAACCCGGCGTACTTCGCGCTGTGGGCGCGCCGCCGGATGGCGGTGTACGGGGACACGCCCGAGGACTTCGCGGCGGTGAAGGTGAAGAACGCGGCCGCGGGTGCCGCCAACCCTCATGCCCGCTACCGCTCCCCCGTGACCGCCGAGGAGGTGGCCGCGTCGCCGGTGGTGGCCGATCCGCTGCGGCTGCTGGACATCTGTGCGACCTCGGACGGGGCCGCGGCGCTCGTGCTGACCGGCGTGGACTTCGCGCGGCGGCACGGGGTGGCGGACCCGGTGCGGATCCGGGCCGTCTCGTCCGTCTCGCCGGAGTATCCGCGGACCGCGCTCGACCTGCCGGACATCGCCACCGACTCCGCCGTGGCGTCCGGTGCGGTGCCGGACGCATTCCGTCCGTCGATCGCGCGGGCGGCGTACGAGGAGGCGGGGATCGGGCCGGAGGACCTGTCGCTCGCCGAGGTGTACGACCTGTCGACCGCGCTGGAGCTGGAGTGGTACGAGGACCTGGGGCTGTGCGGCGCCGGGGAGGGCGCGCGGCTGCTCCGGGAGGGCGCGACGGCGCTCGGCGGCCGGGTCCCGGTCAACCCGAGCGGTGGGCTCGCCTCCTTCGGGGAGGCGGTCCCGGCCCAGGCCATCGCCCAGGTGTACGAGCTGACCCAGCAGCTGCGGGGTCGGGCGGGCGACCGCCAGGTGGCGGGGGCGCGGGTGGGCATCACCGCGAACCAGGGCCTGTTCGGCCATGGCTCATCGGTGATCGCGGTCCGCTGAGGTGTGCGTGGCGCGCTGAGGTGTCGTGGTGCGCTGAGGTGTCGTGGTGCGCTGACGGGGCTCCGCCGCGGGGATCCGGCGTACAGATCCGGGCGGCGGAGCGGCCGGTCAGCGGGTGGCCGCGGTGGCGAGCAAGGCGTGTTCCACCACCGATATCAGCACATGCTTGACGGATTCGCGCTCGCGCGCGTCGCACATCACCACCGGGGTGCCGGGGTCGAGGTCCAGCGCCTCGCGCACCGAGTCCTCCGGGTAGCTGTCGGCGCCCTCGAAGCAGTTGACGGCCACCGTGAAGGCGATGCCGCGCCGCTCGAAGTAGTCGACGGCGGCGAAGCAGTCCTCCAGCCGGCGGGTGTCGGCCAGCACCACCGCGCCCAGCGCGCCGGTCGCCAGCTCGTCCCACAGGAACCAGAAGCGGTCCTGCCCCGGGGTACCGAAGAGGTACAGCACCAGGTCCTCGCGGAGCGTGATGCGCCCGAAGTCCATCGCCACGGTGGTGGTCTTCTTGCCCTCCACTCCCGCGATGTTGTCGACCGGCCTGCCCGCCTCGGTGAGCAGCTCCTCGGTGCGCAGCGGTTTGATCTCGCTGACCGCGCCCACCAAAGTGGTCTTTCCGGCACCGAATCCGCCCGCCACCAGAATCTTGAGCGTCACGGGTTCGATGATGTGGGGGCGGCCCGGGTCAGAGTGCCCGTAGACCATTGATCACCTCGCGCAGAATCCTCTCGTCCGGCAGTTCCGCCGGAGGTACGGGCCGGGACACTCGGACGAGTGCCGCGTGAAGCAGGTCACCGATGAGTACGCGGACCACGCCGACCGGGAGGTCGAGCTCGGCCGCCAGCTCGGCGACGGACTGTGGGGTGTCACGGCTGAGTTCGACGATGTCGATGTGCTCCGGTGACAACGTCTGGTCGGCGACGCTCCCCCCGGGGCCCACCCGGTCGGCGACGACGACGGCGATCAGGTCGAGTTTGTCCTCCGCGGCGCTGCGGGTGCGGCCCCGCGTCATCGCATAGGGCCGGACCACCGGTCCGGCCGCGTCGTCGAACCAGCGGTCGTCGGTCGCACCGTCTCCGGTCATCTCCCCCCGCCTCCGTCACCCACCGGATCGCGCGGCGGAGCCCAAATGCACTCCCACCCGCTTGACCAGCAGCGTCATCTCATAGGCTACCTGTCCGACGTCGGAGTCCGCATCGGCGAGCACGGCGAGGCAGCTGCCGTCACCGGCGGAGGTGACGAACAGGAAGGCGTCGTCGAGTTCGACGACGGTCTGCCGGACCCGGCCGACGTCGAAGTGGCGGCCGACCCCCTTGGCGAGGCTGTGGAATCCCGAGGCCACGGCGGCCAGGTGCTCGCCGTCCTCCCGGGACAGATCGCGTGAAGCGCCGGTGGGCAGTCCGTCGCCGGAGAGCACCAGCGCCTTGCGGATGCTGCCGACCCGGCCCACGAGTTCGTCGAGCAGCCAGTTCAATTCGCCCGACGGTGCCGATCCGTTGCGTGCTGCGGCGTTCGATGCGGTCATCGCCCGTCCCCCTCATCTCTCGTTCCTGGTGCCGTGTCCGAACCGCCGGGACCGGTGGCCGTCTGCCGCCGACCGCGCTGCCATCCCCGTTGCAGCGAGGCCATGGTGGCCCTCGCCTGTTCGGCATCGCGTTCGGGATCGGTGTCGGCAGCGTATCGGCCGCTCTCCGCCGGTGGTTCGGGGTCGTCCTTCAACTGCGGGGCGAGGCTCGCCTGCCGTACCCGCTTGGGGAGCCCGGAGGCGGGCCGGCGCTCCGGCGCCGGACGCTCCGGGGCCGGCGCCTGGTCCTGGCGCCGGTCCTCGCCGTCGTTCCCGGCCTCCGGGTCCGGTTCCGGATGCCGTGTCCGGTCGGCCCAGGACGGCCGGGTGTGCCGTCCGCCCCCGTCGCCGTCGACCGGGTGGCCGTGGTCGGAGACCAGCACCGGCGGCACACGGCGGGGCAGTGGCGCGGGGCCGCCGTCGCGGGCGCCGGAGCGGCTGTCGGACGCCTGCTGGTGCTGTTCGGCGGAGGGCGCGCTCACCACGGACGGGGACGGGCCGCGCGGCCTGCGCTGCTTCGGCAGGGCGGCGTCGCGCTTCCGCCGCTCGTGGCGGCCGGTGTCGGCGTCCCCGCCCGCACCGTTCGAACCCGCGCCGTCCCCGTCGGAGCCGGATTCGGTGAGCAGGGCGGACGGGATCAGCACGACGGCGGTGGTGCCGCCGTACGCGGAGGGCTGGAGCGAGACCCGTACGCCCTGCCGCTGGGCGAGCCGGCTGACCACGAACAGGCCGAGCCGGTCGGTGTCGGACAGCTCGAACTCGGGGGTCTCCGCGAGCCGGAGGTTGGCCTCCGTCAGGGCGTCGGGCGTCATGCCGAGGCCCCGGTCGTGGATCTCCAGGGTGAAGCCCTTGGCGACCCGCTCCCCGTGCACCTGGACGGCGGTGTGCGGCGGGGAGAAGACGGTGGCGTTCTCCAGGAGTTCGGCGATGAGGTGGGTGAGGTCGCCGACGGCGGGGCCGTTCACCGCCACCCGGGGCAGCCTGCGGATCTCGATCCGCTCGTAGTCCTCGACCTCGGCGACGGCGGCGCGCACGACGTCCATCAGCTGGATGGGTTTGCGCCACTGCCGGGCGGGGGCCGCGCCGGAGAGGATGACCAGGCCCTCGGCGTGCCGCCGCATACGGGTGGTCATGTGGTCCAGCCGGAACAGGTCGGCGAGTTCGTCGGTGTCCTCGGTACGCCGTTCCATCGCGTCCAGCAGGGTCAGCTGGCGGTGCAGCAGCACCTGGCTGCGGCGGGCGAGGTTGACGAAGACGTCGGAGACGCCCTGGCGCAGTTCGGCCTGTTTGACGGCAGCCT
Source organism: Streptomyces sp. NPDC007983 (assembly GCF_042958345.1). NCBI lineage: Bacteria > Bacillati > Actinomycetota > Actinomycetes > Kitasatosporales > Streptomycetaceae > Streptomyces > Streptomyces sp. NPDC007983. The sequence goes on from NZ_JBIBJI010000023.1 coordinate 19,254, forward strand.
CGACGGCGGCCCGCTGGAGGGTGTTGAGTGCCTGGCCCACCTGGCCCATCTCGTCGGGGCCGTGCCGCAGGCGGGGCACCTCCCGTTCGACGTCGACCGGCTCGCCCGCGGCGAGGCGGCGCATCACGCCCGGCAGCCGGACGCTGGACGCCTCCTGGGCGTCGTTGCGCAGCCGGGACAGGTCGCGGACCAGGCCGCGGCCGATCCGGACGGAGACGACGAGCGAGATGACGAAGGCGAGGAGACCGAGGAACCCGGCGGCGCCCGCCTTGATCAGGACGTCGTTGGCCACCGGGTCGATGCGCTTCTGGAGGCGGTCGGTGGCCTCTTCGCCCAGCCGGTCGTAGTCGTTGAGAACGGGCCCGGCCGCGTTCTCCCAGTGCTCCCGGTCCATGGCGCCGATGGCCTGCCTCGGCTCCATGGTGGCCAGGATCCTGCCCTCGGCGATGCGCAGCGCCGCGGGGGCGGCGTTGGTGCGCCGGTAGTCGGCGAAGATCTTCTGCTCCGAGGCGGGCAGGATCGGCAGGTTGGTGTTGTAGAGCAGGGTGCGCTCGGCGATGAGGTCGGACATCGACTTGAGGTCGTTCAGCGTCAGCTTCCGTGCCGTCAGCGCGGAGACGTACAGGGCGTCCTCCCGGGACAGGGCCTCCCGGGCGCGGATCATGGCGACCAGCGCGCGGCCCTGCTTGTCCAGGTCGGTGTCGGGTACGGCGTGCAGCGAACTGCGGAACGCGTAACAGAGCTCGACGAGTTTGTTGTAATACTCATAGGCGGCGGTCCGCGAGGTACCGTTGTCCTCGACCTTCCGGCGCAGGCTGTCGAGGCCTTCGGATGCCTTGAGGACGTCGTCGAGCAGATCCTCGGACTCGCTGTTCATCCGGTCGTGCAAGGCGCTGTCGGACTCGGCGTCGCGGAGTCGTCCGATGGCCTCGTCGGTGGTGCGCTGCCGGGTGTGGAGCAGGGGCAGCGCGTCGGACTGGCGCGGGTCGGCGAGCAGGATCAGGGTCTGCCGGCGCTCCTGCTGGACGGCGTGCACGGCGTCCTCGGCGGGCTGGCCCGCCTTGTCGATGATGGCGGAGGCGTCGAGCAGTTGCAGTGCCTCCCGGCCGGTGATCACTGTCGCGAAGGCCCAGATCGCCGTCAGCGAGACAAGCGGCACCAGCAACAGCGCCACGATCTTCCTGCGGATGGACTTCCCGCGAAAGCGCATGGCCTCCCCAACGTCGTCCCCGAGGGCCGGGGCGGTGACTGATGTTCTCGGACAACGAGCGACAACGAGCGGCGCGAGCCTACTACTGAGGAATGGTCATTCCGAAGGCTTGTCCTACGGCTTCCGGCAACTCTCCACATTCGATGATCACCAGTTGTCGGGTGATTATCGGACTTAAACCCCGTGGCAGCGCACACCGACGGCCCGTCACGGTGTGCGCAGGGCCGAACACCGTTGGCCGGTTTTCCTCTCCCCACGGGAACCACCGATCGCTGCCATTCGTGATCCAACAAGGCACACTAGGGGTGCATACGACCCAAGTCCCGCCATGTGTGACCGACCGGACCGGGGCAGCGCCGAAAGGGGTGGGAACGTCATGGACGCCTTGGACAAGGATCGCGACATCCCGGCACCAGGGGCCGGCCGGCTGTGGACCGAGGAGCCGGCCGGCAGACGGCGGCTGCCCGATCCGGTGCGCACGTCGGCGGTGCGGGCGGTCATCATCGTGGCGGTGACGATGGTGCTGGCGATGGTGGCGGTGCTGTGCGCGTTCGCCGGTTCGTGGTTCGCCTTCCCCGCCGTGCTCATCGCGGTGGCGAGCACGGTGGTGGCGACCTGGGGGGTGCTGGACGTCTGGGTGACCCGCCAGGTGTGGAACCAGCGTTACGGGGTGGTGTCCCGGCCCAGCAGCACGGCGCGGGAGATGCGCCGGCAGCGCCGGCGGGCCCGTAAGGAGGCGGTCAGCGCGCGGCGAGCCGGGGAGCGCGGGCGAGCTCGCGGCGCAGCCGCGTAAAGGGTTTGGGGCGGTTGACGGCGAGCACGGCGGTGGGGATCGCGTCGCGCTCGTAGACGGCGAGGAAGCCGCCGCCCGGGTCCTCCTCGGGATCGCCCTCGGCGATCCGGACGGTGTCGCCGGGTTCGCGCCGGCCGGCGAACTGGATGCGCGCGCCGTACTGGTCGGACCAGAAGTAGGGCAGCGCGCCGAAGGGCTGGACGGTGGTCCCGGCGAGCAGGTTGCGGGCGGCGACCGCGCCCTGTTCGGCGGCGCTGGTCCAGTGCTCGGCCCGTACGGTGCGTCCCGTACCGGGCAGGGCGAGGCGGGCCACGTCGCCGACGGCGACGACGGACGGCAGCGCGGTGGCGCAGCCCTCGTCGCACAGCACCCCGTCGTCCAGGGCCAGTCCCGAGCCTTCCAGCCATCCGGTGACCGGGCGCACCCCGACCCCGACGACCACCACGTCGGCGGGCAGCACCCGGCCGTCGGCGAGTTCGACACCGGTGACGCGGTCGGTGCCGCGCAGGGTGGCGACGCCGGTGCCGCACAGCAGGGTCACGCCGTGCGCGGCGTGCAGGGCGGCGCACGCCCGGGCCATGCGCTCCCCCAGTTGCGGGACGAGCGGCAGCGGCGCGGCCTCCACCACGGTCACGTCGAGACCGAGCGCGGCACAGGAGGAGGCGACCTCGGCGCCGATGAAACCGGCGCCGATGACGACGACCCGCCCCGCCCCCGCCCTCAGCTCGGCTCGCAGCCGCCGGGCGTCGTCGAGGGTGCGCAGGGTGTGCACCCCGGGCGGGGCGACGGCGCGCAGCGTCCGGGGCGCGGCCCCGGTGGCGATGACGACGCCGTCGGTGCGCAGGGTGCGGCCGTCGGCCAGCCCGACCGCGCCCGCCGCGGGGTCCAGCCGGTCGGCCCGGACGCCGAGCAGCCACTCGGCGTCCAGTTCGGCCTCGTCCTCGGGGTCGGTGAGGGCGAGCGGGCCGAGGCCCCCGTCCGGCTCGCCGTCACCGGTCGGGTCCTCACCGGTCGGGCCCTGAGCGGTCAGGTCATCACCGGTTGGGTCCTCACCGGTCAGGAACGCCTTCGACAGGGGAGGGCGGTCGTACGGGCGGTGGCGCTCCTCGCCGACGATCACCAGCCGCCCGTCGTAGCCCTGGTCGCGCAGGCCCCGCGCCGCGTGCAGTCCCGCGAGCGAGGCCCCGACGACGGTGACCGTCCGCATCATGCGACGGCTTCTTCCTGGGCAGCGGGCACCAGGGGGTGGACATGGAGCATTCCGTCGACCACCGTGACCGCATGCGTCCGTACCGGCTTGCGGGCGGGCAGACAGGTGGGCATGCCGGAGCGCAGATCGAACAGGGCGGCATGCAGCGGGCATTCGACGTAGCAGCCTTCGACCCAGCCTTCGGAGAGGGAGGCGTCCTGGTGGCTGCAGGTGTCGTCGACGGCGTAGAACGCGCCCTCGGAGTGGAACACCGCGATCGCCGCGTGGCTGTCGCCGGCCTCGATGCGCACCGACTCGCCTTCCGGCAGATCCTCGATACGGCAGACGGGAATCATTGGCCCCCCTCACATTGATCGGTATCATGCGTTGTGAATGGCGCATCGAAATGCGCGATGCGCAACAGAATCCAGATTAGGAGGGCAGCCGTCAAGAGTTGCCCGTCGAGAGGCCCCACTCGGAGCCGCCGGATGGTGAGATCAGACCCATGACGAACACGACCGAGGACCGGGCCGAGGAAAAGCGGGGGGCCGCCGGGGCAGTGCAGTCGGTGGACAGGGCGGTCAGCGTCCTGGAGATCCTCGCCAAACTCGGCGAGGCCGGAGTGACCGAGATCGCCGATGAGCTGGGAGTACACAAGTCGACCGCGTTCCGGCTGCTGGGCGTGCTGGAGAACCGCGGCCTGGTGGACCAGGAGCGCGACCGCGGGAAGTACTACCTGGGCGCCGGGGTGCTGAGACTGGCGGGTGCGGCCGCCATCCGGCTCGACATCTCGCAGGAGGGCGCCCCGGTGTGCCGGGCGCTGGCCGACGAGACCGGCGAGACGGCCAACATCGCGGTCCTGGACGGGGACGCGGCGGTCAACATCATGCAGGCGCGCGGGGCCGCCGCCGTGACGGCCTACAACTGGCTGGGGCGGCGCACCGCGCTCCACGCGACCGCCAGCGGCAAGATGCTGCTGGCCCATCTGAGCGGCGAGCGGCGGGAGCGTCTGGTGACGCGGAAGCTGCCGCGGTTCACCGAGCACACCATCACCACATCGGCCGAGCTGCGGCAGCAGTTGGAGACCGCCGCCGAGCGCGGTTTCGCCTACTCGTGCGAGGAGCTGGAGATCGGGCTGAACGCGGTCGCGGCCCCGGTGCGCGGCCACGACGGCGCGGTCATCGGGGCGATCGGCGTGTCGGGTCCGGTGTACCGGATGGCCCAGAGCCAGCTGCTGGATCTCGCCGAGCAGGCCATGAAGGCCGCCGAGGAGCTGTCCCGCCGCATGGGCTTCCCCGGCTGACCGGATAACGCCATCACCCACCCGAAGGGGCCGGATTCGATCCGGCCCCTTCGTCGTGCGCTGGGTGGGAAACCCACTGTCAGCGCTGGTTTACGGACGGTTTGCGCGTACCTCTTGACGCGTCGTGGACGCGGCTTTCAGGATGTCCCTCATCGCGCAACACGCCGCGTCATACGCAACTGAGGGGTAACCAGCGGCCCTTGAACCGGCTGGCTTCCCCACCTCTTCCCTGTAGCTCATCCAGCTCGTGCCAGCTCCCACGCACCGGTCCCTGCCAGCGCAGGAGAACAGAGGAGTGAGCCATGCCGCAAGAAGTCCGCGCCGTCGTCGCGCTGAAAAGGGGCGCACCCGTGGAGGTGCTGCCGGTCCTCGTGCCCGATCCCGGACCCGGCGAGGTGCTGGTGGGGGTCCAGGCGTGCGGGGTATGCCACACCGATCTGCACTACCGGGACGGCGCCATCGGCGACGAATTCCCGTATCTGCTGGGGCATGAGGCGGCCGGGATCGTCGAGGCCGTGGGCCCGGGGGTCACCGGGCTGGCCCCCGGTGACTATGTGGTGCTGGCCTGGCGCGCGCCCTGCGGCGCCTGCCGCTCCTGCCGCCGCGGCCGCCCCTGGTACTGCTTCGAGAGCCGCAACGCCGCCCAGCCCATGACCCTCTCCGACGGCACCCGGCTGAGCCCGGCGCTCGGCATCGGCGCGTTCGCCGAGAAGACGCTGGTCGCGGCGGGGCAGGCGGTGAAGATCGACCCGTCGGCCCGCCCCGAGGCGGCCGGGCTGATCGGCTGCGGGGTGATGGCCGGCTACGGCGCGGCCGTGCACACCGGCGGGGTGTCCAACGGCGACACCGTCGCGGTCATCGGCTGCGGCGGGGTCGGCAACGCGGCGATCGCCGCGTCCGCGCTGGCCGGGGCGCGCCGGGTGATCGCCGTGGACATCGACGACGCCAAGCTGGACGCGGCCACCCGCTTCGGCGCCACCGACACCGTCAACTCCCGGGGTACGGACCCGGTCGAGGCGGTCCGCGAGCTGACCGGGGGCGTGGGCGCCGACATCGTCATCGACGCGGTGGGCCATCCCGAGACCTACCGCCAGGGCTTCTACATGCGCGATCTGGCCGGAACGCTGGTGCAGGTGGGGGTGCCCGACCCGGAGATGCGCATCGAGCTGCCGCTGATCGACGTGTTCGGGCGGGGCGGTGCGCTCAAGGCGTCCTGGTACGGGGACTGTCTGCCCAGCCGGGACTTCCCCGTCCTGATCGACCTCCACCTCAGCCGCAAGCTCGACCTGGACGCGTTCGTCAGCGAGACGATCACGCTGGACGAGGTGGAGCCCGCGTTCGCCAAGATGCAGCGCGGTGAGGTGCTGCGCTCGGTGGTGGTGCTGTGATGACCAGGGATGTGATGGCCGGGGACATGATGGGTAGTCAGAAAGACCGGCGCGTCGTCATCGTCGGCGCCGGGATCGTCGGCTGCTCGCTCGCCGACGAGCTGACCGCCCGCGGCTGGACCGGGGTCACGGTCCTGGAGCAGGGCCCGCTGCCCGCCCCCGGCGGCTCGACCTCGCACGCGCCCGGGCTGGTGTTCCGTACCAGCCCCTCCAAGACCCTCACCGAGTTCGCCGTCTACACGGTGGAGAAGTTCTCCGCGCTGGAGGCCGACGGGCTGTCCTGCTTCAACCCGGTCGGCGGTCTGGAGATCGCCACCAGCGAGGAGCGCTGGGCCGATCTGCACCGCAAGGCGGGGCTCGCCGCGTCCTGGGGCGTCCGGGGCGAACTGCTCACCCCCGCCCGGTGCGCCGAGCTGTGGCCGCTGCTCGACCCGGAGAAGATCCTCGGCGGCTTCCACACCCCGGACGACGGGCTGGCCCGCGCGCTGCTCGCCTGCCGTGCCCAGATGGAGCGGGCCACCGCGCGCGGCGCCCGCTTCCTGGAGCGGCACACCGTCACCGGCATCGAGCAGGAGGGCGGCCGGGTCACCGCGGTCGTCACCGACCGGGGCACCTTCCCCGCCGACATCGTCGTCTCGGCGGCCGGGTTCTGGGGTCCGCTGATCGGCGCGATGGCGGGCGTCCGCGTCCCCCTGCTGCCGCTCGCTCACCAGTACGCGAAGACCGCGCCGCTGCCGGAGCTGGCCGGGGTGAACGACCCGCGGACCGAGGCGAGCCGGCCGCTGCTGCGCTTCCAGGACCGCGATCTGTACTTCCGCGAGCACACCGACCGCATCGGCATCGGCACTTACGCCCACCGCCCGATGCCGGTCGACCCTGCCGCGGTGCCCGCCTACGACGACGCGCCGGTGATGCCGTCCTCGCTGCCGTTCACCGAGGCGGACTTCGCGCCCAGCTGGGAGGACAGCGTCGGGCTGATCCCGGCGCTCGGCGAAAGCCGCGTCGAGGAGGGCTTCAACGGGGTCTTCTCCTTCACCCCCGACGGAATGCCGGTCATCGGCGAGTCCCGTGAGGTGCGCGGCTTCTGGCTGGCCGAGGCGGTGTGGGTGACCCACTCCGCGGGCGTCGCCAAGGCCGTCGCCGAGTGGATGACCGACGGACGGCCGTCCACCGACGTCCACGCATGCGATCCGTACCGCTTCGAGGACGCCCAGACCTCCCCCGCCTACATCGCCGAGCGCGGTGCGCAGAGCTTCGCCGAGGTCTACGACGTCATCCATCCGCTGCAGCCCATGGAGCGGCCGCGCCCGCTGCGGGTCAGCCCCTTCTACGGGCGCCAGCGGGAGCTGGGCGCGTACTTCCTGGAGGGCGGGGGCTGGGAGCGGCCGCACTGGTACGAGGCCAACGCCCCGCTCGCCGAGGGGCTCGAACTGCCCGCCCGCGACGCCTGGTCGGCCCGCTACTGGTCGCCGATCGCCGCCGCCGAGGCCAAGGCCACCCGGGAGCGGGTCGCGCTGTACGACATGACCCCGCTCAAGCGGCTGGAGGTCTCCGGCCCCGGCGCCCTGGACTTCCTGCAGCGCATGACCACCAACCAGCTCGCGAAGAAGCCGGGCGCGGTCACCTACACCCTGCTGCTGGACGAGGCCGGGGGCGTACGCAGCGATCTGACCGTCGCACGCCTCGCGGAGGACCGCTTCCAAGTGGGCGCGAACAGCGGCCTCGACCTGGACTGGCTGCTGCGCCACGCGCCCGACGGCATCCACATCGCCGACATCACGCCCGGCACCTGCTGCGTCGGGGTGTGGGGCCCGCTCGCCCGGGAACTGGTCCAGCCGCTGGCCCCGGACGACTTCTCGCACCGGGCGTTCGGCTACTTCAAGGCCCGGCGCACCTACATCGGCCATGTCCCGGTGACCGCGATGCGGCTGAGCTACGTCGGTGAGCTGGGCTGGGAGCTGTACACCACCGCCGACCTGGGCCTGCGGCTGTGGGACACGCTGTGGGAGGCCGGGCAGCGGCACGGGGTGATCGCCGCCGGGCGCTCCGCCTTCAACAGCCTGCGGCTGGAGAAGGGCTACCGGGCCTGGGGCCATGACATGACCACCGAGCACGATCCGTACGAGGCGGGCGTCGGCTTCGCCGTCCGGATGAACAAGGGCGACTTCGTGGGCCGCGCCGCCCTGGAGGGCCGCGGCGAGGGGACGGCGCGGCGCAGGCTGGCCTGCCTCACCCTGGACGATCCTGCCGCGATCGTCATGGGCAAGGAGCCGGTGTACGCCGTCGGCGAGGCCGGGCTGCCCGCGGGTTACGTGACCAGCGCCGCGTACGGCTACACCATCGGCCGCACCGTCGCCTACGCCTGGCTGCCCGCCGACGTGGCCGTCCCCGGCACTGCCGTCCACATCGAGTACTTCGGGGAGAAGGTCCCCGCGACCGTCGCCACCGAACCCCTCTTCGATCCGGGCATGGACCGCATCCGCCGGTGACACCCCGCGCCCGATCGACCTCTTCGACCTCCCGTCGGCCGACCACCGCCGCGCCCACCTTACGGAGAATTCCATGACCGTGGCTCCCGAATCCCCCGCCGCCACGTCCCCCAGTCTGATCACCACCCTTCCCGGCCACTGGTACACCTCCCCCGCCGTCTTCCGGCGGGAACAGGAGCATCTGTTCGAGGCGATGTGGTTCTGCGCGGCGCGCAGCGCCGATCTGGACCGGCCGGGGGCGTTCCGCACCGTGCGGGTGGGCCGTGAGAGCGTGCTGATCACCCGCAACCGCGCCGGTGAGCTGCGCGCGTTCCTCAATATCTGCCGCCATCGCGGCGCCCGGCTGTGCACCGAGGAGTCGGGCACGGTGCGGCGCTCGCTCCAGTGCCCGTACCACGCCTGGACGTACGACCTGGACGGACGGCTGACCGCCGCCCCGAATCTGCAGCGGATGCCCGATGTGGACCGCACCGAGCGCGGGCTGCTGCCGGTGCGGCTGCGCGAATGGCTGGGGTACGCCTGGGTGTGCCTGGCCGATGAGCCGCCGTCGTTCGAGGAGACCGTCGTCGGGGCGGTCGCCGAGCGGCTCGGCGACGCCGAGGCCGTGGAGCGGTACGGCGTGGCGGGGCTGTCGCTCGGCCGCCGGATCGACTACGACATCAAGGCCAACTGGAAGCTGATCATCGAGAACTTCATGGAGTGCTACCACTGCGCCACGATCCACCCCGAACTCACCGAGGTGCTGCCGGAGTTCGCCGACGGCCTGGCGGCGCAGTACTTCGTGGGGCACGGTGCCGAGTTCGCCGAGGAGGCCCAGGGGTTCACGGTGGACGGCAGCGCGGGCTTCGACCGGTTCAGCGGCATCGCCGACGAACAGGACCGCCGCTACTACGCGATCACCGTGCGGCCGCAGGTCTTCATCAACCTGGTCCCCGACCATGTGATCGTCCACCGGATGTTCCCGCTCGCCGCCGACCGCACGCTGATCAGCTGCGACTGGCTGTACGCGCCGGAGGTGGTGGCGTCGGAGCGGGATCTGTCCAAGTCGGTCGAGCTGTTCCACCGGGTCAACGTCCAGGACTTCGACGCCTGTGAGCGCACCCAGCCCGCCATGGACTCGCGCGCGTACCGCCGCGGCGGGGTGCTCGTGCCCAGCGAACACCACATCGGGGCCTTCCACCGATGGGTGACCGACCAGGTCCCGGCCCCGGAAGCGGAGGAATGCCCGTGAGGGATCTCTTCATAGGCGGCGAGTGGACCGGGGCGGTCGACGAGCGCACCCGGGAGATCAGATGTCCGGCCGACGGCTCGCTGGTGGCGGTCGTCGACGAGGGCGGCGGCAAGGACGCGGCCGAGGCGGTGGCCGCCGCCCGGCAGGCGTTCGACCACGGCCCGTGGCCGCGTACGCCGGTCGCCGACCGCGGGGATCTGCTGCTGCGGGTCGCCGGTCTGCTGGTCCGCGACAGGGCGGCCCTGGCCCGGGCGGAGTCCCTGGACACCGGGAAGCGGCTGGTGGAGAGCGAGGGGGATGTCGACGATGTGATCGCGTGCTTCCGCTACTACGGGCAGCTGGTGCGCACCGAGGCGGACCGGATCGTGGACACCGGTACCGAGGGCGCCGTCAGCCGGGTCGTCCACGAACCGGTCGGGGTCTGCGCGCTGATCACCCCGTGGAACTATCCGCTGCTGCAGACCGCGTGGAAGGTGGCGCCCGCGCTCGCCGCGGGCAACGCCATCGTCCTCAAGCCCAGCGAGCTGACCCCGTCCACGGCCATCGCGCTGATGCGGCTGCTGGACGAGGCGGGACTGCCGGGCGGGGCGGCCAATCTGGTGCTGGGGCCGGGTGCCGAGGCGGGCGCCCCGCTCACCGACAACCCCGATGTGGACCTGGTGTCCTTCACCGGCGGCCTGCGGACCGGGCGCCGCGTCATGGCCGCGGCCTCCGGCACGGTCAAGCGGACCTTTCTGGAGCTGGGCGGCAAGAACCCCAACATCGTGTTCGCGGACGCGGACTTCGAGACCGCCGTCGACTACGCGCTCACCGCCGTCTTCCTGCACTCGGGGCAGGTCTGCTCGGCCGGTGCCCGGCTGCTGGTGCAGAACCCGGTGCACGACGCCTTCGTGGAGGAGGTGGTGCGGCGCGCCCGGAAGATCCGGCTCGGCGGGCCGTTCGACGAGCGGGCCCAGACCGGTCCGCTGATCTCGGCCGCGCACCGGGCCAAGGTCGAGGCGTACGTGGCCACCGGGCTCGCGGAGGGCGCCCGGCTGCGCTGCGGCGGCTCCCGGCCGGAGGATCCGGAGCTGCGGGACGGCTTCTACTACCGGCCGACGGTGCTCGACTCCTGCCACAGCGGGATGTCGGTACTGGCCGACGAGTCCTTCGGGCCGGTCCTCACGGTGGAACGTTTCACCTCGGAGGAGGAGGCGATACGGCTCGCCAACGACACGGTGTACGGGCTGGCCGGGGCGGTGTGGTCCTGCGACGAGGGGCGGGCGCGGCGGGTCGCGTCCCGGCTGCGGCTGGGCACCGTATGGATCAACGATTACCACCCGTCGGTGCCGCAGGCGGAGTGGGGCGGGTTCAAGCAGTCGGGGACGGGGCGGGAACTGGGGCCGAGCGGGCTGGCCGAATATCGGGAGGCGAAACACATCTGGTGCAACACGCACCCCAGGCCACAGGGTTGGTTCACCTGACTCATGCAGGGCCCGCTCGCCCGATATTGGAGTGTCCACTGTGTCCACCGCACAGGATGACGCCGAACTCACCGAGTTCGGCTACCGCCCCGAACTGAAGAGAACCCTCGGCAGCTTCCACACCTTCGCCGCCGGGATCAGCTACATCTCCATCCTCACCGGCACCTTCCAGCTCTTCTACTTCGGCTTCGCCCAGGGCGGACCCGCCTACTGGTGGTCCTGGCCCATGGTCTTCGCCGGACAGCTCATGGTCGCGCTGTGCTTCGCCGAGCTGGCCGCCCGCCATCCGGTCGCCGGATCCGTCTACAACTGGTCGAAGCGGCTGGGCAACGCGCATGTGGGCTGGCTGGCCGGGTGGATGATGCTGGTCGCCTCCATCGTGTCGCTGGCCGCCGTCGCCCTCGCCTATCAGCTCACGCTGCCGCAGATATCCTCGTCGTTCCAGTTCATCGGGGACGGCTCCGGTACGTACGACACGGCGACCAACGCGGTGCTGCTGGCCGCCGTGCTCATCCTCTTCACCACGCTGGTCAACGCCTTCGGGGTCAAGCTGATGGCCCGGATCAACACGGCCGGGGTGTTCCTCGAACTCGTCGCCACGGTCGTGCTGATCGTCCTCCTCGCCGTCCACGTGGTGCGCGGCCCGGGTGTCGTCACGGACACCGCGCACACCGGTTCCGGGCAGAACCTCGGCTATCTGGGCGCCTTCCTCACCGCCTCGCTGGCCTCCGCGTACGTCATGTACGGCTTCGACACGGCGGCGTCCCTCGGCGAGGAATCCCTGGACCCCTCGCGCAACGCGCCCCGGGCGATCCTGCGCGCGCTGATCGCGTCCTTCGTGCTGGGCGGGCTGATCCTGCTGCTGGCTCTGATGAGCGTCGGGAGCCTGACCGGCAAGGGGCTGTCCACGGACGGTCTGCAGTACGTGGTGCTGGACGTGCTGGGGCCGACGGTCGGCAAGGCGATGCTGTGGTGCGTGCTGATCGCGGTGACGGTGTGCGCGCTGGCGGTGCACACCGCGGCCGTACGGCTGGCGTTCGCGATGTCCCGGGACAACAACCTGCCCGCCGCGTCGCTGATGGCCCGGGTGAGCCCGCGCTTCCAGACCCCGGTGCTGCCCGCGGTGATCGTCGGCCTGCTCGCGCTGGCCGTGCTGGCCGTCAACATCCGTCAGCCGCAGATCTTCTCGGTGGTGACCAGCATCGGGATCATCATGATCTACGTGGCGTATCTGCTGGTCACGCTGCCGATGCTGGTGGCCAGGGTGCGGGGCCGGTGGACTCCGGCGGGTGAGGGGCGGTTCTCGCTGGGGCGGTTCGGGCTGCCGGTCAATGTGCTCGCGGTGCTGTGGGGCGCGGGCATGACCCTCAACCTGGCCTGGCCGCGGGACGCGGTCTACAACGCGGCTCCCCCGCACCACTGGTATCTGCGCTGGGGCGCGTTCCTCTTCGTGGGGACGGTCGCGCTCGGCGGCTTCGCCTACTACTGGTTCGTCCAGCGCCACCGTACGGGCGTGCTGGCCGAGCACGCGGCGGCGGGCGGGGGCACGGACGACGGCGCCGGCGACAGCGGCGCCTCGACGGCAGCCAAGGTCTGACCGGGCCTCTCCGCGCTCCGCCGTTCGGGTGATGCGGGGTGTGCGGCGTTGCCTCGCGCCTCACCGGAATGGGTTACTGGGTCCGTCAGTTTCCGGCGGGCCGCCCATCCTTTCCGGAGGAGTGGAAGGCGCGCCGTCATGCTCATTCCGCATCGCCCGGACGGGCTCACCGTCCTCACCGACCGCCATGGGAAACGTGTCGCCGTCATCGACCCGGCCTCCCGCACGGTCGTCCACCTGGCCGGAGGGCCCGCCCCGCTCATGGCGCCGGGCCTCTCCGGCCGTCTGGCGGTCCCCACAGGCGTGCTCACGGCCGGGCCCTTCCTGCAGACGGTGAACCTGGTGAACGGCTCCGCCTCCGCGACGTTCAACCCGCTGCCGAAGGGGACGTACACCGTCACCGCCAACTACAACGGCAGCGTCAACTACGCGCCGTCCGCCGGGACCACCACCCAGGTGGTGACCAACCCGTCATAGGCACCCACCGCGGTCACGGGCCGTCCGCCGACCCCCCGGCGGGCGCGCCCGTGTCCCCCTCCGGGCGCCGGTACATGCGCGTCGCCGTGATCTGGCCGTGCACCTGCTCCCCCTCCGGGTCCTGCGTCGGCAGGCCCGGCCGCAGATGCTCCTCGACGCTGATGTACTTCAGCCCGGCCCGCAGGTCCGCGTCGTTCCGCAGCCGGATCACCAGCGGGAACTCGGCCAGCGCCGTCGTGTCGAACAGCCCCGTCGTATAGAGCAGCTGGACGCCCAGCGCGTCCGCGACCGCCCGCTGGAGCTCCAGCAGATACGTCGCGTTGGCCCGGCCGATCGGGTTGTCGAGGAACAGCGTGCCCGCGTGGCGGTGCTTGTCGCGGCCCCGGTCGTTGCTGCGCAGCGCGGCCATCGTGCAGTACAGGGCGATGGCGGCGGTCAGCAGCTGACCGCCGGAGAAGACGTCGCCCATCTGCCCCACCGGCACCCGCTCCGCGCGCAGCACCGCGTCCGGCTTGAGGATCTCCACGGCCACCCCGCGCGGCTGGAGCGCCGCGGAGACGCCGCGCAGCAGCAGGGACATGCCGTCCCGGCGCAGGTCGGAGTTCTTCTTCACCGCCGAGCGGGTCGCCTCGTCGATGACCTCGCCCAGCCGCTCGGTGAGCGTCGCCTGGTCCGGGTCGTCGAACCGGATCCGCAGGAACTCCTGCCCCGACCATTCGCCAAGCCCCTCCGGGAGCCGGGAGAGCCGCTGCGCCGAGCGGAGCGTGGCCAGGCACGACTCGACCAGTCCGCGCAGCCGGTCGACGATGGAGTCGCGGTTGCGCTCCAGTTGCTCCAGCTCGTCGGTCAGCACCCGCAGCCGGGGCGCGAACGCGTCGGCCCAGGCGGCGGCGTGCTCGGGCAGCGCCGCCGCGGGCAGTTCGCGGATCTGCTGGCGGGCGGGGGTGCGGACCTGCTCGTAGCGGGTGGAGTTGGCGTGCCGTACGAGGACGTCGCTCGCCTCCCGCACCGCCGACTCGGCGCCCGACAGATCGGCGGCGCAGCCGCGCAGCGAGCGGCGGGCCTCGGTGGCCGCCTGCCGGGCCTCGTCGAGGCCGCCCGCGTACGGGTCGGGGCGCTCGCCGTCGTCCTCGGCGCCGGGGCCCTCGCGGAGCAGGTCCCGCAGCAGGGCGGCGGTCTCGTCGAAGCCGCCCGCCGCGTCCTCGGCGGAGCGGTGGGCGCGCAGCAGGTCGGCGTGGGCGGTGCGGGCGGTGTCCAGCGCGTCCGTGCGGGCGGCGAGTTCGGCGTTGGCCGTGCGCAGCAGCTCCTTCGCCTGCTCCGCATCGGCCGGAACCATCTCCTCCGGCAGGGCGGTGTGGGCGTCGTCGCCGTCGGCCGGGGCCAGCCGCTCGGCCTCGCCGCGCAGCCTGCCGAGCTGTTCGCTCGCCGCCGACGCGCGGGTCTCCAGCATCTGGACCAGCGATTCGGCGCGGGCCGCCGCGGCCTGCCGGGACGGGCCGTCGGCGCCGTCGGTGCCCTCCAGCAGCTGGGCGGCGCGGGTGCGGACCTTGTTGGTGAGCCGGTCGAGGGCGGCGAGCGCCGCGCTCTCGTCGCTCTCCGCGCGGGCCTGTTCGGCCCGCAGATCGGCGCCGACGCCGACCTTCTCGTACACCTGGGAGGCCGTGCGGTACGCCTCGCGGAGCGCGGGCAGCGACGCGGTGGGCGGCTCGGTGTCCTCGCCCAGGTCATCGGGCGCCCCCGCGATCTCCGCCCGCTCGGCGCGCAGGGCGCGCGCGGTGCGGTGCGCGTCGTCGGCCGCGCGCTGGGCCGCGCGCCGGTCCTCGTCGGCGGCGCGCGCCCGGTCCACGCAGGCGGCGGCCTGCTCCTCGGCCTCCGCCGCCTCTTCGGCGAGTTCGCGCAGGCGGGTCTGCCAGGTGACGCGCTCACGCAGCCGGTACGCGAGCCCCGCCAGCGCGTCCGCCACCCGGCGGGCCCGCTGCGCAGCCTCCTGCCGCTCGTCCCGTACCCGGGCCGCCTCGGTGGCCGCCTCGTCCGCCTCGGCCCGCGCCGTACGCGCCTCCGCCAGCTCCCGCTGTGCCGTCTCGGCGGCCTCCGCGGCGCCCTCGGCCGCGGCCGCCAGCTCGGCGAGCCGCCCGGCCGGGCATCCGGCGCGCCACGACGACAGCCGGGCCGCCAGCGCCCGGTCCCCGGACAGCCGGGCGGCCAGCGCCCGGATCTCCTCGTCCCGCGCGGTGGCCCGGTCGCGCAGCCCGCGCCGCTCGTCGTCCGCGGCGCGCTCGTCGTGCATCGCCGGGTTCGGCGGGACGAGGAACACCCCGCTCTCCTCGCCGGATCCGGGCGCGGGCGTCGGCGCGAGCAGCGCGGCCGCCGTCCCGACCGCGACGGCCGACCGCGGCAGCAGCGACGCCTGCCCCAGCACCGCGCGGGCGCGGGCGTGGGTGTCGGGGTCGGTGATGACGACGCCGTCCACCAGCTCGGGGCGGGCCGCGAGCACGGCCGCGTGGTCGACGGGGTCGACGGCCTGGGCCAGGTAACGCCAGCCGGGCAGCGCGGGGATGCCGTGCTCGCCCAGGTACTCGACGGCGGCCAGCACGTCGGGGCTGGGCGGCAGCAGCCCGCCGTCGCCGAGCGCAGCGAGGATGCGCGAGTCGTCGGCGGCGGCGGTGCGCAGGTCGAACAGCTGCCGCTCGGCGGAGGCCACGCTCTCCTCCAGCAGCTCCCGCAGCGCCTCGACGTTCCGGTCCAGCTCCTCGGCGGTCAGCGGCCCGTCCCCGACGGCCCGCGGCGCGGGCACGGCCGCGGCTGCGCGCGGGCCGTCGTCCTCTCCGTCGGCGGACGCGCCGTCGTCGCCGACCTCGGGGGCCCAGCAGCCCTGCTCGTCGCCGGACGCGTCGTCCGCCGGACGCGGCTGCCCGGCGTCCGGTGCCTGCTCGTCCCCGGGCGTGCTGCCGCCGTCCGCGTCGGGCTGCCCGGCTCCGGGCCCGGCGCTGCCGTCCGCGTCGGCGGAGGCCCGGTCGTCACCGTCCCCGTCGTCCCCGACCCGGGCCGTCACCCGCCCCGGCGGCGGCGAACCGGCCGCGTACACGGGTGCGGCGGCTGCGGTACGCGACCGCTCCTGGCCCGCGGCACCGGTGGCCCGCGTGCGGCCGGTGCGGTCGCCGGTGCCGGAGTCGGCGCACTGGGCACCGCCGTCGGCTGCGCCGTCGCCGGCGGCGGAGGTGCCGCCCTCACCCGCATCGTCCCCACCCTCCCCGGCGGGGTCCAGGTCCTCGACGCGGGCCGTCACCCGGCCCGGGGGGCGGGAGTCCGCCGCGTGGGTGCGGCCGGGCGGGGTCGGGCGGTCCTCGTCGTCGGCGTCCGCGCGCGGGCCCCGGGTGTCGGCGGCGCGGGGCTCGTCGGGGGCGTACGCGTGGTCGGCGCCCGGCCGCGTCGCGCGGTCGGGGTCCACGGCGCACTCGTCCGACGCCGCGTCGGGCGTGCGGGTGGTGGGGTCCGCGCGGAAGGCGGCGGGGAGCTGGGACAGGCCCAGCATGTCGTCCGCGTCCGGGTCGTCGTCCACCCGGACCGTGACCCACCCCGTGCGGGACGACTCGGCCGCGGAAGAGCGCGCCGCGGGGATGGTTGCGGGGGGCTGCGGGAGGCCCAGCAGTTCGATGAGGCGCGGCTCGGCGCCGAGCGCCTCGGCGGCGCGCCGCTCCGCGTCGTACG
Organism: Streptomyces sp. NPDC007983; assembly: GCF_042958345.1. Classification (NCBI taxonomy): domain Bacteria; kingdom Bacillati; phylum Actinomycetota; class Actinomycetes; order Kitasatosporales; family Streptomycetaceae; genus Streptomyces; species Streptomyces sp. NPDC007983. Next base: position 36,102 of record NZ_JBIBJI010000023.1, read on the forward strand.
CCGACTCCGCCGCGCGCGCCGCGTCGGCCGCCCGGGCGGCGGCCAGTTCGGTGCGGGCCTGTTCGGCGGCGGCCGCCTTGGCGTGGTCGGCGGTGCGCCCGGCCGTCTCGCGGGCGGCCTCCCAGGCCGCGGCGGTCGTCTTCTCGGCGTCGCTGGCGGCGAGCGCGGCCCGGGCGGGGTCGGCGTCGGGGGCGGAGTCGTCGAGCCATCCGGCGCGCACGGCCTCGGCGGTCTCCTGCTCGACCTCGGCGAGCCGCTGCCGCAGGTGCTCGGCCTCGCTGCGGGCGCGCTGGGCGGCGGTGGCGGCGGAAGTGGCGTCGTGGTGGGCGGCCTCGCTGGTCTCCTGGAGGGCGGCGGAGCGCTCCTCCTCCTCGTTGGCGTGCCGTTCGCCGTCCTCCGCGGCCGCGTGCAGGGCGCGTACGAGGTCGGCGGCGGCCTTGGCGCGGGCGGCGAGCGCGGGGGCCGCGTCCCGCTCGGCCTCGCGGATGGCGGCGGCGACGCGCGCGGAGCGGTCGGCGGCGGCGCGGTGGCGGAGCACCGTCTCGGCTGCCTGCCAGGCGGAGTGCAGGGTGCGGGCGTCGTTGAGTTCGCGGCGCTGGGCGGCGGCGCCCTTCTCGGCGGCGGCGAGGGCCAGCGAGGCGTGGCGGTAGGCGAGTTCGGCGGCCACCAGGTCGCTGCGTCCGCGCGCGGTCTCCGCCTCGGTGACGGCGTGCGCGGCGGCGGCGACCTGCTGGGCGAGTTCGGCGGCCCGGCCCCGCTCCTCGGCGCCGCGCGCGGAGAGCCGCCGGGCGAGCGTACGAGTGCGGCGCTCGGCGCCCGCGTGCACCCCGCGCGCCTGCTCGCGGCGCTCGGCGGCGTCGGCGATGCGCTGGAGCAGGTCCAGCGAACCGGCCGTGAAGTCGCGCTCGGCGGTCAGCTCGGCGCGGCGGCCGAGCTTGTGCGCGAAGCCGTGGACGAGGTCGGCGAGCCCGTCCGTGTCGCGGGTGTCGGTGACGGCGCGCAGCAGCAGGTCGGTGAAGTCGGAGTCGTTCTTGACGGCGAAGAGCCCGGCGGCCTCGCCCTCGTCGGCGTTCATCTCGCGCTGGTAGCGGAAGAGTTCGGGGTCGAGGCCGAGTTCGCCGAGGTGTTCGTTCCAGCGCTCGTGGATCTCCACCCAGGAGACGTCGAGGTGCGGATACGCCTTGCCCGCCTCGGTGAGGGCGTCCCGGAAGCCCTTCATGGTGCGGCGGCGGCCGCGGGCGGTGGAGGCGCCCTCCGCGGCGGGGCGGACCGACGCGGCCTCGGCGACCGGCAGCGAGTCGAGGCTGAGCCCCGGGCCGGGGCGGAACGAATACCACGCCTCGGCGAACTTCCGCGGGTCGTTGGAGACCTGGCGGCCGCGCCACTCGCTGACCTTGCCGACCACGATCGACTCGCCGGTGACCGTGTGCTGCCACTCCAGGGCGACGTGCCCGCAGTCGTCGGCGAGCAGGAACTTGCGCAGCACACCGGAGCTGGCGCCGCCGAGGGTGTTCCGGTGGCCGGGCAGCATGACCGAGAAGATCAGCTTGAGGAGGACGGACTTGCCGCCGCCGTTCTCCAGGAAGAGCACCCCGGCGGGGGCGGGGCGGCGCGGCGGGCCGACCGGCTCGTCCTCGAAGAACTCCGCCTGGGTCGGCGCGGGGCTGGGCACCGGATCGCCGACTCCGCGCAGGTCCAGCACGGTGTCGGCATAGCGCGCACCGGCGGGCCCGATGGAGTAGAGGCGGATCCGGGACAGCTCGTACATGGCGGCGGACTCTCGTTGTGGGAAGGGGGCTGGACGGGCGGGGCGCCTGTCAGGAGTGGAAGGGCAGTCCGGCGTCGGCGACGAGGTCGAGGTCGTCGCTCTCGTCCGGCGGCAGCAGCGTGGCGCTGCCGTCGCCGACCGGCACGACGCCGAGGGCCAGCAGCTCGGACATGGCGGCGCCGGCCGCCATGTCCCGCACCTGCAACTGGTAGCGGGCGGTGGTGCGGTACGTACCGCCGGACTCGTCCCCGGTGCGCTGGAGGAAGCCGGAGTCGACGAGGAAGGCGACGGCCTTGCCGATGATGCCGGTCGTCGAACCGGCCAGCCGGCGGGCGTCCTTGGTCGCCCCGGTGGCACTGCGCCGCGCGTAGACCCGCCAGGCGGCCTCCAGGCCGGGCGCGTCGGTGGCCGGGTCGGTGTTCTCGCCCTGCTCCTCGGCCCGCTCCTCCAGGCGGGCGCAGGCCTGCCGTACGAAGGTGTCGACGCCGTTGACGGTGACCCGGCCGATGTACCCGTCGTCGGCCAGGTCCTCGGGGCGCGGGAAGGCCATGGCGGCGACCGCGAGGTGGGCGAGGCCGTGCAGGAAGCGGTCGGCGGAGTCGCTGGCGGCGCGGCGGGCGTAGTCGCCCATGCGGACGGCGAAGACGGAGTCCTCGGCGGCGGTCACGGCCATCCCGGCGCGGGTGGACACCTCCAGCACGATCAGGCCGAGCCCGGTGGCGACGGCGTCGGCGAGGCGGGCGAAGGCCGGTTCGTCGCGGTAGCGGCGCAGCAGCTCGGCGTATTCGACGTCCCGGGCGGGCAGCAGCTTGGGCTGCAGCCCGAAGGAGACCAGCCGCGCCGCGTCGGCCGCGTCGGCGGGCGTGACCCCGCCCGCCGGACCGCTCGGCGCGGCGGTCGGCTCGGGCTGTGCCGCGTCGTCGGCGGCGTCGTACTCGGTCACGGGTGAAGCTCCTTGCGCGGGGCGTGCTCATGGGGTGCGGCGGGGGCGGCCGCGGTGCCGCCGGGGTGGGGGGTCATCTACGCCACCTCCGTCCGGTCGGCCGCCATGCTCGCGGCGTCCAGGAGGGCGGTGCCCAGTATGAGGTCGGCGCCGCCGAATTCGGGGTCGGTCAGCTCGGTGCCGTCGTCCACGGCGAACAGCAGCCGCTGTTCGCCCTGGCGGTAGGCGGTGCCGACCGGGGGGCTGGCGGCGTGGACGGCCAGGAGGGCGATCAGGTAGGGCAGGTCGGGGTCGCGGCGGCGGGCGTCGGCGAGGAGGCCGGAGAGGCGGCGCGGGGCGTCGGCAGGGAGGTCGAGCAGCTCCATGGCGACCGCGAGCTGTTCCTCGCTGAAGCGGCTGTCGTCGGGGGTGGCGATGAGGTCCGGCTCGGGCATCTCCGCGCCGAGGTGTTCGCGCTCGACGGGCGGCGTGAGGAGCATGTCGACGAGGTCGCCGACGCGCACGGAGGTGGGCGTCCGCATCCCGGTGCCGCGGGCGAAGAACGCGTCGGTGACCCGGCCCGCCTCCTCGACGGGGCGCGGCAGGATCGGGGCCAGGAGCTGTCCGTACAGGTCGAGTCCGGCGCGCGCGGCGGGCGGGGCGAACGCCTGGCGGTCCTGCTCGGCGCGGAACAGCGGCCCGGCCTCCAGCAGCCGGGACTGGAGCTGGGTGTGGCGCCGGATGCAGTCCTTGACGATGTCGACCAGTTCGGCGGCCCGCCGCTTGTGCTCGGCGCTGTCGGCCTCGTCGCGCGCCTTGCGGATGTTGGTGAGGATCGCGTTCTCATGGCGGTAGCGGTCGGCTACGTGGTCCAGCGCCTCGGTGATCATCTCGGGGACGGTGCGCAGCCAGTCGACCGCGCGGACGTTGCGCCGGGTCGCGTCGAGCGTGCGGCGCAGTGTCTCGGAGTACTGGACGGTGCGGTAGCGGGCCTGCTCGGCGGCGAGTTGGGCGTCGGCGAGGCGGCCGCGGCTGATGAGGACCTCCAGCTTGACCTCGGCCGCGATCTGGGCGCTGGTGACGTCCGTGTCGAGGGCGCCGACCAGGACGTTGACGGCTTCGTCGGTCGTGCGCAGATAGACGCTGCCGCCGGGCCCCGGCACCTCCTCGATCAGCTTGAAGTCGTAGTCGCGCCGGACATACGCGCCGTCGGCGCCGAACGTGCCGTACACCGCGCGGAAGCCGCGGTCCACGCTGCCGACGTTGATCAGGTTCTCCAGCACCCAGCGGGCGACGCGCTCGTGTTCGGCGGCGGGCCGCTCCGGGGCCTGGGCGGCGACGCGGGGCAGCAGCCTGGCCACTATCTGCTCGTGGTCGGCGCCGGTGTCGAAGTCCATGTTGAGCGTGACCAGGTCGATGGCGGCGAGGGCGACCTCGGCCATCGCGTACACCCCGTACTCGCCCGCGAGGTTGGCCTTGCGGGTGTCCAGGTCGTGGAGCGGCGCGGTGCACGCGAGCGCGCGCAGCCGCCGGGCCAGGCCCTCGTCGGCGGCCGGGCCGGGCGCCGGGCGGGCTGCCCCGTCATGGCCGTTGAGCTGGGGCGCAGGCGCCCCGGGGGGTGGAGATGTCACGTCGCACAGATTAGGCGGTCGCACCGACAACGCACGAAACGGCGCGGAGATCCCGCTATGTCGGGGCGTGACGCGCCCGTACACCGGTGCGTCTCCCGTGCCTCACCGACCGGTCAGTCTACGGCTTCGCGTGCGTTCCCGAGTCCGCCCGTCAGCCCGGTCAGCCCGGCGGGCCGTCGAGGGCGAGGGCGGCGAAGGTGGCGATCCAGTGGTCGCGGGTGAAGTCCCCGGTGACGGCGTGCGGAAGCCCGGCGGCCAGGTGGTCGCGGGCCGCGCCGTCCAGTACGGGGACGCGGCGGTCGTCGTCCGGGAGAGCGGCGGACAGGCGGCGCAGCGCGGCGGCCCGGCTGAGAGAGAGCCCGAGGAGATGGCCGATCTGCGGGTCGGCGGGGTCGGTGACGACGGGCGGGTTGAGGAGGGTCGGGTGGGCGCTGTGGGCGAGGCCGGGCAGGAAACGTTCCAGCCAGGTCGCGAACTCCTCGCGCGGCAGCACCCGGCAGACCGCCTCGGCCTCGGTGAGCGCCGGGGACAGGAAGTCCTGGCCGGAGGGCTCCCAATGGGCAGGCGCGTCGCAATCATGGGCGAACCAGTCCATAACGGCACGCTCGACGGGTTCGGTGAGCGCCGCGACACCGGCTGCGGGCGCGCTGTCCAGGATGAGGCCGAGGGCGAACGCGCTGTTGGCGTGGACTCCGTGCCGTACCGGATGGGCGGCCTTTCCCAGCCAGCCGCACAGGAGTTCCGCGACGGCGTCGGCAGCCGGTGCGAGCGCTTCCGCCCAGCGCTCCCCCGCCGCTCTCAGGTCCCCGTCGAGGGACCGGCATTCGGCGGTCAGCGCCAGCAGCCAGGCCCAGCCGTAGGGGCGTTCGAAGGAGGGGTGAGCGCGCAGGTAGTCGGCCTCGGCGGTGAGCTGGGCGGCCGTGAGATGGCCGTCCAGGACGTCGATGATCTCACCGGTGGGGACGCGGTCGGGGCAGCGGCGCAGCAGCCGGACCAGCAGCCAGTGCATGTGCACCGAGGAGTGCCAGTCGTAGGAGCCGTAGAACGCCGGATGGTACGTGCGGGGCGGCACCAGGTCCTCGGGCCCGCGCAGCAGGTGCTGGGGGGCGTAGGGGTAGGCCCGGGTGATGTTGGCGCGGGCGAGGGCGGCGAAGCGCTCCGCGTGACGACCGAGATCCCGTCCGTCCGCCCCGCTCAATGGACCGCGCCTTCGGCGATGCGCAGGTCCTTCTCGGTGCTCGCCGCCGCGACGGCGATCGCGCGGAGTGCCTCGGCGACCGTGGCGGCGGGCAGGGACGGCTCGTTCCGGTCCACGACCTGTTCGGGCGCGTACGGGACGTGGACGAAGCCGCCGCGCACGGCGGGCCGCTCGGTCGCGATCAGATGGGCGAGGCCGTAGAAGACGTGGTTGCAGACGAACGTCCCGGCGGTCTGCGACACGGAGGCGGGGATCCCGGCGGCGCGTACGGCGGCGACGCACGCCTTGACGGGCAGGGTTGCGAAGTACGCGGCGGGGCCGCCCTCGACGACGGGGCCGTCGACGGGCTGCTGTCCCGCGTTGTCGGGGATGCGGGCGTCGTTGACGTTGATGGCGACCCGCTCGACGGTGACGCCGGGGCGGCCTCCGGCCTCCCCCACGCACACCACCACCTCGGGATCGCTCTGCTCCACCGCGGCCCGCAGCTCGTCCAGGGCGGTGCCGAAGACGCAGCTGAGCCGGGCGGTGGTCACGGTCAGACCGGGCGGCGGGTCGGCGGCGACCAGGGAGACGGCCTGCCACGAGGGGTTGACGGACGACCCTCCGAAGGGGTGGAAGCCGGTGAGCAGCACTCGGGTCATGGTGGCCTCCTCAGAAGGCGGAAGATCAGAAGGCGAAGAGCGAGATGATGGCGACGTTGCAGACGAGCAGCGCACCGGCGGTGGGGATCTGCGCCTTGATGGGACCGTACTGGTCCTTGAGTTCGAGCAGGGCGGCGGGCACCAGGTTGAAGTTGGCGGCCATGGGGGTCACGAGCGTTCCGCAGAAGCCCGCGAGCATGCCGACGGCGAGGACGACGGGCGGGTCGCCGTGCATCTGCTGGATGAGCACCGGCCAGCCGATGGCGGCGGTCATCACCGGGAACGCGGCGAACGCGTTGCCCATGACGATGGTGAACAGGGCCATGCCGACGCAGTAGACGGCCACGGCGATGTACTTCTGGCCGTCCGGAAGCAGCTGTTCGGTGATCTTGCCGACCTGGGTGCCGACCCCGGCCACCTGGAAGATCGAGCCGAGGACGGCGAGCAGTTGGGGCAGCAGCAGCGCCCAGCCCATGGACTCCAGCAGGCTGCGGCCGGAGTGCAGCGGGACCGAGGGCCTGCGCTCGCGGACCACGGCCATGGCGACGAGCAGTCCGGCGATGGCGCCGAAGCCGAGGCCGAGGATGGTCTCGCTGCCGGTCTCCAGGACCGGTTCGCCGCCGATGTGCCACTCCTTGACGGCCGAGGCGCAGACCACCGCGACCAGCGGGATGGTGAGCGCCGGGATGAACAGCCTGCTGCCGAGCCGGGCGGCGATGGCGGTGCGCTCCTCGGCGGTGGTGGTGCGGGGGACGCCGCGGCCGGTGAGCCCGAAGCCGCCGAGACAGGCCATGGCGAGGACGGCGAGGCCCAGCGGTTCGGCCGGGGCCTGCTTGTGGACCACCCAGGTGCTGTAGAGGAAGCAGGCGCCCAGCAGGCCCCAGAAGGCGGCCGAGCCGTACCGCTTGGGGTTGCTGCGGTCGACGGCCATCTGGGCGGCCATGGCCAGGAAGACGGCGCCGACGAGCCAGTAGAACCACTCGGCCTTAATCACTTGGCCTCCTCCGCGGTGCGGCTGCCCACGGCAGCGGACGGGCCGCCGGCGGCGGCGAGGTCGTTCTCCAGGGTGCGGTCCAGCCGCAGCAGCCGGGCGCCGTGGATGAGGAAGGCGCAGACGGCGGTGGGGATGGCCCACAGCGCGAGCTGCAACGGCTCCAGATGGGTGTGGTACGTGGTGTTGACGAAGCCGGTGATGAGCAGGATCGAGCCGATGGCGAGGAAGCAGTCCTCGCCGAAGAACAGCCCGACGGTGTCGGCGCTGGCGGAGTACGAGCGGACCCGCTCGCGCGCCCGCTCGGGCAGGGCGCCGTGGCGTCGCTCCGCGGCGCCCTCGGCCATCGGCGCGACCATGGGGCGCACGCTCTGCGCGGGTCCGCCGATGCTGGTGAGGCCGACCGCCGCGGTCAGCTGGCGGATCAGCAGATAGAGGGCGAGGAAGCGGCCGGTGGTGAGCTTGCCGAGCCGTCCGATGAGGGTCCGGGCCTGTTCCTGGAGGCCGTTGCGCTCCAGGAGACCGATGACCGGAAGGGTGATGACGAAGATCGTCACCGAGCGGCTGGAGGCGAAGCCGTCGCCGAACGCGGCCAGGATCTCCTGGGGCGAGAGCTTGCCCAGAAATCCCGTGGCGATCCCGGCGACCCCCACCACCAGCAACGGATTGCGTCGTGTGGCGAATCCGAGGATCACCACGAGGACGCCCAGGAGCACGATCATGCGTCCCGCCTTTCCGCGCACAGGACCTCACGGGGGGCGTGAGGAGAATGCACCGGAGGCTAGAACTTTGTTGAACGATCCGACAAGAGGTTGAGGCCGTCTTATTGGTGGTGCGCCGGATCGTTCACCTTTGGGAGACCTGTTGCGCGTAGGCGCCGGACAGCTGCGCCTGGGAGTCGTCCAGGTACGAGGCGAGCAGCCGCTCGGCCTCCACCGCGTCCCCGGCCTGCAGCACCTCCAGGATCTGCCGGTTGCGCACCAGATAGGGCGCGTGGAAGCGGCGCGGATCGTCCATCACGTGGAAGACCAGCCGCAGTTCGGCCAGCACCGCGCGCATCAGCTCATCGGCGCGGGGACTGCCCGCGAGCCCCGCGACCGCCTGGTGGAAGCGGATGTTGGCGGTGGCCAGGTCCTGCCAGGCCCGGTCCCGCGCGGCGCGTTCGCCCGCCGCGACGGCCGCCTCGAGCGCGGCCAGCGGATAGGGCGGTTCGCCCAGGCCCCGTACGGCTGCGCATTCGACCATCCCGCGCACCCGGTAGATGTCGTGGAGGTCGTCGACGGTGACGATGCGCACGAAGACGCCCCGGTTCAGCTCGTGCACCAGCAGCCGTTCGTGGGTGAGCAGCCGGAACGCCTCCCTGAGGGTGTTGCGGGAGACCCCCAGCGCCCCCTTGACGCTGTCCTCGGACAGCCGGGTGCCGGGCGGGAAGAAGCCCTCGGCGATGCGGTCGCGCAGGATGTCCGCGACGCGCTCGGCGGTGCTGGTGCGCCCCAGCAGGGCCCGGTCGGCCTCCAGTCCGGCGACTCCGGCGACCTCGGACACGTCGGACGCCTCGGTGAGCCGCCGCTCCACGCCATGTGTCCCGTTCGACCCGTTCGCGGTATTTGTCACGCGCTCTCCCTCTGTGACGTCTCATCCGGCGAGTTCGCCCCGTATGACGAGAAGTGAAGCCCAGATTCGAAAAGGCGACAACAACTTCTTGTCGGATCGTTCAACGATCGCTAGCTTGTGATGCCATGGCGAATCCGACGATCGACCTCAACGCCGACCTCGGCGAGGGCTTCGGCCGCTGGCAGCTCACCGACGACGACGCCCTGCTGTCCATCGTCACCAGCGCCAACGTCGCCTGCGGCTTCCACGCGGGCGACCCCTCGACGATGCGCCGGGTCTGCGCGCTGGCCGCCGAGCGCGGCGTCCGTATCGGGGCCCAGGTCTCCTACCGCGACCTGGCGGGCTTCGGGCGGCGCGCCATGGACGTACCGCCGCGCGAACTGGCCGACGAGATCGCCTATCAGATCGGCGCGTTGGAGATCTTCGCCCGGGCCGCCGGGACGCGGGTGGCCTACGTCAAACCGCACGGCGCGCTCTACAACCGCAGCGTGCACGACGCGGCGCAGGCCGCCGCCGTGGCCGAGGGCATCACGCTGGCGGCGGACGGGCCGCTGCCCGTGCTGGGCCTGCCCGGCTCCCGGCTGCACGAGGCCGCCCGCGCGGCCGGACTGCCGGTGATCGTCGAGGCTTTCGCCGACCGCGCGTACACCGCGGCGGGCACGCTGGTGCCGCGCGGCGAGCCCGGCGCCGTCGTCTCCGACCCCGACACCGTCGTCAAGCGCGCCCTGGGCTTCGCCCGCGACGGGGCCGTCACCTCGGTCGACGGCCGGCGGATCGACATCGAGACGCGCTCCCTGTGCCTGCACGGCGACACCCCCGGCGCGGCCGAACTCGCCCGCCGGGTACGGAGCGAGCTGGCGGCCGCGGGCGTGCGCTTGGCGGCGTTCGCGTGAGCCGCGCCGAGGTGACCTGTCTGCCGGTCGGCGACCATGGACTGCTCCTCGAAGTCGGCACCGGCGAGGCCGTGGAGGCCCTGCACGCCGAACTGCTGCGCCGCGCCGCGGCCCGTACGCTGCCCGCCGTCCGGGAGATCGTGCCCGCCGCGCGCACCGTGCTGCTGGACGGCGTCGCCGATCCGGCCGGTCTCGCCGCCGAGCTGGCGACCTGGGAGATACCGCCGCCGGTCCGCGGCGGCGAGGAGGCCGTGGAGGTCGCCGTCCGCTACGACGGGCCGGACCTGACGGATGTCGCCGGGCTGTGGGGCGTCACGCCCCAGGAGGTGGCCCGGATTCACTCGGAGACCGAATTCCGCGTGGCGTTCAGCGGTTTCGCCCCCGGCTTCGGCTATCTGACGGGACTTCCCGAGCGGTTCCACGTACCGCGCCGCGCCACCCCCCGGACCCGGGTCCCGGTCGGCTCGGTCGCCCTCGCGGGCCCGTACACCGGCGTCTATCCGCGCTCCTCCCCCGGCGGCTGGCAGCTCATCGGAACGACGGACGCGGTGCTGTGGGACACCGCGCGGGAACCGGCGGCGCTCCTCGTCCCCGGCGCCCGGGTCCGTTTCGTACCCGTCACCCAGGACACCGTCACCCCGGGCACGGCACCCGACGGGGGCGCGCCGTGACGGACAGCGCCTTCTCGGTGGTGCGGGCGGGCGCGCTCACCACCGTCCAGGACCTCGGCCGGGCGGGCCACGCCCATCTCGGCGTGCCCCGCTCCGGCGCGCTCGACCAGCCCGCCCACCGGCTCGCCAACCGGCTGGCCGGGAACCCGGACGGGGCCGCGACCCTGGAGACCACGCTGACCGGCTGTGCCGTACGGCTGCGCCGCGCGACCACGGTGGTGGTCACCGGCGCGCCCTGCCCGGTCACCGTCGACGGCCGTCCCGCCGCGTGGGGGGCGCCGGTCCGGGTCCCGGCGGGCGCCGTGCTGGAGGCCGGGGCGGCCACCCACGGGGTGCGCTCCTACGTGGCGTTCGACGGCGGTGTGCACGCCGACCCGGTGCTCGGCAGCCGGGCCACGGACGTGCTGTCCGGGCTCGGCCCGGCGCCGCTCGCCGACGGCGCCGTGCTGCGCCTCGGCCCCCCGTACGGACCGGCGCCGGGCGCGGACTGCGCGCCCCTGGGGAACGTCGTATCGGAGCTGGTGCTTCCGGTGGTGCTCGGCCCGCGCGACGACTGGTTCACCGCCGCCGGGCTGCGCACCCTCACCACCGGCCGTTTCCGGGTCTCGGCCGCGAGCAACCGGATCGGGCTGCGCACCGAGGGCCCCGCGCTGGAGCGCGCCAGGGACGGCGAGCTGCCCAGCGAGGGCATGGTGCTCGGCGCCCTCCAGGTGCCGCCCGACGGCCGCCCGGTGCTCTTCCTCGCCGACCATCCGACGACCGGCGGCTACCCCGTGGTGGGCGTCGTCCCGGAGCCGTATCTCGCCGCCGCGGCACAGGCCGTCCCCGGTACCCCGGTGCGGTTCGCCCCGCCGCGCCGCCCGGGTCAGCCGTCCCCGGTGTCCCGGGTGCGCACCGGGCGGCGGTGACTGGTGTCGCACCAGGGGTAGCGGCCGCTGCGCCCGCAGGCGCACACCGCCACCATCACCCGGTCGGAGCGGACCGTGGTGCCGTCCGCCAGGACGACCTCCACCGGCCCCTCGACCAGCAGCGGGCCCCCGGGATCGACGACGACGCGCCGGGCCGGGGCCCGGGCGGCGGCGCCGGGCTCGGCGGGGCACCGGGCGCCGGGCTCGTCGGGCGCCGGGCCGGCGGGGGCCGGGTCAGCGGGCACAGCTGCTGCACTCGGTCGTGCGGATGGCACGGATCACCACCAGCTCCTCCTTGTCCTCGCCCGGGCCGATCAGCCCCCGGGCGACCAGCCAGGGGCTGTGCCGCAGCAGCACGGGCCCGAACGGGATGACGCGGCGTGCGGTCACATCCGCGTGCAGACCCTGCGCGGCCAGCCGCTCCAGCGTCGTTCCGACGCCGCTCAGCGCGGACTGCACGAGCAGCAGCACCCCCCGCGGGCGCAGCAGCCCCGGCATCCGGTCGCACAGCCGGTCCAGCATCTCCCGGCCGTCCGGCCCGGCGTTCCAGGCGCGGCCGCCCGCGGCCCGCTGGAAGGGGCGGGAATGGCGCGAGGGCACATAGGGCGGGTTGGCCAGGACGACGTCGAAGCGCCGCCCGTGGGCCACGGACGCCAGCTCACCGAGGCGGACCCGCACCGGCTCGCCGTGGAGCCGGGCGTTCAGCCAGGCTGCCAGCACCGCGCGCGCCGAGACGTCCACGGCCTCGACCCCCGCGGCTCCGCAGCGCGCGGCGAGGACCGCCAGCGCACCGGTACCGGTTCCGATGTCCAGCACCTGGGCGCCCGGTACGCCGGGCTCCCGGCGTACCGCCTCGGCCAGCAGGGCGGTGTCGTCCTGCGGCGCGTACACCCCTGGAGGCGCAATCAGTCGCATTCGTCCCAGGTACCTCATCCGCACCGGTCGAAACCGGGCCGATGTGCCCGGCCGGGTGCGTCGGCCGGGCGATCGGGGGCACTCGGCGGGCCCGCGAGAGCGGGGAAAACCGGCAGTGAGAGCGGCGGAAGAGCGGCGGAAGAGCGGCGGAAGAGGAGCGGTCGATGACGAGTCTTCCCACCGGGTTCGCGCCCGCGTCGTACTGGATGGAGTCCGCCCCGGGCCCGGCGTATCCGGCCCTGGAGCCGTGCCCCGAGCACGCCGTCCCCGAGGTCGAGGTCGCGGTCGTCGGCGGCGGCATCGCGGGGATCTGCACCGCCTGGGAGCTGGCGCGGGCCGGGCGGCAGGTGGCGCTGATCGAGGCGGACCGGCTGGCCGCGGGGGCGACCGGCCACACCACGGCCAAGGTTTCCGCCCTGCAGGGGCTCGCCTACCAGGACATCCGCGCCTCGCGCGGCGAGGAGGCGGCGCGGCTGTACGCGGCGTCCCAGCTCGACGCGGTGGACCGGATCGGCCGGGTGGCCGCCGAGCTGGGCATCGACTGCGATCTGGAGCGGGCCCCGGCGTACACCTACGCCGAGAGCGAGGAGTCCCTGGACGCGGTGCGGGCCGAGGCGGAGGCGGCCGAGGCGGCCGGTCTCGACGCCTCGTTCACGACGGAGACGGATCTGCCCTTCCCCGTCGCGGGCGCGGTCCGGGTCCCGGACCAGGCCCAGTTCCACCCCCGGAAGTACCTGCTGGTGCTGGCCGAGGACCTGGTCGCGCGTGGCGGCCGGATCTATGAGAACTCGCGGGTCATGGGCCTGGGCGAGGGCCACCCCTGCCGTCTCACCACCGACCGCGGAGCGCGGATCCGGGCCCGTGAGGTCGTGGTCACCACCGCCTACCCGATCTTCGACCGGGCGCTGCTCTTCCCCCGGCTGAAGGCGCGGCGCGAGCTGGTCGTCGCCGCGGTGCTGCCGGAGGACCGCGCCCCGCGCGGCATGTACCTCACGCCCGAGGACGACACCCGGTCGGTCCGTACCGCGCCCTACGGCGAGGGGCGGCGGCTGCTCGTGGTCACCGGGGAGAAGTTCACGCCCGGGGTGGGCAGCGTCGAGGGCCGCTACGAGCGGCTGATCTCCTGGACGCGGCGGCGCTTCCCCGGCGCCGAGCCCGCGTTCCGCTGGGCCGCGCAGGACAACTGGACCACCGACCACGTGCCGTACGTGGGCCCGCTGCACCCCGCCGCCCGGCACGCGTACGTGGCCACCGGCTTCGCCGGATGGGGCATGACCGGCGGTGTGCTCACCGGGCGGCTGCTGGCCGCGCGGCTGGCGGGTGAGCCGCTGCCGTGGACGGACCTCTACGATCCGCGGCGGCTGAACCCGCTGCGCGAGGCCCCGGCGCTGCTGCGGCTGCAGGGCGAGGTGGCGCGCCACTTCTTCGGCGACCGGATCTCCGGGGACGGCGCGGACGCGGTCGGCGACATCCCGCCGGGCGGCGGGGCGGTCGTGCGCGTCGGGGCGGGGCAGCGCGCCGTGCACCGCGACGAGGAGGGGGCGCTGCACGCCCTGTCCGCCCGCTGCACCCATCTGGGGTGCCTGGTGCGGTTCAACGACGCCGAGCGGACCTGGGAGTGCCCGTGCCACGGGTCCCGCTTCGGCGTCGACGGCAGCGTGCTGCAGGGCCCGGCGGTCCGCCCGCTGGAGCGCTACGACGACATCGGCGAAGGCCACGGTCCCGGCCCGGACGGGCACGACGGGCCGAAGGGGAAGGGTGAGCGGTGACCACCAGCACACGGAACACGGCCCTGAGCGAGACGCCCGGAGCGGCATCCGGCGCGGCGTCCGGTCCGCCCGGGCTGCCGGAGGCCCGCGGTCCGCTGTCCGCCGCGGTCCGTACCGCCCTGCTGCAGGCCCCGCCGCCGGGCGGGCTGCCGGAGGCCGGGGACGCCGATCCGTTCGGCGAGGACCTTCAGCTCGCGCTGTACCTCGCGTACGAACTCCACTACCGCGGCTTCGCGGGCGTCGACGAGGCGTGGGAGTGGCAGCCGGATCTGCTGCGGCTGCGGGCCGCGCTGGAGGACCGGTTCCTGGGCGCGCTGCGCGAGGCGGTGCCCGGTGGCGCGGATGTGGCCGGTGCACTGGACGGGCTGCTGGCCGAACCGCTGGACGCGCCCGGCGTCAGCCACCACCTCCAGCGCCGGGGCACCTGGGGGCAGACGCGCGAATATCTGGCGCACCGCTCGCTGTACCAGCTGAAGGAGGCCGATCCGCAGGCGTGGCTGATCCCCCGGCTGACCGGACAGCCCAAGGCGTCACTGGTGGCGGTGGCGTTCGACGAGTTCGGGGCGGGCCACGGCGACCGGGTGCACGCCCGGCTGTTCGCCGAGGCGATGGAAGGGGCCGGGCTCGATCCGGGGTACGGCCGCTACCTGGACCACGCCCCCGCCGAGACCCTCGCCACCGTCAACCTGATGTCGCAGCTCGGCCTGCACCGCTCGCTGCGGGGCGCGATGGCCGGGCACTTCGCCACCCTGGAGATCACCTCGTCGCCCGGCGCCCGGCGGCTGGCCCGGGCGCTGGAGCGGCTGGGCGCCGAGCCCCGGTGCGTACGGTTCTTCACCGAGCACATCGAGGCCGACGCGGTGCACGAGCAGCTGATGCGCCGGGACGTCATCGGCGGCTTCCTCGCGCAGGAGCCGGACCAGGCCCCGGCCGTCGTCTTCGGGATCCAGGCCACCGACTACCTGGAGGCGCGCTGGTCGGACCGCCTGCTCGGGGCGTGGGCGGCCGACCGCCCGTCCCTGCGCCTGCCGCTGTGCGACGGCTGACCGCCGCGCGGCGGGGCGCCCGGGCCCGGCGAGGGTGCGCCGCGCGCCTGCCGCCGCTCCCGGCGGCGCAGCACCCGGCGTTCCTCCTCGTCGGTGCCGCCCCACACGCCGTGCGTCACGCCGGTGTCCAGCGCGTACGCGAGGCATTGGTGGATCACCGGGCAGCGGTGGCAGACCTCCTTGGCCTGGGCCTGCTGCGCCTGGGCCGCGGGTCCGGCCGCCCCCACCGGGAAGAAAAGCTCGGGGTCCTCGTCCACGCATGCCGCGCTCTGCCACCAATCCATGACTGCCCCTTCTGTGGTGCGTCCTGGTGAATTCCCGCCCTCGCCCACGCGGGTGTACCGCATCCAATGGGTGGTCATGAGGGCACGCAGCCGACCTCGCGCACAAGGCTTGGCGGGCTTGACAGAAGTCGGGTTTCCCACCCCCGCGGCCGCAAACGGGGTTGATCGCGCCAAAACGGCGGCGGAGGCGGCGAGCGGCCGTCAGCCCCGTGCCGGGCCGTAACCGCCGCCGCCCGGGGTGTGGACCACGAGGACGTCGTCCACACCGACGTCGGCCGCGTCGCAGCCCTTCAGCCGGTCCACCGAGCCGTCGGCGCGCTCGATGAGGTTGGCGCCGAGCGCGCCCGGCGCGCCGCCCGCCATGCCGTACGGGGCGACTCGGCGGTGGCCGGTGAGCAGGGCCACCGTCATCGGCTCCAGGAAGCGGATGCGGCGGGTGACGCCGTGGCCGCCGCGCCAGCGGCCGCGGCCGCCGCTGTCCCGCCGCACCTCGAAGCTCTCCACCCTGACCGGATAGCGCCACTCCAGCACTTCGGGGTCGGTGAGCCGGGAGTTGGTCATATGGGTCTGCACGGCGTCGGCGCCGTCGAAACCGTCGCCCGCGCCCGAGCCGCCGGCCACCGTCTCGTAGTACTGGACACGGTCGTTGCCGAAGGTGACGTTGTTCATGGTGCCGGAGCCCTCGGCCTGGACGCCGAGCGCCGCGTAGAGGGCGCCGGTGACGGCCTGGGAGGTCTCGACGTTCCCGGCGACGGTGGCGGCCGGGTACACCGGGGCCAGCATCGAGCCCTCGGGGATGCGGACCTCCAGGGGTTTCAGGCAGCCGCTGTTGAGCGGGATGTCCTCGGCGACCAGGGTGCGGAAGACGTACAGCACGGCCGCCATCACCACCGAGCTGGGCGCGTTGGCGTTGCCCGGCTGCTGGGGTGACGTACCGGCGAAGTCCAGGACGGCGGCGCGGCCCGTGCGGTCGACGGTGACGGTGACGCGGATGACGGCCCCGCTGTCGGTCTCGTAGGCGCAACAGCCGTCCCGGAGGGCGCCGACGATACGGCGCACCGATTCCTCGGCGTTGTCCTGGACGTGGCGCATGTAGGCGTGCACGACGTCCAGGCCGAACTCGCCGATCATGCGGCGCAGTTCCTGGATGCCCTTCTCGTTGGCGGCGATCTGGGCGCGCAGATCGGCGAGGTTGGCGTCCGGGGCGCGGGAGGGGTAGGGCCCGGCGGTCAGCAGCTCGCGGGTCTCGCGCTCGCGCAGCGCGCCGTCCCGTACCAGCAGCCAGTTGTCGAAGAGCACGCCCTCCTCCTCGATGGTGCGGCTGAAGGCGGGCATGGAGCCGGGGGTGATGCCGCCGATCTCGGCGTGGTGGCCGCGGGAGGCGACGAGGAACAGCAGCTCCGTCCCGCCGTCGTCGAAGACCGGGGTGACGACCGTGACGTCCGGGAGGTGGGTGCCGCCGTGGTACGGGTCGTTGATGGCGTAGACGTCGCCCGGCCGCATGGTCGCGCCGTTGCGCCGCAGCACCTCCTTGATGGACTCGCCCATCGATCCCAGGTGCACCGGGATGTGGGGGGCGTTGGCGATCAGGTTGCCGTCGGCGTCGAACAGGGCGCAGGAGAAGTCCAGCCGCTCCTTGATGTTGACGGAGTGGGCGGTGTTCTCCAGGCGCAGGCCCATCTGTTCGGCGATGGCCATGAAGAGGCTGTTGAACACCTCCAGCATCACCGGGTCCACCTCGGTGCCGACCGCGGCCGTGTGCGGCCGGGGCCGGACCCGGGTGAGCAGCAGATGGCCGCGGTCGCCCAGGGCCGCCTGCCAGCCGGGGTCGACGACGGTGGTGGCGTCGTCCTCGGCGATGACCGCGGGGCCGGTGAGGGTGTCCCCGGGGCGCATCCCGGCGCGTTCGTACAGGCCGGTGTCCTGCCACCGGCCCGCCGTGAACATCCTCGCGGTCGCCACCGGCGCCAGGGCGCCCTTCCTGGGCGGCGGTTCCACGGCGTGGCCGCCCGCCGGGCCCGCCGCGCCGACCGCCTCCACCGACACCGCCTCCATCACGAGCGGCTTGTCCATGGTGAAGGCGTAGCGCGCGCGGTGCGCCCGTACGAAGCCGTCGGTCATCGCGGCGGCGGAGTCCAGCGGGACGGGGAGGGCGGCGTCGGTGCCCGCGTACCGCAGATGGACCCGGGCCGTGGTGCGCACGCTGTCCCCGGGGACGCCGTCGGCCAGCAGCTCGTCGCGGGTCCGGCCGGACAGCCGCGCGCACAGCTCGCGCACCTGAGGCAGCGACTCCTCGCTCAGCTCCCTCTCCACGGCCTGCTCGCGCATCGCGGTGGCGTCGGCGACCCCGATGCCGTACGCCGAGAGCACCCCGGCCAGCGGCGGCACGATCACCGTGCTGATGCCGAGGGCGTCCGCGACCGCGCACGCGTGCTGGCCGCCCGCGCCGCCGAAGCTGGTGAGCGCGTAGCGGGTGACGTCGTGACCGCGCTGCACGGAGATCTTCTTGACCGCGTTGGCCATGTTCAGCACGGCGATGTCCAGGAAGCCCGCCGCGACCTCCTCCGGGCCGCGCCGGTCGCCGGTCGCCTCCGCGATCTCCTCGGCGAGGCGGGCGAAGCGCTCCCGTACGGTGTCCGCGTCGAGCCGCTGGTCGGCGTGCGGGCCGAAGACCGCCGGGAAGTGGGCGGCCTGGATCCGGCCCAGCATCACGTTGGCATCGGACACGGTCAGCGGGCCGCCGCGCCGGTAGCAGGCGGGGCCGGGGACGGCACCGGCCGAGTCCGGGCCCACCCGGTAGCGGCGCCCGTCGAAGTGGAGCACCGAGCCGCCGCCCGCCGCGACGGTGTGGATGTTCATCATGGGCGCGCGCATCCGCACCCCCGCGACCTCGGTCCCGAAGATCCGCTCGAACTCGCCCGCGTAGTGCGACACATCGGTCGAGGTGCCGCCCATGTCGAAGCCGATGACCTCGGTGTGACCGGCCTCGGCCGAGGAGCGCACCATGCCCACGACACCGCCCGCGGGCCCCGACAGCACCGCGTCCTTGCCCCGGAAGTGCGCGGCCTCCCGCAGCCCGCCGTTGGACTGCATGAACATCAGCCGGATGCCGCGCAGCTCGGCGGCCACGTCCTCGACGTAAGCGCGCAGGATCGGCGAGAGGTACGCGTCCACCACGGTGGTGTCGCCGCGCGACACCAGCTTCATCAGCGGGCTCACCTCGTGCGAACAGCTCACCTGCGTGAAGCCGAGCGCGCGGGCCGCCTCGCCCACCGCGCGCTCGTGCGCGGCATACCGGTAGCCGTGCGTCAGGACGACCGCGGCGCTGCGGAAGCCGTCACGGTGGGCGGCGCGCAGCGCCTCGGTGGCGGCACCGAGGTCCAGGGGGCGTACGACGCCGCCGTGCGCGTCCACCCGCTCGGGCACCTCGATCACCCGGTCGTACAGCGCCTCCGGCAGCACGATCCGGCGGTCGAACAGCCGCGGGCGGTTCTGGTACGCGATGCGCAGCGCGTCCCGGAAACCGGCCGTGACGACGAGCACCGTGGGCTCGCCCTTGCGTTCCAGCAGGGCATTGGTGGCGACGGTGGTGCCCATCTTGACGACGGCGATCCGGTCGGCCGGAACCGGCTCGTCCGGCCCGAGCCCCAGCGTCTGCCGGATCCCGGCGACGGCCGCGTCCATGGTGCGCTCGGGATGGTGGGACAGGAGCTTGCGGGTGACCAGGCGGCCGTCCGGGCGCTTCCCGACGACGTCGGTGAAGGTACCGCCACGGTCGATCCAGAATTCCCAGCGACCCGTCATCCCGCCATTGTCGCAGCGTGTGGGGTTGTTGTGCCGAGCTCGACCGGTGTCGCCCGGGGCAGCGCGGCGAGCGCGGCCAGCGCGGCCCGGCGTTCCTGCCCGTCGAGCAGCTGTCCGGTCCCCCGCACCCGGTGGCGGACCTCCTGCGCCGCCAGCGCGAGGAGTCCGGGCAGCAGATCGGTACAGCGGTCCACGACCCAGCGCGTGCCCCGGGTCGCCATCCACCAGGCGCTCCCGGCCCGCGAGGGCGCCGGGCCGTCGAGCGCCGTGGACGGCGGGTCGCCCATGGCGATCCCGCGGGCCGTGAGCGCGGTGTGGAACTCCCGCGCCAGCAGCCGGTGCCCCAGCTCGCTCGGATGCAACCGGTCCACGCTCCACGCCGCGCGGTCCGTGACCCAGCCGTGCTCGGTCAGCTCCACATGCACGGCGCCGTACCGCCCGGACAGCGCGTGCACCACCGTGTTGACGGCCCGCATACGGCGCCCCAGCGGCCGGGCGAGCGCGTCCGGCAGCCCCAGCATCCGGCCCGGATCGGGCAGGCACGCGGTGAGCACCACCGTCCCGTCGGCGCGCAGCGCGCCGATCGTGGCGTCCAGTGCCTCGGCGACCCGGCGGATGTCGAAGGTGTCGCGCAGGGTGTCGTTCATGCCGACCACGACGGACGCGAGATGCGGACGGGCCCGGCGGGCGGCGGTCAGCTGCTCACCGGCCACGTCGGCGGCGAGCGCGCCGCTGCGGGAGACGTTGACGAAGTCGACGGGCTCCCCGTGCGGCCCCGCCGCCCCCGCCAGCAGCGCCGCCCACCCCCGCCACCCGCCGCCGGTCACGGGGTCCCCGAGCCCCTCGGTGAGCGAGTCGCCGAGCGCGGCGAACCGCGTGGTGGGCACGGCCGGGGCGCCCCCACCGACGAGCGGACGGCCGGCGGCCTCGGCGCGGCGGATCTGCGGGCGGCCGGCGGCCCCGGCGTGACGGACCTCCGGAACCGCCGGGCCACCGGGCACGACGCGCGCGTCCGGAGCGGCCGGTGCGGGCAGCGCCGCGCCCGCGGCCGGGGCGCGGTCGCCCACGGCGTCACCACCGGCAGACGGCCACCCGGCCGCCCCCGCACCGTGGATCTCCGGCACCACCGCCGCACCCACCGGGGCAGCGGGTGCGGGTGCGGGCAGCGCCGCGCCCACGGCCGGGGCGCGGTATGCGGGGTCCGCATACGAGTCGCGCACGGCACCAGCACCGGCGGGCACCCGCCCCTCGCCCCTCGCAGGGCAGATCTCCGGCACCACCGGCTCGCCCGCAGGGCCTCCGGGGGCAGCAGCAACGGCCCGGCGCGCGTCCGGAGCGCCCGGTGCGGGCAGCGCCGCGGCCGCGGCGCGGTCGCCCACGGCGTCACCACCGGCAGACGGCCACCCGGCCGCCCCCGCACCGTGGATCTCCGGCACCATCGGCCCGCCCGCCGGGCCATCTGGCGCAGCAGCAACGGCCCACCGGGCGTCCGGGGCAGCCGGTGCGGGCAGTTTCGCGCCCACGGCCGGGGTGGTTGCGGCATCGCCGTCGGCCTCCGGCACTGCGGGCGCCGCCCGGCGGACCGGACCGCTCGGCGCGGCGGGCGGCGGGCCGGTCGCCGCATCGGCGGCCGACACCGCCGGGCAGCGGCCGTTCCCGATCGGTACGGCCGAGCGGGCGGAGCCGTCCGGAGTGGGGCGCGCCCCACGTCGGGCGGCCGCCGGGCCGGAGGGGACCACGTGCCGGGGCGGTGATGCCGGGCCCGGCGGCACGGCGCTCCCCGAGGCCGCCATGCGGCCGCTGCCCGGGGCACACGTCCGGTCGGCGGACTCGGCGGGCCGGGCCTGCTGGGCGACCGTGTCCGCCTCCGAGGTCGACGACGCGGACGGATCGGCGCCGGCACCGCCGTGCCCTCGTGCGGCAGCACCCGGAACCGCTCGACCGGCCGCGCCCACCGGCGCCGGGATGACGGCCGGACGGCTGGGAACCGGCCCGGCGGAGGCCGGGGCACCGGCCTCAGCGGCCGCGTCCGGAGTGGGCCGCGTGTCGGTCCGGCCACTCACGGCATGGGCGGCGCGTCCGTCGGGCGCGGCGGCGGCCGCCGCGAGCCGGCCGGTCCGGGCGCCCGGGGCCGTCGTACCGCCGGGCGTGGTCGCAAGGTGCGGCCGACGGGCCGGGTGAGCGCCGGGTGCGCTCACCGGGCACCGCCGACCGCCGTGCGGGCCGGGATACGGCCGTCGGGCCGGGGGCGGGGCACGTCGTGGGCGGCCAGGAAGGCGTCGACCGCCGCGGGCCAGCCGTAGCGCTCGGCGCGGGCCCGGGCCGTGGCGCGGCGTACGGGCTCGGGGCGGGCCAGGATCTGGGCGACGGCGTCCGCGAACGCCGCCCCGTTGTCGGCCGCCGTCGCGCCCGCCGGGCCGACGATGTCGGGGAGCGCGGACAGGGCGCTGACGACCACGGGCGACCCGCACGCCAGTGCCTCCAGCGCGGCCAGCCCGAAGGTCTCCGCCGGGCCCGGGGCGAGGACGACGTCCGCGCTCGCCTGGAGCGCGGCCAGCCGGGTCCGGTCGCCGACATGGCCGAGGAAGGCCGCCGGAAGCCCCTCGGCGCGGGCGCGGGCCTCCAGCCGGGCGCGCATCGGGCCGTCGCCCGCGACGACGAGCGCCGCCGGGACGCCGCGCCGCCGCAGCTCGGCGAGGGCGTCGAGCGCGCGGCCCGGCCGCTTCTCGGGCGACAGGCGGGAGCACATGGCGAGCAGGACCGCGGCGCCGCCACGGTGGTGCTCGCGCAGGGCGCCGTCGTAGTGGGAGGGGTGGAAGTGGCCGAGGTCGACGCCCAGGGGGGCGCGTACGACATTGCGCGCGCCGATGCGTACGAACTCGCGCTCGGCCCACTCCGTGGTGCAGACGACCCGTGCGTACGCCCTCGCGGTACGGCGGTTCAGCCGGTCGGCCGCGCCCCGGGCGGCCGCCTCGGGCACGCCCCAGGTGCGCAGCACGGCGTCGGCGCTCTCGTGGGAGACCATCACGGCGGGCACGCGGGCGCGCCGCGCCCACTCCCCCGTCCAGCGCAGCGTGGTGCGGTCGGAGACCTCCAGCCGGTCGGGCGCGAGCCCGTCGAGCAGCCGGGCCAGCCGCCGCCGGTCGGTCAGCACCCGGTAGCCGCCGGTGCCGGGCACGGAGTGGCCGGGGAGGGTGATCACGCGGCCCTGGCGGGTGTGCTCGTCCGCGTCGCGCTCCCCCGGCACGATCAGGACGGATTCGTGCCCGGCCGCCTGGTAGCCCGCGCCCAGCTCGCGCAGCGCGGTGCGCAGGCCGCCGGAGGAGGGGGTGACGAAGTTGGCGAGCCGGACGATGCGCAGCGGCCCGTGGGTGTGGCCGCTCATGCCGCCACCGCCGTACGGGCCATCAGGACCTCGGCGTAGTGGTCGATCAGCTGGTCGACGATCGCCTCCCAGGTACGTCCCTCGACCGCCTCCCGGCCCGCCTGCCCGAGCGCGGCGCGCTTCCGGGGGTGGGCGGCGAGGAGGGACACGGCGTCGCGTACCTCGTCCGCGTCGCCGGGCGGCACCAGCAGTCCGGTACGGCCGTGGTCGACGAGGTCGAGCGGGCCGCCCGCGGCGGGCGCGACCACCGACACGCCGCTGGCCTGCGCCTCCTGCACGGTCTGGCAGAAGGTCTCCTGCGGACCGGTGTGCGCGAAGACGTCGAGGGAGGCGAAGACGCGGGCCAGCTCGGTGCCGGTCCGGCGGCCGAGGAAGCGGGCGCCGGGCATGGCCGCGCGCAGCGCGGGCTCGCTCGGCCCGTCCCCGACCACGACCACCCGGACGCCGGGCAGCGCACACAGCGGGGCCAGCAGCTCGACGTTCTTCTCGGGCGCCAGACGGCCGACGTAGCCGACGATCAGCTCGCCCCCGGGGGCCAGGGAGCGGCGCAGCTCCGGGTCGCGGCGCGAGGGGTGGAACCGCTCGGTGTCGACGCCGCGCGGCCACAGCGCGATCCGCGGCACCCCGTGCTCGTCGAGGTCGCGGGCGGCGGCGGTGGACGGGGCGAGGGTGCGGTCGGCGGCGGTGTGGACGGCCCGTATCCGGCGCCAGGCCGCGTTCTCGCCCGCGCCGAGGTATGTACGGGCGTAGCCGCCCAGGTCGGTCTGGTAGACGGCGACGGCGGGGATCCGCAGCCGCAGCGCGGCCGTCATCCCGCGCGCGCCGAGCACGAAGGGGCTGGCCAGGTGGACGAGATCGCTGCGGTGCGCGGTGATCGCTGCGGCGAGCCGGCGGCTGGGCAGCGCGACCCGCACCTGCGGATAGCCGGGCAGGGGCAGGGAGGGGATCCGGACGACGGGGAACGGATGCGCCCCGTCGATGTCCCCGGTCGCGTCGGGCGACCCGTCGTGCGGGCCCGCGGGAGCGATGACGAGCGGCTGGTGGCCGCGCCGGTGGAGATGCTGGGCGGTCTGGAGCGTGCAATGAGCGACGCCGTTGATGTCGGGCGGGAAGGATTCGGTCACGATGGCGACTCGCATACCGGTGTTGTCGGCGTACGAAGGGTGGCCCCGGCATCGTGCACCTTGCGCGCCGTGAAACGTCCCGTGAGCGTTGGCCCCCGCGCCCGCCGAAGCCGGGCGAGTGCCGGAGGAACCACCCCAAACCCCACCCCGGCCGCGGGGTTTACGGCCGACCACATGGCGTAAACCCGTCGGTCACCCGTACCGGCGACCCCGGCCACCCCGGGTTGACACCCCGCGGTCGGGCCGGGGGTCAGACTCCGGGGGTCAGACTTCGGCGGCGTCGGGGTCGATGCGGCTGCGGACCGCGGTTTGGACCTCCGCTTCCTCGGCCGGGTCGGCGGCCAGTCTGCGGAGCTGTTCCACGACGCGGGCGTCACCGGTGGCGGCGTGGCGGGCGGCGAGTTCGCGGGTGGCCTCCTCGCAGTCCCACAGGCATTCGACCGCGAAGCCGGCGGCGAACGAGGGATCGGTGGCGGCCAGGGCACGGGCGGCGCGGCCGCGGAGGTGGGAGGAGGCGGTTTCGCGGTAGATGTGGCGCAGGACGGGGGCGGCGCAGGTGATCGCGAGGCGGCCGGCGCCGTCCACGAGCGTCCACAGGGCCTGGCTGTGCGGGCCCTCGGCCCGCACCGTGCGACGGAGGGCGGCGAGGACGAGGCCCGCGTCGTACAGTCCGCCCCGGGCGGCGAGCATCGCGGCGGCCGCGGCGCCGAGCTCGTCGGGGCGGTGGGCCCAGATCCGGGCGCGGTCCAGGGCGGCGATACTGCGCATGCGTTCGAAGGCGCCGAGGGCGGCCCGGGAGACCGGCTCCGAGGCGTCCGGCTCGGTCACGGCGGCCTCGATCAGGTCCAGCACCTCGGGGTCGCCGGTGTCCGCCAGGTGCCGCAGGGCGGTCGCGCGGGCGGCGTCCGGAGCCGACGCGGCGGCGGCCAGCAGCTCGGGCCGGTCCTCCGGACCGGCGACGGCGGCGAGGCAGCGGGCGGCGGCGTCCGGGCGCCGGGCGCCGGGCCGCAGGTCGTGTTCCTGCTGGGCCCAGACCAGGACGTCGTGGACGCTCCAGCCGGGCCGCGGCCCGGAGGGACGCAGCTGGCGCTGCCAGCGGTCGAAGGCGCCCTGTTCCTGCGCGGCGCGCACGCGCGGGCCGTACGCCGGGTCGTCGGCCCACAGCCGCCAGGGGCGGGGCTCGTAGGCGCCGCGCGCGGCGGTGGCGAGTTCGGCCTCGCCGTCGGGAGTCTCGGGGAAGCGGCCGAGTACGGCGGGGGCCAGGGCGCGCAGCCCGGCGTCGTCGTCGCGCAGGGCCAGCTCGTCCAGGGCCCATTCCCAGTTGCTCCCGGCGGCGGCGTACCGGCGCAGCAGCCGCAGCGCGTCGAGCCGGTCGTACGCGGCGAGGTGGCCGAGGACGGCGAGGGCGAGCCCGGTGCGCTCCTCGTCGGTGTTGACCAGGTCGTGGGGGTGGAAGAGGTGCTGTTCGATTTCGTCGAGGTCCGCGTCGAGGTCCAGGCAGAGCCGGGCGTAATAGAGGGAGCGGTTCTCGACCTGCCAGTCACGGCGGGGGTCGTGCAGCACACAGTGGTGCAGTGCCGCGAGCGCCTCGGCCCGCGGCGCGGCGAGGGCATGCAGAGTACCGTCGCCGCGGCCTCGCTGGAGGAGGCCGAGCAGGGTACCGCTGGGCGCTATGTCTGGATCGAACATGAGGTCAGCATCCGGTGCGGGGGGTTCGCTGGCAACGGGATTTCCGTAGACCGGCATTCTTGCCGGTGTCCTGGCGCCATATGCCGGATGAACACCTGGACTGAGGGAATCCCGAGCGCCGCAGCCTACCCGGAACCGGATGCTCCACCGAGCCGCGCCCGACTTGCCCCAGGAAAGCCATTGACATATGCCAGAAGCACCACCGGATCGGGTATTGCCAAACGACTTACGCGACGTCGCGGCCTGTGCAAGAGTCGTTACCGGTCCTTACCCCATCAGACCCGGCAGCGCCGCGCCGTACCGGCCCGTATCGGAGAACACATGCCGTCCCCCCGCTCCGCGGACCACCCCGCCGCCCCGTCGCCCCAGCGCGGCACGGTCGATGCGCTCATCACGCAGACCCGGCGGCTCCGCGGCGGCATCGCCGCCGTGCGGCGCGACACCACGGCGGACCTGAGCGGTACGGCGAACGAGACCCAGCTGCGCTGGCAGCGCGCCCTGTGCGATCTCGCGGTCCACCATCTGGACGATCTCGGCCAGCATCTGGACCAGCTGCGCGAGGGACTGCCGTCCGAGCGGCCGGAGGAAGCGGATGAGGCGGCTCCGGAGGAGAAGCCTCTGGACCAGTACGCGACCGGGCAGGACGCGACGGGGCAGGACGCACCGGGGCAGGGCGCGCCACAGCAGGACCCCGGCCACGGCCCCGGCCACGGCTCGCTGCTCAACCGCGTCGGCAGCGCCGAGTGGAATCTGCTCACCGACGAGGTGACCTGGTCCGACGAGCTGTGCCAGATCTTCGGCCGCGGCCCCGAGGAGGGCGGGCTGTCCCTGGACGAGCTGCCCTCCTGGGTCGTCGGCGACGATCAGCCGGTGCTGACCGCGATGGTCACGGACTGCCTGGTGGACGGAAAGCCGATCGACGGCGAGTTCCGGGTCGTCCGCGCGGACGACGCCGTCCGTACGGTGCACATGGCGGGCGAGCCCGTGCTGGACGCCGACGGCAGCACCGCCTCCATGTGGGCCGTGCTCCGCGATGTGAGCGAGCTGCGCCGCAGCGAGCGGGCGGTGCGCGAGTCCCGCGACTCGCTCCAGCGCCA
The DNA here is from genome assembly GCF_042958345.1 of Streptomyces sp. NPDC007983. Classification (NCBI taxonomy): domain Bacteria; kingdom Bacillati; phylum Actinomycetota; class Actinomycetes; order Kitasatosporales; family Streptomycetaceae; genus Streptomyces; species Streptomyces sp. NPDC007983. The sequence goes on from NZ_JBIBJI010000023.1 coordinate 62,452, forward strand.
GCGGCACCTCGCCCGCAGCGAGCGCAGGCTGGCGGTCGAGCTGCACGAGGCGGTCCTGCCACCCTGGCGCGGCTCCGCGCCCCTCGCGCGCGGCGGGCGGCCCGCGAGCACCGCCCTCGATGTCGCCTCCCACTACTTCCCCGCCGCGAACAGCGCGCTGATCGGCGGCGACTGGTACGACGCGCTCGAACTGCCCGACGGCGGGACCCTGCTCAGCGTCGGCGACCTCACCGGCCACGGCGTCGCCGCGACCTCCGGCATGGCGATGGTGCTGGGCGCGGTGCGCGGCATGGCGGTGGCCGGGATCGAACCGGGCCCGCTGATGGGGCGGCTGAACCAGCTGCTCGACGTCTCCTCCCAGCCCGCCCTGGGCAGCGCCGTCTGCGGCCGGTACGACCCGGCCACCCGCACCCTGGTGTGGTCGCAGGCCGGGCACCCCGCTCCGCTGCTGTTCCGCGACGGGGCGGGGCGCGCCCTGCGGCCCCCGGCCGGTGTGCTGCTCGGCGGCACCACGGGCGCCACGTACGCCCAGGCCGAGGAGCGGCTGGAGCCGGGCGATCTGCTCCTGCTGCACGCGGGCGGGCTCGCCACGGACGCCGAGGACCCCGCGGTGACGGCCGAGCGGCTGCTCGGGCTCGCGCCACGGTTCGCCGCCGCCCGCGGCACGCAGGAGTGCGTACGGGTGGTGGCCGAGGAGTTCGACGACGAGCGGCGTGAGGGCGACGCCTGCGTACTGCTCGCGATGATCGGCTGATACGAGCCGATACAGGCCGGTACGAGCCGATATGACGGGCCGCCGTCGCTAGACGACCGTGCTCTTCGCCGCCCCGCCCGCCCCCTTCGCCCCGCCTCCGGCTCCCTTCTGGTGGCCCAGCCCCCTCGGCATGGTCTGCTGGATCTCCGCCCGCAGCTCCCGGACCGCGGCGGACGAGGCGTACGGCGCGGTGAGCCGGTACATCTCGCGCAGCCGGTCCCAGGTGCGGTGCGAGGAGTTCTGCTCGATCGTGGCCAGCGCCTGCCGGGCGGAGGCGGCCCCCTGCTCCGGGTCGCCGCCGATGAAGCAGGCCGAGGCGATGGAGATGTGGTCGAAGATCTGCGACCGCTGCCGGCCGCCCTCCCGCATCCGCAACGCATCCATGGCGTGCCGCTGCGAGACGGCCGCGACGCCCGGTTCGTGCTCGGCCAGGGTGCGGTAGACCAGCCCCTGCATCCCGTGCAAGTCGGCCTCGTTGAACAGCTGCATCCAGCTGGGCGCGGGCCCCCGGTCCTGGTCGGAGACGAACAGTTCCTCCGCCTCCCCCAGGGTGCGGCGCACCGCCTGGCCGTGCCCCTTCGAGGCGTGCGCCCAGGCCTCGATGGTGCGGAACATGGCCCGGGTGCGTGGCAGCGCCTCGTCCCCCGCGCCGGACGACGCCAGCTTCATCAGATCGAGCGCGTCGTCCGGGCGGCCGATGTGCACCATCTGCCGGGCGGCGCGGGACAGCGCCTCGCTCGCCCGCGGCCGGTCACCGCCCTCCCGGGCCGCGTGCGCGGCGATCACGAAGTACTTCTGGGCGGTGGGCTCCAGCCCCACGTCGTGGGACATCCAGCCGGCCAGCACGGCCAGGTTCGCCGCGACGCCCCACAGTCTGCGCTGCAGCGCCTCGGGATGGCGGTAGGCGAGCATCCCGCCCACCTCGTTGAGCTGGCCCACCACGGCCTTGCGCTGCAGCCCGCCGCCGCGGGCCGCGTCCCAGGCGCGGAAGACCTCGACCGACGTCTCCAGCGCGTCGATCTCCTGGGAGCCCACGGGGGCGGCCTCATAGCGGTCGAAGCCCACGGGCTCGGCGGAGAGGGGGTTGTCGGAACGGGGCGCGTCGAGGGAGAGGGTGGGGTCGGAGAGCAGCCATTCGCTCATGGCACCGGTGATGGCGGATCCTGCGGCGAGCGCGGCGCCCGCACCCACCAAGCCGCGTCGGTTGAACATAAGGTCCATTCCCGTGAATTCGGTGAGGACCGCGGCCGTGGACTCGGGCGGCCAGAGCAGCCCGTCGGCGGACTGTCCCTTTCCCGCGCGCCCACCTCGTCCGAATCCGAGGTCCTCGATGGTCACGACTCGACCGAGGCGCTCGGTGAACAGGACTGCCAGCACCTTGGGCACCGGATCGCGCGGCGTCTCGCCGGTGTCGATCCAACGCCGCACCCGCGAGGTGTCGGTCGCCAGCTGCGGGTGGCCCATGGCCGCCGCGCGCCGGTTCACGAGCCTCGCGAGCTCTCCCTTGGACCAGCCGGCCAGGCCGAAAAGGTCCGCAAGACGGGTGTTGGGTTCCCTCGTCACGTCAAGCCCCCAGGATCCTCGGCTGGCTTGACAGTAACGGGCCCGTCACATGCGGTGCGACTATTCGCCAGGGTTCGCCAGGGTCCGCCAGATGGTGTGCCACCCGCGCACGGGTGTGATGTAGAAGCGCGCTACCCGGCCCGGTGGCGGTTGGAAAATGCCAGCCGGAAAAGCCAGTTGGAAAATGCCAGCCGCATTCCCCAGGGTGCGGCCCCGCCCCGGGGCCGGGAGCGTACGCACATCGTCGGCACACGAAGGGATCTGTCTCGCCCATGTACGCAGCGTCGTCCTCCGTGTCCGCCCCGCCTCGGCCGTACCGGCGGCAGCTGCCCGGCAATGGGCCGTACCTCGATCCCGCTTCCGGCGGCCGCGCGCGGCGGACCGCCGCCCCCGGCTCCGTGCCGCCCGGCGGAAGACTCGACGTGTCCGGTCCTCAGGGTGCCCAGCTGCGCACCGCCATCGCCTCGGTCCATCGCATCTGCCCGGAGTTCAACCCCGTTCAGGTGCTCCGGCGCAGCGGGCGGTCCGTCCTCCTGCTCGGTTCGACGGGCCGCACCACGGCGGTCGCCAAGTGCCTGCTGGACCACTCCCCGGCGTGGGCCGAGCGGTTCCGCCGTGAGATAGCGATGTACCGGACGTTCGTACGACAGCGTCCCCCGGTCCGGGTGCCGCGGCTGATCGCCGCCGATCCCGACAACTGCGCGCTGGTCATCGAGCGGACGCCCGGGCGGGTCGCGGCCGCGCAGCGCCATCCCGCCGAGGCGCCGCCGCGCGCCGATGTGCGCGCCGCGCTCGGCGCGATCTGCCGGATCAACCAGTGGCGGCCGCCGGGGGACCTCTTCGACGCCCCGGTCGACTACGCCGCCCGGCTGTCCCGCTACCACGATCTGGGGCTGCTGACCGACCGGGACATGGGCGATGTGCGCAAGCTGCTGCGCGGCATCTCGCAGGCGGCGGGGCGGCAGCTGCCGGCCCAGTTCTGCCACGGCGACGCCCTGTTGAACAACGTGCTGCTGTCCCCCTCGGGCGCGGTGCTCATCGACTGGGACCACGCGGGCTGGTATCTGCCCGGCTACGACCTGGCGACGCTGTGGGCGGTGCTGGGCGACGCCCCGGTGGCCCGGCGTCAGATCAGCCAGCTCGCGCAGGCCGCGGGTCCGGCCGCGCGGGACGCCTTCCTGGTGAACCTGATGCTCGTCCTCACCCGGGAGATCCGCCGGTACGAGACCGCCGTGCAGCGCACCATGCAGGATCCGGCGCCGGTGGTGCCGGGTGTGATGGCCGCCGGTGAGGAGCAGCGGCTGCTGCTGCGGCGGCTGCATGACGATTGCGGCCTGGCCCGGCGCGCCGTGCGCGCCGCGGTGGGCACGCGCTGACGTGCGAACCCTTCTTCGCGCGACGGTGATTGACGGATCGTCTGGCAGCGGATAGCTGTTAGCCGTGCCTCCTGCCTTCTGGGAGGCGAGGCACGGCCAACGGTTCGGCTCAGCCCACCTCGAGGAGGCTGCAATGCCAGGATCCGCACAGGACAGCGCCCACGACCCGGACAAGGGCACGGGCAGAGGCGCAGACACAGCCACGGATCGGGACGCGGACAGACCCGCCACCGGCCCCAGCCGGAGGACGGCGCTGCGGACCGCGTCCGCCGCCGCGTCCGCCGCCTTTCTGCTCCCGGTCGTCGCCGCGGCCCCGGCCGCCCGGGCCGGCCAGCCGCCCTCGGGCGGCGCCCCGTCCCCGTCCCCGTCCCCGGACGGGGCCGGGGACGGGGCGCTGCAACAGGCCTTCGCGGCGGCGGCGAAGGAGCACCGGGTGCCGCTGAGCGTGCTGCTGGGCGTGTCGTATCTGCAGTCGCGCTGGGACGGCCATCGCGGCGCGCCCAGCGTCACCGGCGGCTACGGCCCCATGCACCTCACCGACGCCTTCACCGCCCTCTCCGCGGCCCCGCACCACAGCCAGGGCACCGAGGACGCCCGCGGCGACCAGGCGCGGCCCCTGCGGGTGCCGGAGGCCTCGGTGCCCGAGCCGCGGCAGCTGCCCGCGCGGCTGCGCACGCTGGACCGGGCCGCGGAGCTGACGGGGCTGTCCGCCGCCGCGCTGCGCGGCGACGCGGCGGCCAATGTGCGCGGCGGGGCCGCGCTGCTGGCCGCCGAGCAGAAGAAGCTGGGGCTGCCGCCGAGCGAGGACCCGGCGGACTGGTACGCGGCGGTGGCGGCCTATTCGGGCGCCGACAGCGCCGCGGCGGCCGCCGTGTTCGCCGACGACGTCTACGACGTGATCCGCGGCGGCGCGGCGCGCACCACGGGCGACGGTGAGCGGGTCACGCTCGACGCCGCCCCCCAGGTCGCCCCGGACCGGCGGCAGCTGCGGTCGCTCGGACTGCCGGACCGCAAGCGGGATCCGCACGTCGAGGCCCCTGACAATGTGTCGTGCGAGTGGATCCCGGCCCCCTACGAACAGTTCGGGGACAACGACTACGGCAACCACGACCTGGGCAACCGCCCCCTCTCCCAGATGATCGACTACATCGTCATCCATGACACCGAGGGCTCCTGGGACACCACCATCAAGCTGGTCCAGGACCCGACGTACGTCTCCTGGCAGTACACGCTGCGCTCCTCGGACGGCCACATCGCCCAGCACGTGCCGCTCAAGGACGTCGCCTGGCACGCGGGCAACTGGTACGTCAACGCCAAGTCCATCGGCCTGGAGCACGAGGGCTTCCTCACCGCGCCCGACGCCTGGTACACGGAGGCGATGTACCGCTCGTCGGCCCGGCTGGTGAAGTGGCTGGCCCGGCGGTACGGCATCCCGCTGGACCGTCAGCACATCCTGGGCCACGACAATGTGCCCGGCACGACCGCCACCACCATCAAGGGCATGCACACCGACCCGGGCCCGTACTGGGACTGGGCGCACTACTTCAGCCTTCTCGGCGCACCGTTCCACCGCACCGCGGGCGCCTCCGGGGGGCTGGTCACCATCCGCCCGGACTACGAGACGAACGAGCCCGTCTACACCGGCTGCGAGCAGGCGGGCCAGGAGTGCGCCCCGCACGGCTCGTCCGCGGTGCGGCTGCACACCGCGCCGAGCGACGACTCCCCGCTGGTCAAGGACGTCGGGCTGCGTCCGGACGGTGCCGACTCGACCACCGGCGTCAACGACACCGGCGCCCGCGCCACCACCGGCCAGCAGTTCGCGGTCGCGGGGCGGCAGGGCGACTGGACGGCGATCTGGTACCTCGGCCAGCAGGCGTGGTTCCACAACCCCCGGCGGCGGCCCACGGCCGTCCACGGCAAGGGCCTCGTGGTCACGCCGAAGGCGGGCCTGGCGGAGGTCCCGGTGTACGGGCGCGCCTACCCGGAGAAGGAGGCGTACCCGGAGGGCGTACCGGTGCAGGCGGTCTCGCCGCTGCCGTACAAGCTGCTCGCCGGGCAGCGGTACGCGCTGGGGCTGAGGACCCAGGGTGAGTATCTGTGGGCGACCACCTTCGACGCGAACGGGCACATCGTGGTGCGCGGTCAGGACGTCTACTACCAGATCCAGTTCGGGCACCGGGTGGCGTTCGTCCGGGCCGCGGATGTGCGGGTGCGGCGCTCGGGACGCTGAGCCGATACGTCAGGCGCGTGCCGTGAAGCGGTAGGTGTGGCCGCCGCGGGCCGCGAGCGTGACCGTACGGACACCGTCGCGGGTGTCGTCGCGTACGGCCGCCTCGTGGCCCGTGGCGCCGTCGTGGACGGTGTACGGGCGCGCGAACAGGTCGCCGCGTATCCGGACCGGTCCGTCGTGTCCCGCCGTGACGGTGAGGGTACGGGCGCGTCCCGCGCGCCAGGTGATGCCGACCGTGAGGTCGCCGTGGGCGCGCAGCCCGCGCACCGAGCCGTCGGGCCAGCGGCGTGGCAGGGCGGGCAGGACGTCCAGCACCCCGCGGTGGCTCTGCAGCAGCATCTGGGCGATTCCGGCGGCGGCGCCGAAGTTGCCGTCGATCTGGAACGGCGGATGGGTGTCCCACAGGTTGGGGAGAGTGGAATCTGTCAGCTGTCCGGCCAACAGCCGATGGGCGCGGTCGCCGTCGCGCAGCCGGGCCCAGAAGTTGACCTTCCATGCCCTGCTCCAGCCGGTGCCGCCGTCGCCGCGTGCGTCCAGGGAGACCGCGGCGGCACCGGCCCAGGGGCCGTCCGGGGCGATCTGCCGTCCGGGGTGCAGGGCGAAGAGGTGGGAGGCGTGCCGGTGGGTGTCGGCGGGGTCGTCCAGGTCGGCCTTCCACTCCTGGAGCTGGCCCCAGGAGCCGACGCGCAGCCCCGGGTCGAGGGCGTCCAGGGCGCGCCGCAGCGCGACCTGGAAGGCGGGGTCGTCGCCGAGGGCGCGGGCCGCCTCCAAGGTGGCGGTGAGCAGGTCGTGGACGATCTGCTGGGACATGGCGGGCCCCGCGGTGAAGTCGCCGTGCTCGGGCGAGTAGCCGGGCGTGACGACGAGCGTGCCGTCCCGGGGGTCGGGGCGCAGGGTGTCCAGCCAGAATTCGGCGGCCTCCCGCATGGCCGGGTACGCGGTGTCCCGCAGGAAGCCGGTGTCGAGGGTGAAGCGGTAGTGCTCGTACAGGTGGTGGACGAGCCAGGCGGCCGCCTCGGGGAACCAGAAGGCGGTGGGCCAGTCGTGGACGCCGGTGAAGCCGTACGGATTGGTCTCGTTGTGCACGACCCAGCCGCGGGCGCCGAACATTTCGCGGGCGGTGATCCGGCCGGGGGCGCGCAGGGCGGTGATGAAGCGGTGCAGCGGCTCGGCGGTCTCCGCGAGGTTGAGGGCGTGGGCCGGCCAGTAGTTCATCTGCAGGTTGATGTTGGTGTGGTAGTCGGCCGACCAGGCGGGCTGGACGCTGTCGTTCCAGACGCCCTGGAGGTTGGCGGGGAGCGGGGCGCCGGGACGTGAGGAGGCGATGAGGAGGTAGCGGCCGTAGGCGAAGAACAGCTCCTCCAGGGCCCGGTCCGCCGGGTCGTCCCCGCCGGTGTACGCGGCGAGTTGGCGGTCGGTGGGCCGGCCGGGCGGGGCCTGTCCGCCGAGGTCCAGCGCCGTACGGTCGAACAGGGTGCGGTGGTCGCGGAGGTGACGGCTCAGCAGCGTGGGCCAGCCCTGGTCCGCGGCGGCGTCCACGGCCTCGGCGACGGCCCGGTGGGGGTCCTCGCCGCGGTAGTCGGGATGGCTGTCGGCGTAGTCGGTCCCGGCGGCGAGGACGAACCAGGCGCTGTGGGCGCCGGTGACGGTGAGCGTGCCGTCCGCCCCGGCGGTCACGGTGCCGCCGTCGCACACCACCCTCACCTGGGCCTCGAAGCGCAGCCCGTTGTCCGCCAGCTCGCCGCGTATCGTCAGCCGCCCGTCGTGGGCGGTGACGTGGTGGTCGCGGGGGCGCGGGGAGGTGTGGCGCAGGGTGAAGGCGACGGGGCCGGGGGACGCGCTCAGCCGTCCGACGATCACCCGATCGGGGTACGAGGCGAAGAACTCGCGCCGGTGGCGCCCGCCTTGGGCGGTGTGTTCCACGAGGGCCACGCCCCGGCCGATGTCGAGCCGGCGGCGGTAGCTGTCCGGGGTTTCGGGCGCGCCGGGGATCTCCAGCCACAGATCGCCGAAGGTCTGGTAGGCGCCGTAGCGGATGCGGGGCTGTCCGAGCCGGGCCGCCACGTCCTCGGGGGCGGCCGTGCCGTGCGCGTCGATCAGCCGCTGGACGGCCGCGAGGGCGCCCGGGCGCGGCTCACGCCAGTTGCCGGAGTCGTACGGCGGGGAGCCCGGGCCGCCGGGGCCGCCCGGGCCGCCGGTCCATAACGACTTCTCGTTGAACTGGATCCGCTCCCGGGCCACCCCGCCGAAGACCATGGCGCCGAGCGTGCCGTTGCCGATGGGCAGCGCCTCGCGCTCCCAGTCCGCGGCGGGGGTGTCGTACCAGAGCGTCCGGTGGGCCATCGGGATCGTCCCGTCAGCCCTGCTGGAACATCTCCGCGGGCAGCGGCTTGAGCAGCCGGTACAGATCGTCGGTGATCGGCCGGTCCCAGCTGGCGATGGTGACGAGGACGCCGTCGCTGCGGTCGAACTGGGCGCAGGAGATCCGTCCTTCGGACAGCTTGATCCGGCGCACGATGAGGAGGTTGTCGTCGTGCATGACCGGGGTGTCCTCGGTGTCCACGACCTGGACCGGCTCCTCGTTGCCGAGGGCGGCCAGCAGCTGGGTCACCTCGAACGGGGCCTGGTCCTCGGCCACCTCGCGGGCCGGGGAGCCCTCGGGCAGATTCCCGATGACCATCGCCGGGCCACGGCCGCCGAAGAGGTCGTAGCGCAGGAAGACGCCCTGGCAGGTGCCGTCGGGGGCGGGCAGCAGCCCCGCGCCCAGATCGCCGGGCCAGTCCCCCGGATCCATGGCCAGGACATCGAAGTCCGGCCCGGTGGGCGTGGCGGCGCTGCGGCGGCGGAGGAAGGACATGCGGACATGGTACGTGGCCCGCGGCCGGTTCCCCTGCCCGGGAGCACCGTCCTTCCCGCCCCGAAAGCCCCCTGCCCCCGGCCCCGTGGGTCCGGTCACCGGGCCGCCGCCGGGCTCAGCCGCCGGGTGCCCCGGGCTCGGTCGGCAGGGCGCTGCGGGTTCGGTCGGGGCGGGGGGTGCCGAGGAGGGTGGCGAGGCCGCCCCGGTCGGTGCCCACCTTGCGGTAGACGTCGGACAGCAGCCGGGCCACCTCGCGCTCGGCGAGACCCATCTCCTCGCCGATCCGGTCGTCCGGCCAGCCCTCGGCGGCCCGCTCGGCGACGGCCTGCTCCTGCGAGGTGAGGGGGCTGGTGTGGTCGACCCGCAGCTGCATGGGCCGCAGCCCGGCGGCGGACAGCTCGTCGCGGGCCCGGGAGGCGAGGGTGTCCGCGCCGCACCGGACCGCGCCCTTCAGCCCGCGGTAGAGCCGGTCCCCGGCCTCCTGGGGCAGGCCGACGCGGCGCAGCGCGGCGCCGTGGTCGACCAGCGCCACGGCCAGGTCGTACGCGGACGGCGAGCGCTCCAGATGGCTGACGGCCTCGGCCAGCAGCTTGATCCGCTCCGAGCCCTGGGCCACGGCGGCGGCGCTGTGCAGCGCCCGGCCGATGGCCGAGTGGGTGCCGAACTGGCGGGCCCGGCGCACCGCGTCGTCGGCGACCTCGGCGGCCTGGCGGGGGTCGGTGAGCGCGAGGGCCTGGGCCATGTGGAGCTGCCAGGGGCACCAGACGGGGTTGCGCATGCCGCGGCCGTCCATCCGGCGGCCGACCTCGGCGAGCTGCTGCCGGGCCTCGCCGTGCAGGTTGGAGGCGAGCAGCAGTTCGCCGCGGACGGTGGGCACGTCGGGGCAGAGCACGGCCTGCGGAAGGATCTCGCCGCCGTGGCCGGCCGCGAACTCCTGCGCCTCCCGGATCCGGCCGCGGCTGATCAGGGTTTCGATGAGGGTGCCGACGGCGGTCCAGTGCGCGGGGGTGGAGGAGCCGACGAGGTCGGCGATGCGCATGCCCTCGCGGGCCAGTTCCTCCGCTTCGACGAGGGCTCCGCGGCGCAGCCGGGCGTATCCGAGGAGGGTGATGCCGAACGCCAGGTGGGAGCCGCGCCAGCCCTTGCGCTCGCATTCCGCTATGCCGGTGTTGAACAGCGCCTCGGCGCGTCCGGGCTGGTCGCAGTGGAGGAAGATCAGGGCGACCAGGATCGGCACCTCGAAGCCCCAGTCGTCGTCGGTCCAGCTCAGACCGTCGCCCAGGGCCTCTTCCGCGTAGTGCAGGGCGGTGGCCGCCGGTTCTCCGCGCGTCATCGCGTCCCAGGCGCGCAGGCCCAGCAGATAGCGCTCGGCCATGCCGCGGCCGGTGAGGTGGTCGGCCAACCGGGCGAGGCGCCGGGAGCGGGCGGGGGACTCCTTCTCGTCGGCGCGGAACATGTTCCACATGAACTGTTCGGCCTGCATCCGCAGCCGGGCGCGGGCGCTGGTGGCCCGGCCCACCTCGGCCGCGACGACCTGCGCGGCCTCCTCCATGCGGCCGCTGTGGCCGTACGCCTGGGCGAGCCGGTAGATGATCGCCTCGCGCAGGTCGGAGCCGAGGTCCGGCTCCTCCAGGGCGGCCAGCAGATGGTTGACGGTGACGGAGGGCTCGGTGAGCTGGGCGGAGCAGCCCAGCTCGTACAGGACCGCGGCGCGCTCCTCCGGCGCGGGCGGTTCGCGCAGGGCGCGGGCGAGGCAGCGGCGCCCGGCGTCGGGGGCGCCGGCCCGCAGATACTCCCGGGCCGCCTCCCTGAGGTGGCGCACCACCCAGGAGTCGCCCTCGGGGTGCATCTCCAGCAGATGGCGTCCGGCGGCCGCGGAGCCCAGGCCCGCGGCGAGCACCACGGAGGCGGCCTGGCCGTGCATGGCCACGCGCAGCGCGCCGGGGATCGCCTGGTAGACGGCGGTGGCGATGAGCGGGTGGAGGAATTCCAGCGGCTGGGTGCCGCGGGCGCCCTGCCGTGGCGGGGCGAGGATGCGGGCGTCCGCGAGCCGCGCCACCTGCTCGGCGGTCTCGGTCTCGCTGAGCCCGGCGACGTTGGCGGTCAGCGACGGGGTGGCCTCGATGCCGAGGACGGCGACGGCCCAGGCGAGGCGGACGGCGGCGGTGCCGAGCCGGGTCAGCCGGTCGCCGAGACCGCTGTCCTTGGCGGCGGCGACCAGCTCGCGCAGCGCGCTGAGGTTCACCGTCTGCGGTTTCAGGTCCCGGTCGCGGACCTTGGCGGTCAGCTCGACGACCTCGAAGGGGTTGCCGCCGGTCACCGCCCAGCACTCGCGGCAGAACGCCTCGTCGGCCTCCTCGCCGAGGACGTCCCGCACGATTCTGCCGACCCCGGCCGGGGTGAGCGGGGCGAGCACATGCGGCCGCGAGCCCTGCCGCTCGGTGAGGCCGCGGACCGCGGCGGCGTCGGCGGTCAGGTCCTCCGGGCGGTAGCCGACGGCGAGCAGCAGGGGCAGGTCCACGGCGCGGGCGGCGAACCGGATGAGCCAGTCCAGGGATTCGGGGTCGGCCCAGTGGACGTCGTCCAGGATCATCACGACCGGGGCGTGCTCCACCGCGAACCGGGTGACCAGCCAGTCCAGGCCGTCGCGCACGCCCTGCGGGTCGGGTGAGCCGCCGCTTCCGGAGACCACCAGGCCCACGGCGGGCGCGACGATGTCGTACCAGCTGCCCAGGATTCTGCGGTGCTCCTCCTCGCCGGTCGTGGCGAGCACGGGCTGGAAGAGCTGCCGTACGACGTGGAACGCGGCGCCCTGCTCGTGCTCGCCGCCGCGCGCCGACATCACGGTGCAGCCGCGGTGGGCGGCCCGGCGGCGCATCTCGCCGAGCACCGCGGTCTTGCCGACGCCGCCCGGTCCGGCGAAGGCGATGACCCCGCCGGTGCGGGTGCCGGACGGATCACCGGGATCGGATCCGCACAGATCGGTCAACGCGACGTCGACCGCCGCGAGTTCCGCCTCCCGCTCCAGCAGTGCCCGACGTGTCCGGTCCTGCCGGCCCATCATGTCCGCCACGTTCGTTCCCCTTCGGCACGTAACGCCGAGCGTAGCCCGTCTGGCACGCTCCGTAGCCCGGTATGCGGGTATTCCCTTCTGGCATTGCCAATGGCACACGCCAATTCAACTCCTGCTCTATCGATGGCACGTTCACCGCGCGAGGATGACCGGATTCATCGGGTCGGCCCGTCGCCGCGGGGGCTTGTGGTAGGGGCGGCATGGCCTTCCCCGGAACCCGAAGGGGGGCGATACCGCCATGAACACGACGTACACGACCACGTCGCGCCCGCAGGCCCGGCCTGCGGCGCTGCTGAGCCGGGCGGCCCTGCTCGACTTTCCGGCCTCGGCCGACCCCAGCCCCGGAACCGGGGCCGCCAGAGTGCACACCGTCCAATGGCTGTCGCGGTACGGCGTGTTCGGGGCCGGCGGCGCGGTCGCCGAGTACGACGCGCTCCGCTTCGATCTGCTGACGGGTCTGTTCTACCCCCGGACGACCGGTGCGGAGCTGGACGTGGGCAACGATCTCATCGGCTGGTACTTCGTCTTCGACGATCAGTTCGACGGCGAACTCGGGTGCCGCCCGGAGGCGGTGGCCCGGATGGTGCGGGACGTCTTACGGGTCACCGAGGAGCCCGACGACGCGCCTGGGCGGGGCGGCGGGCCCCTGCTGGAGAGCTTCCGCGATCTGTGGCGGCGCATCCACGCGGGCCGGCCACCGGTGTGGCGGGAACGTTTCCGCCACCACTGGCTGGAGTATCTGCACTCCTACCACCGCGAGGCGCTCGACCGCACCGGCCCCCAGGGGCCCCCGCCCTCGGTGGACGCCGTCCTCGCGCTGCGCCGCCACTCGATCGGCGTGCAGCCGTGCCTGGACCTCGGCGAGCGCTTCGGCGGCTACGCCCTGCCCGCCGCGCTGCACGGCGGCTATCCGCTGGCCCGGATGCGGGAGGCCACGGACGACGTGGTGGTCTTCACCAACGACATCGCCTCCCTGGACAAGGAGCTGGCCGCCGGGGACGTCCACAACACCGTCATCGTCCGCCACCAGCGGCACGGCGGCACCCTGGAGGACGCGGTCGAGTACATCGCGGGCCTCGCCAACGCGCGCTACCGCTGGTTCGAGCAGACCGCGGACCGGCTGCCGCGGCTGCTCGCCGAGGCGGGCGCGGGGGCGGAACTGCGCCGGGACGTGGACCACTACGTGGACGGAATGCGCCATGTGATGTGCGGCAACCTGGGCTGGTCCCTGCGGACGGCCCGCTACGACGAGCGGGGCATAGCGGCGGTCAGCGACGGCCGCCAACGACCGTGGGCCGGACTCAGCGCCCCCGGTTCCACCTGACCAGGTCCGCTACGCACGAACGGCCCGCCACGGCGGGCCGTTCGGGTATCAAGGGCACGTGGACGACACACTCGACCTGTGGAAGGCGGGGCTGGCCGAAGCCCCCGACGAGATCTGGCGGCGTACCGGCCTGCGCGTCCTGATCCTGGCCGACAACGCGCTCACCCGCCTCCCGCCCGCCCTCGGACGGCTACACCGGCTGCACACGCTGGATCTCGGCCACAACCGGCTCGCCGAGATCCCGGAGGAGATCGGCGAGCTGTCGGGGCTGACCCGCTGCCTCTATCTGCACGACAACCGGCTCACCCGGCTGCCGCGTTCGCTCGGCCGGCTCGAGCGGCTGGGCTATCTCAACGTCGGCGGGAATCCGCTCGGCCGGTTGCCGGAGGAACTGGGCGGCATGGCGGGACTGGTGGAGCTGCGCGCCCAGCACGCCGGGCTGACCGGGCTGCCCGGCTCGATCGGGCGGCTCGGCGCGTTGCGGGAGCTGTGGCTGCGCGGCAACCGGATCACCGCCCTGCCCGCCGGAGTGTCCGACTTGAGCCGGCTGCGCCAGCTGGAGCTGCGGGAGAACGCGCTGACCGGCGTGCCCGAACCGCTGCGGAGGCTTGCGCGCCTGCGCCAAGTCGATCTGCGCGGCAACGGGATCCGGACGCTCCCCGACTGGGTCGCGGAGCTGCCCGCCCTGGAGAAGCTCGATCTGCGCTGGAACCCGCTCGACGACGGCGTCGATGACGGCCCGGCCGTCCGGGCGCTCGTCGAGCGGGGCTGCGTCGTGCTCAGGTGAGGCCGGGGCCGCGTGGCCTCCTGGCTCAGGTGAGGTCGAACTCGCCCTCGCGCGCGCCCAGGACGAAGGCGCGCCATTCGGCGGGGGTGAAGATCAGGGCCGGGCCTTCGGGACGGCGGCCGTGGCGCATCGCGATGAAGCCCTCGACGAAGGCGATCTCGACATCGCCCACCCCCTGGCTGCTCGACTGCCACTGGGCGCCCGTGAGGTCGAGGTCGGGCTTCTCGCCGTTGCCCCTGAGCGGCTGTGCGGTCGTGGTGGTGTCTGCCACGTGTCGGCTCCTCCCGGATCGTCGTCCCGGCCCCACCCTAGCGATCGCGGCCGGTGCCGGACAGGCCACGAAAGGAGGATGTGAGCTGTCCGGCGGACGTCGTCCGGGTGCACGGTTCATGTGGTGGGAGGGGCCGCCCCGACCACCCACATGGCGAAGAACTGCGAGCCGCCGCCGTAGGCGTGGCCCAGCGCCGTGCGGGCCCCCTCGACCTGGTGCTCGCCCGCCAGGCCGCGGACCTGGAGGGCCGCTTCGGCGAAGCGGAGCATGCCGGAGGCGCCGATGGGGTTGGTGGACAGCACCCCGCCCGAGGGGTTGACGGGCAGCTCGCCGCCGATCTCGGTCACCCCGGACTCGGTGAGCTTCCAGCCCTCCCCCTCGGCCGCGAAGCCCAGGTTCTCCAGCCACATCGGCTCGTACCAGCTGAACGGCACGTACATCTCGACCGCGTCGATCTCGCGGCGCGGGTCGGTGATCCCGGCCTGCCGGTAGACGTCGGCGGCGCAGTCGCGCCCGGCCCGGGGCGAGACGCAGTCCTTGCCCGCGAAGAGCGTCGGCTCGCTGCGCATGGCGCCGCCGTGCATCCAGGCGGGTGGCCGGGGGGCGCGGGCGGCGCCGGTGTGGTCGGTGAGCACCATGGCGCACGCGCCGTCGGAGGAGGGGCAGGTCTCGGAGTAGCGGATGGGGTCCCACAGCATCGGCGAGGACCGCACCTTCTCCAGTGTCAGATCGTGTTCGTGGAGGTGGGCGTAGGGGTTGCGCAGGGCGTTGCGGCGGTCCTTGTAGGCGACGAGCGCGCCGATGGCCGGGGGCGCGCCGGTGCGCCGCATGTACGCGCGGACGTGGGGCGCGAAGAATCCGCCCGCCCCGGCCAGCAGCGGCTGCTGGAAGGGGACGGGCAGCGAGAGCCCCCACATGGCGTTGGACTCGGACTGCTTCTCGAACGCCAGGGTGAGCACGGTGCGGTGGACGCGGGCGGCGACCAGGTTGGCGGCGACGAGCGCGGTGGAGCCCCCGACCGAGCCGGCGGTGTGCACGCGCAGCATGGGTTTGCCGACCGCGCCGAGCGCGTCGGCGAGGTACAGCTCGGGCATCATGACGCCCTCGAAGAAGTCGGGCGCCTTGCCGATGACCACGGCGTCGATGTCCGCCCAGGTCAGCTCGGCGTCGTCGAGGGCCCGTACGGCGGCCTCCCGGACCAGCCCGGCGAGGGAGACGTCGCGCCGGGCGGCGGTGTGCTTGGTCTGGCCGACGCCGACGACGGCCACGGGTTCTTTGCTCACCGGACGTCCCCTTCCAGGACGGCGACCAGGTTCTGCTGCAGGCAGGGACCGGAGGTGGCGTGGGCCAGCGCCCGGTCGGACGAGCCGCGGTGGATGGCGGCGGCGGCCTCGCCGAGCCGGATGAGCCCGGCGGCCATCATGGGGTGGGCGGCCGGTGCCCCGCCGGAGGGGTTGACGCGGACACCGTCGCCCAGGTCGAGTTCGCGGCGCAGGATGATCTCCTGCGAGGTGAAGGGGGCGTGGAGTTCGGCCAGGTCGGCGGGCGCCTCGAAGGCCCCGGCGCGGGTCGCGGCGAGCCGGGTCGACGGGGAGCGGGTGAGGTCCCGTACGCCCAGGGAGTGCGGTTCGATGCGGTGGTCCATGCCGCGGATCCAGGCGGGGCGGGCGCACAGCCGCCGCGCGGTGTCCCCGGCGGCGAGCACCACGGCGGCGGCGCCGTCGCCGATGGGCGGGCAGTCGTGGCGGCGCAGCGGCCGCACCAGGTACGGCGCTTCGAGGAGGGCGGCGAGCGGGGCGGAGCCGGTCACCTGGGCATGCGGGTTGTCCGCGGCGGCGGTGCGGCCGCGCGCGGCGACCTCGGCGAGGGCGCGTTCGTCGGTGTCGCCCGCGTCGAGGAGGGCCTGGGCCTGGAGGGCGGCCAGGGAGACCGAGTCGGGCCACAGGGGGGCGACGTAGTACGGGTCGAGCTGGCGGGTCAGGACCTCGGGCAGATCGCCGGGCGAGGACTTGCCGTACGCGTAGACGAGCGCGGTGTCGGCCTCGCCGGTCAGCAGCTTGACCCAGGCCTCGTAGAGCGCCCAGGCGCCGTCCATCTCGACGTGGGACTCGGAGATGGGCGGCCAGGCGCCGACGCCGTCGAGCGCCATGGTGAAGGAGAAGGCGCGGCCCGCGAGGTAGTCGGAGGAGCCGGAGCAGGTGAAGTCGATCTCGCCCGCGCGCAGGCCGACCGCGTCGAGC
Organism: Streptomyces sp. NPDC007983; assembly: GCF_042958345.1. Lineage (NCBI taxonomy): Bacteria > Bacillati > Actinomycetota > Actinomycetes > Kitasatosporales > Streptomycetaceae > Streptomyces > Streptomyces sp. NPDC007983. Next base: position 78,927 of record NZ_JBIBJI010000023.1, read on the forward strand.
ACCTGGTGGAGGACGGGCATCAGCATCTCGACCTCGGAGACCTCCGCGCTGGTGCGCCGGGTTCCGCTCTGCCCGAAGGCGACGATGGCGACGTCTCGCATCTACAACAGCTCCTTGTAGGTGTCGTAGTCGGCGTCGGGTTCGCCGGTGGGCCGGTAGTGGTCGGGGTAGCGGCCGCCCTCGGTCCATACGGGCGTGACCCGCAGCCCCATCCGCACCTGGTCGTACGGGATGCCGCCGATGCGGCCGTGGAGGGCGAGGTCGGCGCCGTCGAGGGCGATGTGGGCGTAGACGTACGGCACTTCGATGTCGAGGTTGCGGGCCTTGATGTTGACGATGCAGAAGGTGGTGACGGTGCCGCCCGGGCCGACCTCGACCTGTTCGTCGGTGGCGACGCCGCAGGTGGGGCAGGCGCCGCGGGGCGGTACGTACACCTTGCGGCAGGCCGGGCAGCGCTCGCCGAGCGTCTTCCGCCCGGCGAGGGCGGCGAGATAGCGGGACTGGGCGCGGCCGGGCGCGTAGGTGTAGTCGAGGCGGGCGGGGGCGACGATGCCGGTGACGGGGTCGGCGAACGCCCCGTCGTGCGGGGCGGGTTCGGGGACGTGCGCGGCGTCGTCGCCGTCGTACGGTTCGAAGCAGGCGATGTCGGTGATGGCGCCCTCGCGCTCCCCGGCCCAGCGGACCCGTACCCGCATTCCGGTGCGCACGGCTTCCGGTCCGCTCGCGTCGAGGGCGTGCAGCAGGGCGGTGTCGGCGCCGTCGAGCCGTACCAACGCCCAGGCGAAGGGGGTGGTCAGGGGCTGGCCGCGGCGCGGGGCCGGGTTCCAGGCCCAGGTGGTGACGGTGCCGGTAGGGGCGACCTGGACGAGGTCGCGCAGTTCGCCGGCGGTGACCGGGTCGTATTCGACGGGCGGGACGAGCACCCGGCCGTCGGAGGTCCGTACGCCGAGCACGGTGCGCTCGCGCAGGCCCGTGAGGAAGGCGCTCTGGACGGGGCCGAGGGAGCGGGTGAAGGGGAACTCGACGACCAGAGGGGCCTGCAGCACCTCGGGGGCGGGAGCCGGTGTCATGGGGGCGTCTCCTTCTGCGGCCGGTGACATGGGGGTGGCGGATCAGGCCCGGCGGTAGACCGGCGGGCGTTTCTCCGCGAAGGCCTTCGATCCCTCTTTGGCGTCGGCGGTGTCGAAGATCGGCCAGCCGCGTTCGAGTTCGGACGCGAGGCCGTCGGTTTCGGTCATCTCGGCGGTGTCGTAGACGGATGCCTTGACCGCCTCGACGGCGAGCGGGCCGTTGGCGTTGATGAGTTCGGCGATCTCCAGGGCCTTCTTCAGCGCGGTCCCGTCGGGCACGACATGGCCGATCAGCCCGATCCGCTCGGCCTCCTCGGCGGGGTAGGGACGGCCGGTGAGCAGCATCTCCAGGGCGTGGGTGCGGGGCACCTGACGGGCCAGCCGCACCGTGGAGCCGCCGATGGGGAAGAGCCCGCGCCGCACCTCGTACAGCCCGAAGGTCGCGCCGCGGCCCGCCACCCGGATGTCGGTGCCCTGCAGGATCTCGGTGCCGCCCGCGACACAGTGGCCCTCGACGGCGGCGATCACCGGTTTGCGCGGCCGGTGGTGGCGGAGCATGGCCTTCCAGTGGAGGTCGGGGTCGGCCTTCAGCCGGTCCCGGTGGTGCTGTCCCGCCATCCGGCCGCCGCCCGCGAGGGCCTTGAGGTCCATCCCGGCGCAGAAGACACCGCCGGCGCCGGTGAGCACGACGGACCGTACGGTGTCGTCCTCGTCGGCCTCGATCCAGCCGTCGTACAGCCCGACCAGCATGGGCAACGAGAGCGCGTTCTTGGCCTCTGGCCGGTTGAGCGTGAGCACCAGCGTGGCGCCTATGCGCTCGACGATGAGGTGTTCGGTCCCGTGCGGCACGGCAGTCCTCCCGTCTCAGACCTAGAACAGGTTGCAGGAGGGCGGGAGCGACTTCAAGAGAAATCTGATGCTCAGTCAGATTTCTTCGGCGCGGCCCTTCCCACCTCTCCCCCGCGGTGCTGTCATGAGCGCCGAGCCCGCCCGATGTCAGGTCAGGAGGAGCCGTGGAGTACAACCTTGCCGACCTGTTCGAGTCGATCGTCGACACCGTGCCCGGCAGAGAGGCGCTGGTGTACGCGGACCACCCGGGCACCGGCGCCGAGCGGCGGCTGGCCTACGCCCAGCTCGACGCCGCCGCCAACCGGCTCGCCCACCACCTCCGAGGCAGCGGAATCGCACCGGGCGAACATGTGGGGCTCCACCTCTGCAACGGCGTGGAGTACCTGCAGACCGTCCTCGCCTGTCTGAAGATCCGGGCCGTGCCGGTGAACGTCAACTACCGCTACGTGGAGGACGAGCTGGTCTACCTCTACCGCGACGCCGATCTGGCCGCCCTGGTCTACGACGCCGAGTTCGGCGACCGGGTGGCCGCAGCGCTGCCGCGTACGGACGTCCTGCGCCATCTCGTCCAGGTCGGCGACGGGGAGGGGGCGCCCGGGGCCGTCCCGTTCGCCGAGGCCGAGGCGTCGGGCTCCGACGCGCGCGGCTTCCCGCCCCGCTCCCCGGACGACCGCTTCATCATCTACACCGGCGGCACCACCGGCATGCCCAAGGGCGTGGTGTGGCGGCAGGAGGACCTCTTCTTCTCCGGGCTCGGCGGCGGCGCGCCGACCGGCATCCCGGTCGGCCGCCCCGAGGAGCTGGCCGAGCGGGTGGCGGCCTCCGGCGACGGCCTGGTCTTCTTCCCGACCGCGCCGCTGATGCACGGCACCTCGACCCTCACGGCGTTCATCGGGCTCAACTTCGGCCAGAAGGTGGTCCTGCACCGGAAGTTCGTGCCCGAAGAGGTGCTGAGGACGATCGAGAAGGAGAAGGTCAGTACGGTCTCGCTGGTCGGCGACGCGATGCTGCGCCCCCTGGTGGACGCCCTCAGCGGGCCCCTGAAGGACATCGACCTGTCCCCGCTGCTCAGCGTCAGCAGCTCCGGGGCGATCCTCTCGGACACCGTGCGCGCCCAGTTCACCGCGCTCGCGCCGCACACCCTGCTGCTCAACAACTTCGGCTCCTCGGAGTCCGGGTTCAACGGCACCGCCACCGCGGACTCGGGCCCCGAGAAGGGATTCCGGGTCAGCGTCCACACCCGTACGACGGTGGTCGACCCGGCGACCCACCGGCCCGTCGCGCCCGGCGAACCGGGCCGGATCGCCCAGCGCGGCCATGTGCCGCTCGGCTACTACAACGACCCGAAGAAGTCAGCGGAGACCTTCTTCGAGGCGGACGGCGAACGCTGGGTGCTCCTCGGCGACATGGGAACGGTCGACGAGGACGGCGTGATCACGGTCCTCGGCCGGGGCTCCCAGTGCATCAACACCGGCGGCGAGAAGGTGTACCCGGAGGAGGTGGAACAGGCCCTGAAAGCCCACCCGGACGTGTACGACGCGCTGGTGGCGGGCGTCCCGGACGAGCGCTGGGGCAACCGGGTCGCGGCCGTCGTCCAGCCCCGGGAGGGCGCCGGGGCGCTCACGGCCGACGCGGTGCGGGACCACTGCCGCGGCCGGCTCGCCGGGTACAAGATCCCCCGTACGGTGGTCTTCACCGACCACATCCAGCGCTCCCCCAGCGGCAAGGCGGACTACCGCTGGGCCCGCGCGGTCGCGGCCGGAGACCACCCCTAGGGCGTGGCTACGGCGTCTCGCACACCGACGGCAGCGCGCGGGTCAGCGCCACCGCGTGCAGCCCGTCCAGCCGCTTCTGGTGGCCCGTTGCCAGGGCCCCGGCCAGCAGCCGGGCCGGGCACGAGGGGGCTGTGCGGGCGTCCGTGGCGGCAGCGATCGCCCGGACCAGTTCGCCGTTGATCCGGTTGATCTCCAGCCGGACCTTTCCGAGGTCGGGGCGTTCGGTGGGGGCCGAGGACGGGTCGGCCTGCCACCGCCGGTACAGGCCGCGCTGGACGACCTTGCTGGCCTCGATCTGGTCACGGAAGATCCTCGACGTCGCCGCCGGGTCGCCGCCCACCTCCCGGGCCTGCTCCGCCACCGCGTCCAGCACCTGCTTCTCCCGGGCCGGGTCGTCGATCGGGCTGTCGGTGCCCCACTTGGCGGCGGCGACCTGGTCCGCGACCAGCACCCGGTCGGCGGACAGCCCGGCCAGCGGCCGCAGTTGACCGTGGGACGGCTGCGCGCCAGGCTCAGCGGCGGCTCCCCCGGTTCCTGCGGCCAGCACGGCGGCGGCCGTGGCGGCGATGAGGACAGGGCGCAGGGAATCGGTCGGTCGCACGGCGGGGACCCCTCTCTCGGCGGCGTGGGCGGCGCGGGCGCAGTTCGCCCACCGGGGAGCGTACGCGGTGATCCGTACGGGGCCCCTACGCGTCCAGGAACTCCCCTATGGCGGCGAGGAACTCCTCGGGGCGGTTCTGGTGGACGCAGTGGCCCGCGTCGATGGTGACCAGGCGGCAGTCGGGTATGCGCTCCGCCATGTCGGCCAGCAGCTCCTGCGGGATATGGCTGGCCGGGCCGCCGCCTATCACCAGCGTGGGCGCGGTGATGTCCGAAAGCCCCTCGGTCCAGCGCGGGTCCGGGGCGTTGCGCTGCTCGGTGAACTGCGTCCTGACCGCCCAGTCGAAGGCCATCCGCCCGGTCGGGCGCGGCGGCACCTCCAGCGGCGGGTCCTGGGGCAGCAGCGGCGGGGCGTCCTCGATCACCAGTCGTTCCGTCAGATGCGGGAAGCGCTGGGCGACGAGGTAGGCGACCACGCCGCCGTAGGAGTGTCCGATGAGGGTGACGCGCTCAAGACCGACCGCCGCGAGGAACCCGGCGACCTCGTCCCGCAGCTGCTCCAGGGCGTAGTCGCCCGGCCAGTCGCTGGATCCGTGGCCGCGCAGGTCCAGCGCGTACACCCGGCGGCCCGGGGCGAGGCGCGGCGCGATGGCGAGCCAGTCGACGCCGTCCTCGCCGAGGCCGTGCAGAAGCAGGACGGGCGGGTCGCCCGCCGCGCCCCACACCCGGTACGTCAGCTCGACCCCGTCCACCTCGACACTGTCAAGTGTGTGCATAGGGCCGAGGATACGGCCGGAACCGCTGACGTCACCCCCGTCACACGGGTCGCTCATGCCCGTCCCAGTAGGGCTCCCGTAGCCGCCGCTTGTAGAGCTTGCCGTTGGGGTCGCGGGGCATCTCGGCGATGAAGTCGACGGACTTGGGGCGCTTGTAGCCCGCGAGCCGCTGCTCGCAGTGGTCGAGGATGGCTGCTGCCAGCTCCGGGCCGGGGGTGTGACCCGGGGCGGGTTCCACGACCGCCTTGACCTGCTCGCCCCAGTCGTCGTGCGGGATGCCGAACGCGGCGGCGTCGGCGACGGCGGGGTGGGTGAGCAGCGCGGACTCGATCTCGGCCGGGTAGATGTTGACCCCGCCCGAGATGATCATGTCGATCTTGCGGTCGCGGAGGTAGAGATAGCCGTCGTCGTCGAGGAGGCCGAGGTCGCCGACGGTGAAGTAGTCCCCGATGCGGTTCTTGCGGGTCTTGCCCTCGTCCTTGTGGTAGCTGAAGCCGCCGGTGCTCATCTTCATGTAGACGGTGCCGAGTTCGCCGGGCGGCAGCTTGTTCCCGTCGTCGTCGAAGATGGCGATCTCACTGATGGGCCAGGGCTTGCCGACCGTTCCCGGCTTCTTCAGCCAGTCCTCGGCGGTGGCGAAGGCCCCGCCGCCCTCGCTGGCCGCGTAGTACTCCTCGACGCAGCCGCCCCACCAGTCGATCATGGCGCGTTTGACGTGGTCGGGGCAGGGCGCGGCGCCGTGGATGGCGTGGCGCATCGAGGAGACGTCGTAGGACGCCCGTAACTCCTCGGGAAGGGCCAGCAGCCGGTGGAACTGCGTGGGCACCATATGGGTGTGGGTGCAGCGGTAGGCGTCGATGAGCCGCAGCATCTCCTGGGGCGTCCACTTGTCCATGAGCACCAGGGGGTGGCCGATGTGCAGGGACGAGGACGCGAACTGCAGGACGGCCGTGTGGTAGAGCGGTGAGCACACCAGGTGGATGTGGTCGGGCTCCTCGGCGCGGGGCCGGATGCCGAAGAAGCGCAGGAAGCCGCCGAGATGGCTTTCCTCGGGGAGCTTTCCGGTCAGCGGGCGCCGGATGCCGCGCGGGCGTCCCGTCGTACCGGAGGTGTAGTTCATGACCCAGCCCAGTTCGCGGTCGGCGGGCGGCTCCGGTGACTGTCCCCGGAGGAGTTCGGCGTACGGGCGAAAAGCCTCGATGTCACCGACCGCGTAGCGGTGGGTGGCGGGCAGCCCGGCCTCGTCGGCGGCCAGGGTGGCCTGGGTGCCGAAGCGTTCGTGGGCGATCAGCACCTTGGCGCCCGAGTCGGAGACGATCCAGGCGATCTCGGGGCCGACCAGGTGGTGGTTGACGGGCACGAGGTAGAACCCGGCCTGGGTGGCGGCGAGCGCGGCGGTGAAGAACTCGACCCCGTTGGGCAGGACGACCGCGAAGGCGTCGCCGCGCCGGAGCCCGGCGGCGCGCAGTCCGCCGACGAGCTGATTGCAAGCGGCGTGCAGCCGGGTGGCGGTCCACTCCTCGCCGTCGGGGGCGACGAGGACGACGCGGTCGGGTTCGCTCGCGGCCTGCGCCCAGAAGCCGACGGGGATCGTGGGGGTCGGGTTGGTGGTGGCAGTCATCGGTCGTCGTCCTCCTCAGTCCCGTCCGGCGATGCGGTTGACGCGGTCGATGGCACGTTCGAAGCCCCTGGTCAGGTCGTCGAAGACGGCCTGCACACCGCGGGTGGAGGTCATCCGGCCGACGATCTGCCCGACCGGCGTGCCGAGCAGCGGTTCCACCTCGTACTTCTGGATGCGCGAGACGGCCTCGGCGACCAGCAGCCCCTGGAGCGGCATCGGCAGCGGCCCCGGGCCCTGCGGGTCGTCCCAGGCGTCCGTCCAGGCGGTGCGCAGCTGGCGGGCGGGCTTGCCGGTGAGGGCGCGGGAGCGCACGGTGTCGCCGGATCCGGCGGCGAGGAGCTTGGCGGTGAGCGCGGCCGAATGCAGTTCGGCCTCCTCGGTGGTGAGCCAGATCGAGCCGAGCCACACTCCCTGGGCGCCGAGCGCGAGCCCGGCGGCGATCTGTTCGCCGCTGCCGATGCCGCCCGCGGCGAGTACGGGCAGCGGGTCGACGGCCTCGACGACCTCGGGGGTGAGCACCATGGAGGCGATCTCGCCGGTGTGGCCGCCCGCCTCGTAGCCCTGCGCGACGACGATGTCCAGGCCCGCGTCCTTGTGGTGCAGGGCGTGGCGCGCGCTCCCGGCCAGCGCGGCGACCAGGATGCCGCGGTCGTGGGCGCGGGCGACGACATCGGCGGGCGGCGAACCCAGCGCGTTGGCCAGCAGCTTGACGGGGTAATCGAAGGCGACGTCGAGCTGGCTGCGGGCGACCTGCTCCAGCCAGCCGGTGATGCGCCAGCCGGATGCCTCGCCCTCGGCCAGTTCGGGCACCCCGTGCTGGGCCAGGGTCTCCGCCACGAACGCGCGGTGCTCCTGCGGGATCATCGCCTCGATGTCGGCCTCGCTCACCCCCTCGACCTTCTTCGCGGGCATCACGACGTCGAGGCCGTACGGTTTGCCGTCGGTGTGCTCCTGCATCCAGTCCAGGTCGCGGGCCAAATCCTCGCCCGCGGCGTAGCGGACCGCGCCGAGCACGCCGAACCCCCCGGCCCGGGTGATCGCCGCGGCCACGGCGGGGAACGGCGTGAAGCCGAAGATGGCGTGCTCGACACCCAGCCTTGTGCTCAGCTCCGTCTTCATGCGGGGCAGGATGCCGCAGGGGGCCGGGGAGCGGAAGAGTTTTTCTGACGTTCCGTCAGATTCTTTCGGACATCGGCCCGGCTACTTCCCCAGCACCGCCATCGCCGCGTTGTGGCCGGGGATCCCGCTGACCCCGCCGCCGCGTACCGCGCCCGCGCCGCACAGCAGCACATTGGCGTGGCGCGTCTCCACGCCCCAGCGGCCGGTGCCCTCCTGGGCGTACGGGAAGGCCAGCTCGCGGTGGAAGATGTTCCCGCCCGGCAGCCGCAGTTCGCGGTCCAGGTCCAGCGGGCTCTTGGCCTCGACGCACGGCCTGCCGTCGGCGTCGTACGCGAGGCAGTCGGCGATCGGCTCGGCGAGGTGGGCGTCGAGCTGGGCGAGGGTGTCCCTCAGCAGGGTCTCGCGGGCCGCGTCGGGGTCGTCGGTGAACAGCCGGGCCGGGGTGTGCAACCCGAACAGGGTCAGGGTCTGGTAGCCGCGCGCGGCCAGGTCCGGGCCGAGGATCGACGGGTCGGTCAGCGAGTGGCAGTAGATCTCCGACGGCGGCCGCCGCGGCAGCTCCCCGGCGGCGGCCTGCCGGTACGCCTCCTCCAAGTCGCCGTAGCCCTCGGCGATGTGGAACGTCCCGGCGAACGCCTCGCGCGGGTCCGCCTCGGGGTCCCGCAGCGCGGGCAGCCGCCGCAGCAGCATGTTCACCTTCAGCTGCGCGCCCTCGGCGGGCGGGGCGGGCGGCTCCTCGCCGAGCAGCCGCGCCAGCTCGCGCGGGGCGGCCCCGACCAGCACATGGCGGGCGCCCACGACATGCTCGCCGTCCGGGCCCCGGTACGTCACCTCGGCCGCCGTCCCGTCGGTGGCGATACCGGTCACCTCGCAGCCGGTCGCGATCCGCGCGCCCGCCAGGCTCGCCGCGTGCGCGAGGGCGTCGGTGAACGCGCCCATGCCGCCCACGGGCACGTCCCAGTCGCCGGTGCCGCCGCCGATCACGTGGTAGAGGAAGCAGCGGTTCTGCCGCAGCGAGGGGTCATGGGCGGAGGCGAACGTGCCGATCAGCGCGTCGGTGAGCACCACGCCCCGCACCAGGTCGTCCTCGAACGCCGCCTCGACCGCCTCCCCCAGCGGCCGCTCGAACAGCGCCTCCCACGCCGCGTCGTCCCCGATCCGGGCCCGCAGCGCGTCCCGGTCCGGCAGCGGCTCGGTCAGCGTCGGGAACACCCGCTCGGCGACCCGCCCCGTCATCCCGTAGAACCGCTCCCAGGCCGCGTATTCCCGCTCCCCGCCGGTCAGCCGCGCGAACGCTTCCCGGGTCCGGGTCCCGCCGCCGGTCTCCACCAGCAGCCCGGTCGGCCGCCCACCCCGGACGGTGGGGGTGTACGAGGAGACGGACCGCTTGCGGACCGCGAACCGCAGCCCCAGGTCCTCGACGATGCGCCGGGGCAACAGGCTGACCAGGTACGAATAGCGCGAGAGCCGGGCGTCCACCCCGGCGAACGTGCGCTCGGACACGGCCGCGCCGCCGATGCGGTCCAGCCGCTCCAGCACCCGCACACTGTGTCCCGCCCGGCCCAGATAGGCGGCGGCGACCAGGGCGTTGTGGCCGCCGCCGACGATGACGACGTCGTAGGCATCGCTGGCATCGCTGTGAGACATGCCCCCTGGTTAGCACGGGGTGATCGCCACGGCTACCCGGCCGGGGTCGGGCTGTCGCTTTTCGCGCCGGCACCACACAGACACGATCATCGAAGGCGACGTAGCACCCCGGGCCGCCGGTTCACCCCATGGGCGGGAGGGGGGACACACCGGGCGGCAGGTTGAACGGCGTGACCACCTGGATCGCCGAAGGGAGGGTCGGGCCGTCGTCCGGCAGTGCCTTGTTGGCCCGCATGATGGTCTGGCAGGCGCGGCGCACGTCCTGGCGCAGGTCGTGGTGCAGCACCGCGGAGAGGCGGCGCTCGCGCAGGAGACGCATGTTGTCCTGGTCGAGGTCGTGTGCGATGAACACCGCGCACGGCCTCCCCAGGGCGTCGAACGCGTCCAGGGTGGCGAGGTTGCCCCCGCCCACGGAGTAGACCGCGACGATGTCCTCGTCGTGCTTCAGCGCCTCGAGCACGAGATCGCGCTGAGTGGCGTCCAGTCCGTCGCTGTCCGTGACCTCCACCAGGGAGCGCCTGGGGTCCACGAGGCGCATCGCGCCGCGGAAGCCCATCTCCCGCTCTTCCTCGCCGCGGAAGGAGCCTCGGCTGATGGTGGTGAGCACGTTGCCCGGCCGGTCGCCGAGCCACTGTTCGAGGAGGTAGGCCGCGGTGGCACCCGCCGCGCGGTTGTCGATGCCGACGTAGGCCACGCGCGCGCTATGGGGCAGGTCGGTCACCAGCGTGACGACCGGGATGCCGGCCGTGGCCAGCCGGCCGACGGCGGCGCCGACCTCCGGCACGTCGGGAGCCTTGAGGATCACGCCCTGCGAACCCCGCTTGGCGATCTTGTCCAGTGTGCCGATCAGTTCGCCGGGCGGGCAGGTCTCGCGGAAGTGGAAGCGCGAACGCACGACGGCGGGATGCAGGGAGGGAAGTTCCGCCTCCAGCGCCTCCCGAACGGCGGTGGAGAACCGCTCCGGGGACTGCATCACGATGTCGATCATGAAGGTGCGGCCCCCGATACGGACCTGGGCCTTCTGGCGATCCAGGTCCTTGATGGCCTCGCGCACCTCCCTGATCGTGCCCTCCGTCACGTTGCCCCGGTCATTGAGCACGCGGTCGACCGTGGCCGTGCTCAGTCCGGCCTGACGGGCGATTTCCCTGATCGGATAGGGGTGTCGCATGGCTGGCCCCCAAGGCTGATGATGGGTTTTTGATGTATGGCGGGGGATTGAATGATGGTTTCGGGTTCTCAAGACTTGCAGAAACACAGGAACTGCGAAAGGACCCGGATGCCGTCCACAGCCGCGGAAAGGCGGACCTGGTTGGCCGAGGCCGACTGTGATCTCGAGGTATTCCGCTCGCTCGTCGAGCAGGAGACCGACCCCGGCGACTACCCATCGGCCGAGCGGGCGGAGCAGAACGTGCCGCTCTACGACAGTGACCGGCTCCGTGGCCTCGCGGCCACCGCCGAGGGCCGCCGGAACGTACAGAGCGAACTGGTCCGGGCGCTGCTCGACGGTCCCGGCATCGTGGTCCTCAAGGGCGCGTTCGCCGACGCGGCCGTCGTGGACCGGGCGTCCGAGACCTTCGACGCGCTGATCGAGGAGGAGCGTGCGAACGGCGCCGCCCGCGGCGACCACTTCGCCGCGCCGGGTGCCAACGACCGGGTCTGGAACGCCCTGGACAAGATGGCCGTGCGAGCGCCGGAGGTGTTCGCCGACTACTACGCGGGCGACATGCTGGCGCTGATCGCCGAGGCCTGGCTGGGCCCCTCCTACCAGGTGACCTCACAGATCAACGTCGTCAATCCCGGCGGGGCCGCGCAGAGCGTGCACCGCGACTACCACCTCGGCTTCCTCCCGCAGGAGCGCGCGGCCGCGTACCCGGCGCACGTCCACCGCCTGTCGCCGGTGCTGACCCTGCAGGGCGCGGTGGCCCACTGCGACATGCCCGTCGAGTCCGGCCCGACGCTGTACCTGCCGCACTCGCAGAAGTACGAGCCCGGCTACCTCGCGTGGCGACTCCCGCGGTTCGTCGAGTACTTCGACGCCCACCACGTCCAGCTCCCCCTGGAGAAGGGCGACGCGGCCTTCTTCAATCCCGCGCTCTTCCACGCCGCCGGGCACAACCGCTGGACCGGCGTCCGGCGCATGGCGAACCTGCTGCAGATTTCCTCCGCCTTCGGGCGGGCCATGGAGTCGGTGGACCGCGAGGCCATGGCCGACGCGCTCTTCCCGGTGCTGCTGCGCCGCAAGGCCGAGGGCGCCTCGGAGGCCTGGCTGCGCCGCGTGGTCGCCGCCACCGCCGAGGGCTATCCCTTCCCCACCAACCTGGACCTCGACCCGCCGGTCGGCGGTCTCGCCCCGCCCTCCCAGGCCGACACCGTCTGGCAGGCCGTCGTCGAGGGCTGGGCTCCCGAGCGACTGCGCCAGGAACTGCGGGCGAGCGCCGGGCGCCGCCGGAGCTGAAGGGGACACCACACTCATGGGACTGCTTGAGGACAAGGTCGTCCTCGTCAACGGCGGCAGCCAGGGCGTCGGTTCCGGCACGGTGCGGGCGGCCGTACGGGAGGGCGCGACCGTCGTCTTCACCGGCCGCCGGGCCGAGGCGGGTGAGAAGCTCGCCGCTGACACGGGTGCGCGTTTCGTGCGGGCGGACCTCTCCGATCAGGCACAGGCACGCGACAGTGTCGTACAGGTCGTGGCCGCTCACGGACGCATCGACTGCCTGGTCAACGCGGCCGGGCTGACGTCACGCGGCTCGCTGCTGGACACCACGCCGGAACTGTTCGACCAGCACATGGCGATCAATCTGCGCGCTCCGTTCTTCGCGATGCAGGCGGCGGTGGCCGACATGACGGCCCGCAAGGCACCGGGCACCATCGTCAACATCGGCTCCAACTGCGCCCACGGCGGGCCGCCCCACCTGGCGCCCTACTCCGCGGCAAAGGCCGGTCTGGCCGGACTGACCCGCAACGCCGCCCACGCCCACCGCTGGGACCGGATCCGGATCAACGGCCTCAACATCGGCTGGACGGACACCGAGGGTGAGGACGCCACGCAGCGCGCCTTTCACGACGCGGGCGACGACTGGCGGGAGAAGGCCGCCGCGGCACTGCCCATGGGCAAGCTCGGGCAGGTCGACGAGATCGCGCACTTCGTCGTCTTCCTGCTCTCCGACCGCAGCGGTGTGGTGACCGGCTCGGTCATCGACTGGGACCAGATTGTCTTCGGTGGCCAGGACTGAGCCGCCCCGTCGAGTTGAAGGAGCACGATGGTCATGCGCATAGGCATCATGGGGCTGGGCCGGATCGGCGCCTTCCACGCGGAGACCCTCTCCGGGCTCGCCGCGGTGGACTCCCTGGTGGTCACGGATCCGGTGGCCGCTGCCACCGCCTCGGACTCGAAACGGTTCGGGGCCAGGGCGGTGGACTCTCCCGAGGCCGTGTTCGCCGCCGGAGTGGACGGCGTCGTGATCGCCGCCGCGACCGACGCGCACCCGGAGCTGATCCTCGCCGCGGTCAAGGCGGGCGTCCCGGTCTTCTGCGAGAAGCCCGTGGCCCGCGGCGTTAAGGAGAGCCTGGAGGTGCTGCGCGCGGTGGAAGACAGCGGTGTCCAGGTGCAGATCGGCTACAACCGGCGCTTCGACGCGGGCTGTGTCGCCGCGCGCCAGGCCGTGGTGAACGGTGAGCTGGGCACGCTGCACACCGTACGGTCGACCACGTTGGACCCCGCACCGCCGCCGGCCGCCTACGTGGCCGTCTCGGGCGGCATCTTCCGCGACTGCGGCGTGCACGACTTCGACATCGTGCGCTGGGTGACGGGCCGCGAGGTGGTCGAGGTGTACGCGACGGGCGGCAACCGGGGCGCGGAGTACATCCGCGCGGTGCGCGACGTCGACACCGCGTCCTCGCTGCTCACCCTCGACGACGGCACCATCGCCGTCATCTCCAACTCCCGGAACAACGCCCGTGGTTACGATGTACGCCTGGAGTTGCACGGCATGAAGGACAGCATCGCCGTGGGCCTGGAGGACAGGCTGCCGCTGCGCTCCGTCGAGCCGGGGGCCACGTTCCCCGCGGGCACGCCGCACGACTTCTTCATGGACCGCTTCGCCGACGCCTACCGCGCCGAACTCACCGCCTTCACCGAGGTCGTCGCCGGCTCCCGCCCGTCCCCCTGCACGGTGGCGGACGCCATCGAGGCGAGCCGGATCGCCGACGCCTGCACGATGTCGCTGCACGAGCACCGGCCCGTACGACTCGACGAGGTGCGCCCGTGACGACGAAGGAGCCCCTGCGGATCGGCGTCCTGGGCGCGGCCCGGATCGCCGAACTCTCCGTCGTGAAACCGGCTCACACCTGCGGCCACCGCCTCGTCGTGGTGGCCGCCCGCGACCGCGACCGCGCCGAGGCGTTCGCCGCCGCGCACGGTGTCGAACGGGTGGCCGGCTCCTATGCCGACCTGGTGGACGACCCCGAGGTCGAGGTCGTCTACAACCCGTTGGCCAACAGCCTGCACGGGCCGTGGAACCTGGCCGCCCTCCGGGCCGGCAAGCACGTCCTCACCGAGAAGCCGTCCGCGAGCAACGCCGAGGAGGCGAGGGAGGTCGGCGAGGCCGCCGCCAGGGCGGGCACCGTGTTCATGGAGGGCTTCCACTACCTGTTCCATCCGGTCACCCGGCGCCTGCACGAGCTGCTCGGCAGCGGGGAACTGGGCGCCCTCCGGCATGTCGAGGCCATGGTCGCGATGCCGGCGCCGCCGGACAGCGACGTACGGTGGTCGCTTCCGCTGGCCGGCGGCGCGCTGATGGATCTCGGGTGCTATGGGCTGCACGCGCTGCGGATGCTCGCTCCCTGGGCCGGTGGCGCGCCCCGGCTGGTCGCCGCACGCGGTGAAGGGCGCGAGGGGGCCGAGGGAGTCGACGAGTGGCTGTACGCCGACCTGGAATTCCCGGGCGGTGCCACCGGCGCCGCCCACTGCCACATGGCGTACCACGAGTGGCAGATGAGCTGCCGCATCGTGGGTACGCGCGGCGAGGCCACGGCGGTGAATTTCGTGCAGCCGCACCTGGACGACCGAGTCGTGGTGCGCACGGCCACCGGTGAGCGCACCGAGGAACTCGGCCGCCGGTCCTCGTACACCTATCAGCTCGAGGCCTTCGCGGCGCGTCTTCGCCGCGGTGCGCCGCTGGCCCTCGACGCCACGGACGCGCTGACGGGCATGCGGCTCATCGACGAGTGCTACCAGGCGGCCGGGTTCCCCGTCCGGCCACGTACGGTTCTCCCCACCGCGGCCTGAGAAGACGGGGGCCGGGGGAGGTACCGTTCCGGACCCTCCCCCGCAACCCTCATCCCAGCAGCTCCGCGGCAGTGCGGTACGCCGCCTCGGCGGCCTGGCTCACCGGAAGCGCGCGGTGCGTGTCGGAGAGGATTTCCACTCCCCAGGGGCCTGACCAGCCGGTCGAGCGGAGCGCGGTGATGATCCCCGGCAGATCGAAGGAGCCCTCCCCGCACAGGCGGCGCCGCCGGACGGTGTCCTCGAACAGGGTGCCCACGACCTGCTCGTCGGCGTCGTCGAGTTCCACGCCCACGATCCGGGACCCGGGTACCTTGGCCAGCTCGGCGGGGGCGGTGCCGGCGCGCTCGGTGTGCCAGACATCGATGATGAGCCCGCCTGCCGGGTGCCCGGCGGCCTCGACGAGCCGGAGGCCCTCGCCCACGGTCTTGATATTGGCCCAGGGCAGGAACTCGATGCCCAGCCGGGCGCCCACCCCGTCGGCCTGCGCGGCCGGCGCGGCGAACTTCTCGGCCCAGACGTCGAGGTTCCACGGCCCGTCCTCGACATCGGGTCCGACCTTGATGTGGCGTGCGCCGAGTGTCTCGGCGGCGTCGAGGAGGTTGCGGAGGACAGCGTCCGATGCGGTGCGCCGGGGGCCGTCCGCCCACCAGTCGGTGAGGAACTCCAGCTCGACGTGGTGGAGTCCGTTGTCTTCGAAGATGGACCGGACGCCCGCGAGCCCGTACGCGCGCTCCGCCTCCACCAGGTCCGCGTACAGGAGGCCGAAGCCCTTGAACCCGGCGGCGCTCGCGGCTTCCGCCCGCTCCCGCAGGCTCAGCGGGCTGCGCTCGTCGTCGCCGCCGGGCGCGGCGTCCCCCGCGGTCGTCCAGCAGGTGGCCAGCAATTCCTCAGTGGTCATTTATCCGTATCCCTGGATTTCCCGAGTTCCCGGAAAGGGTGAACGGGGCAAGGGATCCGGTCAATCATCGGGAAGCCATCAAAACCACATCAGCCGGTTTTCGGCAGCCGGCACACCGCGGGTCTCGCGTGTGCCCCGGATCGCTCGGCTGGCACCAGGTTTCGGCTGTGGGCTGGAGCGGCCGGTCCGCGAGGAGGTTGGTCACGCCCTTCCTGAAGGACGTGGCGCGGCGTCCAGCAGGGCGAGGGCGTTGCTGATCCCCTGATCCAGGAGCTGATTGGCGAGTTGGCTGTCGGTCAAGGCGCGGGAAAGCTGCAGCGTCCCGGCCATCAGGGCGAGGAGGCTGAGCGCCTTCACACGGGCGGAGGACCGGGCCTCGGGCGCCATGCGGTCGGCAATACCGTCGATGAGGACCAGCACGCCGTCGGTGTACGCCTGCCTGGTCGTGTCGGCGCAGCGCGCGATCTCGTCGAGCAGAGCGGCGTTGGGGCAGCCGTCGCCAAGGCTGGCGCGGTGCTGGGGCGACAGGTACCCGCGCACGATCTGCTCGAGTCCGGCACGGCCAGGCGCAGCCCGTGCGACGACGCTCTCGGCTTGCGCCTTCAACTGGTCGGCGATCGCCGTGGCGACGAGGTCGTTTTTGGACTCGAAGTGAGCGTAGAAGGCTCCGTTGGTCAGCCCCGCGTCCTTCATGAGCGTCGAGACTCCGGAACCGTCGATACCGTCTTGCTTGAACCGGCGGCCCGCCACCTCGATGATCCGCCGCCTCGTCCTCGACTTGTGCTCTTTTCCGTACCGCACCACAGCGCATACTCCTTCGACGGCCGGAAGGACCAGCCCTTCACCGACTTCGCCAGCCTATGGTATTGCGAACGTAATCCAAAGAGTCGGCGGCAGGGGCCGGCCGTCACCATGAGCCGCGCCGGCGCTCATCGCCCAGGACGCCGTCGGCCTGCCCCTGCTGTCCACCGGGATATCGACGCACTCCCTGCTGTCCCGGCTGCCCCACGGAGCGAGGGCCGCGCCTCAAGGAGTCACCCCTGAGGGGCGGGCACCGGGAAGAGCATGCAGCTGCTGGTGGCGTGGGCGAGCAGACGGTCCTGCGCGTCGACCAACTGTGCCTGGGCCAGGGCAGTTCGGCGGCTCTTGCTGACAACCGTGCCGATGGCGCGCACCGGGCCCGTGTCCACGGTGATCCGTCGCAGGAACTTCACGGTCAGGTCGAGCGAGGTGTACGCCATGCCCTGCGGGAGGGTGGATTGGACGGCGCAGCCCGCCGCCGAGTCGAGCAGGGTGGCGAAGATGCCGCCGTGTACGCTGCCGATCGGGTTGTAGTGCTCCTCGCCCGGTATCAGCGAGAAGACCGCCCTGCCGGGCTCCACCTCGTCCAGGGCGAAGTCGACGGTGCTGCTGATCGGCGCCCTCGGCAGCCTCCCCGCCTGCACCTCGCGCAGGAAGTCGATGCCGGCCATGCGCCCGGCGGCCTCCGCCGAGATCGCGGGATCGTCCCAGTGATACGTACGCGTTCGCCCCACGTCCGGCGCCCTTCCCTCTGGCCGTCAGCTGACTATCTCAAGCGAAGCTAGACTTTTGTTCACCTGACTGTCAATGGCGAAGTCAGGCCCCTTACACTGGCCGGATGGAGTGGCTTGAGGCGAGCACGGAGAACTGCCCCGTCCAGCGCGCGCTCAACGTGATCGGGGAGAAATGGACGCTGCTGATCCTGCGTGACGCCGTCAACGGCGTCCGCCGCTTCGACGACTTCCACCGCCACATCGGC
>NZ_JBIBJI010000023.1:96444-98131 GCF_042958345.1 Streptomyces sp. NPDC007983
CCGTGCCCGTACCGCTCGGTCAGATCTTCGTCTTCTCCCGGACCCACGCGCCGATCTGTGCGATGGCGTCGTCTGCCTCCGGGACCCGGCCGGCACCGTAGACGTACGAGTGCTGGCCTCCCGGGACCACCACGGTCGCCGTGTCGATTCCGGCGTCCTCGACACGGGCGGCGAACTCCTCGTCCTCACCGGCCAGGACCTCGTATGTTCCCCAGGAGACGAGGGTCGGAGGCAGACCGCTCAGGTCCGCCCGGTTCAGATTGACCCTGGCGTCCGTGAACTCAATGCCCGTGCCGCCGAGCCAGGACTCCCGGAAGAACTCCAGCAGATCCTTGCTGAGTATCTTGTCCGTCTCGGCCTTGGTCACCATGGTCTCGTTGGCGATCTCGAGGTCGCACCAGGGGGAAATCGACACGATGGCGCCAGGCAGCGGCCGCTTCTTGTCGCGGAGGCGAAGCGCCAGGGCGACAGCGATGAACCCTCCGATCGAGTGGCCGATCGTGACGATGTTTCCCGGCTCATACCCTTCGGACAGCAGCCAGTTGAACGCCACCTCCGCGTCGTCCACCTGAGCCGGGTACTTGTGTTCCGGTGCTCGCCGGAAGTCCAGGACCAGTACGGGGGCCCCCGCGGCCCTGGCGATATGACCGGCGAGCTTTCGGTCGACGAACGCCGACGACAGAACGGAGCCCCCGGCGTGACCGTGCAGGAGGACGTAGTCGGCGTTGGCGCCGACCGGTTCGCACCAGATTCCCAGAACGCCACCCGCGTCCACTTCCCGATAGGTGACGCCTTCCGGCTCCCGGGCCGTGAGATGGACACTCTCCGACCGGGTGCGTATCGCATCCAACTCGGACTCGGGAATCACCAGTCCGGCCATAAAGTCCGCGAACTTGATCGCTTCCGGGCTCAGCTCAACAGCAGCGTGATCAGACACGTGGCACCTCCATGGGCCATTGGGGCATACCGGCCCGCCGGGGCCGGTAGCGCCGGGGTATGTCAGGCGGTGAGGGTGGGGTAGTCGGTGTAGCCGGCCTCGCCGCCGCCGTAGAAGGTGGCGGGGTCGGGGGTGTTCAGCGGCGCGCCGGTGCGTACGCGCTCGACCAGGTCGGGGTTGGCGAGTGCCATGACACCGACGGTGACGATGTCGGCCAGGCCGTCTTCGAGGTCCTTGGCGCGGGTGGCGATGTCGGTGCCGGCCCGGTTGAGAACCAAAGTGGTCGGCCACAGCTTGCGGAGGGTGTGCAGGTGTTCGTCGTCGCCGCCGTGGCCGATGTGCAGGTAGGCGAGGTTGAGCGGGGCGAGGGCGCGCACAAGTGCCGGGTACAGCTCATGGGTGTCGCTCTCGGCGATGTCGTTGAACGGGTTGCCGGGAGAGATCCGGAAGCCGGTGCGGCCGGCGCCGATCTCCTCGGCCACGGCGGTGGCGACCTCCACCGCGAAGCGGATGCGGTTGTCGAGGGAGCCCCCGTAGCGGTCGGTGCGCTGGTTGGTGTTGGTGGCGAGGAACTGGTGCACGAGGTAGCCGTTGGCGCCGTGGATCTCGACGCCGTCGGCGCCGGCCGCGATGGCGGCCGCCGCGGCGCGGCGGAAATCCTCGACCGTGGCGGCGACCTCCTCGGTGGCCAGCTCGCGCGGTACCGGCATCTCCTGAGGGCCGGACGGGGTGAACATGGTGCCCGCCGGC
>NZ_JBIBJI010000024.1:0-95302 GCF_042958345.1 Streptomyces sp. NPDC007983
CCGTTTCCGGCCCCCTGTTGGAGCGGGGTGTTTCGCGCCTTCCGGCGTGTCCACCACTTTAGCGGATTCCCCCGGATGCTCATAATCGAGCTTTTTGGTCCGGATTTCGGCATGCCGAAGTCGTTCCCGATTGGGGGTCGTGCGGAGTGGTTTGCCGCCGGTGCGGCTCGAGTGGCTGTCCCGTTTCCCTGCGGGCTCCGTGACAACTCGAAGAACACTACACGACGCCCCGGCGGCGTTCAAACCCGTGCCGGAGGGCTCCGGTGGGCGTACTCTCTGTGCCATGACGAAGCATGCGCACATCGCACAGTGGTGGCCCGCCTGACGGCGGCCGCCCCCAGCGCATGCACCTCCACGGCCGCCGCTCCGGCGGCCGTTTTCGTATCTCCTCCCTCTCGGGGAGCCGGCCGTCCGGTCCGGCGGTCCCGGGACAACGGGAGAGAGCACACCCATGGCACACACCACGACGGCACGGCCCAGGATCTTCAGCGGGGTCAAGCCGACCGGGCATCTGACCCTCGGCAACTACCTCGGCGCCGTGCGCCGGTGGGTCGAGGAGGACCAGTACCGGGCCGACGCGCTGTTCTGCGTCGTCGATCTGCACGCGCTGACCGTGGAGCACGATCCGGCGCGGGTGCGACGGCTGACCCGGCAGGCGGCCACGCTGTTCCTCGCCGCCGGTCTGGATCCGGCGCAGTGCACCCTGTTCGTCCAGAGTCATGTGGACGAACACGCGCGGCTGTCCTATCTGATGGAGTGCACGGCCGCCGACGGCGAGATGCGGCGGATGATCCAGTACAAGGAGAAGGTCGCGCAGGAGTCGGCGCGCGGCAGGAGCGTACGGCTGTCGCTGCTCACCTATCCGGCGCTGATGGCGGCCGACATCCTGGCGTACGGGACGGACGAGGTGCCGGTCGGTGACGACCAGACGCAGCATGTGGAGCTGGCCCGGGATCTGGCGCGGCGGTTCAACCAGCGGTACGGGCCGGTCTTCACCGTTCCCCGGGCGACGGCTCCGCCGGTGGCGGCGCGGGTGATGGATCTGCAGGACCCGCTGTCGAAGATGGGCAAGTCGCACGGCGAGGGCAGGGGCATCGTCTATCTGCTGGACGAGACCGATGTCGTGCGCAAGAAGATCATGCGGGCGGTCACGGACAGCGGCAGCGATGTCCGGTACGACCGGGAGGAGCGGCCCGGGGTGGCGAATCTGCTGGATGTGCTCGCGGCGTGCACCGGGGGCAAGCCGGAGGTGCTGGCCGAGGAGTACACCTCGTACGGGGCGTTGAAGGGGGCGGTGGCCGAGGCGGTGGTGGAGCTGCTGCGGCCGCTCCGGGCCCGGCATGCCGAGCTGAGCGCGGATCCGGGTTATGTGGACCGGGTGCTGCGGGCCGGGGCCGAGCGGGCCCGGGCGCTGGCCCGGCCGCGGGTCGACGCCGCCTATGCGGCGGTGGGGCTGCTCCCGCCGGCCTGAGCCGCGGAACCCGGGCCGGGGCTCTCGGGCCCCGGCCCCGGGCGGGCAGGCAGTCGGGTCAGCTGTTGCCGGAGGCCAGCTCGCGGCTGCGGTCGCGGGCCGCCTCCAGGGCGGCGATCAGGGCCGCGCGTACGCCGTGGCTCTCCAGTTCGCGGATGGCGTTGATCGTCGTACCCGCGGGGGAGGTCACGGCCTCGCGCAGCGAGACCGGGTGCTGGCCGCTGTCGCGCAGCATCGTCGCGGCGCCGATCGCCGCCTGGACGATCAGGTCGTGGGCCTTGTCGCGGGGCAGCCCGAGCAGGATTCCGGCGTCCGTCATGGCCTCGACGAGAAAGTAGAAGTACGCGGGACCGGAGCCGGAGAGGGCGGTCGCGGCGTCCTGCTGGCTCTCCGGGACGCGGAGCGTCTTGCCGACGCCGCCGAAGATCGCCTCGGTGTGGACGAGGTGCTCCTCCTTGGCGTGGCTGCCCGCCGAGATGACGGACATGGCCTCGTCGACGAGGGCCGGGGTGTTGGTCATGACGCGCACCACGGGGGTGCCGACGGCCAGGCGCGCCTCGAAGAAGGAGGTGGGGATGCCCGCGGCGCCGGAGATCACCAGCCGGTCGGCGGGCACATGCGGGGCCAGCTCGTCCAGCAGCGTGCTCATGTCCTGCGGCTTGACGGTGAGGATGAGGGTGTCGGCGGCCTTGGCGGCCTCGGCGTTGGTGACGGCCTCGACGCCGTAGCGTGACCGCAGCTCCTGGGCGCGCTCCGGGCGCCGGGCGGTGACCAGCAGATCGGTCGGTTTCCAGCCACCGCGGATCATTCCGCTGAGAAGGGCTTCGCCGATCTTTCCCGTGCCGAGCACGGCGACCGTCTCCGTCATAGTGCGGCTCACCTCGTGCGTTGCTGCGATGGATGGACGTCTCTCATCCTCGCACCGGGCAGCCGGGTGACGCGCCGCGCGTTATTCATTGTTCGATGAATAATATTTTTCACCGCTCCTCTCGGCGACCCGGCGTGACCCGATCGCTGGTGAGCGCTGGCGTCCGCCGGAGCGACCGGAAGGAATCCGTCCTGTTCGATGCCTCTCCGTTCACAAGTTGGTTACATATCAACTTGCAAATGGTCACGGGCTTCTGGACACAATGGAGTTGAGTGTCGATACGTACAGGAGGGAGGCGATGGTGAGGACGGTCCGGCATACCGCCCGTGGGCTACTGGCCGTGGTATCCGTACTGCTCGCCCTCTTCATCGCCGCAGACTGCACGTCCGCGCAGGTCACCCATCCCGAAACGATCGCCTCGACGGCGTCCGCCGACCCCAAGCCGATCATCAAGGCTCTCTCCACCCATCATGATGACGGGGTCGAGGACTGCAACGGGCTCCGTAACGGACGAGCCCCGCTGACCGCACCCACACCGAGCGGCAAATACGGATGTGTGTGCGGATGCGACGCCGGTGTGCCGATGCCGCGCACCGCGATCACCACATCCCGCACGGGCCGAGAGGCCGTGCCGGTCTCGAGATCGGGCGAGCTGCCCGTCACTCTCCAGATCTTCCGCTGCTGAGGGTTGCGCCGTCATATGCCGACGGCTCATGACGGCTTATTTCGTGCGCCCTCGCGCGTCACGTTTCACGCTTCCTCACGCTTCGTGTGAGCAAGCGAGCTTCACCGCCAGCGACCGATTCCATCGATCCCACTGACGAAGTGCTATGCCATGCCCCCGCCTGCCCAGAGCCGGTGACGGGGCGCACTGGAGGCAACCCTCATGCGAAACTCTCTACTCGACCGTTTCCGCGGCGCCGGCGGCGCCGCAGGCTCTTCCCCCGGCGCGGGGACATTCCGCGCCGACTTCACCGCTTCCCTCGTCGTCTTCCTGGTGGCCGTGCCCCTGTGCGTGGGTGTGGCCGTCGCCTCCGGCGTCCCGGCCGAGCTGGGCCTGATCACCGGCATCGTCGGCGGTCTGGTCACCGGCCTCCTGCCGGGCAGCAGCCTGCAGGTCTCCGGCCCCGCCGCCGGTCTGACGGTGCTGGTCTACGAGGCGGTACAGGAATACGGCGTCGCGGCGCTGGGCGTACTCGTCCTGATCTCCGGACTGCTCCAGCTGGCCATGGGCGCCCTGGGCTTCGGCCGCTGGTTCCGGGCGATCTCGCTCGCCGTGGTGCAGGGCATGCTGGCCGGTATCGGCCTCGTACTGATCGCCGGGCAGCTCTACGCGCTCGGCGACATGAAGGCCCCGAGCAGCGGGCTCGACAAGATCTTCGGGATTCCCGGGCTGATCGGCGATGTGGCCGGGTCGAGCGACTCGCTCACGGCCGTGGCCATCGGCGTCGGAACCATCCTGGTCCTGGTCTTCTGGCCGCGCTTCAAGCAGGGCGCCAAGGTCCTGCCCGCACCGCTGGCCGCGGTCATGCTCGCGACGATCGCGACGGTCAGCCTCGATCTGCCGATCGCCCGGGTCGAGGTCAAGGGTCTGCTGGAGGCCATCCAGCCCCCCGGCCTCGGTGAGTTCACCCAGCTGACCGAAGTGGGCATGATCGGAACCGTCCTCGCGTTCACGCTGATCGCGTCGGCGGAGAGCCTGTTCAGCGCGGCGGCCGTGGACCGGCTGCACGACGGCCCGCGCACCGAGTACGACAAGGAACTGATGGCGCAGGGCGCCGGTAACGCGGTGTGCGGTGTGCTCGGCGCGCTGCCGATGACCGCGGTGATCGTGCGCAGCTCGGCCAACGTGTTCGCCGGTGCCAAGACGAAGCTCTCGCGCATCCTGCACGGTGTGTGGCTGCTGGTCTTCGCGGTCCTCTTCCCCTCCGCGCTGGGCATCATCCCGATCGCGACGCTCGCCGGTGTGCTGGTGCACGCGGGCTGGAAGCTGATCCCGACCAAGGAGCTGCTGCCGCTGTGGCGGGAGCGCCGGGGCGAGGCGATCATCCTGATCGTGACCGCCGGGGCCATCGTCACCACCGACATGTTCGAGGGCGTCATCATCGGTCTGCTGCTGTCGGTCATCAAGACCGCCTGGGAGACCTCGCACGTCCACATCGACGTCACGGGGCGCGACGACGCCGACGAGGACCAGCCCATCAAGGTGCGGGTGCTCGGCAACGCGACCTTCCTCCGGCTGCCCAAGCTGCTGGACGAGCTGGAGGCGCTGCCCCGTGAGCGGGTCGTGGAGCTGGACCTGCGGGGTCTGCGCCATGTGGACCACGCCTGCGAGATGGCGCTGGCCACGTGGACCGAGCGGCACAACGCGGTGGTGAGCCACGCGGAACCCGTCGAAGAGGACACGAAAGTACCCGCGTAAGACCTGAACGGCACAGCCCAGCCCCGGGCCCTCGGCGCTTCTCGCGCCGGGGGCCCGGGGCTTTTCGCCGGGCGCGCGGGGCAACCGGGCGCGCAGTTCAGCCGGGCGAGCGGTTCAGCCGCAGGCGACGGTGACGAAGCCGTCGCTTCCCGTCTTCACATACGCGTCGGACACGTACTGCCCCGGCGCGACGCAGTCCCAGATGTCCGTCGAACCGTACGGGCCGGACACCCGCTGACCGTGCGTCTGGCAGCGGATCGGCACCCGGGTGTCCACCGGCAGCTTCTTGACCAGTGCGTAACCCGTGCCGGGACCGCTGCGGACGTTCACCTGGTAGCCGGGCGCGGTCGGATAGGTGACGGCTTGCGCGACGGCTTCTTCGATGGCCATGTGGCCCTCCCCCGTTGAATCTTCGTTCCGAAGTTGTGCGAGTTGTGCACATGTCGGATGTCGGATCAAGTGACACGACATGGGGAGGTTAACAAGGCTCGTACACATCATCGACTAGGCTCGCCGAGTCGCTTAGCGGGCCGATTACACGGGGGTGGGGCATGCCGCCGGGGCGCGGAGCCGGGACGGGGCCAGAAGCGGAAGACATGGAGTACGCCGGGCAGTACCGGCTGGAGGCACGCCTCGGCTCGGGTGGCATGGGCGTGGTCCACCTCGCCCGCTCGGCGTCGGGCCGACGGCTCGCGGTGAAGGTCGTACATGCCGAGTTCGCCGAAGACCCCGAGTTCAGGGCGCGGTTCCGGCAGGAGGTGGCGGCCGCGCGGCGGGTCAGCGGGGCGTTCACGGCGCCCGTCGTGGACGCCGATCCGGAAGGGCCGCGGCCCTGGATGGCCACCACCTACATCCCCGGCCCGACCCTGGCCGAACACGTCAAGCGGAACGGCTCGTTGGCGTCGGACGAGGTGGTGGCGCTGGCGGCCGGGCTCGCGGAGGCGCTGCGCGACATCCATCGGGTGGGGGTCGTCCACCGCGATCTGAAGCCGAGCAATGTGCTGCTCGCGGCGGACGGCCCGAAGGTCATCGACTTCGGGATCTCCCGGCCGTCCGACAGCGAACTGCGCACCGAGACGGGCAAGTTGATCGGCACACCGCCGTTCATGGCGCCCGAGCAGTTCCAGCGGCCGCGGGCGGTGGGCCCGGCGGCGGACGTGTTCGCGCTGGGGTCGCTGCTGGTGCACGCGGCGACGGGGCGGGGGCCGTTCGAGTCGGAGAGCCCGTACATCGTGGCGTACCAAGTGGTGCACGACGAGGCGGATCTGGCGGGGGTGCCGGACGAACTGCTGCCGCTGATCGAGCGCTGTCTCGCCAAGAACCCCGCGGAACGGCCCACCCCGGATGCCCTGATGACCGTGTTGCGGGCGGTCCGCGGGCCGCAGCCGCCGGAGGTGCGGGGGCCCGCCGCCCCCGTGATGCTTCCGGCGCAGCGGGTGGCGGAGCCGCGAGTGTCGTCCGAGCCGGTGGTTCCGTCTGAGCCCGAGGCGGAGCAGGAGCCCGAGGCGGCGCCCGGGCCCGAGGCGCCCGGGCCCGAAGCGGCCGGGCCCGAGGTGGCCGGGCCCGAGGTGGCCGGGGAGGCCGCGCCGCGTGGCCGCCGGGGTGTGCGGCGGTGGGCCCCGGCGGCGCTCGCCGCGCTCGTCCTGCTGGGCGCGGGCACGGTCGTCGGGCTGCGTCAGCTGGACGAACGGGAGTCCGCCGCTGAGCGGCAACCGCGGAACAGCGCCGCGACCACCACCGCGTGGCGGCCGTGGGAGCGGGAGCTGCGCGGCGGCGCGGCCGAGGCGAAGGCCGAGGGCGCGCGGCCCGCGTCCTGTTCGTACGGGGACGGCGCGCTGTACTGCGCGGCGCGCGGCGTCCAGGCCGCCCGCATCGACCCCGCCGACGGCCGGGTGGTGTGGTCGCGCCCCGCCACCACGAGCCGCCCCGGCGGGACGGCCACGGACGCGCCGGTCCCGGCGGGCGGTCTGGTGCGGATGGTGTCGCCGGACGGGACGCGGCTGGAGGCGCTGGATCCGCGTACCCACGCGGTCCGCTGGAGCCGCGAGGTGTCCGCGTACGGCGGCCGGGTGTACTCCGCGGGCGGCACGGTGCTGCTGGTCGCGGCGGACGGCACCGTCACGGCGGTGAACGGGGCGACGAACCGGGAGCGTTGGAGCCATCGCCTGGCCGGGCACGCGGAGCCGAGCTTCTTCAGTTACGGCGACGGCCGCACCGCCTACGCCCTCACCACCGCCCCGGACGGCCGGCACACACAGGTCACGGCGATCGACACGGTGCGCGGTACGACGCGCTGGCAGCGCTCGCTCTCCGGCACCCTCACCCCCGTGGGGGCGGGCCCGGACGGCGTCCTTCACCTGACGGAGGCCGACGACCGGACCCGTACCGTCGCCGTCGTCCGCTACGACCCGGCGCGGCGGGCGGAGCGGCGGTCCGAGCTGACCGCGCCGGTGTCCCTGAGCAGCGCCGCCACCCGGGGCGACCGGGTGTATCTGCTGGGCGAGGACGGCGGGTTGGTGGCCGTCGACACCGCGCGCGGGGCGCAGCGGTGGCGGATGGAGACCTCGGTGGCCAACGCCTCGCCGCTGGTGGTCTCGGGTGAGCGGCTGTACTTCTCGTCGGCTGACGGCCGGCTGCTGGCGGTGGACACGCGGCGGGCCCGGCTGCTCGGCCAGACCCGCCCCCGCGCGAATGGCCCCGACGGCCAGGGCTTTCTGGCCCTGATGCCCGCGCCGGTGGCGGCGGCGGGCAAGGTCTTCGCGACGGCCCCGGACGGCACGGTGTTCGCCGTGGACGCCCGGGATCCGGCGCGCTGGTGAACTATCCCGGGCTCATCCCAGCCGGGTGACGTCCCGGACGGCGCCCTTGTCCGCGCTGAGGGCCATGGCCGCGTAGGCGCGCAGGGCGGTGGACACCTTGCGCTCGCGGTTCTTCGGGGCGTAGACGCCGCCGAGGGCCTCGCGGCGGGCGGCCAACTCCTCGTCGGGCACGAGGAGTTCCATCGTGCGGGCGGGGATGTCGATGCGGATCCGGTCGCCGTCCTCGACGAGGGCGATGGTGCCGCCGGAGGCCGCCTCGGGGGAGGCGTGGCCGATGGACAGGCCCGAGGTGCCGCCGGAGAAGCGGCCGTCGGTGATCAGCGCGCAGGCCTTGCCCAGGCCCCGGCCCTTGAGGAAGGAGGTGGGGTAGAGCATTTCCTGCATGCCGGGGCCGCCCTTGGGGCCCTCGTAGCGGATGACGACGACGTCGCCCTCCTTGACCTGCTTGTTCAGGATCCGCTCGACGGCTTCCTCCTGCGACTCGCAGACGACGGCCGGGCCCTCGAAGGTCCAGATCGACTCGTCGACGCCCGCGGTCTTCACGACGCAGCCGTCCTCGGCGAGATTGCCGTAGAGGACGGCGAGGCCGCCCTCGGTGGAGTAGGCGTGCGCGACGTCGCGGATGCAGCCGCCCTCGGCGTCGGTGTCCAGGGTGTCCCAGCGCTCGGACTGGGAGAAGGCGGTCGCGGAGCGCACGCAGCCGGGCGCGGCGTGGAACAGCTCGACGGCCTCGGCGGACGGCGAACCACCGCGGATGTCCCACTGCTTGAGCCAGTCGGCGAGCGAATCGGAGTGCACCGAGTGCACGTCCTCGTTGAGGAGGCCCGCGCGGTACAGCTCGCCGAGGATGGCGGGGATGCCGCCGGCCCGGTGGACGTCCTCCATGTAGTAGACGCCGCCGGGGGCGATGTTGGGCGCGACCTTGGACAGGCAGGGCAGCCGGCGGGAGATCTCGTCGATCGCCTGCATGTCGAAGTCGAGCCCGGCCTCCTGGGCGGCGGCCAGCAGGTGGAGGATCGTGTTGGTGGAGCCGCCCATGGCGATGTCGAGGGCCATGGCGTTCTCGAAGGCGGCGCGGGAGCCGATGTTGCGCGGCAGGACGGTCTGGTCGTCCTGCTCGTAGTGGCGCTTGGTGATCTCCACGACCGTGCGCCCGGCCGTCTCGTACAGCTCCTTGCGGGCGGTGTGGGTGGCCAGCACCGAGCCGTTCCCCGGCAAGGCGAGGCCGATCGCCTCGGTGAGGCAGTTCATCGAGTTGGCGGTGAACATGCCGGAGCAGGAGCCGCAGGTCGGACAGGCGTTGTCCTCGATGAGGGCGATGTCCTCGTCCGAGACCTTGTCGTTGACGGCCTCGGAGATCGCGGTGATCAGGTCGAGCTTGCGGACCGTGCCGTCGACGAGGGTCGCGCGGCCGGACTCCATGGGGCCGCCGGAGACGAAGACGGTCGGGATGTTGAGCCGCATCGCGGCCATCAGCATCCCGGGCGTGATCTTGTCGCAGTTGGAGATGCAGATCAGCGCGTCCGCGCAGTGCGCCTCGACCATGTACTCGACGGAGTCGGCGATCAGGTCGCGGGAGGGGAGGCTGTAGAGCATCCCGCCGTGGCCCATCGCGATGCCGTCGTCGACGGCGATGGTGTTGAACTCGCGCGGGATGCCGCCCGCCGCGTGGACCGCCTCGCTGACGATCCGGCCGACCGGCTGGAGGTGGGTGTGGCCGGGAACGAACTCGGTGAAGCTGTTGGCCACGGCGACGATCGGCTTGCCGAAGTCCTCACGCGCTACGCCGGAAGCCTGCATAAGGGCGCGGGCGCCCGCCATGTTGCGGCCGTGGGTGACGGTGCGAGACCTCAGCTCGGGCACGGTGCTCGGCTCCCTCGTAAGTGCGTCCTGTGAAGCGGACGTGCGGATCGGTTCGGAGTCTTCTGACTCTACGCCTGTGGGTCTCGAATCCCGATGCGGTGTCCGGATCCAGAGACGGGCGGCTCACCGTACGGAACCACGCGTCACTTCTCGGTGAGATAGCGCTGGAGCGTCGGGCCCACCATGGCGATGATCTCGTCCACGGTCGCGGAGGCCACCGGCTCCATCTTGATCACGTACCGCAGCATCGCGACCCCGAGGATCTGGGCGGCCGCGAGCTGGGCCCGGAGCTTGGGGTCCGGTACGTCCAGGTCGCGCGCCATCCGCATCAGCAGCCGCCGCTCGATCATCCCGCGCAGTACGGCGGCGGCCGCCTCGTTGGTGAGCGCGGAGCGCATCACGGCCAGCAGGGGCAGCCGGGTGACCGGGTTCTCCCAGGTGGCGAAGAAGTAGCGGGCCATCCGCTCGCCCGCGCCCTCCGGGCTGCCGCCGTGCACCGCGTCCGGGGCGCCCATGGCGGGCGCCAGGATCAGCTCGATCGCCGCGCCGAAGACCTGCTCCTTGGTGCCGAAGTAGTGGTGGACCAGGGCCGGGTCCACCTCGGCGGCCTTGGCGATGCCGCGGATCGAGGCCTTGTCGTAGCCGCGCTCGGCGAACTCGTTGCGCGCGGCGGTCAGGATCCGGTCGCGGGCCCCGGGGCCGTCGGCCACGCTGCCGCGGGCCGGGCGGCCGCGGCCGCGGCGGGGACCGGCGGCGGGCGGCGGGGGCGGGGGTGTCGCGGGGGTCACTTCCGGCGCACCGCCCTGCCCGTCCGGGAGGCCGGGGTCGGGGAGGCCAGATGGAGCCGGGTGAAGGCCAGCGCCTCCGCGAGATCGGCCTCGCGCTCGGCCTGGGACATGGCCCGCCGGGTGTTCACCTCGACCACCACATGGCCGTCGAAGCCGGTCGTGGCGAGACGTTCCAGCAGCTCGGCGCAGGGCTGGGTGCCGCGCCCCGGCACCAGGTGCTCGTCCTTGTTCGAGCCGTGGCCGTCGGCGAGGTGGAGATGGGCGAGCCGGTCGCCCATCCGGTCCACCATGTCCAGGGCGTCGGTGCGGGAGGTCGCGGTGTGCGACAGGTCGATCGTGAAGTGCCGGTAGTCGTCCTTGGTGACGTCCCAGTCCGGCGCGTACGCGAGCATCTCCCGGTCGCGGTAGCGCCACGGGAACATGTTCTCCACCGCGAATCGCACGTCGGTCTCGTCCGCCATCCGCCAGATTCCGCGTACGAACTCGCGGGCGTAATTGCGCTGCCACCGGAACGGCGGGTGGACGACGACGGTGGACGCGCCCAGCCGCTCGGCCGCCGCCTTGGCCCGCTGCAGCTTGACCCACGGATCGGTGGACCACACCCGCTGAGTGATCAGCAGACATGGCGCGTGCACGGCAAGAATCGGCACCCCGTGATACTCCGAGAGGCGGCGCAGCGACTCGATGTCCTGGCTGACCGGATCGGTCCACACCATGACCTCGACACCGTCGTAGCCCAGCCGCGCGGCGATCTCGAAGGCCGTCGCCGTCGACTCCGGATAGACCGAGGCGGTGGACAGGGCGACCTTCGCATCCGGGATGCGCACCACTGGCTCTGTCACGAGGGACAGCGTACGGCCGCTGCTCTGTGCGACTAAACCGCGACCGCCGATCACGTCATGCGGGCGTCATGCGGGCACGCGGTCCAGGCGTCATGCGGGCAGGTGCTCAGGCGTCATGTGGGCAGGTGGTCCAGGCGGCGCAGAATGACCCCCTCGCGCAGCGCCCACGGGCAGATCTCCAGCACGTCGACGCCGAACAGATCCATGGCGGCCTCGGCGACCAGCGCCCCCGCCAGCAGCTGCGGGGCCCGGCCCTCGGACACCCCCGGCAGCTCGGCGCGCTCCGCGACGGGCATGGCCGCCAGCCGGGGCACCCACTCCTCCAGCGCCTTGGCGGTCAGCCTGCGCTCCACGTACAGGCCCTCGGCGGAGCGTGCCGCGCCCGCGATCCGGGCCAGCTGCTTGAAGGTCTTGGAGGTGGCGACCACCTGGTCCGGTGTGCTGTGGCGGCTGAAGTCGCCGACGATGCGGGCGATCTCGGTCCGCACATGCCGGCGCAGGGCGCGGACGTCCCCCGTGTCGGGCGGGTCGCCGGGCAGCCACGCGGCGGTGAGCCGGCCCGCGCCCAGCGGCAGCGAGACCGCCGCGTCGGGCTCCTCGTCGAGCCCGTACGCGATCTCCAGCGAGCCGCCGCCGATGTCCAGGAGCAGCAGCCGCCCGGACGACCAGCCGCACCAGCGGCGGGCGGCCAGGAAGGTGAGCCGGGCCTCGTCCTCGCCGCTGAGCACGCGCAGCCGTACGCCGGTCTCCTCGGCGACCCGGGCGAGGACGCTGTCCGCGTTGGCGGCCTCCCGTACCGCGGAGGTCGCGAACGGCAGGACCTCCTCGACGCCCTTGTCCTCGGCCGCCTGCAGCGCCTCCTTGACCACCGCGATCAGGCGGTCGACGCCTTCGGAGCCGATGGCCCCGTCGCCGTCGAGGAGTTCGGCCAGCCGCAGTTCCGCCTTGTGGGAGTGGGCGGGCAGCGGGCGGGCGCCCTGATGCGCGTCCACCACCAGCAGATGGACCGTATTCGAACCCACGTCGAGGACACCGAGTCTCATGGCCAGAACGCTACTGTGCGCCTGGCGTGGTCATGCACGGGATCCCTCCCGGACGCCTCCCGGCTCCCTCCCGGCTCCCTCCTGGCCTCGTGCGGTCCCCGTCCCCGGCGTCTTCATGGCGGGGGCATACCCTTGCACCGTGGCAAAGACGAAAAAGGCGAAGCAGGACAAAGGCCGAAAGAACGCCCCGGAGTCGGAGCAGAGCCCGGAGCAGACGCCGGTCTCCTCCCCGGCGGCCCAGCCCGCGGACGAGGTCGGCCTGGACTTCGCCCGCGCCTGGATCGAATTCCCCGACCCCGCCGACGAGGAACAGGTCTTCCGCTGCGACCTGACCTGGCTGACCTCCCGCTGGAGCTGCGTTTTCGGCCAGGGCTGCCAGGGCATCCAGGCCGGTCGCGCGAGCGACGGCTGCTGCACCCTGGGCGCGCACTTCTCGGACGAGGAGGACGAGGAGCGGGTCGGCCGCCACATGGCCCGGCTGACCCCGGAGATCTGGCAGTTCCACGACGAGGGGCACGCCCGGGGCTGGGTGCAGGAGGACGAGGACGACGGCGACCGACAGACACGCCGCTACGAGGGCTCGTGCATCTTCCAGAACCGCCCCGGCTTCGCGGGCGGCGCGGGCTGCGCGCTGCACATCCTGGCGCTCCGGGAGGGGCGCGAACCGCTGGAGACCAAGCCGGACGTCTGCTGGCAGCTGCCGGTGCGGCGGTCGTACGAGTGGATCGACCGGCCGGACGACACGCAGGTGCTGCAGATCACGATCGGCGAATACGACCGCCGGGGGTGGGGCCCGGGCGGGCACGACCTGCACTGGTGGTGCACCTCGGCGGTGTCGGCACACGGCGCCGGGGAGCCGGTGTACGTGTCGTACCGGCCGGAGCTGACGGAGCTGATGGGCAAGGCGGGGTACGACCGGCTGGCGGAGCTGTGCGAGGCGCGGCTGGCGGCCTCCCTGCCCCTGGTGGCCCCCCACCCGGCGGACCCGGTGGGCTGAGGGGGTTCTTCTCCCCCACCCCGCCCCTTCCCGTAACCAGGGGCTGCGCCCCCTGGACCCCCGCCTGCGCGGGGCCGGGGCGCCGGGCCTTCGAGGAGCTGCGGGCCGTAGCCGGCACGACTGCGCGGCATCGGCCCCAGCCCAAGGCGACGGGCTCGGCGCCACGGCGAGACCCGCGGCTCGGCGAGGGCCGGGGCGCCCGCGCCGGGCCCCGACGCCTGGGCGTGGGAGGCGGCACGCTCGCGGCGGCTGCCCCCGCGCCCGCTATCCCTTCGGCGTCGGCGAGTCCGAGGGCGGTGGGGTCGAAGGGGGCTGGCTCGGGCCGGGGGATGTGGGGGTGGGGGTCGGGGCGGGGCCCTGGCCCTCGATCACCACCATCGCGCCCGACGGCGCCACCATCACCCGCGCCCGCCACCGGCCCGGCGGCTCGCGGTCGTGGTCGACCGACACCGTGATCGTCACCGATTCGCCGGGGCGCAGCTCACCGGCGGTGCGGCTCAGCTGGAGCCAGGGGGCGCCGCCCGACGCCGAGGCCGACCAGTGCACCGGGGCGCCGCCCGAGGCGGCCAGGGTGATGACCGTCACATCGCCGCTCGGCTGGGCCTCCACGGTGAGCCGCCCGGGACCGGGGGCGGGGCGGGGCGGGGCGGATTCGCCGCCGTGGCGGCCGCCGCCGCTCGGGCGGCGGGACCGCCCGGCGCCCGGGCCGAGCCGGTCCCGGTCGCCGTCCGCGCCGATGACCTCGACCGTCACCTCGGCGGCCCCCGGCGCACCGGCCCGGCTCCGCAGGCGGGCCGCGCCGGAACGGTCCTGCGCGCTGCCCGCCTGCTCGTACGCACGTCCGGCGGACCGATCCTGCTCACCGGCCGGAGCCTTGTCCGCGCCATCAGTGCCGTCCGCACCGTCCGCGTTGGCGGCGGCCACCGAATCCGTGTCGTGCTCGTCACCGGCGAGCGGCGCGCCCCGGTAGGCGGCCCACAGGGCAAGCACCGGGGCGGCGATGACCGTGGCGACCACGGTCGTGGTCAGGGCGCGGCTGCGCAGCCTGCTGCGGCGGGCGGCCCGGTCCTGGGGGTCCAGCGGGAAGCCGCGCCGGTCGAAGCGCGGACCGGCCGCGGCGCGCACGGGGCGGGCGCTCAGGGCGCACAGCATCGCGGCGTGCACATCGGGTCGGGGGGCCTCCAGCACCGGCAGCGCGGCGGGGGCGGCGGCCGTGCCGGGCCAAGGGCCGTCCGCCGTGGCCCGCTCCGCCATCCGGCGGCATTCGCGGCAGTCGTCGACATGGCGCACCAGCTCGCGGCGGAGCGCGGCGGAGAGCAGCACCTGGGTGTCGCCCGCGAGCCGGGCGACGACGGGACAGTGGCCCAGTTCGACGACGGCGAGCGCGGCGCGGGTCCGCTCCACCTCGCAGGCGGCGCTGGAAAGCAGGGCGCGGGTCTCGTCGGGCTCCTTGCCGAGCGCGGCGGCGACCTCGGCGGGGGTGAGCTGGTGGCGTACGTGGAGTTCGAGCGCCTCGCGCTGGGCAGCGGTGGTCCCGGCGGCCTCGGGCCAGGCGAGCGCGGCCAGTTCGCGGCGGCGCAGGTCGGCGACGGGCTCGGGCGGCGCGGTGTCCGGGCCACCCCGACCGGCCCTCGGCTCCCGCTGCTCCCGCAGCTCGGCGAGCTTGCGCAGACAGGCCCAGCGGGCGACCGCGTAGAGCCACGGACGGCTCGGCTCCTCCTCGCCCTCAGCGCGCCCCCGCCCCCGCCCGAGCCGCCGCTCGGCGACGGCCAGCACATCGCCGAGCGTGACGGCGGCGGCGTCGTGCTCGCACAGGACCGACAGGCAGTAGGTGAACAGACCGTCCAGATACGGCTCGTAGCGCGCGGGAGGCCGCTGGGGGCGCGTGGTGGCGACGCGGGGCGCGCGGCGCTGCGCCCGGTGTGCGCCGGCGGCGTGTGTCGAGTGCTCGGACCTGCTGCTCATCACCCGGCGACCGTAGGCGGATGATGCAGACTTACTCGCCTTACTTGGGCAGTTTTAACCCTTACGGGTGACCATCTCCCTCATAAGGGGACAGGTGCCCCCCTCTCGCGTCCCGGAACTGCTATGCGCACCGGGCCGGGCAAGCGCTGCCGGGCGCACCGCTGTCGGTGGGCGACGCTAGCGTTGACGCCATGGCTGCCCGTAGCTCCTCCCGTTCATCCGCCAAGGACCGCCCCTCCTACCGCTGCACCGAATGCGGCTGGACCACGGCCAAGTGGCTCGGCCGCTGCCCGGAGTGCCAGGCGTGGGGCACGGTCGAGGAGTTCGGAGCGCCCGCCGTGCGGACCACCGCGCCCGGCCGGGTCACCTCGGCCGCGCTGCCCATCGGCCAGGTCGACGGCCGCCAGGCCACCGCCCGCTCCACCGGTGTGGACGAGCTGGACCGGGTGCTCGGCGGCGGCCTGGTCCCCGGCGCCGTGGCGCTGCTGGCGGGGGAGCCGGGGGTCGGCAAGTCGACGCTGCTGCTGGACGTCGCGGCCAAGGCGGCCACCGACGACCACCGGACGCTGTACGTCACCGCGGAGGAGTCGGCGAGCCAGGTCCGGCTGCGCGCCGACCGCATCGGGGCGCTGAGCGAGCATCTCTACCTCGCGGCCGAGACCGATCTGTCCGCCGTGCTCGGCCATCTCGACTCGGTGAAGCCGTCGCTGCTGATCCTGGACTCCGTGCAGACCGTCGCCTCCCCCGAGATCGACGGCGCGCCCGGCGGCATGGCCCAGGTGCGCGAGGTGGCCGGGGCGCTGATCCGGGCGTCCAAGGAGCGCGGCATGTCCACGCTGCTGGTCGGCCATGTCACCAAGGACGGCGCGATCGCGGGTCCCCGGCTGCTGGAGCACCTGGTCGACGTGGTGCTGCACTTCGAGGGCGACCGGCACGCCCGGCTGCGGCTGGTCCGCGGCGTCAAGAACCGTTACGGGGCGACGGACGAGGTGGGCTGCTTCGAGCTGCACGACGAGGGCATCACCGGCCTCGCCGACCCTTCGGGGCTGTTCCTCACCCGGCGCGCCGAGCCGGTGCCCGGCACCTGTCTGACCGTCACCCTGGAGGGCCGCCGGCCGCTGGTGGCCGAGGTGCAGGCACTCACCGTCGACTCGCAGATCCCCTCCCCCCGCCGCACCACCTCCGGCCTGGAGACCTCCCGCGTCTCGATGATGCTGGCCGTCCTGGAGCAGCGCGGCCGGATCAGCGCGCTGGGCAAGCGCGACATCTACAGCGCCACGGTGGGCGGGGTGAAGCTGTCGGAGCCAGCGGCGGACCTGGCGGTGGCGCTGGCGCTGGCGAGCGCCGCGAGCGACACCCCGCTGCCCAAGAACCTGGTGGCGATCGGCGAGGTGGGGCTCGCGGGCGAGGTCCGGCGGGTCACGGGGGTGCAGCGGCGGCTGTCCGAGGCCGCCCGGCTGGGCTTCACCCACGCCCTGGTGCCCTCCGACCCGGGGCGCGTGCCCGACGGCATGCGGGTGCTGGAGGTGGCGGACATAGGGGACGCACTACGCGTATTGCCCCGGCGCGAGCGCGCCGACCGGGCCCGCAAGGACGCCCCCGAGCAGAGCTGATCAAGGGGGCGAACGCGGTGGTGAGCGGGGCGATCCGGCCCGCGGGGAGAGCCGCGCTCCGGCTCCCCCCGCGGGCGTACGCCGGGAGACCCCACGGGAGGCCGGGGACCGCCGGTAGACTTTGCCCTGGTCTCGCCCCTACGTAGCCTCGTACACCGGCGCGGAGGGGCGACTCGCGGCACCGATTCAGACCTTGTGACGGAGGAGTGCAGTGGCAGCAGGCGACCGGGCATCGAATCCCGGCAAAGCCGACGGTCTGATGCGTGCCACTCTGAGCGCTGTCGCGCCGGGCACGGCGCTGCGCGACGGCCTTGAGCGCGTCCTCCGTGGAAACACGGGCGGGCTCATCGTGCTCGGCACCGACAAGACCGTCGAGTCGCTGTGTACCGGCGGCTTCGTCATCGACGTCGAGTTCACCGCCACCCGGCTGCGCGAACTGTGCAAGCTGGACGGGGCTCTGGTGCTCGACAAGGACATCAGCAAGATCGTGCGGGCGGGGGTGCAGCTCGTCCCGGACGCGGCGATCGCCACCGAGGAGACCGGCACCCGGCACCGCACCGCGCAGCGCGTCTCCATCCAGACCGGGTTCCCGGTCGTGTCCGTCAGCCAGTCCATGCGGCTGATCGCGCTGTACGTGGGCGGGCAGCGGCGGGTCCTGGAGGATTCGGCCGCCATCCTCTCCCGCGCCAACCAGGCGCTGGCCACCCTCGAGCGGTACAAGCTGCGGCTGGACGAGGTCGCGGGCACGCTCTCCGCGCTGGAGATCGAGGACCTGGTCACCGTCCGGGACGTCAGCGCGGTCGCGCAGCGGCTGGAGATGGTGCGGCGCATCGCCACCGAGATCGCCGAGTACGTGGTGGAGCTGGGCACGGACGGCCGGCTGCTGTCGCTGCAGCTGGACGAGCTGATCGCGGGCGTCGAGCCGGAGCGGGAGCTGGTCGTACGGGACTACGTGCCCGAGCCGACCGCCAAGCGCACCCGCACCGTCGCCGACGCGCTCGCCGAGCTGGACCGGCTCACCCACACCGAGCTGCTCGAACTCCCCATCGTGGCCCGCGCCCTGGGGTACACGGGCTCCCCCGAGACCCTGGACTCGGCGGTCTCCCCGCGCGGCTTCCGGCTGCTGGCCAAGGTGCCGAGGCTGCCGGGGGCGATCATCGAGCGTCTGGTGGAGCACTTCGGCGGGCTGCAGAAGCTGCTGGCCGCGAGCGTGGACGATCTGCAGATGGTCGACGGCGTGGGCGAGGCCCGGGCCCGCTCGGTCCGCGAGGGCCTGTCGCGGCTGGCGGAGTCGTCGATCCTGGAGCGGTACGTATAGCGACACGGCGGAGGGGGCCGGATCCGCGTCGGCGGATCCGGCCCCCTCTGCCGTGAGCAGGTCCTAATCCTTGGCGAGGACGAACGACACCTTGGCCGTGCCCAGACCGTCCAGCTTCGCCTCGACCAGGTAGGTGCCCGCGGCGGCGGTCTTGGCGCCCTTCGGGGTCGCGCAGTGGGCGGAGGTGCGCGCGCGGTCCCATTCCACGGTGCGCTTGGTCTCGCCGGAGGCGGGCACCTCGACCAGGGCGGTGGCGGTGCCCTCGGGGCAGTCGTCCGAGGCCCAGACGTGCTCGTTGTCCGCGTCCGTGATGGTCAGTGAGGCGGCCGCCCGGCCGAAGTCCACCGCGCAGGAGCTGTTCGAGGAGTTCTTCACGGTGATTTCGAACGTCGGCTTCTCATCCGGCTCGTACGTGTTCTTCACCTTCGCGTCCTTGACGCTGCGCACCGTCAGGTCGATGTCGCCGCGCTTGCACTCCGGCAGGCTCGACCCGACCGGCAGCCCCTGGCCGTCCCCGTCGCCGAGTCCGTCGCCGGTGCCGCCGGTGGCTCCGGTGCCGCCCGTGCCCTCCGCGTCGCCGGACCCGGTGCCCGCACCGCCGCCGCCGCTCTCATCGGAGCCGGAACCCGAGCCGGAACCCGAGCCGGAGCCCGAACCGGGGCCCGTGCCGCCGGTGTCCGACTCGTCGCGCCCGCCCGGCCGTTCGCTGTTCACCGGCCCGGAGGAGGTCGGCCCGGGGGTGATCGTGCGCGCGGGTCCGCCGCCGCCCGGCCCCTTGCCCTCGTCGCTTCCGCCGCCGCCCGAACCACCCCAGCCGAAGGCCCAGATGACGAGCAGCACGATGAGGGCGAGCAGGGCCAGCGCAACAGCCCTCCGCCGCCAGTAGATGGAGGAGGGAAGCGGCCCGATCGGATTGCGCAGAGATCCCACGCGGAAACTCTACGAGAGAACGGCGCCCACACCCGCCAATAACCGCCGCCAGCCTCCCTACTTTTCTCATCATCCGACCGGATCGGCCACCTGGGCGACGACAGCCCGGGCGATTCCCGGCCGCCCACCGCGCGACCGGGCATGAATTGCACCGTTTCGAGCAGATCTGCCCCGGCTCGACCCGAACGCCCGCGCCCTCGCCCCCCATCGGGCCTTCCGTCGTGTCAGGATCGGATGTGATGACTGCCATTTCCGCCGCCCCGGCCGCCGCAACCCCGACCCCCGACGGTGCCGAGCTCCACCGGCCCGTCATCGACTGGTTCGACGCTCACGCCCGCGACCTCCCCTGGCGCCGCCCGGAGGCCGGAGCGTGGGGTGTGATGGTGAGCGAGTTCATGCTCCAGCAGACGCCGGTGAGCCGCGTGCTCCCGGTGTACGAGCAGTGGCTCGCCCGCTGGCCGCGCCCCGCCGACCTGGCCGCCGAGCCGCCCGGTGAGGCGGTCCGCGCCTGGGGCCGGCTCGGCTATCCGCGCCGCGCGCTGCGGCTGCACGGCGCGGCGGCGGCCATAAGGGAGCGGCACGGCGGTGATGTGCCGGGGGACCACGCGCAGCTGCTCGCGCTGCCGGGGGTCGGCGAGTACACGGCGGCGGCCGTGGCCTCGTTCGCGTACGGACAGCGCCATCCGGTGCTGGACACCAACGTCCGCCGGGTGTTCGCCCGGGCGATCGGCGGCGTCCAGTACCCGCCGAACGCCACGACCGCCGCCGAGCGCAAGCTCGCCCGCGCCCTGCTGCCGGACGACGAGCGGACGGCGGCGCGCTGGGCGGCGGCCACGATGGAGCTGGGCGCGCTGGTCTGCACGGCCCGCACCCCCGACTGCGCGCGCTGCCCCATCGCGGCGTCCTGCGCCTGGCGCGGGGCCGGTTCGCCGGAGCACGACGGCCCGCCGCGGCGCGGCCAGACGTACGCCGGGACGGACCGTCAGGTGCGCGGCAAGCTGCTGGCGGTGTTGCGGGAGGCGGTCGTGCCGGTGCCGCAGGCGGCGCTGGACCAGGTGTGGCACGAGCCGGTGCAGCGCGCCCGGGCGCTGGACGGGCTGGTCTCCGACGGTCTGGTCGAACCGCTCGCGGGCGGCCTCTACCGGCTGCCGCTGACCTGACCCGCGGCCGCCGCGGGGGCCCGCCCCAAGACACCGTCACACGCCTCGGATTCACGCCCTCACCAGGCATCCTGTGACAGAGCTGTGACACTCCCAGGACCCGGTTCTGACACACCGTCGAACCGGGTTCCGCTGTTACACAACCTATGGACAGCTGTGCGTTTTCCGGGGTGCTGACGCACATGGCGCCGCAACAGCGCCTCCGTAGCGTCCTTCCCGTGCCGGCCGAAGTCGGCAATCAACGTGGGGAAGACAGCGGGATGGAGGGCTGCACGATGACCGGCAGCAGCGGCAAGGTTCTGGACTTCGAGGAGTACGTGCGCAACCGGCAGGACGCGCTGCTGCGCAGCGCCCGGCGGCTGGTTCCGGACCCGATCGAGGCCCAGGACCTCCTGCAGACCGCGCTCGTGCGCACCTACGGCCGCTGGGACGGTATAGCCGACAAGTCCCTCGCCGACGCGTATCTCCGCCGCGTCATGATCAACACCCGTACCGAGTGGTGGCGCGCCCGCAAGCTGGACGAGGTGCCCACCGAGCAGCTGCCGGAGGCCAGCGTCGAGGACGGCACCGAGCAGCACGCCGACCGGGCTCTGCTGATGGACATCCTCGGAGTGCTTGCTCCCAAGCAGCGCAGTGTCGTGGTGCTGCGACACTGGGAGCAGATGACGACGGAGGAGACGGCGGAGGCGCTCGGTATGTCGACCGGCACGGTCAAGAGCACGCTGCACCGGGCGCTCGCGCGGCTGCGGCAGGAGCTGGAGAACCGCGAGCTGGACGCCCGCGCGCTCGGCCGCGAGCCGGTGGGCACGCCCGCCGCCGCGAAGCCGCTCCGGAGGGGGAACCAGGTCCGGCGTGACCGCCAGGAGCGGGGGCAGGAACGGTGCGCGGCCTGATCAGGGCCTCTCCTGGCAGAACTGCCATGATCAGCGGCGGCGCGGTGGTGGGACTCGCGGCCGCCGGGGGCTGGATGCTGGCCGGATGCACCGGCGACAGCCAGGGCGTGCGTACCGAGGGCCCGGCGCGCACCCAGTGGACGGCGCCCTCGGCGCAGGACCAGGGTTCGTACGCGGGCGGCGGGGCGACCAAGCCGCCGGCCGTGCAGAAGGCCGACGCGGTGCGGCTGATCAAGGACGACCCGAAGGTCGCCCAGGACCTGAAGACCCACCTCCAGCCGTGCACGGCGCAGGCCGGGAAGGGCAAGCCGGTCAAGGGCTACCCGGTGGAGGTGGCCCGGGGGAAGCTGACCGGAACCACCGCGTCCGATCTCGTCATCAACGTCACGACCTGCGACGACGGCTTCGGCATCGGCTCGTATGTGTACCGCAAGGTGGGGCGCGGTTACGAGAACGTGTTCAGCGACGAGCAGCCGCCGGTCTACGCCGACGTCGTCAAGGGCGATCTGAGCGTCACCAAGCTCTCGTACGCCTCCGGGGACACCGTCTGCTGCCCCTCGCGCGAGGACGTCATCACCTACCGTTGGGCGTCGAGCAGGCAGGCTTTCACCGTGGTCCGGCACAAGCACACCGACTACAGCAAGAGCAGCCCCACGGAAGAGCCCGCTCCCAGCGCCTCCGCGACGGACGGCGGCGAGGACGACGGAACGGAAGGCTGAACCGAGGCTGTGGCCGAAACCCATGTGCTCTTCGTCGAGGACGACGACGTCATCCGCGAGGCCACCCAGCTCGCGCTGGAGCGCGACGGCTTCCTGGTGACCGCAGCGCCCGACGGGCTGACCGGGCTGGAGCGGTTCCGCGCCGACCGGCCCGATATCGCGCTGCTCGACGTGATGGTGCCGGGCCTGGACGGGGTCAGCCTGTGCCGCCGGATCCGCGACGAGTCCACCGTGCCCGTGATCATGCTGTCGGCCCGCGCCGACTCGATCGACGTGGTGCTGGGCCTGGAGGCCGGGGCCGACGACTACGTCACCAAGCCCTTCGACGGCGCCGTACTGGTCGCCCGCATCCGCGCCGTGCTGCGCCGCTTCGGCCACGCCAGCGGCCCCGGCGGCCGCGGCGGCGAGCAGCCCGGCGCCGAGGAGCCCGAGGGCGGGGTGCTGCGCTTCGGCGACCTGGAGGTGGACCCGGAGGGCATGGAGGTCCGCAAGGGCGGCGAGCAGGTCGCGCTGACGCCGACCGAGATGCGGCTGCTGCTGGAGTTCTCGACCGCGCCCGGCACCGTGCTCTCCCGCGACCGGCTGCTGGAGCGGGTCTGGGAGTACGGCTGGGGCGGGGACACCCGGGTCGTGGACGTCCACGTCCAGCGGCTGCGCGGCAAGATAGGCCAGGACCGCATCGAGACGGTCCGCGGCTTCGGCTACAAGCTCAGGGGCTGACGCGGGACCATGGTGCGACTCGCGCTCCGCTCCGGACTGCGCTGGAAGGTCAGCCTGGCCATCGCCGCGGTGAGCGCGCTGGTCGCCGTCGCGCTGAGCCTCGTCGTCCACAACGCGGCCCGGGTCTCCATGCTGGACAACAGCCGCACGGTGATGGACGAGCGGGTGAAGGTCGCCCAGAAGTGGTACGAGGAGTCCCGGGTGCTGGGCTTCGGCGCCAAGCTGGACGATCCGCGGCTGCCCGAGGACCTGCGGAAGTTCGCGGCGCGCGGGCAGCGCGCCACCTTCCTGGAGGACTCCGGCACCGGCAGCCCCGAGGTGTGGGCGTCGGTGCCGCTGCGCGACGGCAAGGTGCTGTCGGTCCACACCCGCTTCCAGGACCGCTTCGCCGTCCTGGACGACCTGGACCGGGTGCTCATCCTCGGCTCGGTCTCCGTGGTGCTGGGCGGGATCGCGCTCGGCGTGCTCATCGGCGACCAGCTCTCGCGGCGGCTGCGCAAGGCCGCCACCGCGGCCCGCAAGCTCGCCGAGGGCGACTCCGAGGTGCGGGTACGGGACGCCATCGGCGGCCGGGTGCGCGACGAGACCGACGACCTGGCGCGCGCCGTCGACGGCATGGCCGAGGCGCTCCAGGAGCGGCTGGAGGCGGAGCGGCGGGTCACCGCCGACATCGCGCACGAGCTGCGCACCCCGGTCACCGGGCTGCTCACCGCCGCCGAGCTGCTGCCCCCGGGCCGCCCCACCGAGCTGGTACGGGACCGGGCGCAGGCGATGCGCACGCTGGTGGAGGACGTGCTGGAGGTGGCCCGGCTGGACGGCTTCGCCGAGCGGGCCGAACTCCAGGAGATCGACCTGGCCGAATTCATCATCCGCCGGGTGCGCGTGGTGGCTCCGGACGCCGTGGTCACGGTGGATCGTGACGCCCATGTCTCCACCGATCCGCGCCGCCTGGAGCGCATCCTGGGCAATCTGCTGGCCAACGCCGCCCGGCACGGCAAGCCGCCGTTCGAGGTCACCGTGGAGGGCCGGGTGCTGCGGGTCCGCGACCACGGGCCCGGCTTCCCGGAGTCGCTGCTGAAGGACGGGCCGAGCCGGTTCCGCACCGGCAGCAAGGACCGGGCGGGCAAGGGCCACGGGCTGGGCCTGACCATCGCCGCCGGCCAGGCCCGGGTCCTGGGCGCGCGGCTGACGTTCCGTAACGCGGACCCGGCGGTGGAGGGCGAGGAGGGCGCGGTGGCGGTGCTCTGGCTGCCGGAGTCGGCGCCCACCAACACCGGCAGCTTCCCCGTCATCGAGGTCCCGGACTGAGACGTACGCGAGCCGCCCGCCCTTCGGACGAGGGCGGGCGGCTCGCTGTGGTCTCGTACGCGTCAGACGGGTTCGGCGACCGGCGTCACATCGGCCGGGGACTCGCCGCCGTCGGCGGACTTGGCGCCGCTGCGCAGCGGGACCTCCTTGATGAACCAGGCCGCCAGGAAGCCGACGACGCTGATCACCGCGCCCCACAGGAACACCTGGTGGGCACCGTTGGCCACGGCGTGGAGGTAGGCGTCCTTGATGGCCGGGGGCAGCTTGTCGATGCTGCCCGGGTCGAGCTGGGCGCTGCCGGAGGTGGCGGCCGCGGCCTTGGCGCCGCCGCGCTCGGCCATGGTCTTCCCCACCTGGTTGGTGAACAGGGCCCCGAGGATCGCGACGCCGAAGGAGC
This sequence comes from Streptomyces sp. NPDC007983, assembly GCF_042958345.1. Classification (NCBI taxonomy): domain Bacteria; kingdom Bacillati; phylum Actinomycetota; class Actinomycetes; order Kitasatosporales; family Streptomycetaceae; genus Streptomyces; species Streptomyces sp. NPDC007983. Next base: position 24,137 of record NZ_JBIBJI010000024.1, read on the forward strand.
CGCCCAGGGTGCGGAAGAGGGTGGCGGAGGAGCTGCCGACGCCCATGTCCTTCATCTCGACGCTGTTCTGCGCGATCAGCATGGTCGTCTGCATGAGGAAGCCCATGCCCGCGCCGAGCACCGTCATGTAGATGCCGGAGGTGAGGCGGGTGGTCTCGGTGTCCATCTGCGCCAGCAGGAACATGCCCGCGGTGATCAGGAAGCCGCCCAGGATCGGGAAGATCTTGTACTTGCCGGTCTGGGTGGTGACCCGGCCCGCGATCAGCGAGACGGCCATCATGCCGAGCAGCATCGGGAGCAGCAGCAGGCCGGAGTTGGTGGCGCTGGCGCCCTGGACGGTCTGCTGGAAGAGCGGCAGGAAGGTCATCGAGCCGAACATCACGAAACCGGTGAGGAAGCCGATGACCGTGACCAGCGAGAAGTTGCCGATCCGGAAGATGTGCAGCGGCAGTACGGGCTCGGCGACCCGCTTCTCGACGAACAGGAACGCGGCGAGCGCGACGACGCCGAGCACCCCGAGCCCGATGATCTCGACCGAGTCCCAGGCGTACTCGTTGCCGCCCCAGGTGGTGAGCAGCACGAGCGCGGTGATGCCCACGGTCAGCAGGGCAGCGCCGGTGTAGTCGATCCGTCCCTCGAAGCGCTTCTTGGGCAGGTGCAGCACCGCGCTGATCGCGAAGAGGGCGATCGCGCCGAGCGGGATGTTGATGTAGAAGATCCAGCGCCAGCCGAGGTGGTCGGTGAGGGTGCCGCCGACCAGCGGGCCACCGATCATGGCCACGGCCATCACACCGGCCATCATGCCCTGGTAGCGGCCGCGCTCCCGGGGCGGCACCAGGTCACCGATGATCGCCATCACGCCGACCATCAGACCGCCCGCGCCCAGGCCCTGGATGGCCCGGAAGCCGATCAGCTGACCCATCGTCTGGGCCATGCCGGACAGCGCCGAGCCGGCGAGGAAGAGGGCGATGGAGGAGAGGAAGATGCCCTTGCGGCCGTACATGTCGCCGAGCTTGCCCCAGATGGGGGTCGAGGCGGCGGTCGCCAGGGTGTACGCGGTCACCACCCAGGAGAGGTGGTCGAGCCCGCCCAGCTCGCCGACGATGGTCGGCATCGCGGTGCCGACGATCATGTTGTCGAGCATCGCGAGCAGCATCGCGATCATGAGAGCCAGGATCACCACGCCGGTGCTGTGGGTCTTCGGCTCCTTGGCCTGCTTGCCCGGGGTGGCCTGGGCGGTGCCCTGTGCGGGCAGGGAAGCGGGTGGCGCTTCACCTTCTGAATTCTTCTGGGACATGATCTCCACTCCCCCTGGTTACGACGAGCTCCGGTGACGCGCCACTTACTTGCCGCCCGGCTAGTTGAGTACAGTAGGAAAGGTAAGACGTCTACTAGCCGGGCGTCAAGTAAGTTATGTTCGGCCTGCTCAGAGGGCTGGCCCCACCCCCACAGGAGAGCACCTTGGGCAGCACATCGCGCCGGGGCGACACCCGACAGCGCATCCAGGACGTGGCCCTGGACCTCTTCGCCCAGCGCGGCTACGAGAAGACCTCGCTGCGCGAGATCGCCGAACAGCTCGACGTCACCAAGGCCGCGCTCTACTACCACTTCAAGACCAAAGAGGACATCGTCCTCAGCCTCTTCCAAGACTTGAGCAGGCCCCTCGACGAGCTGATCGCTTGGGCCGAGCGGCAGCCCCGCACCCTGGAGACCAAACAGGAGCTGCTGCGCCGCTACAGCGCCGCCCTGGCCGACGTCGAACCGCTGCTGCGGTTCATGCAGGAGAACCAGGCGACCGTGCGCGAGCTGAGCATCGGCCAGATCTTCAAGGACCGGATGATCGCGATGTCGGGCCTGCTCCGCGACCCCGACGCCGGCCTGACCGACCAGGTGCGCTGCACGACCGCGCTGTTCAGCATGCACGCCGGGATGTTCGCGATGAAAACGATCGAGGGCGACCCCGAGGAGAAGCGGCAAGCCGTCCTCGAAGTCGCCCTCGACCTGCTGACCCAGGCGCACGCGCCAGCGGGGCGCCTGGGCGACCGGTAGCGCCCGAGGGAGAGAGGGCGCGGTCCGGTCAGACCTTGACGCCGTGGGCCCGCAGGAAGGCCAGCGGCTCCACGGCCGAGCCGTAGTCGGGCGTCGTACGGATCTCGAAGTGCAGGTGCGGGCCGGTCGTGTTGCCGGTGTTGCCGGACAGCCCGATCTGCTGGCCGGTGGTCACGCTCTGGCCTATGCGCACGTCGATCCGGGAGAGGTGCGCGTACTGCGAGTACGTACGGTCGTCGTGCTTGATCACGATGGCGTTGCCGTACGCCGGACCGTCGCCGCCGCCGTACGGGCCCGCCTTGACGACGACACCGGTGTGCACGGCCCGCACCGGGGTGCCGGACGGCACCACGAAGTCCTGGCCGCTGTGGTTGTGCGACCACAGGTTCCCCGCCAGACCGAAGGCGGCCCCCAGGACGTAATGGGCGACCGGCGTCTCCCAGCCGTCGGCCTTCTTAGCGGCGGCCTTCGCCGGGGCGCCGGCGGCGGCCGCGTGCGCGTCCGCCGCGAACGTCACACCGGCGCCGAGTACGAGCGAGGCACCCACGCCCACGGCGATCACGGCGGCGCGGGCCCGCGCGAGGGATGAATGCGAACGCGGATAACGACGGGTGGTGGCGCGCGGGGCCATAGGGGACTACCTCCGGGGAATGCGTGAAGTCGACGCCCCTTGTTATCCCGTTCGCGCGATATGGCCAAGATGCGCTTCTACTAAGCGGGTGCGTAGTTCTTGCACCTTCTGCGCCCTTTTCCGTGCGGAATTCCATGCCACCTGACCTGCTCGGACGTCCGTCATCCGCACGGTTCCTAATTCCCGTAGTAGGCCCCGGACATCCTGTGCCGCATATCACCCCGCCTACGTTTCGCCGGGACTTTCGGATGTCCGTTTCAGGACCAAAGTCCCGACCCCGCCGCTATGCTGTCCGGCCAGGAGCCACCACTACCGGGGGGAATGGGACGTGGATCCCGCAGTCATCGGCGCGCGCCTGGCGTCCAGCGCCGTCGCGCCGCTCATCAAGAAGCTGTTCGTACGGGAGGGGCCGGGCGCCGGGGTGGTGGACCAGCCGGTCCGCATCTCGTCCCTCGTCTCCTTCCGGGGCGAGAAGAGCACGCTGGAGCTGAACGACCTCCACAAGCTGGCCGCCGAACTCGTCGCCCGCGCCACCCAGCACGCCGGTCCCGGCGAGCGGCCGTGCCCCGCCGACGAGGACGAGCTGGTCGCCCTGCATCTGGCGACGACCCTGCGCGCCCTGGGCGACCTCGACATGGACGACGTCCAGGCGGTCGGGCTCGGCCACCGGGCCCTCGCCAACCGGCTCATCGACACCGCCCTCGCCCAGGGCAACAAGCTGTTCCTCAGCCAGGCCGGGACCATCTTCTACCGGCGCCTCCTGGACACCGCCTGCCTGCACATCCTGCACTTCTTCACCCAGCGCTCGACCTTCGTCGCCCGCACCCTGGTCGAGCAGAGCGGTCAGCTCACCGAACTCATCAGCAAGATCGACATCCTGATCGAGCGGCTGCCGTCGCAGTCCGCGCAGGACGCCGCGTTCGAGCGCCGGTACGCCGACTACACGGTCAAGAAGTACGGCACGCTGACCATCGTCGGCATCGACCTCAGCCACTCCGAGGCCACCTGGCCGCTGGACGCCGCGTACCTCAGCCTGGAGGCCGTCTCCCAGGACGAGCACGCCCTCGGCCTCGACGGCTCCCCGCTCACCGCCCTCCCCGCCGACCGGGCCCTCTCCGGCCACGAGCGCGTCCTGCTGCGCGGCGTCGCGGGCTCCGGCAAGACCACCCTCGTCCAGTGGCTCGCCGTCTCCGCCGCCCGGCAGGAACCGCCGCGCGGGCTGGAGCAGCTGATCGGCCGCGTCCCCTTCGTCCTGCCCTTGCGCACCATCGCCCGCCAGGACGCCCTGCCCTCCCCCGCCCGCTTCCTCGCCTCCGTCCACAGCCCCCTGGACGCCGCCCAGCCGGCCGGCTGGGCCGACCGCGTCCTCACCGCCGGGCGCGGACTGCTGCTGATCGACGGCATCGACGAGATCCCCGAACGCGACCGCGAGCGCACCCGCGGCTGGCTGGCCGACCTGCTCCTCGCCTACCCCGGCAACCTGTGGCTCGTCACCTCCCGCCCCTCCGCCGTCGCCGACGACTGGCTGGCCGCCCAGGACTTCAGCGAGTTCGCGCTGTCGCCCATGCGCCGCGACGAGATGGCCGCCTTCATCGACCGCTGGCACGACGCGGCGCGCCAGACCTGCCGTACGGACGACGAGCGCGCCGCCCTCGCCACGTACCAGTCCGCCCTCCATACGGCCGTCCGCACCAAGCAGGACCTCAGCCTGCTCGCCACCAATCCGCTGATGTGCGGTCTGATCTGTGCCCTCCACCGCGCCCGCCGGGGCTACCTCCCACCCGGCCGCAAGGCCCTCTACGACGCGGCGCTGTCCATGCTCCTCACCCGCCGCGACACCGAACGCCATGTCTACGCCCCCGGCGACATCCAGCTGGACGAGGAGCCCCAGATCCAGCTCCTCCAGCGGCTCGCCTACTACCTGATCCGCAACGGCGAGGCCGAACTCGACCGCGACCGCGCGGAGCGCATCATCGCCGAGGCCCTGCCGTCCGTCCCGGCCGCCCAGCCCCTCGGCGACGCCCCGCGCATCCTGCGGCATCTGCTGCTGCGCAGCGGGCTGCTGCGGGAACCGTCGGTGGGCACCGTGGAGTTCGTCCACCGCACCTTCCAGGACTACCTGGGCGCGAAGGCGGCCGTGGAGGCGTGGGACGTGGGGCTGCTGGTCAGCCATGCCGACGACACCCAGTGGGAGGACGTGTTCCGTATGTCGGTCGCCCACGCCCGCCCGCGCGAACGCGTCGACCTGCTCACCAAGCTGCTGGAGCGCGGCAGGTCGCACCCCGCCGTACGGGCCCGGCTCCACCTCCTCGCGATGGCCTGCCTGGAACACGCGGCCGACCTCGACCCCCAGGTGCGGGACCAGGTGAAGCGGCACGCCGACGATCTCATCCCGCCCCGCGGCTCCAGCGCCGCCCGCGACCTCGCCAACGTCGGCCCGCTGGTGCTCCCCCTGCTCCCGGGGCCGGAAGGGCTCTCGGACACCGAGGCGGAAGCCTGCGTGATCACGGCGTCGGTCGTCGGCACGGATGCCGCGATCCCCTATCTGCGGCAGTTCCGCACCCACCCATCCCTGCCGGTGCGCGCCCAACTCGCCTCCGGCTGGCAGCGGTTCGACACCGAGCGCTACTTCACCGAGGTGATCTCCCAGCTCGCCCCGGGCGGCCTGTACTTCGTCGCGGAATCGGTGGAGCACCTGCGCATGCTCCAGGACACCGGGCCCCGCCCGATGCTGCTCCTGCGCGGCGACTTCACGGCGGCGGAGCTGCGCACCACCCTCGCCCCCCGTCACCTCACCCATCTGCGGCTGGACGACAACGTCGCGCTGTCCGACCTCGGGTGTCTGCGGCACCTCACGGGGCTGCGGGTCCTCACGGTGACCAGGTGTCCGCATGTCGAGGACCTGGGCGCGCTGGCGGACCTGTCGCTGACGACGCTGGATCTCGCCTCGCGACAGAACTGTTCGATCTTCGACAACCTGGAGCGGCTCACCACCCTGGACCACCTCCGGATCAACGCCGTCGACCGGCAGGTCCCGCCGCCCGGCTACCTGCTGCCCCGGCTCACCCGGCTCACCCTCATCCCGCACCGGCGGGACGTGCCCCTGGAGTGGGTGGCCGAGTGCTTCCCCGGCCTGCGCCATCTGCGCGTCGAGGCCCAGAAGCCCGACGCCCGCCCCGTCGACCTCGCCCCGCTGCGCGCCCTGGGCCACCTGGAGACGGTCACCCTCCGCGCCGTACACGCCGTACGCGACGACGTGTTGCCCGGCGTCATGGTCCAGCCGCTCCCCCTGCCCCGCCGCCGCGTCGGCGTCCCCGCCGAGGGGTAGGGGGTGCAGCCGCGGTGATCGCCTCCCGCCCCGGGGCGGTGGCGAAACATTGGTCGTTTGCTGGCCGGGTGCTGTCGTTTACCGGCCTTGCCTTGGATGACGTGTTTCTAGGGTCGTATGCGTCCCCCGGGAGTCCGGCTCCCGGACCCCGTATTCGACTGTTCTGGAGATGCCTGATGCGTGTCTTGCCTCGTCGTGCCCTGGTCGCCGCTCCCGCCGCCGTTCTGATGTTCACGCTGGTGGCCTGCGGTGGTGGTGGTTCCGACTCCGATGGCGGCTCGAAGGCCGCGGACTCCCAGGCGTCGGCGCAGGGCGCCGGCGGTGGCGGAGGGGAAGCCGGGGAGGAGGCGGGTGAGGAGGCCGGTGAGAAGAAGGAGCCGCCGCTGACCGGTGAGGTGAAGAAGAAGGCGGAGACGGCGGCGCTGGCCAAGTTCCCCGGCACCGTCCTGAAGTCCGAGCATGACGCCGAGAAGCCGGGCATGTACGCGGTGGAGGTCAAGAAGTCGGACGGCACGACGGTCGAGGTCTACCTCGACAAGAGCTACACCGTCACCGACACGAAGGCGGAAGGCACCGAGGAGGAGAACGGCGGCTGACTCCCCGTCGCCCGCGCCCTGGCAGGTTGTGATGAACACCGCGCCCGCGGCCGGGCCGCTGTGCGAGCCTTTCGCCATGCGGCTGCTACTGATCGAAGACGACGACCGGCTGGCCGGTCCGATCACCGAAGGGCTCGCACGCTACGGGTTCACCGTCGACCGGGCGCGCACCGGTGCCGCCGGGCTCGCGGGGGCCGCCGACCATCCTGACCTGGTGCTGCTCGACCTCGGACTGCCCGACATGGACGGGCTGGACGTCTGCCGCCGTCTGCGTGCCCGGTCCGCGATCCCCATCATCATGATCACTGCCCGGGGTGAGGAGGCCGACCGGATCGTCGGGCTGGAGCTCGGGGCGGACGACTACGTCGCCAAGCCGTTCGGCGTGCGGGAGCTGGTCGCCCGCATCCGGGCCGTGACCCGCCGCACCGCCGGTCATCTGCCCCTGGCGGACGCCCCGGTGCCCGCCGGGACGTCCGGCACCGGTCCGCAGCGGCTGGGTTCGCTGGAGATCGACCGGCGCACCCGGGAAGTCCGCCTCGACGGGGGTGACGTGGCCCTGTCCCCGCGGGAGTTCGACCTGCTCGCCCATCTCGCCCAGGACCCCGGCGCGGTGCACTCCCGGCAGCAGATCATGGACGCGGTCTGGGACCCGCACTTCTTCGGACCCACCAAAACGCTGGACGCGCACGTCGCCGCCCTGCGCCGCAAGCTCGGCGACCCCGCCTGGATCACCACCGCGCGCGGGGTCGGCTTCCGCCTCACCGTCCCCGCCGGTCAGCCCGACGACACCCCTGAGACCGCGCGATGACCCGCCGGCTGCTGCTGAGCTATCTGGCGCTGGCCCTGCTGGTGCTGGTGGGCCTGGAGGTCCCGCTCGGCTACTTCTACGCCCGCGGGGAGGAATCCCGCTTCTCCCAGGACGTGGAACGCGACGCGTCGATGCTGGCCGAGGTCGCGGAGGAGAACATCGAGAAGCACAACGTGGAAGCCCTGCCCGAGCTGGCGCGGGAGTACGCCGACGACACCGGCGCCCGCGTCGTGATCGTCGACCGCGCCGGCCGCCTTCTCACCGACTCCGCAGGCGCCACCGCCACCGGGACCGACGTATCCGGGCAGGCGGACATCGCCGCCGCTTTGCGCAACAAGGCCACCACCGCCACCCGCACGGACGCACAAGGCGGGGACATCCTCGCGGTGACCATGCCGGGCTCCTCGGGGACCACCGTCCGCGGCGCGCTGCGGGTGACGTACCCGATGACGATGGTCACCGACCGGGAGCACCGCATCTGGCTCGCTCTCGCCCTCGGCGGAGCGGGCATCCTGGCCGCCGTGGCCCTCGTGGCGTTCACCCTGGCCCGCTGGATCACCCGGCCCCTGCGCACCCTGGAGCGGGCCACCACGCAGCTCGCCGACGGACACCTTGACCACCCGCCCGACGCCGCCGCCGGACCGCCCGAACTGCGCCGTCTGGCCGCCTCGTTCAACCACACCGCCACGCGGCTGCAGCATCTGCTCCAGGCCCAGCACGGTTTCGCCTCCGAGGCATCCCACCAGCTCAAAACCCCGCTGGCCTCGTTGCGGCTCCGGCTGGAGAACTTCGAGCCCTACCTCGACCCCCGCGCCCACAGCAGCCTCGACGAGACCATCGAGGAAGTCGAACGGCTCAGCCGCATGGTCCACGGCCTCCTGGCCCTCGCCCGCCTGGAGAACACGGCCACCACGCCCGAGCCGGTCGACCTGGACGCCGTCCTCGCCGACCGGGCCGCCATGTGGGAATCGCTCGCCTGCGAACAGCACGTCGCCGTGGCGGTCACCGGACCGGTGGCCGGCCGGGTATGGGCGATCCCCGGGGCCCTGGAGCAGATCGTCGACAACCTGATCGCCAACGCGCTGCGCGTCTCCCCACCCGGCACGGCCATCACGCTCACCCGAGCGCCCGGCGCCGAACTCCACGTCATCGACCAGGGCCCTGGCATGCCGCCGGCCGACCGGGAACGCGCCTTCGACCGCTTCTGGCGCGCCTCCGACGCCCACCACGACGGCACCGGCCTCGGCCTGCCGATCGTCCGCCACCTGGTCCACGCCTCCGGCGGAGAGATCGCCCTCGACGCCGCACCGGGCGGCGGCCTGGACGCCCATGTCCGGCTGCGCCCCGCCGACCGGGACCCGCGTCTGTTGGGGGCGGGCGCCGGGCACGGAAAATCCGGATGAGATCCGGGAGGGACACCCACTACCGTCCGGGCCATGACGGACGACTGGCGACGGCGCAACCGCGCGAACTGGGACGACCGGGTCCGGGTCCACGCCGACAGCGACTTCTACGATCTGCCCGGGTTCCGCGACGGCGCCTGCACCCTGCGCGGCTTCGAGCTGGACGAGCTGGGGGACGTCAGCGGCAAGCGGCTCGTCCATCTCCAGTGCCACATGGGTCAGGACACGCTGTCCTGGGCCCGCCGCGGGGCGGCGCACGTGACCGGGCTGGACTTCTCCGAGGCGGCCATACGGACGGCGCGCGAGCTGGCCGAGGACCTGGCGCTCGACGGGCAGTCGCGGTTCGTCACCGCGGATGTGTACGACGCGACGGAAGCCCTGCGCGGTGAGCGGTTCGACGTCGTGTACACCGGGCTCGGCGCGCTGTGCTGGCTGCCCGACCTCCCGCGCTGGGCGCGCGTCGTGGCCGGGCTGCTGGCCGACGGCGGGGTGCTGTACCTCGCGGAGTTCCATCCGTTCACCGAGGTGCTGGGGGACGACGGCAAGAGCGTCGAGGTGGACTACTTCGACGAGCAGGGCACGACGTGGGACGAGCCGCACACGTACACCGACGGCCCGCCGCTCGCCCACACCGTCTCCGTCCAGTGGCAGCACCCGCTGGGGGCCGTGGTGACCGCCCTCGCCCGAGCCGGGCTGCGGATCGAGTTCCTGCACGAGCACGCCACCACCCTCTTCCAGCGCTACCCGGTGCTGGAGCGGACCGGCCCCGCCCAGAACCCCGTGTTCCGCTTCCCGGCGGGGCATCCCCGGCTGCCGCTGATGTACTCGATCCGCGCGACGAAGTGGTGACGCTGCGGGTGCTCACGGCGGACGACTGGCCGCTGTGGCGGGAGGTGCGGCTCGCCGCCCTCACCGACGCGCCGCACGCGTTCACGTCCACGCTCGCGGACTGGCACCGCGGCGGTGAGGAGCGGTGGCGGGCCCGCCTGGAGATGCCGGGCGCGTTTCCCGTCGTCGCCCTCCAGGACGGCTGCGCCGTCGGCGTGGCGCGCGGGGTACCCGGGGAGGGCGGTGTACGGGAGCTGCGATCGGTGTGGGTCGGCCCCGAGGCACGCGGCCACGGGGTCGGGGACCGGCTGATCGGGGCGGTCGAGGGCTGGGCGCGCCGTACGGGCGGTACGACGCTGGCCCTCTCCGTGATCCCCGGCAACGACGCCGCGATCGCCCTCTACCGGCGCAACGGGTTCACGGACCTGTCGCGCGACGGCGTGACCGGGGAACAGGTGATGGTCAAGGCGCTTCGCCCGGCTGCGGCCGGACCGTGAGGATCTGCTGGGCGTGGCCCACCGGGCCGGTGAGGTCGTGCAGGACCGTGCTGGTGATGCCCTGGCCGGTGGCGCCGAAGGCGACCGTGGTGTCCAGCCCGGTCCAGCGGCCCTCGGGCCGGCGGTGGAGGTGGATGGTCAGGTCGACGTTGGGGAACATCCAGGCGGTGGGCGGCTGGCGGACGGCGATGCCGTTGGCGGTGTCCACGAGGGCGACGTAGGACGCCAGCGGGCTCGCCGGCTCCCCGGCGACGAGGTCCAGCCCGGTGGAGAGCCAGACGGTGGCGCGGCCGGGCTGCGGCGGGGTGACCGGCCGGGTGTCCAGGGAGGCGATGTACCCGCCGGGCCAGACGCTGGACATGGCCCAGGGCGCGAGCGCGTCGGGCGGGGTGAGGCGGTCGGCGCCGCCGCCCGCGACGGCGGCGGTGTCCAGGGTGGTCAGGAGCCAGGCGCGGGCGCGGACCACCGCGCGGTCCGCTATGAGCACGGTGGCTTCGATGAGTTCGATGGTGCGGCCGGGCCGGATGGTCTCCACCCGGATCTCGCACTCCTCGAGGGCGAGGCGCCCGAGGATGTCGAAGCTGATGCGGCTCAGCACCATGCCGGAGGCGTCCGGACGGCGCCCGGCCAGGTGGCGGTCGATGGCGTGGACGATGAGGCCGCCGAGCGGGCTGAAGTGCTGTTCGTCGGTGGCCCACGCACCGCCGACGTGGCCGGTGGGCTTGTAGCGGTGTGCGTCGGTACGCTCGAAGTAACTGTCCAACGGGGTCCTCCTCGGCGGTCGTTGACGGATACAAACATAGGCGTACGCGGTGCGTGGCCGCGGCGTCAGGCCAGGCGTTCCACCAGCGGGAACCCACCGATGACGATCATCAGGACACCGGAGGCCCGGGTGACCGCCCGGGCCGCTGAGGGCCGGGTCCTCAGCACCGTGCGGGCCGGCAGGCCGACGGCGAGGTGGACGACCGCGCGGGCGACCCTGTGGAGCGCGCCGAGCAGTCCCGTCTGCGCGGCGACCGGCCACCCCGTCGCCGGGTGTATCCGGCTGGTAGGCCCAGTCCGCGCCGGGGGTGAACACCAGCAGGAGATCCACGTCACCGAACTGGCCGAGCGAGCGCTCCGGCGCGATCAGCGGCTACCGCGCACACCTCGACCCGCACGCCCTCGGGCTGACCTTCGACACCCTGGTCATGAAGGCGGTCGTGGAGGACCGGGCACTCCCCTTGTGACTACCCGGGCGCGCAGGCGTGGACCTTCGTGCTGGCGATGACGACGTCGAGCCGGTCGCGGGCGTCGGCCAGCTCGCCGATCTGACGCTCGATGCGGTCGCGCTCGGCCAGCAGCAGTTCCATCATCTCCGGGGTCGCCGAGCCCGTGTCGACGCACGGCATGAGCTGAACGATCGTCCGGCTCGGCAGGCCCGCCGCGAACATCTGCTGGATCAGGCGGACGCGGCCGACCGCGCTCTCGGGGTAGTGCCGCTGGCCGCTGGCGCTGCGCTCCGCGCCGAGCAGGCCCTGTTCCTCGTAGTAGCGCAGTGCCCGTACGCTCACGCCTGCCTTGGCGGCGAGTTCACCGATGCGCACCCGCGGCTCCTCCCTGCGATATTTGCCCCTGACGTCAACGTCAGGTTTTAGCTTAGCTCCGCGAACCTTCGCCCTGCTTCGAGGAGCTTCCACATGTCTGCCAACAGCGCTGCCGCCGACCGCGCGGCCCAGACCCTGTCCCGCCCGTTCACCCTGGGCGGGCTCACCGTGCCGAACCGGATCGCCATGGCGCCGATGACGCGCCAGTTCTCGCCGGACGGCGTCCCCGGTGCCGATGTGGCGCAGTACTACGCGCGCCGGGCGGCCGGTGGGGTCGGGCTGATCATCACCGAGGGGACGTACGTCGGTCACCCCTCGGCGGGAGACAGCGACCGGGTGCCGCGCTTCCACGGGGAGGACGCGCTGGCGGGCTGGAAGAACGTGGTGACGGAGGTGCACCGCGCGGGCGGCCGGATCATGCCGCAGCTCTGGCACGTCGGGGCGACCCGCGCCGAGGGCTCGGGCCCGGTCCCGGACGCCCCGACGGTCGGCCCATCGGGCATCGGCCTGGACGGCAACCCGGCGGGCCGGGCCATGACCCAGGACGACCTGGACGCGGTGATCGCCGCCTTCGCCGACGCCGCGGCCGCCGCCGAGCGCACCGGCTTCGACGGCATCGAGCTGCACGGGGCCCACGGCTACCTGATCGACGAGTTCCTGTGGGAGCGCACCAACCGCCGCACCGACGGCTACGGCGGCGACCCGGTCGCCCGCGCCCGGTTCGCCGCCGAGATCGTGGCCGCGTGCCGGAAGGCCGTCTCCGCCGACTTCCCGATCGTCCTGCGCACCTCGCAGTGGAAGGCGTTCCACTACGACGCGCGGCTCGCCGGGACCCCGCAGGAGCTGGAGGCGATCCTCGCCCCGCTCGCGGAGGCCGGGGTGGACGCCTTCCACTCCTCCACCCGCCGGTACTGGGTGCCGGAGTTCGAGGACTCCGACCTCAACCTCGCGGGCTGGACGAAGAAGCTCACCGGCAAGGCCACCATCAGCGTCGGATCCGTCGGCCTGGACAAGGAGTTCGACCCCGCGATGTTCAAGGACGGGGCCCGGAGCGGGGTGGCGGGCATCGAGAAGCTGCTGGACCGGATGGAGCGGGACGAGTTCGACCTCATCGCGATCGGCCGTGCCCTGATCGCCGACCCGGAGTGGGCCCGGAAGGTCCTCACCGGGGACACCGAGGCGCTCATCCCCTTCGCCACCGAACAGCTCCAGACCCTGCACTGAGCCCGGCCGGGTAACCGGTTCGGCCCAATCGCGATGGCCCGCTTTCCACCTCGCTGCGACGATTGACCCGATTGGCGCCACGTTGACGGCGTCCCGGATCAGGCAGGAGAGCGGGTCATGTCGAAGCGGCTGCATGTGGGCAATCTGAGCTACCAGACCACGAAGGAGGACCTGGAGAAGCTGTTCGGGCAGTTCGGCGAGGTGATGGACGCGACCGTCATCACCGACCGGGACACCGGGCGCTCACGGGGGTTCGGATTCGTGGAGATGGCGGACATGGAGGCCGAGAAGGCCATGGCCCAGCTGGATGGACAGGAGATGAACGGACGGTCCGTCACCGTCACGGAGGCACGGGCGGTTTCGCGCGGCGGACGGTGAACGGGGCGGGGGACGACGGGCGAACGGTGCGGCGGCGGACGCCGCGTGAGCGTGCCGTTCGCCACGTATCGCCGCTAGGACTTGCGGGCGGAGCAGTGCGGCGTGGTGGTATTGGCCGATGCGATCCCCCACACGCATATCTTCACCCCGTCCCCACAATTCTCACAGCGACTCTGGCCCCGGCGACTCGGGCCCCGGCGACGCGCAGAAGCGCCCCGGCGACGCGCCCAACGACGGCGTACGCGACGACGGCGTACGTGACGACGCCGCGCGCGACGACGCGCACCGCGACGTGCACCCCGTCCCGTACAGCAACCCGTACGAGGAACTCGCCGAGCTGGCCGATCCGTACGACCCGGAGGACCCGCTCGGCCTCGGGATGAAGCCGGACGACGACGACACCTCCGACCTCGGCGGCGCGGGCGGCGGCAAGGGCGGCCCGGGCGGAGACGGCGGCGAGCCGTGGTCGCCGCCCGACCACGGCCGCTCCCGGCGCGGTCGGCGGCGCGGGCGTGGGCGCTTCAAAGCGGTGCCGCTCACCGCGAAGCTGGTCATCGGCGTGCTGGTGCTCGCGGCGCTGGCGGTGCTGGCCGACCGGTGCGCCGTGATGTACGTGGAGCGCAAGGCGGAGGCCGCGCTGCAGAAGAAGCTCAAGCTGGCCACCGCCCCCAACGTGACCATCCACGGCTTCCCGTTCCTCACCCAGGTGCTGGACAAGAAGCTGGAGAAGGTCGACGTGGCCGTGCCCGATGTGGCGGCCGACCGGGTCTCGCTCGCCAAGGTGAACGTTCAGGCCGAGGGCATCCGGCTGAACGCCGACCTGCCCACCTCGATCAAGGGCGCCGTGGTGGAGCGCATGAAGGGCAACGTCCTGCTGGCCTTCGAGGACCTGGACCGGGAACTGGGCGCCTCCCAGGTGCGGTTCCGGGCGTACGGCCCCAACTCGGTGCGCGCGGACGGCAAGCTGCCGGTCGCCGGGCAGAACGTGTCGCTGCACGCCATGGCCCACATCCAGCGCCAGGGAGACCGGGGGATCTCCACCGAGGTGACGGGCATGCGGCTGGAGATTCCCGGGATCGCCACCTACCGGCCGGGCAAGAACGCCGGGCTGCGGCTGCACCCCAAGGCGGCCAAGCAGATCAGCGAGGACACCGCGAAGGCGCGGGCGCTGCTTCAGGTGCCGTCGGTGGCGGAGCGACTGGGGGTCGCTCCCGAACCGGCCGGCCGGGCGCGGAACGACGACCGGCAGCTGGACAAGATCACCGGGTCGCCGGAGTTCGTGCCCGCGCTGACGAAGGTGAACCTCGTCGACGTGACGAACGAGCACCCGGAGCTGGTCAAGAAGCTCGGCATCGATCCGACGGTGGCCGCCGCGCTGACCAAGTACAAGCTGCCGGAACTGTCGGAGAAGCTGTCGCTTTCCTTCCAGCTTCCGGAGAAGGCAAAGGACATCAAGATTCAGAACATCGGGGTGGAGCCGGACGGGATCGTGGCCGATCTGACCGGCACCAAGATGGGCTTCGGCAAGAGGCCGTAATTCCCCTGGCGAGGTGACCCGCAGAAGGGGCCGGTGGCGACATGCCACCGGCCCCTTCGTCATGGACGCACCCGGCCGCGCGGCGGTTCCCGCGATCTCCTGAGAACTCCGTCAGACGGTTCTTCGCTTACGCACAGCGGAGTCCGAACCGGCTCACGGAAAGCGCTCCTAATGTTTTCCGCGTCGAAGCCGAACGGCCCAGAAAAAAGGGTCGAACGGCACCGGCACAAGAGACCGAGAATTCCCGAGAGGAAAACATCATGAGCTTCAAGAAGATCGCCCCGGTCAAGCCCGCCCGCAAGCCCGCGCCGCAGAAGAAGCACCACCCGAAGCCGGGCGCCCCGAAGCCCCCGCACAAGAAGCAGCCCCGTCGCCCCATCGGCGGCTGAACCACCCCCTGAAAGGCGGGCCCGTGGCAATCGCGCCGCGGGCCCGCCTCGGCCGTTTCCGGACCCGGGAGACCCCAGTGACCACACCCCCGCCCTCGTACGACGACCAGGCCACCATGCAGCTGCGCATGGTCGTGACCGATCCCGTCACCGGCAGCGGCCGGCACCGGCGCCCCGGGCGGCCCCGCCCGTACGGCCGCCACCAGCGGGCGGTGCAGCCGCTGCCCGAGGAGTACGCGTACGTCCCCGTCCCCGCCTCCGTCCCCGCGACGGCGGACGGCGAGGAGGCGGAGCAGGCCACTCCGCAACTTCCGGCGCGGCTGGCGTTCCGCCGGTTCTGGCCGCTCACCAAGGGCGACCGCCGCTGGATCGTGCTGATCTGCGTCTGTGTGATCGCCGCGGCGCTCGCCGAGACCGCCGCGATCCTGCTCTTCTCCGACCTCACCGACAACGCCCTGCGGCAGGGGTCGCTCGGCGCGTTCTGGAGCCCCGCGGCGCAGTGGCTCGCGGTCGCCGTCCTCGGCGCGGGCGTCGGCTACGCCGGTAACTCGCTCGCCGTCTGGACCGCCGAGCGCTTCGTGATGCGGCTGCGGGCCCGGGTCTTCGGGCACGTCCAGGACCTGCCGCCGCACTTCTTCTCCCGCCACCGCCAGGGCGATCTGCTGGAGCGGCTCACCGGGGACATCGACGCCATCGAGCAGATGGTGGTGTCCGGGGTGGTGGGCACCGTATCGGCGATCTTCAGCACCGTCTTCTTCTCCGTCGCCGCCTTCACCCTGCGCTGGGACCTGGCGCTGGCCACCTTCGTCCTCGCGCCGCTGTTCTGGCTGGCCGCCCGGCGCTTCTCCGGCCGCATCAAGTCGGTCGCCCGGGAGGAGCGGGTCGCCGACGGCGCCATCACCTCGGTGGTCGAGGAGTCCCTCGCGAACGTCGTGCTGACCCAGGCGTACAACCGCAAGCCCGCCGAGGAGGACCGGCTGCGGCGGGAGGCGTCGGCGTGGATGCGGGCCTCGGTGTCCGGGGCGCGGATGAGCGAGCTGTACGAGCAGCTGGTGGAGGTCATCGAGACGCTGTGCGTGCTCGCCATCATCGGACTCGGCGCCTGGGAGATCTCCCAGGACCGGATGACGATCGGCCAACTGCTCGCCTTCGCCGCCTTCCTCGGCTACCTCTACCCGCCGATCCGCAACCTCGGGCAGCTGGGCCTGACCCTCACCGCCGCGACCGCGGGCGCCGAACGGCTGCTGGAGGTCCTGGACGCCGAACCGGCCGTGCGCGACCCCGCGCCGGGCGCGGCCGTCGCGCCGTGGCGGGTGCACGGCACGGTGGAGTTCGACCGGGTCGGCTTCCGGTACCCGGGCACCGAGCGGCCGACCCTGGCCGGGGTTTCACTGACCGCGCGGCCGGGTGAGTTCGTCCTGATCACGGGGGCGAGCGGAGCGGGCAAGTCGACCGTCTCCAAACTGCTGCTGCGCTTCTACGACCCGGGCGAGGGCTGCGTACGGCTGGACGGCGTGCCGCTGCACGCCCTGCCGCTCGGCTTCCTGCGCGAGCACGTGACCCTGCTGCCGCAGGAGACGCTGATCCTGCACGACACGATCCGCGAGAACATCGCGTGCGGGCGGCCGGGGGCGAGCGACCACGACATCGTCCGGGCGGCGCGGGACGCGGCCGCGGACGAGTTCATCCGCGCCCTGCCGCAGGGGTACGACACCCGGATCGACCCGCATACGGCCCAGCTGTCCGGCGGTCAGCTGCAACGGATCGCGATCGCGCGGGCGATGCTGCGCAACGCGCCCGTGCTGGTCCTGGACGAGCCCACCACCGGACTCGACGCGCTGGCCGCGCGGCGCGTGGTGCGGCCGCTGCGGCGGCTGATGTCGGGCCGTACGACGATCATGATCACCCACGACCTCAACCTGGCCCCGAACGCCGACCGCATCCTGGTCCTCGACCACGGCCGCCTGGTGGAGACCGGCACCCACCGCGAACTGCTCGCCCTGAACGGCGTCTACGCCCGCCTCCACGGCTCCCAGAACGGCTCCCTGACCGACACGGGCGCCCACCCCACGATCCACCTCGGCCCCTCGTTCTGACGGGCCGAGGGCACCTCTCCCCCACCCCGGCCCAAGCCGGCCAGCCGGCCCCCGACGCCGGCGCCCCGGACGAGCCGAGCCCGGGGCGGAGAGGCCCACCACCCAGCCCCTCCGGCGTTTGAGGAGCGGGGTTCGGGGCGGGGGCGGTGCGGCCGCGGCGCAGCAGGGCACGGACGCGGGCCAGCAGTTCCTCCGCCGCGTAGGGCTTGACCAGGTAGTCGTCGGCGCCGTTGTCGAGGCCGACGATGCGGTCGCCCACGGAGTCCCGCCCGGTGACCATCATGATCGGCAGGGTGCGGCCGGAGGCCCGGAGGCGGCGGGCGACGGCCGGCCCGTCCAGGCCGGGCATCATCACGTCGAGCAGCACCAGGTCGGGCGGTTCCTCGTCGATGCGGCGCAACGCCGCCGGGCCGTCCTCCGCCGAGTCGACCTCGTAGCCCTCGAACCGCAGGGCTCTGCCGATGGCTTCGCGTACCGAAGGCTCGTCGTCCACGACCAGGATCCGGGAAGTCTCGCGCATGGGCCCAACCTGGTGCCCATGGCTGTGCGTCCGCTGGGTCCGGCGTATCCGCGGGCTGAGAAGGGCCGAGAAGGTCAGGGGTCGAGTTCGGGCGGGGCGGTGGGGGCGCCGGGGAGGCGGAGCCAGGCGACGGTGCCGCCGCCGGGCGCGGGCCGCAGGCCCACCTGGCCGCCGCAACTCTGGACGGTACGGGCCACGATGGACAGCCCGAGGCCGGAGCCGGGCAGGCTGCGGGCGGATGGCGAACGCCAGAACCGTTCGAAGACATGAGGGAGTTCGTCATCGGGAATGCCGGGGCCATGGTCCCGCACCGTCAACTCGCCCGCTCTGAGCGCGACGTCGATGACACCACCCGAAGGGCTGAACTTCACGGCGTTGTCGAGGAGGTTGACCAGGGCCCGTTCCAGGGTGGCGGCCTCGCCGCGTACGTACCAGGGCTCGATCGAGGCGTCGAGGGTGAGCCCGGTGCCCCGCAGCCGGGCCCGCCGCAGGGCGGTGTCCGCGATCTCGTGCAGCGCGACCACCTGGAGCGGCCCGCTGCCGGGCAGCGCGTCCGGGCGGGACAGCTCCTGCAGATCGCCGATGAGCGCCGCCAGTTCGGTCATCTGCGCCTTGACGCTGCTCATGAGCGCCTTGCGGTCTTCCGGCGGCAGGGCGCGGCCGGTCTCGTCGCTGCGGGCGAGGAGTTCGACGTTGGTGCGCAGCGAGGTGAGCGGGGTGCGCAGCTCGTGGCCCGCGTCGGCGATCAGCTGCTGCTGACGGTCGCGGGAGGAGGCGAGGGCGGCGGTCATGGCGTTGAACGAGCGGGACAGCCGGGCGATCTCGTCGTCGCCCTCGGCGGGGATGCGGACGGCCAGGTCCTCGGTGCGGGCCACGTGCTCCACGGCGTGGGTCAGCCGGTCCACCGGCTTCAGCCCGGTCCGGGCGATCCACAGCCCGGCCGCCCCGGCGCCGACGACGCCGATGCCGGCGACGAGGGCGAGGACGAGCGCGAGCGTGTTCAGGGGGTCCTGGATCTCGCTGAGCGGGCGGGCCATGGAGACGGCGATGCCGCGCGGCAGCGGGCTGTCCGGGCCGCCGGACGGCCGGTAGGTGAAGACGCGCATGTCGCGGCCGTCCGCGGCGGTCGCGTCGTGCAGCGCGGTCGGCCGCTGTCCGGTGGCGACCGCCACGTCGTCGGCGCTCACCGGCAGCTCCGTCGCCCCGGGCTGGGGGCAGCGGCTGCCGTCGGGCAGGACGATCTGCACGGAGTACGAGCCGAGGGCGCGTGGGGTGTGGCCGTCGTCGCCGTCGGGGTTCTGGCACGCGTCCAGGATGCTCACCACATTGCGCTCGTCGACCTTGACGTTGCGCAGCGACGAGTCGAGCTGGGCGCTGAGCTGTTCGCGCACGATCAGCCAGCACGCGAACGCCGACGCCGCGACCGCCACCGCCACCGCCACCGCGGTCAGCAGGGCCAGCCGCGAACGCAGCGGGAGTCCGCGGAACCTCACGACGGCTCGCCCTCCGCCGACCGCAGGACGTATCCCACGCCGCGCACCGTGTGAACGAGCCGCGGCTCCCCGGCCGCCTCGGTCTTGCGGCGCAGATACATCACGTACACGTCGAGGGAGTTGGACGACGGCTCGAAGTCGAAGCCCCATACGGCCTTCAGGATCTGTTCGCGGGTGAGGACCTGGCGCGGATGCGCGAGGAACATCTCCAGCAGGGTGAACTCGGTGCGGGTCAGCTCCACGCGCCGCCCGCCCCGGGTGACCTCGCGCGTCACCAGGTCCATCCGCAGGTCGCCGAAGGACATCGTGTCGTCGTCGGCGACCGGCGCGCCCGCCGCGGCCGCGTACGAACTGCGGCGCAGCAGGGCGCGGATGCGGGCCAGCAGCTCGTCCAGCTCGAAGGGCTTGACGAGGTAGTCGTCCGCGCCCGCGTCGAGGCCGGTGACCCGGTCGCCGACCGTGTCGCGTGCGGTGAGCATCAGGATGGGCACGGTCACGCCGGTGGCGCGCAGCCGCCGGGCGGCGGTGAGCCCGTCCATGCGGGGCATCAGCACGTCGAGCACGATCAGCTCCGGGCCGTACGTACCGGCCTTCTCCAGGGCGTCCAGTCCGTCGACGGCGGTGTCGGTCGCGTAGCCCTCGAAGGCGAGGCTGCGCTGCAGCGCCTCGCGGACGGCCGGCTCGTCGTCGACGATCAGGATGCGGGCGGGCTGATCGCCGTGGTCGGCGGGGCTCATGGATCGGTTTCCTTAACGGTGGGCGGGGCGGATGCTGTCAGCCTCGCACGTGGGCCTCGCCGGGGGCGGCTCAGCTGTTGCCGGTGCCGCCGCTGCCGCCGTCGCGCAGGGTGGAGAGGTCGGACTTGACGGTGTCGACCGGGATCGAGAAGCCGAGCCCGACGCTGCCCGCGCTGCTGCTCTGGCCGGAGGCCGGGGCGTACATGGCGGAGTTGATCCCGATGACCTGGCCCTTCATGTTGATGAGCGCGCCGCCGGAGTTGCCGGGGTTGAGCGAGGCGTCGGTCTGGATGGCCTTGTACGTGGTCGTCGACTGGCCGACGTCGCCGTTGTAGCGGCCGCCGCCGAACTCGAAGGGCCACTGGCCGCCGCCGTCCTGCTGCTGCCCCTGCTCCTCGTCGGTGGAGACGGTGACGTCGCGGTCGAGCGCGGAGACGATGCCGCTGGTCACGGTGCCGGTCAGCCCCTCGGGCGAGCCGATGGCCACGACCTGGTCGCCGACCCTGACCTGGCTGGAGTCGCCGAGGGACGCGGCCTTGAGGCCGCTCGCGTCCCGCACCTTGATCAGGGCCAGGTCCTTGCCGCTGTCGGTGCCGAGGACCGACGCGCTCTTGGTGCTGCCGTCGCTGAACCTCACCTTGATCGAATCGGCGCCGGAGACCACGTGGTCGTTGGTGATGATCTCGCCGCCGCTGGTGACGATCACGCCGGAGCCGGTGGACTCGCCCTGGGTGGACGTCGCGCTGATCTCCACGATGCTGGGGCTCACGGCCGCCGCCACGGCGGACACGCCGCTGCCGGTGCTGCTGGAGTTGGCGTTGACCACCGGGGTCGAGACGGCCGTGTCCCCCCGGTCCGCCGCCTGGCCGACCAGGGTCGCCGTGCCGCCGCCGACCAGCGCCGAGACCACCGCCACGGCGGCGATCAGCCCGGCCGACCGGGAGAGCCGCCGCCTGCGGCGGCCACCGCCGCCGGGGAGCGGCATCTCGGTGGTGCCCCCACCGCCGACGCCGCCGCTGTCGCCGGTTCCGCCGCCCGGCCACACGGTGACCCCGGGCGGGGTGGTCACCGGGGTCCGCGGCTCATGGGTGGGCGGCGGCGGGTAGGCCGCCGCGCCGCCGTACGCGTAGGGATAGGGCTCGTGGTCGCCGCTACGGCGTGGGCTGTCGGTCATGTCTATGACTGTGCGGCGGAAGTATGAGAGCAGGCTGAGGACCTGCTGAGAAGCAGGGCAGAAGTCGGTATGCCCGGTATAAAGGAGCCCGGTATAAAGGAGCCCGGTACAGCGGGGGCCCTACGAACAGCCGCAGGAGCGCCGTACCACCAGCGCGGAGGGGAACTGCCGCATCCGCTCCCGGCGCGAGACCGCCAGCCGCGGCCCGTCCTCCAGCACCAGGTCGACCGCGGCGCGGGCCATCGCGGGCCGGTCGGAGCCGACCGTGGTCAGCGGCGGGTCGGTCAGCCCCGCCTCCTTGACGTCGTCGAAGCCCGCGACCGCCAGCTCTCCGGGGACGTCGATGCGCAGCTCACGCGCCGCCCGCAGCACCCCGAACGCCTGATCGTCGGTGGCGCAGAAGATGGCCGGGGGCCGGTCGGGACCGGCCAGCAGGCCGAGGGCGACCTGGTAGGCGTCGTACCGGTTGTACGGGGCCTGGAACAGCCGCCCCTCCGTGGACCGCCCGGCCTCCCGCATCGCCCGGCGCCACCCCTCGACGTGGTCGGTCACCGGGTCGCCGACGGTCGGGGTTATCTCGGTGCCGCCGAGGCAGGCCACATAGGGGTGGCCGTGCTCCAGCAGATGGCGCACCGCGAGCTGGGCGCCGCCGATGTCGTCCAGCACCACGGCCACGTCGTCGATCGCCTCGGGCCGCTCGTGCAGCAGCACCACCCGGGCGTCCCACGCCTCGATCTCGGCGGCGGCGTTCTCGCTGGGGCCCTGGCTGATGAGGATCAGCCCGGACACCCGCATCCCCAGGAAGGCGCGCAGATAGTGCACCTCGCGCTCGTCCAGGTAGTCGGAGTTGCCGACCAGCACCATCTTGCCGCGCTCGGCGGCGGCCTGTTCGACGGCGTGCGCCATCTCGGCGAAGAACGGCTGGCGGGCGTCCGGCACGATCAGCCCTATGAGGTCGGTCCGCCGGCTCGCCATCGCCTGGGCGACCCGGTCGGGCCGGTAGCCCAGCTCCTTGATCGCGGCGAGTACCCGCTCGCGCGTGGCCGGGGCGACCGGCCGGGGTCCGTTATTGATGACGTAACTGACGACCGCGGTCGAGGTCCCCGCCAGCCTTGCCACATCATCCCGCGTCACCTTGGCCACGCGCGAAGTCTACGCGGGTCCAGCTAGGTCTTGACCGGTCGTGCGGGCCCCGCTTCGCCCGCGGACCGCGCACCGCCGCCGGACGGACCGGACGGACCGGAGCCGGTGTCCTCCCGGGCCGCGGGTCCGGTCTCCCGGGACGTCGTCCTGGCCCGGGCCTCCTCGGCGGCCCGCTCGGCCCGCTCGACCTTCTCCGGGGTGACGAAGCGGTAGCCCACGTTACGGACGGTCCCGATCAGCGACTCGTGCTCCGGCCCCAGCTTGGCCCGCAGCCGCCGTACGTGCACGTCGACCGTGCGCGTACCGCCGAAGTAGTCGTAGCCCCAGACCTCCTGGAGCAGCTGCGCCCGGGTGAAGACCCGGCCGGGGTGCTGGGCGAGGTACTTCAGCAGCTCGAACTCCTTGAAGGTGAGGTCGAGCACCCGCCCCTTGAGCTTGGCGCTGTAGGTGGCCTCGTCCACCGACAGATCGCCGTTGCGGATCTCCATCGGGCTGTCGTCGGTGGTGATCTGCTGGCGGCCCATGGCTAGCCGCAGCCGGGCCTCGACCTCGGCCGGGCCCGCGGTGTCCAGCAGCACGTCGTCGATGCCCCAGTCGGCGGTGACGGCGGCGAGCCCGCCCTCGGTCACCACCAGGACCAGCGGACAGCCGGGGCCGGTCGACCGCAGCAGCTGGCACAGGCTGCGCACCTGCGGCAGATCGCGGCGGCCGTCGATCAGGATGACGTCGGCACCGGGGGTGTCCACCAGGGCCGGGCCCTCCGCCGGGGCGACCCGCACGCTGTGCAGCAGCAGGCCGAGGGCGGGGAGCACCTCCGTCGAGGGCTGGAGTGCGTTGGTCAGCAGCAGGAGGGAACTCATCGTCCACCACCCGCCCCGGCCGTGATGGTGATGGTGTGCACGCTTCGCTCGCCCATTGCCTCGGTTTCCTCCTCGGTCCCTGCGAGAGGGGGGCACCTCCCAGGCTCCGGCCTGGGGGCGTCTGCGGCTACTGCTTCGTACGGTTCTGCTCGCACTCCCGGGGCAAACGCGCGTCTCAGTGCTCAAACGCGCGCGGTGCCCTGAAAGCACAAAAGGACCCGGGGGCGACATTGCCCGGATCCTTCACCCAGCAGAATAACCCACATGACACCCGGTGGAGAGGCTGAATCTGCTCGTCGTTTCCTTCCCCCGGCCGCCGCGGGCGCTCGGAGAGCCACGCTGCTCACCGAGGACGGGGTCCCGATCGAGACCCGCTACGAGCCTTCCCGGGCGGGCGGCGGTCCATCCGCCGGGGCGCCTGTGATCGTGGTCGCGCACGGTTTCACCGGCGCCCTGGAGCGGCCCGCGCTGCGCCGGGTGGCGTCGGCGTTCACGCAGCGTACGGCCGTGATCACGTTTTCGTTCCGGGGCCACGGCCGGTCCGGCGGGCGGTCCACGGTCGGCGACCGGGAGGTGCTGGACCTGGCGGCCGCGGTGCGCTGGGCCCGGGACCTCGGCCACCGCCGGGTGATCACGGTGGGCTTCTCGATGGGCGGCTCGGTGGTGCTCCGCCACGCGGCGCTGTACGCACGGAACACGCCGGATCCGGATGAGGAGCGCGAGGGGCGCACGGGGGCGCACGCCTCGGGAGCGGACGCGGTGGTCGCCGTGAGCGCGCCCGCGCGCTGGTACTACCGGGGGACGGCCCCGATGCGCCGCGTCCACTGGGCGATCACCCGGCCCACCGGGCGGCTGGTCTCCCGCTACGGGCTGCGGACCCGGATCGACGCCCGCGGCTGGAACCCGGAGCCGCTGCCGCCGGTGGCGGCGGTCCCCCGGATCGCGCCGACGCCGCTGCTGATCGTGCACGGCGACCGGGACCCGTACTTCCCGCTGGACCATCCGCGGATGCTGATGGCGGCGGCGGACCGGGCGTCCACGGAGCTGTGGATCGAGCCGGGCTTCGGCCACGCGGAGACGGCGGCCCCGGCCGAGCTGCTGGACCGGGTCGCGGGATGGGCGCTGGCCCACACCTGACCCGGTCCAGGGCCGTCACTCCGGTTCGGCCACCGGCTCCGCGAACTGGGCCGCGTACAGCCGGGCGTACGCGCCCTGGGCCGCCACCAGGGAGTCGTGGCTGCCCTGTTCCACGATGCGGCCCGCCTCCATCACCAGGATCACGTCCGCGTCCCGGATCGTGGAGAGCCGGTGGGCGATCACGAAGCTGGTGCGGCCGGTGCGCAGCGAGGCCATGGCGTGCTGGATGAGGACCTCGGTGCGGGTGTCGACGGAGCTGGTCGCCTCGTCCAGGACCAGGATGGACGGCCCGGAGAGGAAGGCGCGGGCGATGGTGATCAGCTGCTTCTCGCCGACGCTGACGTTGGAGCCCTCCTCGTCGATCACCGTGTCGTAGCCGTCGGGCAGGGTGCGCACGAAGCGGTCCACATGGGTGGCCTTCGCCGCCTCCACGATCGCCTCGTGGGAGGCGCCCTCCGAGCCGTACGCGATGTTGTCCGCGATCGTGCCGCCGAACAGCCAGGTGTCCTGGAGGACCATGCCGATGTGGGAGCGCAGCTCCTCGCGCGGCATGGTGGCGACGTCGACGCCGTCGAGCGTGATGCGGCCGCCGCTGACCTCGTAGAACCGCATCAGCAGATTGACCAGGGTGGTCTTCCCCGCGCCGGTCGGGCCGACGATGGCCACGGTCTGGCCGGGGCTCACCGACAGCGAGAGCCCGTCGATGAGGGGGGTGTCGGGCTGGTAGCGGAAGGAGACGTCCTCGAACTCGACCTGGCCGAGCACGGTCCGCGGCCCCACCGGGCCTGGCGGGTCCGGGGTCTGCTCCTCCGCGTCCAGCAGCTCGAAGACCCGCTCGGCGGAGGCGACGCCCGACTGGACCATGTTGGCCATGGACGCCACCTGGGTGAGCGGCTGGCTGAACTGCCGGGAGTACTGGACGAACGCCTGGACGTCGCCGATCGACAGCGCCCCGCTCGCCACCCGCAGCCCGCCGACCACGGCGACCAGGACGTAGTTGAGGTTGCCGATGAACGTCATCGCGGGCTGGATGAGCCCGGAGATGAACTGGGCGCGGAAGCCCGCCTCGTACAGCTTCTCGTTCTGCGCCCGGAAGATCTCGGCGGACTCCCGCTCCCGCCCGAAGACCTTGACCAGCGCGTGGCCGGTGTACATCTCCTCGATATGGGCGTTGAGCCGGCCCGTGGTCTTCCACTGCTGCACGAACTGGGGCTGGGCTCGCTTGCCGACGCGCGTCGCGACCAGCACCGACACCGGGACGGTGACCAGCGCCACCAGCGCCAGCAGCGGCGAGATCCAGAACATCATGGCCAGCACGCCGACCAGGGTCAGCAGCGAGGCCATGATCTGGCTGAGGGTCTGCTGCAGCGTCTGCTGGATGTTGTCGATGTCGTTGGTGGCCCGCGACAGCACCTCGCCGCGCGACTGCCGGTCGAAGTAGGACAGCGGCAGCCGCGCCAGCTTGTGCTCGACGTCCTCGCGCAGCCGGAAGACGGCGCGCTGGACGACGTTCGTGGCGACCCGGGCCTGGATCAGGTTGAGGAGGGAGGCCACGACGTACAGGCCGAGCGCCCACAGCAGGACGGTGCCGACGGCGCCGAAGTCGATGCCCTGGCCGGGCGTCACGTTCATCGAGGCGACCATGTCGGCCACCGTGCCCTGGCCGCTGTCGCGCAGGTGCTGGACGGCCTCGGCCTTGGTGAGGCCCTCGGGCAGCTGCCGTCCGATGATGCCCGCGAAGATCAGGTCGGTGGCGTGGCCGAGCACCTTGGGGCCCAGCACCGTCAGCGTGATGCTGACCGTGCACAGGGCGAGCACGGCGAAGGCGATACCGCGCTCGGGGCGCAGGGCGGCCAGCAGACGGCGGCCGGAACCGCGGAAGTCCATGGACCGCTCGACGGGCTGGCCGCCCATGAAGCGGCCGGGCCCGGCGGCGGGCGCGGGGCCCCTGCGGGGTGCCGGGGTACTCATACGCTGCCCTTCCATCGAGGCGATCGGGGCGGACGGCTCATGCGGCTTCCTGCTCGGTGAGCTGGGAGAGCACGATCTCCCGGTAGGTCTGGTTGCCGTCCATCAGCTCGCCATGGGTGCCGCTGCCGACGACGCGCCCCTCGTCGAGGACCACGATCCGGTCGGCGCCGCGGATGGTGGACACCCGCTGGGCGACGATGACGACGGTCGCGTTCCCCGTCTCGTCCGTCAGCGCCGCCCGCAGCCGGGCGTCGGTGGCGTAGTCGAGCGCCGAGAAGGAGTCGTCGAAGAGGTAGACGGACGGCTTGAGGACCAGGGCGCGGGCGATCGCCAGCCGCTGCCGCTGCCCGCCGGAGACATTGGAGCCGCCCTGGGCGATGGGCGCTTCCAGGCCGCCCTCCATGGCCTCGACGAAGTCCCGCGCCTGGGCGGTCTCCAGGGCCCGCCACAGCTCCTCGTCGGTGGCGTCCGGGTTTCCGTACCGCAGGTTGGAGGCGACGGTTCCGGAGAAGAGGTACGGCTTCTGCGGTACGAGACCGATGGACCGGGACATCACCGCGGGGTCGAGATCGCGGACGTCCACGCCGTCGAGGTGGACGCTGCCGTCGGTCGCGTCGAACAGCCGGGGCACCAGCCCGAGGAGGGTGGACTTGCCGCTGCCGGTGGAGCCGATGACGGCGGTGGTCCGGCCGGGGTGCGCGGTCAGCGAGATGTCGCGCAGCACGGGCTCCTCCGCGCCCGGGTAGCGGAACTCGACGCCCCGCAGCTCCAGCAGCCCGCGGCCGCCGCCGGCGGGGAGCGCGACCGGCTGGAGGGGCGGGACGACGCTGGTCCCGGTGTCCAGCACCTCCTGGACCCGCTCGGCGCACACCTCGGCGCGCGGCACCATCATGAACATGAAGGTGGCCATCATCACCGACGTCAGGATCTGCATGAGATAGCTGATGAAGGCGGTCAGCGCGCCGATCTGCATCCCGCCGCTGTCGATGCGGTGGCCACCGGCCCACACCACGGCGACGCTGGACAGGTTCACCACCAGCATCACGGTGGGGAACATCAGCGACATCAGCCGCCCGGCCCGCAGCGAGACGTCCATCAGCGCGGCGTTGGCGCCGGTGAACCGGGTCCGCTCATGACCGTCCCGGACGAAGGCCCGGATCACCCGGATGCCGGTGATCTGCTCGCGCAGCACCCGGTTGACGGTGTCGATGCGCTCCTGGACGTGCCGGAACAGCGGGCGCATCCGGCGGACGATGAGCGAGACGGCGATGCCCAGCACCGGCACGATCAGCAGCAGCAGCCCGGAGAGCGGCACGTCCTGATTGAGCGCCATGGCGATGCCGCCGACGCACATGATGGGCGCCGACACCATCAGCGTGAACGACATCAGGCACAGCATCTGCACCTGCTGTACGTCGTTGGTGGTGCGGGTGATCAGCGAGGGAGCCCCGAACCGGCCCATCTCGCGGGCGGAGAAGGACTGCACCCGGTCGAAGACGTCGGCCCGGATGTCCCGGCCGAGCGCCATGGCGGTGCGGGCGCCGAAGTAGACGGCGCAGATCGCACACACGATCTGCACCAGCGTGACGGCGATCATCAGACCGCCGGTGGTGATGATGTAGCCGGTGTCGCCCTTGACGACGCCGTCGTCGATGATGTCGGCGTTGAGGGTGGGCAGATAGAGGGTCGCCAGTGTCTGTACCAGCTGCAATAGCACGATCAAGGTGATCGTTCGGGTATAGGGCCTCAGATACGCCCGTATGAGTCGGACCAGCACACCGAAACCCTAAGCGAGCAGGCCCGGATACGGCCCGGGTTTTGCCCGGGGCGTACCGCGTCCGCGGCGCCCTCCCGCACCCGTCATCATGGAGGGCGGCAGATGACGGGAGAGGGACACGCGATGGCGCTGAAGAAAACGCCCGCCGGAACCATCCGGTACTGGGCCGCGGCCCGGGCGGCGGCAGGCACCGCCGAGGAGCCGTACGCCGCGGCGACGCTGGCCGACGCGCTCGACGCGGCCCGCGAGCGGCACGCCCTGCGTCCGGAGTTCTCCCGGGTCCTGCTGCGCTGTTCGTTCCTGGTCGACGGCGCGCCCGTCGGCACCCGTGATCACACAACGGTCCAACTGGCCGAGGGCGGCACGGTCGAGGTGCTTCCGCCGTTCGCAGGAGGGTGACCTACGACGTCATGAGCAACCAGCCGCACGATCCGCAGCAGCCGCACGAGCCGCATGGGCCGTACGGGGCCTACCCGCCGCCGTACGAGGGACAGCAGCAGCCGCCGCCCGCCGACCCCTACGGCGCGTACGCCCAGGAGCAGCCCGGGTACGGCTACCCGCAGCAGCAGGCGTACGCACAGCAGCAGTACCAGCAGCAGCAATATCCCCAGCAGCAGTACCAGCAACAGCAGCCCCAGCAGCCGTACCAGCAGCCGTACGCGGATCCGTACGCCGCGCAGCAGGGGCACCAGGGCCACCAGCAGCAGTACGCGGCGGGCTGGGACCAGCAGCAGCACTACGCGCAGCAGCAGCACCAGTACCAGCAGGCCGCGCACCCCCGCCCGCAGGCGGAGCGGCCCGCCGCACCCGAGTCCGCCGCGCCCGCACCCGCCGCACCCGAGCCCGCCCGGCCGATGACCGCCGCCGAGAAGGCGCGCGCCGAGGGCCGCCCCCAGATCATCGACCCCGGGCTGCAGCCGGCCGCCCTCACGGCCGTGCTGGCCGCCCTGCTCGCGGCCACCGCGCCGCTCGGCGAGTTCGGGGTCGCCGTCGTCGTGGCGCTGCTGCAGGCGGTCACGGCGGCGGGCTGGTTCCGGCTGAACGGCATGTGGCCCGCCCGGCAGGGCATCGCCCTCGCCTTCGCGGGCGGCCTGGCGGCCGACGCCGGGCTGCTCGCCACCGAGCGCGTCCACGCCCCGACGGTGCTCATCGGCACGATCGGCGTCTGGCTGCTGCTGGTGATCGTCCTCCAGCTGCGCAGCCACGCCTCGGCCGACGAGCGGCTGTACGGGCTGACCGCCGCGGTCGCCTCGAGCGCCCTCACCGTGATCGCGGCCGGGTATCTGGCCGCCGTCGCCGAGTCCTCGGACGCCGTGGTGGTGGGCGCCGCCGCGGTCGCCGTGGGCACGCTGGCCCGCGCGCTGCCGCTGCCGACGCCGGCCGCCGTCGCCCTCGGGCTGCTCGCGGCGGCCGGGGCGGGTGTCGGGGCCGGGCAGCTCACCGGCACCGGGACCGCCACGGCCGCCGTGCTGGGGCTCGCGGCCGGGGCATGCGCGCTGGTGGGGCTGCGGGTCGCGGCGTACGACTACCCGTCCCGCTTCGTCCACATGACGGCCGGGGTGGCCCTGCCGCTGGCGGCCGCCGCCCCCGCCGTCTATGTGCTGGGCCGCGCACTGGTCTGATGCGCTGGTCTGAGGTGGTAGGTCCCCAGGTGTCCACCCCCTATAGGCTCGCTGCATCAGGCGAGGGCCTGAGCGAGAGCCTGGGGGATCTACGTATATGCGCGCACTACGCATCACACTGATCGTCGCCGTCATACTCGGCGGTCTCTTCGTCGGCGCCGACCGGCTGGCGGTCTCCATGGCGGAGTCCAAGGCCGCCGACAAGATCAAGAGTTCACAGGGGCTGACCAACACCCCCAGCGTCTCGATCAAGGGCTTCCCGTTCCTGACCCAGGTCGTGGGCAAGGAGCTGGACGAGGTGGACGTCGGGGTGGACGGGCTGACGACGGACGCGGGCGGGGGCACCAGCGTCCGCGTCTCCGAGCTGAACGCCCAGCTGCACGACGTCCGCATCGGGGGGAACTTCTCGACGGCCACCGCGGACCGGGCCAGCGGCTCGGCCCACATCTCCTACGCGGACCTCTCCCGGGCCGCGGGCCCAGGGGTCACGGTGAGCTACGACCCGTCGGGGGCCAATCAGGTCAAGATCACCGGAAATCTGCTGGGCTTCAGCCTCAGCGCCCGCTCCAGCGTGACGATCGTCAACGGAGACACGATCAAGCTGCACGCCGAGCGCATCCCGGGCGGGTCCATCCCGCAGTGGGAGGACAAGGTGCGCGAGCGCACCGACATGGAGCGGAAGATCGACGGCATGCCGCGGGGCATGCGGCTGGAGACGGTGAAGACCGACAAGGACGGCATAGACGTCTCGGTCGCGGGTAATAACGTCGCGTTGACGGGCTGACCCGTCCGGCACGGACCGTCTCGCGTCCACCTGACGAGACGATCATGTCCGCGATGACAGACACCGACGGCCGCCGGGCACCCCGGCGGCCGTTGTCCGTGGCCCTCCACACCCCTCCGCGTCCACATCGCGGACATCGACGTCTCATCATGCGACACACCGGTGACATGCCTGCCCGTCCGTCCTTACGATCGGACCCATGAAGCGACAGGCGGATCTCACGAAGCGGCGGGCAGTCGACCTGTGCCGCGTCGCCGCCATGCTCTGTCGCGCCGTCTGAAACCGAGGGCGCGCACGGCCACCGCAGCTTCGGCCCCGCCCCCTCCGGCCCGTCCGCCGGGCCGTCCCGCACTCCGCTCGTACGCTCGCGACCAGGCTCCGCGCAGCGCCGCGCGTCGAGCGCCCGTACCGCCGCAACTGCCCCGGAGGAGAGATACATGAGCCGCAGTGACGTCCTGGTGGACGCCGACTGGGTACAGGCCCGCATCGATGACCCCAAGACGGTCATCGTAGAGGTCGACGAGGACACGTCCGCCTACGACAAGAACCACATCAAGAACGCCATCCGGATCGACTGGAAGCAGGACCTCCAGGACCCGGTGCGCCGTGACTTCGTGGACCAGGCGGGCTTCGAGAAGCTGCTGTCCGAGAAGGGCATCGCCAACGACGACACCGTCGTCCTCTACGGCGGCAACAACAACTGGTTCGCGTCGTACGCCTACTGGTACTTCAAGCTCTACGGCCACCAGGACGTGAAGCTCCTCGACGGCGGCCGCAAGAAGTGGGAGCTGGACTCGCGCGACCTGGTCGCCGAGGTCCCGACCCGCGCGAAGACCGAGTACAAGGCCAAGCCGCAGGACACCTCGATCCGCGCCTTCCGCGACGACGTCGTGGCGGCCATCGACAACCTGAACCTGGTCGACGTCCGCTCGCCCGACGAGTTCTCCGGCAAGCTGCTCGCCCCGGCGCACCTCCCGCAGGAGCAGTCGCAGCGCGCGGGCCACGTCCCGAGCGCCCGCAACATCCCGTGGTCGAAGTCGGCCAACGACGACGGCACCTTCAAGTCCGACGACCAGCTCAAGGAGCTGTACGAGGGCGAGGGCGTCGACCTGTCGAAGGACACCATCGCCTACTGCCGCATCGGTGAGCGCTCGGCGCACACCTGGTTCGTGCTGCACGAGCTGCTCGGCCAGACCAACGTCAAGAACTACGACGGTTCCTGGACCGAGTACGGCTCGCTGGTGGGCGTGCCGATCGAGCTCGGCTCCGGCAGCTGATCCCCTCTCCTCCCCGAAACACGTAAGGACAGACACATGTGTGGAGCGCAGACAGGCGGCCCCGACGCCTCGACCATCAAGCCCGGTGAGACCACGATCCAGGGCCAGGTGACCCGCGACGGCGAGCCCGTCACCGGCTACGTGCGCCTCCTGGACAGCACGGGCGAGTTCACCGCCGAGGTCCCCACCTCCGCGACCGGACAGTTCCGCTTCTACGCCGCCGAGGGCACCTGGACGCTGCGCGCCCTGGTCCCGGGCGGCACCGCCGACCGTACGGTCGTCGCCCAGAAGGGCGGTCTGGCGGAGGTCGCCATCACCGTCTGACGCCACACCACGCGTCGTACGGCGTGAGGGCCGCATCCCGGGGTTGGACGCCTCGGCGGGACGCGGCCCTCCGTCGTGTGACGGGGCGCGAACGGACGCCATCGGCGGCCGCCGGAGGAGTGTCGGCGCCGTGCTCCCGGACGTATCCTGGCCATATGTACGCGCGACGCCGCCACGCATACTTCTTCCTGATGGGCGCGTGTCTGACGCTCTTCATCTCGGCCTGGGCCTTCGTGCGTCTGTGGTCCGTCCCCGCCGCCGTGGCGATGTGCGTCGTCGCCATGGTCATCCCGCCGCTGGCGGCCATCGTCGCCAACCGCCGGGGCCCGCAGGACCGCTGGTGGGACGAGTCGGGGGATCCGGAGTCGGACCGGTGGTGGCGGGAGCTGGACGAGCACCACCACCGGCACTGAGCGGCGGGGCCGGTACGGGGTCAGTAGACGAGCGCCTGCACGCCGTCCGGCATGATCTCGCTCACGAAGACCTGCGCCCCCGCGATCCGCGCGCCCTCGATCAGATCCGCCTCGTCGATCTCCCGCCGCGCCGCGCACTGGCTGCACACGGTGACCGTGCCGCCCGCCAGGATGCCGCTGATCAGCTCCGGCAGCGGCGCCGCGTGCGGCAGCGAGAAGTCCGCCGCCCGGCCCGGCAGCGCGAACCACGTCGACTCGCCGGTCAGCCACAGCGAGACCTCGACCCCGCTCGCCACGGCCACCGCCGCCACCGTGAACGCCTGCGAGCACCGCTCGGGCGCTTCCGCGCCCGCCGTCACCTTGATCACGAGCTTGTTCGCCATGCCGTACAGCCTAGGCATGCCGCCGCGCGGCACGGCGCGGAGCCGCCCGCCGGACCGGCGGCCGGGACCGGCTACTAGACTCGGGTCCGGTCCGTCATCCTTTACGAGGAGCAGCTCGTGCTTGAGGCAGTCTTCACCACCCTGTTGATCCTGGTCATCGTGGCCAGCCTCGGTTTCGTCGGGCTGACCTGGAAGAAGCTCTACCAGGGCCAGCGCTGAGCGCTCCCGCCCCCTCGCCCCAGCCCGCCTAGCGACGGATCGTCTGAACCCATGATCGAGATTCCCTCCGACCTCCACCCGGACCTGGTGCCGCTGGCCTTCCTCCTCGGCAACTGGGAAGGCGCCGGCGTATCGGACTTCCCCGGCGCCGAGAAGTGCAACTTCGGGCAGGAAGCGACCTTCACCCACGACGGCCGTGACTTCATCGAGTACATCTCGCACACCTGGGTGCTGGACTCCGAGGGCAAGAAGGTCCGCCCGCTGGAATCCGAGTCCGGATACTGGCGGATCGACAAGGACCGCAAGGTCGAGGTCGTGATGATCCGCGACCAGGGCGTCGTCGAGGTCTGGTACGGCGAGCTGGCCGACGGCAAACCGCAGATCGACCTCGCGACCGACGCCGTGGCGCGCACCTCCGCCTCGGGCCCGTACTCGGGCGGCAAGCGGCTGTACGGCTACGTCAAGAGCGATCTGATGTGGGTCGGTGAGAAGGCCACCCCCGAGGTCGAGCTGCGCCCGTACATGTCCGCGCATCTGAAGAAGGTCGTCGACCCGCGCGAGTGGGCCAAGGACCTCAAGGACCTGCCGGACGACGGGATCGCCTTCTTCCGCTGAAGCCCCCCGCTCCCCGGCCGTTCCAGCCGAGCGCGACCGCGCCCCGGTGCCGCGCCGCCTACACTGGCACCGTGGCGACCACCGACTGGAAGACCGATCTGCGGGAGCGCGGCTACCGACTGACCCCGCAGCGCCAGCTCGTGCTCGAAGCCGTCGACAGCCTGGAGCACGCCACTCCGGACGACATCCTCACCGAGGTGCGCCGTACCGCGAGCGGTGTGAACATCTCCACCGTCTACCGCACGCTGGAGCTGCTGGAGGAGCTGGGCCTGGTCAGCCATGCCCATCTCGGGCACGGCGCCCCCACGTACCACCTGGCCGACCGGCACCACCACCTCCATCTGGTGTGCCGGGACTGCACGGAGGTCATCGAGGCCGACGTCTCGGTCGCCGAGTCCTTCACCCGGCAGCTGCGGGCGTCCTTCGGCTTCGACACCGACATGAAGCATTTCGCCATCTTCGGCCGCTGCGCCCGGTGTTCCGCCGCCGACCCCGCGGAGGACGCCTCCGGGGGCCGGGCGGCCACGTCGTAGGGTGAAGCGCATGAAGAGCCCTTTGCTGTCGCTGCCCGGCGCCGTCCCCGGCGAGGGCCCCGACGAAGGTGTCGCCGCCCACTACGGCGACCTGTTCCGCGAGCAGCGCGCGCTCGCCGACGGCACCGGCTTCGTGGACCTCTCGCACCGCGGAGTGGTCACGGTCACCGGTGCCGACCGGCTGAGCTGGCTGCATCTGCTGCTCACCCAGCACGTCAGCGAGCTTCCCGCCGGTGAGGCCACCGAGGCGCTGATCCTGTCCGCGCACGGCCACATCGAGCACGCGCTCTACCTCGTCGACGACGGCGAGACCACCTGGGCCCATGTGGAGCCCGGCAGTCAGGGCGATCTGATCGCGTACCTGGAGAGCATGAAGTTCTTCTACCGGGTCGAGATCGCGGACCGCACCGAGGAGTACGCGGTCGTCCACCTCCCGGCGGGCAGCATCGCCGAGACCCCCGGGGGCGCCGTCGCCCGCGAGACCGCGCACGGCCGCGACCTGTTCCTGCCGCGCGCCGACCTGGAGTCCTTCGCGGCGGCGAACGGCCCGGCGATCGGCGTCCTGGCGTACGAGGCGCTGCGCGTCGAGGCGCACCGGCCGCGGCTCGGCATGGAGACCGACCACCGGACGATCCCGCACGAGCTGGGCTGGATCGGCACCGCCGTCCATCTGCAGAAGGGCTGCTACCGCGGCCAGGAGACGGTCGCCCGGGTGCACAACCTGGGCAAGCCGCCGCGGCGGCTGGTCTTTCTGCACCTCGACGGCAGCGAGGTGAAGCTGCCGGGCCACGGCGCGCCCATACGGCTCGCGGCGGACGGCGAGGAGGGCCGTCAGCTCGGCTTCGTCACCTCCTCGGCCCGCCACCACGAGCTGGGTCCGATCGCGCTCGCGCTGGTGAAGCGCAACGTACCGGTGGACGCGGCGCTGATCGCGGACACCACGGCCGCCTCGCAGGAGACGGTCGTCGAGCCGTAGCGGCCGCCGTCCTTCAGACCTCGACGATCACCGTGAACGGGCCGTCGTTCGTGAGCGAGACCTTCATGTCCGCTCCGAACCGGCCCGTCTCCACTTGGGCGCCCAGCTCCCGCAGCCGCGCCACCACCTCGTCCACCAGCGGTTCGGCGACATCGCCGGGCGCCGCCGCGTTCCAGGTGGGGCGACGGCCCTTGCGGGCGTCCCCGTAGAGCGTGAACTGGCTGATGACCAGCAGCGGAGCGCCCAGGTCCGAGCAGGACTTCTCGCCGGGCAGGATGCGTACGGACCACAGCTTGCGGGCCAGCTGGGCCGCCTTCTCCGGGGTGTCGTCGTGCGTCACCCCGACCAGGACGCACAGCCCCTGACCGACGATCTCCCCGGTCGTCTCGCCGTCCACGACGACGCTCGCCCCGTCCACTCTCTGTACCACAGCACGCATACGCACCATCATGCCCTGCGCCCATCGGGGCCGATCGGGTGGACGGCCGCTGCACAGGGGCCATTCGGAGTGGCACGATGCGTGCAGGCGGTGCAGGTGGGCAGGAACTGCGGGAATGACGCATCGCTGGAGGGGACGGACAAGCATGATCACACCGGGCACCGAGCGGCCCATGGCCACCGAGAGCCCGCTGCCGGCGCGGCCGCCGAGCCAGCGCGGCGGCCGGCTGGCCGACGCCGAGGCCGTGCCGTCGGCGGCGGGAGCGGAGGCGGGGGCGGCTCCGGCCGCGATGGGCGGGCTGCGGCTGGCGGAGCTGCGCGCGCTGCGCCGCTCCGCGCAGCGCGAGGAGGCGGACCTGAGCTATGTGCGCAGACTGCTGCACGGCCGGATCGACATCCTCCGCGCCGAGCTGGCCCGCCGCCGCGCGCCGGACGCGCCGATGGCGGCGGACGGGTCGTCGGCGGAGCCGGCGGAGCTGGTGGAGCTGCTGCCCAAGATCCTGGCGGACGTACCGTCCCGGCACCGCACCTCGGCCCGCCATGTGACGCTCGGCACCCCGCACAGCGCGGAGTGCGAGCGGCTGGCCGAGGAGATGCTGGCCGAGGTCGGCCTGTCGGACCTTCCGGCGCGTACGGACGAGGAGCTGCACGGCGCGATGGGCCGCCTGGAGGGGTACGAGCAGCAGGTGTCCCGGCGGCGGCAGGGGCTCCAGCGCACCGCCGACCGGTGCAGTGCCGAGATCGCCCGCCGGTACCGCGAGGGCGAGGCCCAGGTCGACGACCTGCTCTCCTAGAACCCTCCTGGAACTCCCCTGGAACGCGCGCCGGATATCCACAGGCTGGGGATAAATAATCGCGTGCGGCCGGTGTCCGCGGCCCCCTAGCGTGGCCGCATGGCCGCTCACATCCGTACCTCCCTCGAAGCCTCCGACGTCCCCGCCTGGATCCGCGCGACGCACATCGGCTTTCTGCGGTCACCGGACGTCTCCGAGGAGGAGCTGGAGGTGCGGCGGGCGGGCATCGACCTGGACCGCACCCAGGGGGCGTTCGACGGGGACCGCTGCGTCGCCACGTTCCGCAGCTTCGCGCAGCGGCTGACGGCGGTCGGCGGGGCCGACGTACCGGCCGACGCGATCACCAACGTCACCGTCTCGTCCACCCACCGACGCCGGGGCCTGCTCAGCCGGATGATGGAGCACGACCTGCGGGTGGCCAAGGAGCGGGGGGACGCGGTGGCCTCGCTGCTCGCCGCCGAGTACCCGATCTACGGGCGGTACGGCTTCGGCCCGGCCACCTGGGTCACCCAGTGGACCGTGGACGTCGCCCGCGCCGGGCTCGACCCGCGCTACGCCGGCCCCGGGTGCGGCGGCCGGGTCGACTACGCCGACGCCGGCGAGATACGGAAGCTGGGCCCCGCCCTGCACGAGCGGCTGCGCGCCCAGGCGCACGGCGTCATCGACCGCACCGAGCGCTGGTGGCAGCTCAGCACCGGCCTGCTCCGGTTCCCGGGCGACGGCTGGACCGCCGAACCGTTCTACGCCCTCTACCGCTCCCCCGACGGCTCGGTCGACGGCCTGCTCGCCTTCACCGTCGACGACCGCTGGGAGGGCAACAAGCGGCCGCACAACACCGCCACGGTCCTCGACCTGATCGGCGTCACCCCGGCCGCCGAACGGGCGCTGTGGCACTTCCTGTGCTCCATCGACTGGGTTTTGCACATCGCCACCGGCCCACGCGCCCCGGACGATCTGCTTCCGCTGCTGCTCGGCGATCCGCGGGCGGCCCAGCCCACCACCGTCGCCGACTACCTGTGGCTGCGCCCGCTGGACGTACCCGCGCTGCTGGAGACCCGTACGTACCCGGCCTCCGGCTCGCTCGTCCTCGACCTGCGCGACCCGGCCGGGCTGGCGGGCGGCCGCTACCTGCTGGACGCGAGCCCGGACGGCGCCACCTGCGCCCCCACCACCCGCGCGGCCGATCTGACCATGGACATCGGCGAGCTGGGCACCGTATGGCTGGGCGACGAGTCGATGGTCCGCCTCACCGCCCTGGGCCGCGCCGAGGAGGAGCGCCCCGGCGCCGCGGCCCTGGCCGACACGCTGCTGCGCACGTCGCGGCGGCCGTGGTGCCCCGACATGTTCTGAGCCGCCCGCTCGGCGGCAGGGCCGCGCTCAGCAGGAGGACTTGAGCAGCCGCCGGGCGCCCGCGCCCTCCTCGCCGAGCTTGTCGTACGGGTTGGCCAGCGCGCACTTGTCGATCGACAGACAGCCGCACCCGATGCAGTCGGTCAGACGGTCGCGGAGGTTCTCCAGCTGCTCGATGCGCTCGCTGAGGTCCGTACGCCAGCACTCGGAGATCCGCGCCCAGTCCTCCTTGGTCAGGACGTGGTCCTCGGGGAAGAGCGACAGCACGCCCCGGATCCTCGCCAGCGGGATGCCGACCCGCTGCGAGGAGCGCACGAAGGCCACCCGGCGGAGCGTGTCGCGGGTGTAGCGGCGCTGGTTGCCGGAGGTGCGGCGGCTGTGGATGAGCCCCTCGCGCTCGTAGAACCGCAGCGCGGAGGCGGGGACTCCGCTGCGCTGGGCCAGCTCGCCGACCGTCAGTTCATGGGTCTTCCAGGTGAGGTGCGTCATGCTGTCGAGGGTAGCTTGACTTCAACCTTTGTTTAAGTCCGAGTCTCTTCTCATGACTACCGCAACCGCCGTCTCCGCCGACGCCCCCATCCGTCTCGCCGTCATCGTCGGCAGCACCCGCGAGGGCCGCTTCGGGCCCAAGGTCGCGAACTGGTTCACCGGCCGGGCCGCGCTGCGCGACGACATGAGCGTGGACGTCGTCGACCTGGCCGACACCCCGCTCCCGCCCTCCCTCACCCACCGCCCCGGCCCCGAGGAGACCAAGGCCCTGGAGGCCGTGACCCCCCGCCTGGACGCGGCGGACGCGTTCGCCGTCGTCACCCCCGAGTACAACCACAGCTATCCGGCCCCGCTGAAGAACGCGATCGACTGGCACTTCAGCCAGTGGCAGGCCAAGCCCGTCGGCTTCGTCTCTTACGGCGGCATCTCGGGCGGCCTGCGCGCGGTCGAGCATCTGCGGCCCGTCTTCGCCGAGGTGCACGCGGTCACCGTGCGCGACACGGTCAGCTTCCACGGCGCCTGGGACGCCTTCGGCCCGGACGGCCGCCCCACCGACCCCACGGGCCCCGACACCGCCGCCACGGCCATGCTCGACCAGCTCGCCTGGTGGGCCGAAGCCCTCCGCACGGCCCGCGCGGCCCGCCCGTACGGAACCTGAGCCCACCCCGGGGGCCTGGAGCGCGTGGCCAGATCCTCACACATCCTGGCCATCCGGCCACTCGTCACCCGGCGGGCGCGTTGCGACGCTGGCCGCTATGAACGTGCTGTGGATATTCGCCCACCCCGAACCGCGCTCGCTGAGCGGCTCCCTGCGCGACGAGGGCCTGAGCGCCCTGCGGGAGCTGGGCCATGAGTGCCGGGTGTCCGACCTCTACGCCATGCGCTGGAACCCGGTCGTGGACGGCGCCGACTTCCGGCATGACGGCGGCGAACGCCTGATCGTCGGCGCCTCCTCGCACGACGCCTACGCCGCCGGGACGCTGAGCGAGGACATCCGCGCCGAGCAGGAGAAAATCGCCTGGGCCGACGCGCTGATCGTGCAGTTCCCGCTGTGGTGGTACGGGATGCCCGCCATCCTCAAGGGCTGGTTCGACCGCGTCTTCGTGAAGGGCTTCGCCTTCGGCGTCACCGGCCCCGACGGCCGCACCCTGCGCTACGGGGACGGCAAGCTGGCCGGGAAGCGCGCCATGGTCCTGCTCACCGCCGGGGCCCGCGAACCGGGGCTCGGGCCGCGCGGCGTCAACGGCGACATCGGGCAGCTGCTGTTCCCCCTCCAGCACGGGACGCTCTGGTACAGCGGCATGTCCGTCCTGCCGCCGCAGGTCGTCTACGGCGCGGACCGGCTCTCCACCGAGGAGTACCAGGGCTACGCCACCGCACTACGGGAACGGCTCGCCGCCCTGCCGACCGCCGACCCGATCCCCTTCCGCCGCCAGAACGGCGGGGACTACGACGAGAACCTGGTGCTGCGCCCCGACGTCATGCCGGGCCACTCCGGCCTGGCGGTGCACTACGCAGCTCCAGCCGCCAGTCGTTGCACCGCATGAGGGAGCCGGGCGGATACTCGACGTCACACTCGCCGAGCAGCGTGAACCCGGCCTTGCGGCACACCCCATTCGACGCGGGGTGGCCGACGGACGGATAGGCGTGCAGCCGGCGGTGGACGCCCTCAGCGGCCGCGGCCCGCGCCACCTCCCGGGCGGCCGCGACCGCGATCCCCCGGCCCTGATACGGCGGCAGCACGCCCCAGCCCGTCTCGTACACGGTCTCCCCGCGCCACTCCCGCTCCCAGAAGCCGATCGCGCCCACCACCTCGGCCTCCCGCGCCAGCACGATCCGGTACATCCGGCCCTCACCCCGCCCGGGCAGCCCCGCATAGCGCCGATGCCGCGCCAGCAGCTGCTCCTCGGTCTCCGGCCCGCCCAGGTGCTTCATCATCTCCGGGCTGTTGTTGCGCCGCAGCAGCTGAAGGTGGGACGGGGTGTCCGCCCACGGCTCCAGCCGCACCACACCGCTCCCCTGGGACATCCGCCGCCTCCCGCCGTCGCGTCCTCCCCGACATCATGAGCGATACCCAGGCCGTCGATGGGCCGGGCGGCAGCCAGGCCCTGCCGCCGCACCTCCGCCCCCAGTCCGCGGTGCCCGGCCACCACGACCGGACTGCCCAGCCGGACGGCATCCCGTTCCAGCATTTCGGCGACGGTGGGAACCATGGAAAAGCCTTGCTGCGGCCTACTGCTTCAGGCCGACCGCGTTCGACGGAACGTCGAACGCGGCCAGGGTCAGCGACACGCCGGTGAACCAGCCCATCAGCACGGTCAGGTCGACGATGCCCTTGTCGCCGATGGTCTCCTGGGCTCGCTTGAACAGGCCGACCGGAACATCGCGAGGCTGGGCGAGGGTTGACGCGAGTTCGTAGACGAGTTGCTGCCGAGGGTCATCGAAGGAGGTCGGCAGGCCGGCGATCAGGGCTTCGACCTTGCACGGCTCAAGACCGCCCAGCGCCACACCGATCTTCTCGTGCTCGTAGTTTGCGTAGGCCGCGAGCCAGCGACCGGTGATGACGTTCGTGACGATCTCGATCTCCGCCTTCGACAGCGACGACTCCTTCTGGAAGTACGCTCCCGTCGGCACGATCGCCTTGAGCAGGGCCGGGTTGGCCAGCCAGATCTTGTGCGGACCCGGCACCAGACCGCGCAGTTTCACGGTGCACTCGTAGGCGCTGCGCATCTCCGGAGGCATCTCGTCGACCGGGACCTCTACGTATCGGCCGAAGGTCCCGAAGTCCTCAGGGTCGTCGAACATGGCAAGCTCCTTCTTCTCGTTGCCCACTTCACGTCCCGCCATCTCCAGACCGCGGCACTTCAGGCGGCGTGGGTGACCGGCGCGACCGGACCTCCGGCCGGCACGTCGTAGGCGTTGAGGATGGTGCTGATCGCCAGGTAGTGGATGGTCACGAACACCATCGTGTCGAAGGCTTCCTGCCCGAGCTTCTCGACGACGGCGGTGTACAGCGGTCCCGGCAACGGACCTCCGTCGAGCAGGGCGCCGGCGACGTCCGCCGCGAGCACCTCCTCCTCGGTGAGGTCGCTCGGGCGCCTGCCCGCGCACAGCGCCGCCACCTGGTCCGGTCGCAGCCCAGCCCGTGAGGCCAGTGCGGCGTGCGCGTACATCTCGTAGGCGACGTTGAAGCGCCCTCCGAGGGTCAGGATGACGACCTGCCGGGCCCGCTCGGAGAGCCCGGGCATCTGCTGGGCAAGGTCGATGAATCGGCCGAGAGGCTGGGCCAGGTCGGGGAAGTGGAGCATCACACCCCACGGCCCGACGAAGGCACCGTCGGCGTTGCGCACTTCGAAGCCGGTGTATTCGTCGGCCTGCACCATCGCATCGAAGGCGTCGTAGAGGGCTCGCTGCCTGGGAGTCAGTTCATCCGGAGGGATCAACGGGAGTCGCATAGGGTCACCCCAATAAAAGCGAACGATGGATCGTTTTCTTGACCAGAGTAGATCGACTCCACCGCCCGTGCAAGCAGAAAAGCGATCAATCGTTCTCCTTGACAGTCTCCGTGTACGGGTGAACCATAAAAGCAACGATCGTTCGCTTTTTATATGCGGGCGCGGGAGACCTGCCTCCGCACCCCCTCAAGCGGCCGCTCCCTCCTTGAGCGGCCACCACACAGCAACGACAGCCAAGGAGTCCGCGTCGTGAAGAAATGGCCCCTCGTGGCCGCGGCCGCAGTGCCCGCCGTGCGCCTGGTCCGCCGGCTCAGCTCACCGGCGCTTCCGCCGCCCGCCCCGCTGCCCCCGTCGATTCCGGTCCCTGAGGCGAAACCACCGGCGGACATGGACCTGGTCGCGGTCCCCACCGGCGTCAACAACAGGGTCGCCGCGTACGCGTACAGCGGCGGTTCCCTCTTCGACCGGCGGGACTTCTACATCGGCGCCGCGCTCATCAAGCACCCCCAGGGTGACCTTCTGGTCGACTCCGGCTTCGGACGCGACATCGCCCGGCAGTTCGCCACGATGCCCCGCCTGTTCCAGAGGATGACCAAGTACCAGGTCTGGAAGCCCGCCGTCGAGCAACTCGAGGCGGCCGACTACGACTTCGGCCGGCTGTCCGGCATCCTGCTCACCCACGCGCACTGGGACCACATGAGCGGCATCCCCGACTTCCCCGACCTGCCGGTCCTGGTCTCCGCGCGCGACCGCGCCGCGTTCTACAGCCCGGAGATGTTCGGCAACTTCCGCGGCTACTTCCAGGACACGCCGTTCAACTGGCAGGAGTTCGGCTTCGAGGGCGGCCCCTACCTCGGCTTCCCGCGCCACCACGACGTGTACGGGGACGGCTCGATCGTCTGCGTACCCGCTCCCGGACACACGCCGGGCAGCGTCATCGTCTTCGTGACTCTGCCAAACCAGGTGCGCTACGCCCTGGTAGGTGATCTGGTGTGGCAGCGCGAGGGACTCACCCGCCGCCTGGAGCGCCCCTTCCTCATCAGGCGCCTGGGCGACTTCGACGCCGAGGGCAACCGCCAGAACATCCTGCGCATGGCGGCCGTCATGCAGCGCATCCCCGATCTGATCGTCGTCCCCGCGCACGACCAGCGCGCGTTCGCCGAAATGAGCCAACTCCCAAACGTCACGACCCGGGGCCTGACCCTCTCCCCCAGCCTCTGACGCGACAACGAGCCGACACCGCGCGCACCACAAGAAAGGGACGATTGTGACTGAAGTGAAGACGGGTACGGCGTCAGACCAACCCCCCGCGTCCGCCACCGTCAGAGCCGCATACGCGGTGGCCCGAGCTCTGACGGACAACGGCATCGACCGCATCTTCCTCGTCACCGGCGGCGACCTGCTGCTGTGGCGGGCACTGCGGGATCACGGCATCGCCATGCACCTTGTCCGCAGCGAAGCCGCGTCGGTCGTGATGGCCGACGCCTACGCCCGCGTGACCGGCAAGCCCGCGGTCGTGTACGGGCAGTGGGGGCCCGGCGCGGCGAACGTCGCGGCGGCGCTGGCGGACGCCTGGTGGGCGCGCAGCCCGGTGGTCGCCCTCACCAGCACCGTATCGACGAAAGTGGAGTACAAATTCGAGTACCAGGAGCTGGACCAGCCTCCGATGTTCCAGCCGGTCACGAAGTGGCAGGCTC
Source organism: Streptomyces sp. NPDC007983 (assembly GCF_042958345.1). NCBI lineage: Bacteria > Bacillati > Actinomycetota > Actinomycetes > Kitasatosporales > Streptomycetaceae > Streptomyces > Streptomyces sp. NPDC007983. Next base: position 67,668 of record NZ_JBIBJI010000024.1, read on the forward strand.
GCGTCACTCGCGCCGAGCGGGCCGGCGAACTCGTCGCCCAGGCCTTGCGGAACGCGGCTGCGGGCTCGCCCGGCCCCGTGCACCTCGACATCCCGAGCGACATCCTGCTGGAGGAGACCGCGGGAACCCCGGCCGGACGCATGCCCGCCGTCACACCGGCACCCCCGGCTCCGTCGGCCGCAGCCGTGGACGATGTCGTCAGTCGCCTGGCGCGCAGCCGGCAACCGGTGATCCTCGCCGGCAACGGGGTGCTGCTCGCCGGTGCCGCGCCCGACCTCACCACGCTCGCGGAGACCGCGGCCGTGCCCGTCCTGACGACGCTCGGCGGCAAAGGCTCGATCGCCGAGAACCATCCATTGTCGGTGGGCGTGGCCGGGCGGTACTCGACCAAGGTCGCCAACGAGATCGCGCGCGACTCGGACTTCGTGCTGGCGATCGGCACGGATCTCGGCGCGCTCGCCACCGACACCTACACACTGCCCTCGCCCAACGCCGAGGTGGTCCAGATCGACCTCGCGGCCGAGCGCATCGGTGCGACCGTACCTGTCCAGGCGGGCGTGGTCGCAGATGCCGGCGAGGCGTGCCGGGCCCTGACGGCGGCGCTGGCCGCGGGACCGGACAATCCGGACCGCGGCACGCGCCGCGCGTGGTGCGAGGGGGTCCGGACGCGGTGCGACACCTGGCAGGCAGCGTTTCAGGGGCTGGCGCACCGCCCCGCAGCCGGCCATGTGCGGCCCGAGGCCATCGTCGCGATCCTGCGCGAACTCGCCGACGACCGCGACCTGCTCGTCGCGGACACGGGGTTCATGGGGGCCTGGGGCGGCGCCCTGTTCCCCGTGCACGCTCCGGGCCGGACCTTCCTGCGCGCCGCCGGCACGCTCGGCTGGGCCTTCCCCGCCGTTCTCGGTGCCCAACTCGCGGCGCCGGCCGGCCGGCGCGCGTTCGCGCTCGTCGGCGACGGCGGCTTCGGCTACAACGTCGGAGACCTGGAGACCGCGATGCGGCTGGACATACCGGCCGTGACCATCGTCCTGAACAACGCGAGCCTCGCCTACGAGCACGTCGGGTTCAAGCACGCGCTCGGCGGCGACGTGGTGAAGGAGGTCTGCGACTTCATCGACGTTGACCACGCCGGTGTCGCAAGCACCTATGGCCTGTTCACCGCCCGGGTCGACTCCGCGGACGACTTCCGGAACGCGCTCAAGGGCGCGATCGCCGGCGAACGCCCGGCCTTGATCGACGTCGTCGTCAGCAAGGAACGGGTCGCCCCGGTCACCACGTTCGACGCATGCCTCGACCGCGATGTGTGAGGCCATGCCGAATCTCGCCGCCGATCTCGCGGCAGCCGCCCGCATCCACGGCGTCCGGCCCGCGGTCCGACTGGACGACCAGGTACTCGACCAGCCCACATGGACTCGGCGGCACGGGCTGTGGCCCCTGGTCTACGGCTGGGACGGCGGTGGCAGCGCCGTGCACGGGGCTGCCACCGCGATCGGCATCCCCAGCGTGACCGTGAGAGCGACGGGGCCGGAAGGGCTCGCGGGCGAGCCGCCGACCGCACCGGCTGCGCGCGGCATTACGGACACCGCCGTCATCCTCTCCACGTCGGGGACGACGGGAGCCCCGAAGGCGCCGGCTGACGCACCGCAACCTCGACAGCAACGCGCGCACCGTGGCCGAGGCTGCTGTGCTGTCAGTCCGGCCACAGAGCGCGGACGGCGCCCGGAAGCCCTTCCACCACCGCAGGGCCGAGCGTGGCCAGTTGCAGGATGTAGCCCGGGACACTCGCGACGATCACCTGGGTCAGCTGACCGGCGGGGATCTCGACGGGGAGGCCACCGCTCTCCTGGCGCTCCCGGACTATGTCCGCCAGTTCCGCGGTCACGTCGGTGAGGGTGCCCTTGATCCGCTCGGCGAGGGTCGGGTCACGCAGGCACTCCGCCCACACCAGCAGGGCGATGGCGGCGAAGCCGTCTTCCTCGTGCTTCGCCTTGATCGTCTGGAAGATGCGGGCGAGCAGCTCGCCGATGCTGACGGCGGGCTCGGCTGCGGTCATCCGGCGGACCTCGCCTGTCACCTCCGCGAGGTTCTCCTCGGCGATGGCGATGATCATGTCCTGCTTGCCGGGAAAGTACCGGTAGACCGCCCCCGAGGACAGGCCCACTTCGGCCAGCAGATCCTGCATGGACGTGCCGTGGAAGCCCTCACGCACGAAGCAGCGCCTGGCGGCGGCGAGGATCTCGGCGCGGCGGGCGTCCCGGTACTGCTGACTCACTTTCGGCATACCTCCAAGATACACCAAAAACGATTAATCGTTCTCCTTTTTCTGCGTCGCCTCCCGCACCGGAGCGCACCCAGGGTGACTCACCGGCTCGGGCGGGCGCCTCGACGGCGGACCTGGTGACGCCGGCTGACTGCATGGGTGGCACGCGCCACTCTTGCAAGCACCTTGCTTGCAAAAGTTAGCACTCCTGGTGCAGCATCGAAGGCATGGCATCACTGAACGTCGGCAACCTCGGCGACTTCCTGCGGGAGCAGCGGCGCAGCGCCCAGCTCTCGCTGCGGCAGCTGGCCGACGCCGCCGGGGTGTCCAATCCGTACCTCAGCCAGATCGAGCGCGGGCTGCGCAAGCCGAGCGCCGAGATCCTGCAGCAGCTCGCGAAGGCGCTGCGGATATCCGCCGAGACCCTGTACGTACAGGCGGGGATCCTCGATGAGCGCGATCGGGAGGAAACCGAGGTGCGCAGCGTGATACTCGCCGATCCCACGATCAACGAGCGGCAGAAGCAGGTGCTGCTCCAGATCTACGAGTCCTTCCGCAAGGAGAACGGACACGGGACCGGCTCGGACGGGACCGCCTCGGACGACACCCCCACCGCCGACGCCGACGTCGCCACACCCTCGAACTGATCCGGGAGGACCAGCAGCCATGGCCATCACCGACGACGTACGCAAGACCCTCACCGACCCGACCCCGCTCTACTTCGTGGCGGGCACGGCCGACCTCGCGGCCCAGAAGCTCAAGGAGGTGCCGACGCTGGTCGAGAAGATCGTCGCGGAGGCCCCCGAGCGCTTCAACGCGGTGCGCAACACCGACCCGAAGGCCGTCCAGGACCGGGTCACCCAGCAGGCGAAGGGCGCCCAGGGCAAGCTCAACGAGGTGCTGGGTTCCCTGGACACCGACCTCAAGCGGCTCCGTGACTCGGCGCAGGACCTCGCCCTGCAGGGCGTCGGCCGCGCCGCCGAGCTGGCCGTCAAGGCGCGGGAGCGGTACGACGAGGTCGCCGAGCACGGCCAGGAGGTCGTGAAGACCTGGCGCGGCGAGGCGGCCGACGAGGTCGTCGACATCGCCTCCGCGATCGAGCCCCACGAGGAGAAGAGCGCGCCGAAGGCGCCGTCGCACCCGGTCGCGGTGGACTCCGCCAAGGAGGCGCCGAAGGCCACGGCCAAGCCGGCCACCCCGGCGAAGAAGGCCCCGGCCCGCAAGCCCGCCCCCACGAAGAAGCCCGACGCGAAGCCGAACAGCTGACGGACGGGCGCCATCGCGAGCGCAGGGGGCCGGGTACGCGACGGGCGTGCCCGGCCCCGTCAGCGGGTACGGTGGCCCGTAATGCTCATCCCTCTACTCTCTGAGCGTCTCTTCTAGGCGGTGGACAGCGTGCTGGTGCAAGGTTTCGGCGAGTTGCTGTACTGGGTCTCCTGGGGCCTTCTCCTCTTCAGCCTGTTCGCCTTCGTCGACTCCGCGATCCGCCGCGAGGCCGCCTACCGGGCCGCGGACAAGCAGACCAAGCCCTTCTGGATGATCATCCTGGGGCTCGCGGCCGTGGTGAACTTCTTCATGGGCATCATGAGCTTCCTGCCGATCATCGGGCTGATCGCGACGATCGTGTACATGGTCGACGTACGCCCGGCGGTGCGGCAGATCTCCGGCGGCGGCCGTGGCTGGCCGCGGGGGCGCGGCTCCAGCTCCGACGGTCCGTACGGGCCCTACAACGGCGGCCGGTAGCGCGCTGAGGGGCGCGAGCGGCACCCCTCAGCAGCCTCAGCAGTCTCAGCAGCGGTCGAGCAGGAGCACCGCGAGGTCGTCCGTCAGCTCGCCGCCGTTCAGCGCCCGCACCTCGGTGACCGTGGCGTCCAGCAGCTCCTCGCCGCGCAGCCCGGTCGCCATCTGGCGGGCGACGATCTCGACCATCCCCTCCTGACCGAGCCGCTGCACCCCGGCCCCGACGCGGCCCTCGATCAGCCCGTCGGTGTACATCATCAGGCTCCAGGCGCCGCCCAGCTCGACCTGGCGGCGCGGCCAGCGGGCGTTCGGCAGCAGGCCGAGCGCGGGGCCGTTCTCGTCCGTGGGCAGCAGCCGGGGCGCCATTCCGGGCCGTACCGCCAGCGGTGAGGGGTGCCCGGCGAGGCAGACCCCGGCCCGGCGGCCGTCCGGGGCGATGTCGACGGTGCACAGGGTCGCGAAGATCTCGTCGTCCGGGCGCTCGTTCTCCAGCACCTGCTGGAGGGTGCCGAGCAGCTGGTCGCCGCAGAGCCCCGCGAAGGTCAGCGCGCGCCAGGCGATCCGCAGCTCCACGCCGAGGGCGGCCTCGTCGGGGCCGTGGCCGCAGACGTCGCCGATCATCGCGTGCACCGTGCCGTCCGGGGTGCGGACGGTGTCGTAGAAGTCGCCGCCGAGCAGGGCCCGGCTGCGGCCGGGCCGGTAGCGGGCGGCGAAGTGCAGTCCGGAGCCCTGGAGCAGCGGCGTGGGGAGGAGCCCGCGCTCCAGCCGGGCGTTCTCCTGGGCGCGCAGCCGGGACTCGGTGAGCTGGCGCTGGGCGAGGTCGGAGCGTTTTCGCTCGACCGCGTACCGGATGGCGCGGCTGAGGATGCGGCCGTCCAGCTCGTCGCGGAAGAGGAAGTCCTGCGCCCCGACCCGGACGGCCTCGGCGGCGCGCTCGGCGTCGTCCTCGGCGGTGAGGACCAGGACGGCCTGGGTGGGCGCGAGCTTCAGTACGGAGCGCAGCGTGTCGAGCGCGTCCTCCGCCTCGTGCTCGGGGCCGGGCAGGGCCAGGTCGAGCAGGATGCACTGCACCCCGTCGGTGAGCAGCCGGGCGGCCTCGGTGAGGTTACGGGCCGTACGGATACGGACCCGGTTGCCCTCGGTATCCAGCATCTCGGGGATGTTGAAGGCGCCGGCCGGATCGTCCTCGATCACCAGCAGGGTGAGCCCGCTGTCGGGCAGGGCGGCCGGCCGGGCCTCGGTGGCCAGTGCCTCCCGCTGCCTCGGCACGGGTACGGACATCGCTCGATTCCTTCCCTCCCCCCGAGGGCGCGGTGCCCGCCGCCGACCGGCGGACCGCACGAACCGGCTCACACACCGACTGGTCGGTTTCAGGGCGTGCAAGCCGGATACTGCCAGCCGACTTTAGCGCTCGGTCCGGGCCCCGTGGAATGACCTCTCGGACGCCACTTTTGCCATATGCCCCACGCCCTGGGCGACTTGGCAGAATCCGGACAGGGGCCCGAATGACAAAGGTCACGCGAACTCGTCGCCCTTTTGTGGAACCGAACACGGATGGTGCGATTCACGCCCCAACCACACCAGGGCGAGGCGGACATACCAGCCGAAACGCGCCCGCGGCGTGAAATCTGCACGAATCAGGAGGCGTCCGGGCGCACCACGCCCAGGATCGGCATCGAACCCGCCCCCGTCAGGGTGATCTGACGGCCCGGGCGCGGGGCGTGGACGATCGCGCCGTCGCCCACGTAGATCCCCACATGACTGGCGTCCTTGAAGTAGATGACCAGGTCACCGGGGCGCATCCGCGCGGTGTCCACCTTCGGCAGCAGCCGCCACTGCTCCTGCGAGGTCCGCGGGATGGCCCGCCCGGCCGAGGCCCAGGCCCGCTGGGTCAGCCCCGAGCAGTCGTAGGCGTCCGGGCCCACCGCGCCCCAGACGTAGGCCTTGCCGATCTGGGCCGTCGCGAAGTCGATCGCACGCCGCCCCACGGAGCTGGAGCGGCCGCCAACCTCCCGCAGTATGCCGGTCTTGAGCCACTTCGCCTGGGATGCCCGGCCCCGCTCCTCCTGGAGCTGCCGCAGCCGGTCCCGCTCCTTGGCCGCCAGCCGCGACTCCAGCCGCCGGGCCCGGGCGAGCTTTTCGGTGATCTCCTTCTTGGCCGCCGCCTTCCGCGCCCGGCTGCGATCGAGCCGTTCCCACTCACGGGAGGCGGAGTCGGCGTAGCGGTCGAGCGCCGTCCGGGTGTGCTCCAGCCGGTTCATCAGCCCGCGGGCCGCCTTCTCGCCCTTGCGCGCGAGGGCGAAGTCGTCGAGGAAGCCGCCGGGGTCGTCGTCCAGCAGCAGCCGCGCCTCGGCCGGCATCCCGCCGCCGCGGTACTGGGCCCGCGCCAGCGCCCCGGCGCGCTCCCGCAGCCCGGCCATCTCCTTCCGTGTCTTCACCACGGCCCGCGCGATCCTCAGGATCGACCTCTCCTGGCGCGTCTGTTTCTCCCGCGCGAGGTTGTACGCGTCGGTGGCTGATTCCGCTTGCCGGTAGAGGCCGTCCACTTGCGAGCGGACCTTCTCCAGCCTCCCGGCGCCGGACGCGGTGCCGCCGGCGCCGCCCCGGGTCGGCTCCGGTTCGCCGGGCGCCGCGTACGCCGGGCCGGGCGCGGCCGACGTTCCCAGCGCGCAGACGAGCGCGGCGGCCGCGGCGACGCCCGTACCCCTCCCTCTTCCGTCCCGCCTCACCCGACCGGCCTCCTCTCCTCGAAGTAGGGACGGATAGTGACATGCCGTACCGCAATCCGACAGAGCCACGCGCCGGTCGGCCGTACACCCGACGCGATCCGGGGTCATGAGAGGACAGAAGTAGACGAGAGCGAGCGGGGGCGGCCGGAAGCGGACGCAAGGCGCGGTAAAGGGGAGAAGCGGGCGGAAGCCGGACCGCGACCGCGCTGTGACCCAGCCGTTATCCGGCCACCACACTGACGGCCGAGGTTCACCACTCGTTAACTCGTGCCCATTGGTCGCTTCACCTGATCTGCCTAATTTCAGCCCTACTGAGGCGCAGACCGAGCCCATGCCCGGCCTCGCGCCGCCCGGCGCACAACCACCCCTGCGCACCATTACGTCGCGCGCCGTCCCCCACCGGCGGCTTCTGGAAGGAATCCCTGAAAGTGAAGCTTCAGCGCAACAACCGGCTTCGCGCCATCGCCGCCGGTGCCCTCGCCCTGTCCGGCGCCTTCGTCCTCACCGCCTGCGGTTCGGACAACAACTCCGGCGGCGGCAGCGCCAAAGCCACCGGCGACATCAAGTGCGAAGGCAAGGGTCAGCTCCTGGCCTCCGGCTCGTCCGCGCAGAAGAACGCCATGGACCTGTGGACGAAGAACTACGGCGGGGCGTGCAAGGACGTCAAGCTCAACTACAAGGCCACCGGCTCGGGCGCGGGCATCCAGGAGTGGCTGCAGGGCAAGACCGCCTTCGCGGGCTCCGACTCGGCGCTCAAGCCCGAGGAGGTCGCCTCCTCGAAGAAGATGTGCAAGGGCGGCCAGGGCATCAACCTGCCGATGGTCGGCGGCCCGATCGCGGTCGGCTTCAACGTCCCCGGCGTGGACAAGCTGACGCTCAACGCCGAGGTCCTCGCCAAGATCTTCAACTCGGACATCAAGACGTGGGACGACCCCGCGATCAAGGCGCTCAACAAGGGCGTGAAGCTTCCGAGCCTCAAGATCCAGGCGTTCCACCGCTCGGACGAGTCCGGCACCACCGACAACTTCACCAAGTACCTCAAGGCCGCCGCCCCGAAGGCGTGGCCGCACGAGCCGGGCAAGGCGTGGGAGGGCAAGGGCGGCCAGTCCGCCGACGGTTCCTCCGGTGTCTCCTCGCAGGTCAAGCAGGTCCCCGGCGCGATCTCGTACTTCGAGCTGTCGTACGCGACCGCCAACAGCATCAAGACCGTCGACCTGGACACCGGCGCCTCGGCCCCGGTCCAGGCCACCGTCGAGAACGCCTCCAAGGCCATCGCCGAGGCCAAGCCCAAGGGCACCGGCAAGGACCAGGCCCTGGACCTGGCGTACGACACCAAGGCGGCCGGCGCCTACCCGATCACGCTGGTCACCTACGAGATCGCCTGCGACAAGGGCAACAAGGCCAGCACGCTCAAGGCCACCAAGTCCTTCCTGAACTACGCGGCGAGCGAGGGCGGCCAGTCCGCGCTGAAGGAGCTGGGCTACGCCCCGCTGCCCGACTCGATCGCCAAGAAGGTCCGCGAGAGCATTTCCAGCCTCTCCTGACCTGACATGTGCGGCCTGTTCCGCTCCGGCCGACCGCCGGGGCAGAACAGGCCGCACGTCCGGTGCACCGCCGCACCAGGAGCCTCACCCCCATCCGGCTCCGCAGACCGGAGAACCCATGAAAACGGATATAGAACCCACTTCCACATCCGCCGGGTCACAGCCCAAGGTCGCGACCCGCTCCACCGGCCGGGCCGGTGACAAGATCTTCCTCGGCCTCTCCCGGGGCTCCGGGATCGCCCTCCTGGTGATCATGGCGGCCATCGCGGTCTTCCTCGCGTACCGCGCCGCCATCGCGATCTCCAAGGACGAGGCCAACTTCCTCACCGCCTTCGAGTGGAGCACCGGCTCGACCCCGATGCGCTTCGGCATCGCGGTCCTCGCCTTCGGCACGGTCGTCAGCTCGATCATCGCGATGGTGCTCGCGGTCCCGATCGCCGTCGGCATCGCGCTCTTCATCTCGCACTACGCCCCGCGGCGGCTGGCCACCCCGGTCGCGTACGTGATCGACCTGCTCGCTGCGGTCCCCAGCATCGTCTACGGCCTGTGGGGCGCGCTCTTCCTGGTGCCGCATCTGACGGGTCTGTACACCTGGATGGACGACACCCTGGGCTGGACCAAGGTCCTGTCGTACCAGGGCGGTGCAGCCCGGTCGCTGTTCACCGTCGGCATCCTGCTGGCGATCATGATCCTGCCGATCGTCACCAGCGTGAGCCGCGAGGTGTTCCGGCAGGTTCCGAAGATGCACGAGGAGGCCGCGCTGGCGCTCGGCGCGACCCGCTGGGAAGTCGTCCGGATGTCGGTCCTCCCCTTCGGCCGCTCCGGCATCATCAGCGCCTCGATGCTGGGCCTCGGCCGCGCGCTGGGCGAGACCATGGCGGTCGCCACCGTGCTGTCCCCCAGCTACCTGATCAACGCCAGCCTGCTGGACCCGGGCGGCGGCACCTTCGCGCAGAACATCGCCAGCCACTTCAAGGAGGCCAACGGCAACGGGCGTGACGCGCTCATCGCCTCCGGTCTGGTCCTGTTCGTCATCACCCTGCTGGTGAACGGCGCCGCGCGAATGATCATCGCCCGCCGCAAGGAGTACTCGGGGACCGCAGCATGAGCGACACGACCATCGACACCAACACGCCGCGCGCGTCCGCCCTCGCTCAGGCACGACTGCCCCGCTGGGCCCCGCTGGGGCTGGCCGCGGTCTCGATCGCCGCGGGCGTCGGCATCGGCAGCGCGGCGGGCATGAGTAACCCCTTCCAGTGGGGGCTGATCGCGGCCCTGCTCTTCGTCGTCCTCTCCTACGGCGTCACGGCCTCGGTCGAGGGCGGCCGGCAGGCCAAGAACCAGCTGGCCACCAGCCTGGTGTGGCTCTGCTTCCTGATCGCGGTCATCCCGCTGTTCTCGCTGCTCTTCGAGACCATCAACCGCGGCAAGACCGTGCTCGACGGCTACTTCCTCAGCCACTCCATGGACGGCGTCCAGACCATCCTGCCCGGCGGCGGCGCGTACCACGCGATCCTCGGCACCCTGGAGCAGGTCGGCATCGCCACCGTCATCGCGGCCCCCATCGGCCTGCTGACCGCCATCTACCTGGTCGAGTACGGACGCGGGCGGCTCGCGAAGGCCGTGACCTTCTTCGTCGACGTCATGACCGGCATCCCGTCCATCGTGGCCGGTCTGTTCATCCTCAGCTTCTGGATCATCATCCTGGGCTTCGACTACTCCGGATTCGCCGGTGCCATGGCGCTGGCCATCCTGATGATGCCGGTCGTGGTCCGCTCCACCGAGGAGATGCTCAAGCTCGTCCCGGACGAGCTGCGCGAGGCATCGCTCGCGCTGGGCGTGCCCAAGTGGCGCACCATCCTCAAGGTGGTGCTGCCCACCTCGATCGGCGGGATCACCACGGGCGTGATGCTCGCGGTCGCCCGTATCGCCGGTGAGTCCGCCCCCATCGTGCTGCTGGTCTTCGGCTCCCAGGCGATCAACCCGAACCCCTTCGAAGGCGCCCAGTCGTCGCTGCCGTACTACATCTACGAGCAGTGGCAGCTCGGCAACGAGGCGTCGTTCAACCGCGCCTGGGCCGCGGCGCTCGTACTCATCGCCTTCGTCATGATCCTGAACCTGGTGGCCCGCGGCATCGCCCGCTGGAAGGCCCCGAAGACCGGCCGCTGAGGCCAAGAAGAAGAGAAGTGATTCACATGGCCAAGCGCATCGACGTCAGCGGGCTGACCGCCTACTACGGCAGCCACAAGGCCATCGAGGACATCTCGATGACCGTCGAACCCCGCTCGGTGACCGCCTTCATCGGCCCCTCCGGCTGCGGCAAGTCGACCTTCCTGCGCACCCTCAACCGGATGCACGAGGTCACCCCCGGCGGCCGGGTCGAGGGCAAGGTGATGCTCGACGACGAGAACCTGTACGCCTCCGGCATCGACCCCGTCTCCGTGCGGCGCACGGTCGGCATGGTCTTCCAGCGCCCCAACCCGTTCCCGACGATGTCCATCTTCGAGAACGTCGCGGCCGGACTGAAGCTCAACGGCTCGTACAAGAAGAGCGAGCTGCAGGACGTCGTCGAGAAGTCCCTCAAGGGCGCCAACCTGTGGAACGAGGTCAAGGACCGGCTGAACAAGCCGGGTGCCGGGCTCTCCGGCGGTCAGCAGCAGCGGCTGTGCATCGCCCGCGCCATCGCGGTCGCGCCCGACGTGCTGCTGATGGACGAGCCCTGCTCGGCGCTGGACCCGATCTCGACCCTCGCCATCGAGGACCTGATCGGTGAGCTGAAGGAGCGGTTCACGATCGTCATCGTGACCCACAACATGCAGCAGGCGGCGCGCGTCTCGGACCGTACGGCCTTCTTCAACCTGGCCGGCGTCGGCCAGCCCGGCAAGCTCATCGAGATCGACGAGACCGAGCGGATCTTCTCCAACCCGTCCGTCCAGGCCACCGAGGACTACATCTCCGGTCGCTTCGGCTGACGGACAAGCCCCTCGCCCCCTGGGCGAGGACGGGCGTCCTGCGGTGCTGCATGGCGGTGCCACCGCACGACGAAAGGGCCCGCCCCTGGCTCCCGGGGGCGGGCCCGCTCCGTATCTGCGCGGCGTGGGTCAGCCGAAGGCCAGGTCCACGATCCAGTAGCTGAGGGCGGCGACTCCGGCCGCCGCGGGCATGGTGATGAACCAGCCGAGGATGATGTTCTTCGCGACCCCCCAGCGCACCGCGTTCACGCGCTTGGTCGCCCCCACACCCATGATCGCCGAGGTGATGACATGGGTCGTCGAGATCGGCGCCTGGAACATGAACGACGCGGTGTACATGACCGAGGCCGCCGTCGTCTCGGCGGCGAAGCCCTGCGGCGGGTCCAGTTCGATGATCCGGCGGCCCAGGGTGCGCATGATGCGCCAGCCACCCGCGTACGTGCCGAGCGAGAGCATCGCGGCGCAGGCGATCTTCACCCACACCGGGATCGCGTCCCCCTGATCCTCGACACCGCCGATGACCAGGGCCATCACGACCACACCCATGGTCTTCTGGGCATCCTGCAGACCGTGTCCGAGCGCCATGGCGGCGGCCGACACGGTCTGTGCTATCCGGAAGCCGCGCTTGGCCTTGTGCGGGTTGGACTTACGGAACATCCAGAGGATGGCCACCATGACGAAGTAGCCCAGCACCAGGCCGATGACGGGCGAGATGACCATGGGGAGGACGACCTTCTCCACCACCCCGCTCCAGTGAACGGTGCTGGCACCGGCGAGCGCGGCGCCCACCAGGCCGCCGAACAGGGCGTGCGAGGAGGAGGACGGCAGTCCGTAGTACCAGGTGATCATGTTCCAGGCGATCGCGCCGATCAGCGCGGAGAACAGGATGATCATGCCCTGTTTGCCGGTCGGGGTGGCGATCAGGCCCTCACTGACCGTCTTGGCGACCCCGCTGCCGAGGAAGGCACCCGCGAGGTTCATCACCGCGGCCATCGCGAGCGCGGCCCGCGGGGTCAGGGCCCGGGTGGAGACCGAGGTGGCGATGGCGTTCGCCGAGTCGTGGAAGCCGTTGGTGTAGGTGAAGAAGAGCGCGACCGCGATGGTCACGACGAGCGCGAAGGTGTCCATGCCGGGGCTCAGGACTCCTTGACGGCGATGGTCTCGACCGTGTTGGCCACATGCTCGAAGGCGTCGGCCGCCTCTTCCAGCACATCCACGATCTGCTTGAGCTTGAGCACCTCCATCGCGTCGTACTTGCCGTTGAAGAGGTGGGCCAGCAGCTTGCGGTGGATCTGGTCGGCCTGGTTCTCCAGCCGGTTGACCTCGATCCAGTACTCGGTGAGGTTCGTCATGGTGCGCAGGTTCGGCATGGCCTCGGCGGTCAGCTCGGCCGCCCGCGCCAGCACCTCGATCTGCTGCTCGACGCCCTTGGGCAGCTCGTCGACCTGATAGAGGACGACCAGGTCGACGGCCTCCTCCATGAAGTCCATGATGTCGTCGAGAGACGAAGCGAGGGAGTAGATGTCCTCGCGGTCGAACGGCGTGATGAAGGAGGAGTTCAGCTGATGGAAGATCGCGTGCGTGGCGTCGTCCCCCGCATGCTCCGCGGCCCTCATCCGCTCGGCGATCTCGGAACGAGCGGCGGAGTCCGCCCCGAGCAGTTCCATCAGGAGCTTGGAGCCGGTCACGATGTTGTCCGCGGAGGCGGCGAACATGTCGTAGAAGCTCGTCTCCCTGGGGGTCAGACGAAAGCGCACTGGGGATCCTCGGGATGCGGCGGATGGGGACTCGACGATGCTAGGCGCATCTTCCGGCCACGGTAACCGGCGTCCCCAGTGTCGCCCATCGGGCAGTGTGCTCTTCACAGGGGCCCTGTTTGGCCGGAAAAGCCGTTACCATATACCCACTGGGGGTATATGTGCACCGATAGTGAACAACGGGAGGACGCCATGACCACCACGGCAGCCGGCACCACCACGCCCACCGGCGACCAGCGGGGCCAGGCGTCCGGCCAGGCTTCGTCTACCCACGGCGGCCACGGGTACGCCCACCAGAAGGACCAGCACCTGAAGCGGCTGCGCCGGATCGAGGGCCAGATCCGGGGGCTGCAGCGGATGGTCGAAGAGGACGTCTACTGCATCGACATACTCACCCAGGTCTCCGCGAGCACCAAGGCCCTGCAGTCCTTCGCCCTCCAGCTGCTCGAAGAGCATCTGCGGCACTGCGTCGCCAGCGCGGCCGTCGAGAGCGCCGCCAAGGAGGGCGGTGAAGGAGAGGACGAGGTGGACGCCAAGGTCGCCGAGGCGACGGCGGCCATCGCCCGGCTGCTGCGCACGTGAGGACGCCGCGGACCTGAGGTCACCCCCGGGCCTGACGCCGCCCCGGGGGGCGGGCCTATCGGGCGTCCGGACCGCCGGTTTCCGGCAGGTCGGTTTCCGGACGGCCGGCCTTCCGTACCTTCGAGCGGTCGGCCGAATCCGATCGCTCTGATGTCCGGTCCGACGATCGCCCTGATGACCGGCCGGCTGAGCGGTCGGATGACCGATCGGATGACCGGCCGGCCGATCGGTCGGTCTCCACCCGGAGCACTTCGTCGATGCGGTCCGGACTGAGCCTGTCCTCGTCCGCGCTCGCTGCAGCGATCATCAATTCACCGTAGAGATCGATCTCGACGAGGGCCACGGGGTCCGGGCCCGGAGAGCCGCGACGCGCAACCACGTGTTTCACCTCCTCCTGCGAGCACCTTCGAGCAGCAGCTTCCCAGCGTAGGGATCGGTACACACTCCGCGCATGGCACGGATGGGCCATTTCGAAGGACAGAGCGGGCCCCTCCGACTACTTCTGAGGCGATCCGACCTTTCCTGCGTAGATATCCGCGGGCTTGGGGAGCTGGACGGCGGCCGCCACCCCGAAGTCGTACAGCTCCGTCGTCGAGGCGACCCCCACCGCGCGCCGCCCGTCCGCACTCTCGGGGGGCCGCGTACCGCTCGCCCGGCTGGTCACGGTGAAGCGGTGCCGCACCTCACGCAGCCGCCCCAGCCCGTCCAGATACGCGTCGAAGGGCACCAGGGGGTCGGTGAACCCCTTCGCCGCGGCCCGCAACGGCCCCCGTACGCCGCGGGAGGCCACCTGGGCGGCCCGGCCGATGTCCGTGGTGCCGCGGTAGTGCCGTACCAGGGCGCCGTCCAGCCCCTCCTGCCCGACCAGGCTCGCCCGCCGTACGCCGCGCAGCAGTTCGGCGGCGGTCAGCGGATCGGTCGCCCCGCCGGTGACCAGATTGCCGTCCGGAATGCCCGCCGTGTCCACCCGTACCCATTTGTCGCTGGGGATGCCCGCACCACGGTTGCGCATGAAGAGCGCACCGGACGCCAGCAGTTCGGTGATCGGCCCGTGCTCGGCCGCGCCCGTCGCGTCCCTCGGCAGCACCAGCCGCAGCCGCCCCCGCCGCTGCTCGAAGTCGTACGCCCCGCGACCCTCGATCGACACCCGGGTGCCGCCGGTCGCCGTCTCCAGGGTCGTCCGCACCCGTGAACTCCCCGAACTCACCAGCACATCCGCGGCCTGCCGCAGCACGGCGACCGCGGCCGCCGCCCCGGGGGCACCGCCCGGGCGCTCGTCCGCCACCGTCTGGGACGAGCAGCCGCTGACGGTCGCCAGCAGCCCGGCCAGCAGACCACCCGCCACGCACCCGGCGACCGCCCTCGCCCGTCTCCTTCCACCGCGCCGCTGAACCACCATCGACCGTCGACCCCCTGGCCACGCTCGTCCACGCCTTGATACTTGTTCGTTTAACGACCCGTTCCGGCCGCCCGTCACGGCCCGGTAGCGTGGTCATGTGCTCGACTCAGGTGACACAGGCCCCGACCAAGCCCGCACCACCACCGTGGAGAAGGGGGCCTTCTGCCTCGCCCGATGCACCTGCGGCTGGACCGGCCCGGCCCGCCGCGCCCGGTCCATGGCCCGCGACGACGCCGACGCTCATACGACGGACCGTCATTCTTCCGCCACAAACGGAACCCCGCCGCCCGGCATGCCCTCTGACCAGGAGACCGGGCGGCGAACGCGGTAACGGCGGTGGCCCGGTCGACCGGAGGGGCAAGGTCGACAGGGAGGGGACACCGTCATGGACCGGCGGAAACTGCTGGCAGCGAGCGCGGGGCTGGCGTCCACGGCCACCTGGGCCGCGGCATGCAGCAGCAACACGACGGGGAACGCCGCCGGCGGCGTGACGTCCCTCGGTGCCGTCTCGAGCAGCCGGCTCACGGCGCGCGACGGCAAGCCGAAGGCCGCGGACTGGACCGCGCTCGGCAAGGCGCTGCACGGCGACCTGGTGCGCCCCGGCGACGCCGACTACACCTCCGCGAGCCGCCTGTACAACACCCGCTTCGACCGTCTGCGGCCCGCCGGTGTCGCCTATATAGGCAATACATCCGACATCACCGCATGTCTGGACTTCGCCCGGCGCCATGGCACCCCCGTCGCCATCCGCAACGGCGGCCACAGCTACGCGGGTTATTCCAGCGGCGACGGCCGCCTGGTCATCGACGTCTCAGCGCTCGACTCCATCCGCACCACCACGGGCGAGGCCCGCATCGGCGGCGGCGCCAAGCTCATCGACGTCTACACCCGGCTCGGCGCCCACGGCGTCACCGTCCCCGGCGGCTCCTGCCCGACCGTCGGCATCTCCGGGCTCACCCTCGGCGGCGGCCACGGCGTGGTCTCCCGGGCGTACGGGCTCACCTCCGACCACCTCACCGGCGCGACCCTCATCACCGCCGCGGGCAAGACCCTCCAGGTCTCCAAGGACCGCGAACCCGACCTCTTCTGGGCGCTGCGCGGCGCGGGCGGCGGCAACTTCGGCGTCGTCACCGAACTGCGCTTCCGTACCCGCAAGCCCGGCGACGGCGTCACCGCCTATATGTCCTGGCCCTGGTCGAAGGCGGCCAAGGTGCTCAAGTCCTGGCAGAAGTGGGGCCCCGACCAGCCCGACGAGATCTGGTCGGCGCTGCACCTGTCGGCCGCCCCCGGCCACACCCCCACCGTCTCCGTCAGTTGCTTCTCTCTCGGCACCTACGGCGACCTGCAGAACGCGGTGGACCGGCTCGCCGACGGCCCCGGCGGCCCCGGCCCCGCCTCCCGGGTGACCCTGCGCCGCCGGGGGTACGTCGACGCGATGCGCATGTACGCGGGATGCGGCGACACCTCGACCACCCGCTGCCGTCTGCCCGGCGACAAGCCCGGCCGCAGCGCCGACGGGGTGCTGAAGCGGGAGACGTACGCGGCCCGGTCCGACTTCTTCGACCGCTCGCTGACCCAGGCGGGGGTGCGCGCGATGCTCGACCAGGTCGAGCGCTTCGGGCGGCGCACCAGCGGCGGCGGCGCGGTCAGCATCGCGCTCACCGCGCTCGGCGGCGCCGTGAACCGCGTCGACCCGAAGGCCACCGCGTTCGTCCACCGCCGCTCGCGGTTCCTCGCGCAGTACACCGCGTCCTGGGCGGCGGGCGGCGCGGGCGCCCCGCAGAACGCGTGGCTGGACCAGGCGCACACGGCGATGCGGCGCTACGCCTCCGGGGCGGCGTACCAGAACTACACCGACGCCACGCTCAAGAACTGGCGCTCGGCGTACTACGGATCCGGCGCGGACCGGCTGGCGGGGCTGAAGAAGCGTTACGACCCGAACCGGCTCTTCGACTTCCCGCAGGCGCTGTGACCGGGCGGGTGCTGTGACCCCGCGGGCGCTGTGACCGGGCGGGCCCGGTAGCACCCCCGTCCCCTTTGATGCCCCCTATGACCGACGGGCGGCCCGGCCTGATGCCGTGCCGCCCGTCGACAGGTGTGTCAGGCCGCGAGGTCCTTGCTGCCGCGCTCCGAGCCCGGCGACCGGGCCTCGGGGAACTCCGGGACCTCCTCGCCCGCCGCGGCGGCCGGAGCGGGGCGCCCGGCCCGTATCAGCCAGGAGGCCCGCGACCCGGCGATCGTGGTGGTGAGCGGCGTCAGCAGCATCATCGCGAGCGGCGCGAGCAGCAGCGCGACCGCCGTTCCCAGCGCGAACCCGCCGACCACGTCCGTCGGATAGTGCACGCCCATGTAGACGCGGCAGAAGCCCTCGAGCAGCGCGAGCCCGATCGCGGCCAGCCCGTACCGCCGGTGGGCCATGAAGATGCCCACGGCGAGCCCCATGGTCAGCGTCGCGTGATCGCTGACGAAGGAGAAGTCGGTCTTGCCCGCCACCAGGACGTCGAGCCCCTGATGGTCCCGGAACGGCCGCGGACGCTGGACGAAGCCGCGGATCGGGATGTTGGCGATCAGCGCGAGCCCGGCGGCCAGCGGCGCCCACATCAGCCCGGCGACGGCCGACGGCGCGTCCTGCGACCGCTTGCGCACGCTCCACCAGGCGCCGAGGCCCACCAGGACGAGCCCGATGATGATCCCGTACTCGCCGACGAACTCCATCACGCGGTCGAACCAGTGCGGGGCGTCCTTGGCGAGCCCGTTGATGTCGTAGAGAAGGCTGACATCGGGGTTCGACCCGTCCAGTGCGAGTCCAGCCATGTGCCGCGGCCCCTTATCTCTCACCTGTCGCTACGTACAGCTGCCGACCCCCGTGATTCCCCACGACCGACGGTCCCGGCGTGCGATTGCCGAGCGGTGTGCGCCGATCCACTTCCAGGAAACGCCCTTATTCCGCCAGGCGTTCCGTTCGCTACCCAACGATCACCGGGACGTTACCGAAGGGTGACCCATCGCCGCAGCTCAGAGGGAATCCTCAGGCCGTGCCGGGCTCGGGGAGCGCTTTTGCGCCATCCTGCGTCACCCGCGTCGCCCCGATGTAGTCCGGGGAGTCGATGGGGTCGAAGCGGATCACCGCACCAGTGTAGGGCGCGTTGATCATCTTCCCGCCGCCCACGTAGATCCCCACGTGGTGAATGGATCTCGGGTCGTCCAGGTCGTACGCGAAGAAGACCAGATCACCCGGGAGCAGCTCGTCGCGCTTGGGATGCGGTCCGGCGTTCCACTGGTCGTTGGCGACGCGCGGCAGCTCGATCCCCACCGTCTTGTACGCCGCCTTCGTCAGCCCCGAGCAGTCGAACCGCCCGTCCTGGTCCGGGGTGCCGTTACCGCCCCACAGATAGGGCTTCCCGAGCTGCTTCTGCGCGAAGTAGATCGCCGCGGCCGACTGCCGCGACGGCTGCACGGTCTGCGTGGGCGCCTCGAAGCTCTTGGCCAGGGTGGTGATGGTCTTCACGTAGTTCTGGGTCTCGCGGTACGGCGGCACGCCCTTGTACTTGAGCACGGCGTACGCGCCCGCGTTGTAGGACGCCAGCATGTTGTGCGTCAGATTGCCCGGTACGTCCTTCACGTACTTCGCGAGGGAGCAGTCGTAGGCGGCCGCGGACGGAATCGCGTCGTTCGGATTCCAGATGTCCCGCTTGCCGTCCTTGTCGCCGTCCACCCCGTGCGACGCCCAGGTGGCGGGAATGAACTGGGCCAGCCCCTTGGCGTTGGCCGGGCTCTGCGCCTTCGCGTTCCAGCCGCTCTCCTGGTAGAGCTGCGCGGCGAGCAGGGCCGGGTTGAGCGCGGGGCAGGAGTTCCCGTACCGCTGGATCAGCGGCGCGTACGAGGCCGGGACCGCGCCCTTCGCCAGACCGACGCTGGTGCCCCCGCCACCGCCCGCGAGGTTCGCGGCGACCAAGTAGGTGCCGAGAACGAGCAGGACGACGAAGGAAAAACAGACTCCGATACCGACACTGACACCCAGCCAGACCTTACGCACCCGGCCATCCTCCCCCATCAGCCCGCGGTACGAACGCGTTTCCGTACGCACGGCGAAAATCAGCCGCTCGCAAGCCGAAACCCTACGGGCGGCCGCCGCCGCGTGCCCCCTGTGCCCCCTCCGCGCGCCCCGTGGAACGCGTAAAGTCCGGCCCGTCCGAGCACCTGACACCCCATGAACCCCGAGGAACACGGATGACGCAGCTGGACTGGCAGCGGGCCTCGACCGACGAGGACGAGGAGGCGGGCGCCTACCTGGAGGTGGCCGCGGGCCCCGACGGCCGGATCTACATGCGCGAGAGCAACGACCCGGAGACCGTCGTCGTCACCACCCAGGCCAAGTGGGAGGCGTTCCTCAAGGGGGTCAAGGCGGGCGAGTTCGACGACTTCGCGGAGGAGCTCACGGAGGAGCTCACGGAGGAATGAAGGGCTTGGCTACCGATCGTTGCCCGGCGCCCACCCGCGTGATACACAGAGTAACCAAAGGGCGCCTGATGGACACGACTCGTCCTCCTGCCAGGTCACCGTGGTCCACAACACGTACGAGATCCGCCAAGAAATGCCGCCCAGTCGACATGCGGAAGCGGATTCGTCAGCGAAGATAGAGACTGACCCACGCCGGCGCGGCGGGGCACACAACTACCCATAAGGGGCGGTGAGTTCATTATGTTCCTAGCGGCCGAAAAGGGCGACATCAACACCATCATCGGCGGAATCGCCCCAGACTGGGGCCCCTTCGGAAGCCTGGGCAGCGAGGCCCGCGTCATGATCGAGGTCGTCATGGCCGTGGCGCTGCTGCTGTGCTTCGGCATCGCGATCTGGGGCGCGGCCAAGCAGCGCATCGGCGCGACCGCGCTGCGCGACACCTTCAGCGCGGAGCAGGGCAAGGGCCTGATCGTCGCGGGGCTGACCGGCGTGTTCATCATCGGCTCGCTGGGCACGCTCTTCACGATCGTGTACGGCATGGCCATCTAGCCACGCTCCCGCACCGCTCCGGCCCGCGCCCCCGCGCACCGGAGCCGCCCCCCGCGCGCGGCGCGCGCCCCCGCCCCCGAGCCTCCGCCCCCGATCCCCCCTACCGGCCCCACCCTCCGTACCCGAGGCTGCTTCCTGATGCCCGCACCCGCCGCTCCCGTCGCCGAGGTCGTGTCAGTCTGATGTCCACTCACACCACCACGCCCACACGTCGGTCCACGCCGCTACCGTCGTACCAGCGTGGCGGAACAGCGGCCACGGCCACGGACGGCGGCAGTGTCGGCACGGTTGAAGGGGCGAGCACGCGATGAGTCTCGGCGGCGACGGCGGCTACGGCGGTGACTACGACTACGACGGCCACGACGCCGGCCGCACCCGCGGCACGGCCTCCGGCGGCCACCTGACGCGCACGCGCCTACCGGAAGGCGACGAGGACCCCTACGGCCCGCCCCGCCGCGGCCCCGGCCGGGCGGGCAAGCCCAGCCGCAACCTGATCACGGTCGTCGGCGTCGTCGTCCTGCTCCTCGCCGCCATCGCCTTCGTCAACCGCGGCGGCCAGGGCGACGGCGGCTCGTCCGACGCGGACTCCGGCGGCTCCAACGCCGACGCCCAGCCCACCGCCCCCACCGGCACCCGCCCGGTCACCGGCAAGAACGGCACGACGGGCATCGCGTCGGGCTTCGCGAAGTCCCAGCAGGGGGCGCAGAGCGCGGCGGCGAACTACGCGGTGGCGCTGGGGTCCGCCGACATGCTCAACCGCGAGCAGCGTCATGAGATCGTTCCGCAGATTTTCACGGCCA
The DNA here is from genome assembly GCF_042958345.1 of Streptomyces sp. NPDC007983. Taxonomy (NCBI): domain Bacteria; kingdom Bacillati; phylum Actinomycetota; class Actinomycetes; order Kitasatosporales; family Streptomycetaceae; genus Streptomyces; species Streptomyces sp. NPDC007983. Next base: position 88,464 of record NZ_JBIBJI010000024.1, read on the forward strand.
CGGCCGCAGACCCGCTCCAGACCAAGCTCGACAAGGCATACTCCGCCGGCTCTCTGGAGAAGATCGGGCTGGAGGCGAACGGCAAGGCGCCCGACGGCATGACCTACATCTCGCGCACCGCTCCCTTGGGCACCAAGATCGCAAAGTTCACGAACACCACGGCGACGGTGGCGGTGTGGTGCACCGGAGTGTTCGGTACGGCGGGCGAGGGTTCCAAGAATCCGGTCACCAACGACTGGTTCACCATGACGCTCAAGCTGCGGTGGACGGACAACGACTGGAAGACCGAGAGCTACTCCCAGAAGAGCGGCCCCGCCCCCGTCAACGGCGACAACACCGCCTCCACGGCCGATGAGATCGCCAAGGCAGTCGACCAGTACGGAGGGTTCACCTATGCCCGCTAGCCCGAGCCGTCGCGCTCTCACGCTCACGGGCGTTCTGGCGGCCGTTCAAACGGCCGCCGTCCTTCTTGCGACCCGTGCGGCCGCTGCCCCTTCGCCCACACCGAGCCCATCCGGCAGCGAGGACGATTGCAGCGCGCTCCTCGGCCAGGTCCGCGAAAACTGTGAAAAGGGCGGCGGCGGTGGCGGCTCAGGCGCCCCCTCCGACCCGTCGAATCCGCTGGACCCCGCCGCCTCCCTGGCCCGCGGCTGTGCCGACGCCGCCTCATGGCTCGTCGGCAAGCTCTCGAAGCTCGTCAAGGAGACGGCGAACGTCGACTTCACCAACGAGGCCTTCCTCCGCCAGTACGCCGTCGTCTTCGCCGCCTCGACCGTCCTGACCCTCATCCTCTGGCTCCTCGCCGTCGCCAAGCGCGCCATCCGCGGCGTCCCGCTCGGCGAGGCGCTCTCCGAGGCCATCGGCTTCCTGTGGCTGACGGTCCTGGCCTCCGCCTTCACCCCGCTCATCCTCTATACGGTCGTCACCGCCACCGACGCCGTCACGGACGCCATCGCCTCCGGCACCGGTGCCGACAACGACGCCTTCTTCGGATCGTTCGCCCAGGCCCTCAAGCGGGACGAGGACATCGGCGGCGGCCCCATCATGCTCATCGTCGTTTCGCTCGTGACGATCCTCGCCTCCGGTGTGCTCTGTCTGGAACTGGTCATCCGCGCGGCCCTGCTCTACGTCGGCGCCCTGCTCGGCACGGCCGTCTACGCGGGCCTCGTCGACAAGAACATGTGGGGGCACGTCCGCCGCTGGGCCGGGATCATGATCGCGGTGATTCTCGTCAAGCCGGTCATCGTGATAGTCCTCGCCCTGGCCGGCGCGCTCTCCACCTCCGGTAACGAGCCCGAAGCCTTCTCGGCCGTCGTCTCCGGCCTCTCGATCATCATCCTCGCCATCTTCGCCAGCGCGATGATCTACCGCTTCGTGCCCGGTTTCGGCGACGAGATCGTCAAGGCCCGCAGCGCCAGCGCCGACCCCGCCTCCCGTCAGGCCGCCGCGGTCATCAGCTCGCCCGCGGCCCTGGTGAAGCAGGGCATCAACACCCACAGCGCCCGCGGCGGGGGCGACGGCGGAGGTGGCGGCGGTGCCCGCCCGGGCCAGGCCAAGCCCGCCAACCCCGTATCCGGCGGCGTCGCCGCGCACAGCTCCCGCGGCGGCGGGGGCGGCAGCGGCGGGGGCGCCTCCGGCGCCAGCCGCACCGGCAACTCCGGAGGCGGCGGGTCCGCTCCCGCCCCCCGTTCGCAGAACAACAGCTCAGGCAACAACCCGGGAGGTGACCGGCGGTGACGGTCGATGCCCAGTCCCACGCCATCGCACCGCGCCGCACGTATCTGATCGGCCGTGCCCGCCCCAACGCGATCGTCGGCAAGAACCGCGAGACCGGTGAGATCGCGCTGATCATCGCGGGCGCGTTCATCGGGATGATGTGCGGGCTGCTGGTGCCGATGCTGACGCTGCGCATCGTCGCCCTGGTCGGCTTCCCGACCCTCGCGCTGGCCGCCGTGTACGTGCCGTACAACGGGCGCACGTTCTACCGCTGGTTCGAGATCAACCGCTCGTACCGGCGCAGCGTCCGCAAAGGCACCACCGGCTACCGCTCCGCTGCCGCCGAGGCCGGCACCCGGCTCGACGGCCGCGAGGTGGAGGTCGGCCCGCCCCCCGGCATCGGCCGGATCAACTGGCTGGCCGCGCCGTTCGGCCCGGACGAGATCGCCGTCCTGCTGCACGCCGACCGCCGCACGGTCACCGCCGCGATCGAGATCGAGGGCCCGGGCGTGGGCCTGCGGGACAGCGAGGACCAGGAGGCCCTGGTCGACCGGTTCGGCACGCTGCTCAAGCATGTGGCCAACGGCGACGGCTTCGTGACCCGGCTGCAGATGCTGGCCCGTACCCTCCCCGCCGACCCGGACGCGCACGCCAAGGACGTCGAGCGGCGCGGCGACAACGGCGCCCCGGGCTGGCTCAAGGATTCGTACGACCAGCTGCAGTCGATGGTGTCCACCTCCTCCGAGCAGCACCGCGCCTACCTCGTCGCCTGCATGCACTACACCCGCGACCTGGCCGCGGAGGCGCAGGCCATCGCGCGCGCCACCCGGCGCAGCGGCGGCGGCCGCCGGATCGACAAGGACGCGGGCCTGGCCGTGATCATGGCGCGCGAGCTGACCGACATCTGCGCGCGGCTCGCCGAGGCCGACATCCGGGTGCGCCAGCCCCTCGGGCAGGGCCGGCTGGCCTCGCTCATCCACTCCATGTACGACCCGGACCACCCCATCGACCACATCCAGGCGATGACCAAGCGCAACGCCTGGCCCGCCGAGCTGGACGCGATGGAGCCCACCTACCTCCAGGCGAAGACCCGCGAGTCCAGCACCCGCGAGCCCTGGTGCCACGCCACCGCATGGGTGAAGGAGTGGCCCATGACGCCGGTCGGGGTGAACTTCCTCGCCCCGCTGCTCGTCCACACCCCCGATGTCATCCGTACGGTCGCCGTCTGCATGGACCTGGAGCCCACGGAGATCGCGATCGAGCGGATGCTGACCGAAAAGGTCAACGACGAGGCCGAGGCCAGCCGCGCCGCGAAGATGAACCGTACGGTGGACCCGCGCGACATCGCCGCGCACGGCCGGCTCGACCAGCGGGGCGAGGACCTGGCCAGCGGCGCCGCGGGTGTCAACCTGGTCGGCTACATCACCGTCTCCTCCCGCTCGCCGGAGGGGCTCGCCCGCGACAAGCGGACCATCCGGGCCTCGGCGGGGAAGAGCTATCTCAAGCTGGAGTGGTGCGACCGTGAGCACCACCGGGCGTTTGTGAACACGCTGCCGTTCGCGACCGGTATCCGCCGTTAGCCGACCGCAGCTGATCGATAGCCGTCAGAGACGACCTTGAGACGACTGGGACTGGGACGATAGGGGCTCCGCCGTGGCCGATCCGATGACCGCCGTCACCGACGCGTTCACCAGCTTTCTGTTCGGGAAGGTGGAGACGACTCGGCTGCCGGTCCGTACGTCCACGGGGCAGGCGCAGGCCGTCTACCTCCCGACCGCGGCCCCGGGCCTCGGCGACTCGGGCGTCATCATCGGGCGCGAGGTGTACTCCGGGAAGGGTTACATCTACGACCCGTTCCAGCTGTACGGCCAGCAGCTGCCCGCCCCGCACTGGCTGGTGCTCGGGGAGTCCGGCAACGGCAAGTCGGCCCTGGAGAAGACGTACGTACTGCGTCAGCTCCGGTTCCGCGACCGCCAGGTGGTGGTGCTGGACGCGCAGGGCGAGGACGGCGTCGGCGAGTGGAACCTGATCGCCCAGGAGCTGGGGATAACGCCCATCCGGCTCGACCCGATGGCGGCCCTGGACGGCGGCATCCGGCTCAACCCCCTGGACCCGTCGATCACGACGACCGGTCAGCTGGCCCTGCTCCGCACGATCATCGAGGTCGCGATGGGGCACGGGCTCGACGAGCGCTCCGGGTTCGCCCTCAAGGTCGCGCACGCCTACGTCAACGAGACCATCACCGACCGCCAGCCGGTGCTGACCGACATCGTCGAGCAGCTGCGCCACCCGGAACCGGAGTCGGCGGAGGCGATGAACGTCGACCTGGACGACGTACGGGCCTGGGGCCTGGACGTCGCCCTGGTGCTGGACCGGCTGGTCGACGGTGACCTGCGCGGCATGTTCGACGGTCCGACCACGGCCGGAATCGATCTCGACGCGCCACTCATCGTCTTCGACCTGTCCCATATCGACCGCAACTCGATCGCGATGCCGATCCTCATGGCCATCGTGGGAGTCTGGCTGGAGCACACCTGGATCCGGCCCGACCGCAAGAAGCGCATCTTCCTGGTCGAAGAGGCCTGGCACATCATCAACTCGCCCTTCGTCGCCCAGCTCTTCCAGCGGCTGCTGAAGTTCGGCCGGCGGCTCGGACTGTCCTTCGTCGCCGTCGTCCACCATCTGTCCGACGTGGTCGACGGCGCGGCGGCGCGCGAGGCCGCGGCGATCCTCAAGATGGCCTCGACCCGGACGATCTACGCCCAGAAGGCGGACGAGGCCCGGGCCACCGGGCGGGTGCTGGGCCTGCCCCGCTGGGCGGTGGAGATCATTCCGACGCTCTCGCCCGGTATCGCGGTCTGGGACGTCAACGGCAACGTACAGGTCGTCAAACACCTGATCACCGAGGCCGAGCGTCCCCTCGTCTACACCGACCGGGCGATGACCGAGGACGGGATCGCCGTCCAGCTGGCCGCCGAGGCGGAGGCCGAGGAGCGAGCGGCGTCGGCGGTCGAGGCCGCGGCGGAGGCGGAGCCCTATGGCGGTCCGTCGTACGGCTCCACGGTGGCCTGACATGGCGGCGGGGCAGTACCGCGGCGGACCCGCGGAGCACGGCGGTCAGGGAAGACCGCCGTCCCCCCAGGGCGGCATCCCGGACGGGCTGCTGCTCGGGCTCATCGCCTTTCTGCTGGGGCTGACCGTACTGATCTGGTCGGCGACCGGCCTGTCCGCACTCTTCGCGCACGGCGCCTGGCCGGACGGCCTCAGCTTCCTGCACACGCCCCTGGCGCTGCGCCACCTGGTGGAGGAGCCGCACGACCTGGCGGCGGCCTGGCCCGCCACTCCGAAGGCCCAGCTGTCCGGGTACGGACTGTTCTGGGGCGTCTTCATCAGCGAGCTGATGGTGCTGATCGTCCTCGCGGTCTTCGCGGTCGGCACGCTGACCCGCTACCGGCTGGTCCGCGCCAGGCGCCGCGCCGCCCGGGCCCAGGCCGCACCCGGCATCGCCGACGTCGCGGACGCCGCCGACGGCACGGGTACGGAGCGGGCTCCCGGCCCCGCGTACGCCCCCGAGGGCACCGAGTACCGGAAAGCGCCCCCGGAAGCCCCCCACCCACCCGTCCACGGGACGGTGACGGGCCACGGCAGACCGGGGCACGACCACATCCCGGCCGCCCGGCCCGAGAAGGCCCCCGCGCCCGGCGCCCCCAACTCTCGCGACGCCGTCACGGCGCATGGCACCGGCGCCCACCACTACGGATCCCCGGTGGAGGCCATCGCCCCCGGCGCCGAGGGGCCGGTCGGCCGGCCAGTCGCCGCGTACGAGACGGCCACCGGCCCCGGCCCTGTCACCCCGGAACCCACCGAGCCCTCCGCCCCGGTCTCGCCCGCCCCGGGCGGCCCGCAGGAGCCCGCCGCGTCGCCACAGCCCGTGCCCGCCTCCGGCACCGGCCTCGCCGCCGGGCTGTTCGGCCCCGGCGGGGAGCCGGCCCGGTCCCGTGTCCTCTTCGGCACCGAGCGCGGCGAAGCCGCCGCCCAGGCCATCCTGGAGGCGGTCGGCCCGGTTCTCGCCGTCACCAGCGATCCCGACCTGTGGGCCGCGACGAAGGACGCCCGCGCCAAGTTCGGGCCCACCCATGTCTTCGACCCGTCCCACCTCCTCGACACCCCTGCCCGGCTGCGCTGGAACCCGGCGGACGACTGCGCTTCCCGCGAGGTCGCGGTCGCCCGCGCCGCCGCCCTGCTGGCCCCCGTGCGCCCCGCGCACGCGATGGACCAGCCCATGGCGGAGGCCGCGGAGACGATGCTGCGCTGCTGGCTGCACGCGGCCGCGGTGGACGGCCGCCCCTTCCGCCACGTACACCGCTGGGCACAGGGCAGCTCGGCGCATGAGCCGGTACGGATCCTCCGTACGCACCCCAAGGCGGCGGGCGGCGCGGCAGGCGAGCTGGAAGCCACCCTCACCGCGCACCCCGAACGGCGCGATATGGCCCAGGAACTGACGGCACGTGCGCTGGGCGCACTCTCGTCGATCCACATTCGGGACGCGTGCAATCCGGGGCGAGCCGACGCGCTCGCTCTGGAGTCATTCATCGGTGAAGGGGGAACCCTCTATCTGATGGGGGAATCCATCGAGGATCCCCGAACCCATCCGGGTGCGATGCCCTTGTTGACCGCACTCGCCTCGCACGTGGTCGAGCACGGCCGGCGCATGGCCGAACGGTCATCCTCCGGTCGGCTCGACCCACCACTGACCCTGGTGCTGGACGACGTGGCCGCCGTGGCGCCGCTTCCGGCCCTGCCGGACCTGCTGGCCCAGGGCGCCGCCCAGGGTATGCCCACGCTGGCGCTGATGCGCTCGCAGGAGCAGGCACGAGCCCGTTGGCCGCACCACACCCTGGCCGCCGGGCAGGAGTTGGGATAACCGCACACCGCACCTGAGGCGATGGCCCCGATCCTGAGGCGATGGCCCCGGTCGGTGAGAACCCCGCTGTACGCACACGGAAGTGTTCCAACGCAAAAATGCCTCGGCCCCGAGCATGAAATGCTCGGGGCCGAGGCTAAAAATTGTTCGGCGGCGTCCTACTCTCCCACAGGGTCCCCCCTGCAGTACCATCGGCGCT
>NZ_JBIBJI010000025.1:0-90687 GCF_042958345.1 Streptomyces sp. NPDC007983
TCCGTTTTCCGTTCCGTTTCCGGTCCGAATTCCGTTTCCGGCCCCCTGTTGGAGCGGGGTGTTTCGCGCCTTCCGGCGTGTCCACCACTTTAGCGAATTTCCCGCTCAGCTCCTAATCGGAGCCCCGGGGCATGATTTCGCGCAGCGAAATAGAGCCCTGTTCGGGAAGTGTCAGTAGTGGTTGGCCGCCCTGGGGCTACTGTGACCAGACCTGCTGGTCGCGCCGACAGGGCTGCCCGTCTCAAGCGGCTCGGGCTACGTTAGGCCCCCGACCGACCGGAGTCAAGTTCCCACCTGACGGCGCGTCCGATTGCGGCGCCTCGGGGTGTGCGCCCGGTACGGGCTCACCGAGGGGTCCCCGTCGATCCAGAAGCGCCACGGATGGGTCGCGCCCTCACCGCCGACCCCGGTGCGAGGTCCGCTGAGCACCTGTTCGGGCCGGGCGGGACAGCCTGCGAGTATTTCCAGCGGGGCCTTCGGGCCCGCGCACACATCGGCGCCGTCCAGCCGGCGGTCGACACCGAGTGCCGTGGCCAGCCGGGCGGGACCCTTGGCCAGTTCATGGTCGTTGCGCGCCTTCGGCCGGCGCTCATGGGCGTGCTCGTGTCCGTACAGCACCTCCCCCGCGCGCAGCAGTACCCCGCTCGGGGAGCCCTCCGGTCCGCAGACCAGGTTGAGGCAATGCCACATGCCGTAGGTGAAGTAGACATACGCATGGCCCGGGGGGCCGAACATCACGGCGTTGCGCTCGGTGCGGCCGCGGTAGGCGTGCGAGCCGGGGTCGGCCAGGCCCGCGTACGCCTCGACCTCGGTCAGTCGCACGGCGATCGGGCCCTCGGGGGTGCGACGTACGAGGGTTCGGCCGAGCAGGTCCGGCGCGACCTCCAGGACCGGGCGGTCGAAGAAGGTACGGGCCAGCGGCGTGCGGTCGGGTCCATCGGTCACTTCGGCTCCGTCAGTCACGCGTTCCGAGCGTAGTGGAACCGATAGGTACCGGTGGTTGGAGCCGGGCCGGGTCCGCTGCAAGGGTATGACCTGCGGAACCGCCGGGGGCTGTTCCGCGTATCTACTGTTCAACAGCGATCGACGCAATCGGGTCCTGGCGCGAAAGCGTCGGCGCGAAAGCGTGCTTGAGAGGGAGAACATGGGCTTCAAGAAGCTGCTCGCGAGTCTGGGTGCCGGTGGCGCCTCGGTGGAGACAGTGCTGACCGAGGAGAACGTCGTCCCGGGCGGCGTCGTTCAGGGTGAGGTCCGGATCCAGGGGGGCTCCGTCGCGCAGCAGATCGAGGGGCTCTCCGTCGGCCTGCAGGCCCGGGTCGAGGTGGAGCGGGACGACCAGGAGCACAAGCAGGACATCGAGTTCACCCGGCAGCAGCTGGGCGGCGCGTTCGAGGTGCAGCCGGGTGCGGTGCACGCGGTGCAGTTCGGTCTTGAGATCCCCTGGGAGACGCCGGTCACGATGTTCCTGGGGCACCATCTGACCGGGATGAACGTGGGGGTGACGACGGAGCTGGCGATCGCGCGTGCGGTGGACTCCGGCGACCTGGACCCGGTCAATGTGCATCCGCTGCCCGCCCAGCAGGCGATCCTGGACGCGTTCGGTGCGCTCGGTTTCCGGTTCAAGAGCGCCGACTTGGAGAAGGGGCACATCCGCGGCACGCGCCAGCGGCTGCCCTTCTACCAGGAGATCGAGTTCCACGCGCCGCAGCAGTACCGGGGGCTCAACCAGGTGGAGCTGTCCTTCGTCGCGGACGACCGCGAGATGGACGTCGTCCTGGAGATGGACAAGAAGCCGGGGCTGTTCAGCTCGGGCAGCGACTCGTACCGGTCCTTCACGGTCGGCCTGGACTCCTACCAGGAGACGGACTGGGCCGCGTATCTGAACCAGTGGCTCGCCGAGGTCGGCGGCAAGCGCAACTGGTTCTGACCTCTCGCCGATTCCGCGGGGCGTGCGCCGGATGGTTCGGTGCGCGCCCCGCGCGCTATGTGTCCGGGCCGTCGTCGTACCAGATGGTCAGCGGTGTGCCGCGGGCCGACCAGTACGTCACGGCGTCGCTGAGGATGTCCGCCGCGATCGCCGCGGCCTCGGGTGCTGCGTCGCGGAACGCCGTCCAGCCCCGGACCCGCAGCAGATAGCCGCTGGGCTCGGCGCCCTCGCCCCACCACGACAGATCGGTGAGGCAGTCGGCGAGCGCGTCCCAGTTGTGCCCGTACCAGTCGGGGAAGCGCAGGTCCCGGGCGCAGCGCTCGAGGAAGCCGTCCTTGTCGTGCACACCGTCGAGGTGCAGGGGGAGGACGGGGGTCGGGCCGGTCATGGGCGCCATGGTGCCAGCCCGCGCCGGTCCGGTCTCGTTAGGCTGGCCGGACAGCTGATCAACCACGATCATCAGGAGGTTTTCGACGTGTCCGATCAGAACCGGCGTCCGCTCCCCCATGACTTCCATCCGCCGGTGCCGTCGTTCACGGTGGTGAGCGACGATGTGGAGGCGGGCGGCACGCTGCCGTCCGCCCAGGTGCAGTCGGAGGGGAACACCTCGCCGCAGCTGCGCTGGGAGGGTTTCCCGGAGGGGACGAAGAGCTTCGCCGTCACCTGCTTCGACCCGGACGCGCCGACCGGCAGCGGGTTCTGGCACTGGGTGCTGTTCGACATTCCGGCGACCGTGACGGAGCTGCCGGCCGGAGCGGGCGGCGGTGGCTTCGCGGGGCTTCCCGAGGGTGCCGTGCACGCCCGTAACGACTTCGGTACCCGGGACTTCGGCGGGGCCGCGCCGCCGCCCGGGGACGGGCCGCACCGCTATGTGTTCACGGTGTACGCGGTGGACACCGAGAAGCTGGGCCCGGACGCCGACGCGACGCCCGCGGTCGTCGGCTTCAACCTGCGGTTCCACACGCTGGGCCGGGCGCACCTGATCGGTGAGTACGAGGTGCCCGCGGCGGGCTGACGACGCGAAATTGCGTTGTCCTCGGCCATCCTCCCGGCCAGAGTTGATCCCGGCCCGCCCGTCACGGAGCGGCGGGCGTGGCCGGGACGGGGAGGTGGTCGGGATGCGCGAGACGCTGGTTCTGAACGCGAGCTTCGAGCCGCTGTCGACGGTGACGCTGCGGCGTGCGGTGGTGTTGGTCCTGCAGGAGAAGGCCGTCGTCGAACGCGCCCATCCCGGGCTGCGGGTGCGCGCCGCGGAGGTCGACCTGCCGCTGCCGCGGGTGATCCGGCTGTGCCGTTACGTACGGGTGCCGTTCCGAAGACGGGCTGCGTGGTCGCGGCGCGGGGTGCTGGTGCGGGATCAGCACCGGTGCGCGTACTGCGGGCGGCGGGCGACGACCGTGGACCATGTGGTGCCGCGGTCGCGCGGAGGCGGGGACACCTGGCTGAACACGGTCGCCTCGTGTGCGGAGGACAACCACCGCAAGGCGGACCGGACTCCGGAGCAGGCGGGGATGCGGCTGCTCAACTCGCCGTTCGAGCCGACGCCTTCGGACGCGCTGCTGCTGGCGCTGGGGGCGGCGGAGCGGGACGGGCTGCCGGAGTGGCTGTCGCTGCCCGCCTGAGCCCGTCAGAAGGGTCAGGACGGCGGAAGGGCCGGTACCCCGCGGGGTACCGGCCCTTCGTCGTCGGTCGCTGCCGGTCAGTCGATCCTCGGCTGCTCGCGGCGCGGGGCGGCTTCCTTGCCGGTGCCCGTCGGGGCGGCCGGGGCGGCGCCGCCGCCGTTCCCGCCGGTCATGGGGCCGAAGTTGCCGATGGCACCACCGAGGCCCTTGAGCGCGTCGCCGATCTCGCTGGGCACGATCCAGAGCTTGTTGGCGTCGCCCTCGGCGATCTTCGGCAGCATCTGGAGGTACTGGTAGGAGAGCAGCTTCTGGTCCGGGTCTCCGGCGTGGATGGACTCGAAGACCGTACGGATGGCCTGGGCCTCGCCCTCGGCGCGCAGCGCGGCGGCCTTGGCCTCACCCTCGGCCCGCAGGATGGAGGACTGCTTCTCGCCCTCGGCGCGCAGGATCTCGGACTGCCGGACACCTTCGGCCTGGAGGATCGCGGCGCGCTTGTCACGGTCGGCGCGCATCTGCTTCTCCATCGAGTCCTGGATGGAGGTCGGCGGCTCGATGGCCTTCAGCTCGACGCGGTTGACGCGGATGCCCCACTTGCCGGTGGCCTCGTCGAGGACGCCGCGCAGCGCCGCGTTGATCTCCTCACGGGAGGTCAGGGTGCGCTCCAGGTCCATGCCGCCGATGATGTTCCGCAGGGTGGTGACAGTCAGCTGCTCGATCGCCTGGATGTAGCTGGCGACCTCGTAGGTCGCGGCCCGGGCGTCGGTCACCTGGTAGTAGATGACCGTGTCGATGTTCACGACCAGGTTGTCCTGGGTGATCACCGGCTGCGGCGGGAACGGGACGACCTGTTCGCGGAGATCGACGCGGTTGCGGATCGAGTCGATGAACGGGACGACGATGTTGAGGCCCGCGTTGAGGGTGCGCGTGTAGCGGCCGAAGCGTTCCACGATGGCGGCACTGGCCTGCGGGATGACCTGGATCGTCTTGATCAGTGCGATGAAGACGAGCACCACCAGGATGATCAGGACGATGATGATCGGTTCCACAGCGGCTCCCCGTGCCCTTCATGCGTGCTTCTGGATGATCGGGATGATCAGGTCCGGTCTTGTGGGTGGAGTCTGTCAGATCGACGGCCGACTCCGCAGCTGAGCGGGGTGGGGCTCAGCTCTTGGTACTACGACGTCTACATGACGACGGCGGTGGCGCCGTCGATCTCGACGACGTCGACCTGCTGGCCCGGTTCATAGGCCTGGCCGGGGTCGAGTGAGCGGGCGGACCAGATCTCGCCGGCCAGCTTGATGCGTCCGTCGCCGCTGGCGTCGACGCGCTCCAGGACGACGGCCTGCCGGCCTTTCAGCGCCTCGACGCCGCTGCGCAGCCCGGGTTGCTGCCGTCGGCTGCGGACCGCCATCGGGCGGACGACGGCGACCAGCGCGACCGAGACGGCACAGAAGACGATGACCTGGAGCACGACGCCGCCGCCGAGCGCGTCGGTGATCGCACCGGCGACCGCGCCGACCGCGACCATCCCGAATTCGGGCATCGCGGTCAGCACGAGCGGAATGCCCAGTCCTACGGCGGCGATCAGCCACCACACCCACGGATCCACAAGGTCATGGTAGTTCTCAGGGTCCGTCGGGGAACAGGGCGCGGTCCGGGTCGCCGGGCGCATGCGCCGTGTTCGAAGCGGGGGTTCAGGCCATCGGAGGGCGGTTTCAGGTCAGCGGCAGGCCCTGGGCGGTCCAGCGGTCGCCGTTGCGCTCGACGAGCAGCGGGAGCCCGAAGCAGCGCGAGAGGTTACGGGAGGTCAGCTCCATGTCGATGGGTCCGGCGGTGAGCACCTTGCCCTGACGGATCATCAGAACGTGGGTGACACCCGGGGGGATTTCCTCGACATGATGTGTCACCATGATCATCGACGGCGCGTACGGGTCGCGGGCGAGCCGTCCGAGGCGGCGCACGAGGTCCTCGCGGCCGCCGAGGTCGAGCCCTGCCGCCGGCTCGTCGAGGAGCAGCAGTTCGGGGTCGGTCATCATCGCGCGGGCGATGAGGGTGCGCTTGCGCTCGCCCTCGGAGAGGGTGCCGAACTTGCGGTCGAGGTACGCGTTCATGCCGAGGCGGTCGAGGAAGGCCCGGGCCCGGGTCTCGTCGACCTGGTCGTAGTTCTCCTGCCAGTGCGCGGTCATGCCGTACGCGGCGGTGAGCACGGTCTGCAGGACGGTCTGGCTGCGTGGCAGCTTCTCGGCCATGGCGATGCCCGCCATGCCGATGCGCGGGCGCAGGTCGAAGACGTCCACGGCGCCGAGCTGCTCGCCGAGGATCCGGGCGGACCCGGCGCTCGGGAACAGATAGCTCGACGCGAGGTTGAGCAGGGTGGTCTTCCCGGCACCGTTGGGGCCGAGGATCACCCAGCGCTCCCCTTCCTTGATCGACCAGGAGACGTCGTCCACCAGAGCCCGACCGTCGCGGACCACGGATACGTCCACCAGCTCCAGAACCTCGCTCATGAGCGCGTTGTCTCCCATTGCAGTCTCGAGTGTCGCGTGCGCCTGTGGGCGCAGCCCCCAGAGGAAAACCTACGCCACGCAATGTCGGTGCCAGTCCTTAGGCTGGTTCCATGCTCGATGAACCACGTTCAGGGCGCCTCGCAGCCTGGGGAAATGCCCTTCTCGCCGGACTTGTCTCGCCGGACGACGCCGCGCACCGGATCGCCGGGGAGGACGCGTCGCACCGGGTGGCGGGGCTGCCCGGCGAGTCCGGGCCGGTCGGACTGACGCTGGCGCTGGGGCGGCTGAGAGCGCTCGGGGCCAAGGGGCTGCGGGTGGCGCTGCCGGTAGCGGGGCATCCGCTGGGGCTGAGCGGGCCGCCGGAGTTCAACGCGAAGGCGCTCGACTCGGGCGAGGCGGTGCTGGCCACGGGGGTGGCACTGGGCCTGGTGCCCGAGGTGTCGGCAGTGGGACCCGAGGGCGACCAGCACGTCGAGGTGGTGTGGCACTGTCTGCCGGTGCGGGAGGCGCCGCCGGCGGATGTGCCGTCGCTCGGCGAGGCCGAGCGGGAGCTGGCCGAGGCGCTGCGGGAGGCGACCGAGGTGCTCTCCCGGCTGAACGTGGCCGGGGCCGGTCCGGCCGCCCAGGCGGCACTGGAGGCGTACCGGGCGCGGGCCGAGCGGGGGCGTGAGGTGCTGGCGCCGGGCTATCCGCCGCGGGCCCTGCGGGTGCTGGAGCTGGCGCAGCGGGTGGGCGCGCTGGTCGGCATCGCGTACGCGCCGGGCGGGGACGGCAAGGATCACGGCGCGGCGGTGAGCGCGTCGGAGATCGCGGCCCGCGCGGAGGCGCTGCGGCCGGTGGAGCGTACGGCGCGGCGGGCCCAGGTGGCGGCGTACAACGCGTATGTGGAGGAGCTGGAGCGGGGCGGGTTCTGACGCCGTGACCTCATGGGGCCGGCCCCGAGAGGCGGGTGCCTCCGGGGCCGGCCGGTGCTGAGCGGTGCCTCTGCCCTGAGGGGAGCGCTCAGTCGCAGGAGCCGGGGTTCATCGACCCGATGACGTTGATGGTGTTGCCGCAGACGCCGACCGGCACATGGACGGGCACCTGGGCGTTGTTGCCCGACACGACGCCCGGGGACATCGTCGCCCCGCCGTCGGCCATGGGGCCGTCCTGGGCGGAGGCGACACCCGCACCGGCGACGGCGAGACCGCCGGCCGCGATGGTGATGGCAGCGATCCTCTTGATGTTCTTCACTTCTCAAGACCCTTCGTCCATAGCGCGTCGCTGCGGCGAATCGCCGCAGTACGCCGTGAAGAACGGCCCGGGGCGGGCGGAGTTGCGCTGTTCGGGTGACATACACACGTTGGTGTGATTGCACGGAGAAACGCTGTTCATGCTCCGATTCCATGGCGTACCGCCCAGAGCGCGGCCTGAGTGCGGTCGGCGAGGTCCAGCTTCATAAGAATGTTGGATACATGTGTCTTTACGGTCTTTTCGGACAGTACGAGCGCGCGGGCGATCTCCCGGTTCGACCGGCCGTCCGCGATCAGCCCCAGCACCTCCCGCTCCCGGTCGGTGAGGGAACCCCCGCGCCCCTGACCGCCGCCCGCCTCGTCCTGGGAGAGCAGCGCGTCGGCCACCTCGGACTGGAGCACCGCATGCCCGGCGTGGACGGACCGTATGGCGCTCGCGAGGGCGTCGGGGTCGACGTCCTTGTAGACGTAGCCGGCGGCGCCCGCGCGCAGGGCGGGGACCACGGTGCGCTTCTCGGTGAAACTCGTCACGACCAGCATCCGGGCCGGGTTGCCGAGGTCGCGCAGCTTGCGCAGCGCCTCGATGCCGTCGACGCCGGGCATCTTGACGTCCATCAGGACGATGTCCGGGCGCAGCTCCTCGGCCCGGGCGATACCCTCCTCCCCGTCCGAGGCCTCGCCGACAACGTCGATGTCGTCCTGCACCTCCAGGAAGGTCCGCAGGCCCCGCCGCACCACCTGGTGGTCGTCGACGAGCAGCACCCGGATCGCCGCTCCGTCCCGTCGCTCAGCCACCGGGCACCTCCATCTCGATCACGGTTCCCTTGCCGGGCGCCGACTCCACGGTCAGTCCGCCGCCGACGCCGCTCGCCCGGTCGCGCATCGACACCAGCCCCAGGTGCCGCCCCGCCCGGCGCACCGCCGAGGGGTCGAAGCCGCCGCCGTCGTCGCTCACCCGCAGCAGGGCGCCCTGGCCGTGCCGGGAGAGGGTGACGTCGACCCGCCGGGCGCCGGCGTGGCGCAGCGCGTTGTGCAGGGCCTCCTGGGCCACCCGCAGCAGCGCCTCCTCCTGGGCGGCGGGCAGTGCCCGTACGCCCAGGGCCTCGAAGGTGACCCGGGCGGTGTGGGCCCGGTCCAGGACCTGCACCTGGGTGCGCAGGGTCGCGACCAGGCCGTCCTCGTCGAGCGCGGCGGGGCGCAGCTCCACGACGGCGGAGCGCAGCTCGTCGGCGGCCTCGGCGGCGAGGGCCGCCACCTGCTGCAGCTCCTCCTTGGCGCGGACCGGGTCGCGGTCGACGAGCGCGGCGGCGGCCTGGGCGGTCAGCCGCAGCGAGAAGAGCTTCTGGGCGACGGCGTCGTGCAGCTCATGGGCGAGCCGGGCGCGCTCCCCGGCGATGGTCAGCTCGCGGCTGCGCTCGTAGAGCCGGGCGTTGGTGAGGGCGATGGCGGCGTGCTGGGCGAGGATGGCCAGCAGTTCCTCGTCCTCGGGGGTGAAGCCGCAGCCGCCCTCCGGTTTCGCGCATCGCTTGTTGGCCAGGAAGAGCGCGCCGAGGACTTCCTCGCCGTCCGCGATGGGCAGTCCAATGAAGTCCGACATGTCCGGATGCTCCGGCGGCCAGCCCTCGAAGCGCGGATCCCGCCGGACATCGGCCAGCCGCTGCGGGGTGGCGTCCTTGAGCATCGCGGCGAGGATCCCGTGCTGGCGGGGCAGCGGCCCGATGGCCTTCCACTGCTCGTCGCTGACGCCATCTACTACGAACTGGGCGAAGCCCCCATGGTCGTCCGGAACCCCCAGCGCCGAGTACTCCGCGTCGAGCAGCTCACGGGCGGACACAACGATGGTCTTTAGGACATCCCGGACTTCCAGATGTCGGCTCATCGCGAGGAGCGCACTGCTCACCCAGGCCAGGCCCGCCCCGGCTCCACCGCCCGGTCCTTTGGTCATGGGCCTCACCGTACCGGCGCCGCGACAGCGGGCGTATCGGCCTTGTTGCAGCGCTTCATTGCGACCTGAGACCTAGGACGAGGGAAGTATTCGGGGCGCCCGAAGAGCGCTGTTACAAGGACGGGAATTCGACCACACTCCGCATTTGCTCGGGCACACCTCGCGATATTAAAGACTCTGCAATGTGACTCCTAACACAGGACATACATCACTTACGAAGGCGGTTAGTGGATGTTTTAACCCGGCATGAGCGGGGAGAACGCCCGCTCACGCGGCCAGGGAAGACCTACTTACCCACTAAGCAGGATCGTATGTCACACCTTTGCCACAGCTTTTTGCGACCGCTAAGAATTTCCCCCAGTCGCACGGCGCCGTAGATCCAGACACGGCGCACAAGGCGCCGATTTGGCCTGCGACACATAGCGATTGGAAGAGGTCTACTCCGCCATGCCCCTGCCCAGCATTCCCGGCTACACCCGCCTGACGAAGACAACCAAGTACTCCGCCGCCGGCATAGCCGCCGCCGGCGCTGCCGCCATAGCCTTCGCGCTCGTCCCCGGTGGCAACGCCGACGCCAAATCGACGGCCCAGGAACTGCCGGCGAAGCCGGCCTCCTGGACCTCGCAGAAGGTCGACAGCAAGGCCCAGCAGGAGGTTCTGCTCAAGCAGGCCACCCTGGCCAGCAAGCAGGCGCAGGCGGAGGCCGCGCAGAAGAAGGCCGCTGAGGCCGCGGCCGCGAAGAAGGCAGCTGAGGCAGCGGCAGCGAAGAAGGCCGCCGCCGAAGCGGCCGCCAAGAAGGCCGCCGCGGCGCAGGCCGCCAAGGAGCGGGCCGCCAAGGAGGCCGCGAGCCGTGCCGCCGCGCGCGCCAAGCTCGCCGCCGCCGCCAAGAAGACCTACCCGGACAACCTGGACGGCTGGATCCGGGAATCCCTCGACATCATGAAGAAGCACAACATCCCGGGCACCTACGAGGGCATCCACCGCAACATCATCCGGGAGTCCGGCGGTAACCCGCGGGCGATCAACAACTACGACATCAACGCCCAGAACGGCGTTCCGTCGAAGGGTCTGCTCCAGGTCATCCTCCCGACCTTCCAGACCTACCACGTCCCGGGCACGCCCTTCGACCAGTACGACCCGGTCGCCAACATCGTCGCCGCGTGCAACTACGCGGCCGACCGGTACGGCTCCATCGACAACGTCAACGGCCCCTACTGAGCCCGGCGTCCACACGCCGAAGGGCGGCGGCACCCCCTGTGTGCGAGGGGTGCCGCCGCCCTTCGGGCTCCGGACTTCCGGCTACTTGCGCATGACCTCCGGCTCATGGCGGCGCAGCAGCCGCGCGACCGCGACCGCGCAGATGATGCCGAGCACCAGCAGGACGGCCATGTCGATGCTCCACTGGGCGGTGGTGTGCTCCCACAGCGGGTCCGTGTCCAGCGGCTTCTTGCGGTCCCACGGCGCCATCAGATGGCCCGGGCCGGGGCCGAGGTCCAGCGTCGCGCCGACCGCGCCGACCGCCCAGCGGGCGGGCATCAGATACGCGAACTGCTCGATGCCGGGCGATCCGTAGATCTTGAACAGGATGCCGGTGAAGACGACCTGGATGATCGCGAACATGACCAGCAGCGGCATGGTCTTCTCGGCGGTCTTCACCAGCGCGGAGATCACCAGACCCACCATCATCGAGGTGAAGCCGATCGCGATGATGGCCACGCACATCTCGACGGCCGGCGGCATGATCAGCGCCTCGTCGGGCAGCTCACGGGTCGAGAAGCCGATGGCGCTGATGATCACGCCCTGGAAGGCGGTGATCACGCCGAGCACGATCACCTTGGACATCAGATAGGCGGAGCGGGACAGGCCGACGGCCCGTTCCCGTTCGTAGATCACCCGTTCCTTGATCAGTTCTCGTACGGAATTGGCCGCGCCCGAGAAGCACATGCCGACCACGAGAATCAGGGTGATCGTGCCCGAGTCCTGGTTGAACTGGCCCTTGGGTGCTCTGGTGAAGCCGAAATCCGACGGGATCACGGTACTGACCGCGCCGAGCACGGCGGGCAGGATCACCATCAGCGCCATGAAGCCGCGGTCGGACGCGATGACGGATACGTAGCGCCGTATCAGCGTCCACAGCTGGGAGCCCCAGCTCTGCGACTTCTGCATCCGCGCGGGCGGCGCCTGCACATCGACGGACTGCGGGGCGACGGCGTCGATGTCCGCGGCGTACATCTGGTAGTGCTGCGAACCGCGCCAGCGGCCCGACCAGTCGTAGTCGCGGTAGTTCTCGAACGCGGAGAAGACGTCCGCCCAGCTGTCGTAGCCGAAGAAGTTGAGCGCCTCGTTCGGCGGACCGAAGTAGGCCACCGAACCGCCCGGCGCCATCACCAGCAGCTTGTCGCACAGCGCCAGCTCGGCGACCGAGTGGGTCACCACCAGGACGGTGCGGCCGTCGTCGGCGAGGCCGCGCAGCAGCTGCATGACGTCGCGGTCCATGCCCGGGTCGAGACCGGAGGTCGGCTCGTCCAGGAAGATCAGCGACGGCTTGGTGAGCAGCTCCAGCGCGACCGAGACCCGCTTGCGCTGGCCGCCGGAGAGCGCGGTGACCTTCTTGTCCCGGTGGATGTCGAGCTTCAGCTCGCGCAGCACCTCGTCGATCCGGGCCTCGCGCTCGGCCGTCGCGGTGTCGCCGGGGAAGCGGAGCTTGGCGGCGTACCGGAGGGCCTTCTGGACGGTCAGCTCCTTGTGCAGGATGTCGTCCTGCGGGACCAGACCGATGCGCTGGCGCAGCTCGGCGAACTGCTTGTAGAGGTTCCGGTTGTCGTAGAGGACGTCGCCCTCGTTGGCCGGACGGTAGCCGGTGAGCGCCTTGAGCAGCGTCGACTTGCCGGAGCCGGACGGGCCGATGACCGCGATCAGCGACTTCTCGGGGACGCCGAAGGAGACGTCCTTGAGGATCTGCTTGCCGCCGTCGACGGTGACGGTGAGGTGGCGGGCCGAGAAGGAGACGTCACCGGTGTCGACGAACTCCTCGAGCCGGTCGCCGACCAGCCGGAAGGTGGAGTGACCGACGCCGACGGTGTCGTTCGGGCCGATCACCTGCTGGCGGACCGGCTGGCCGTTGACGTACGTACCGTTGTGGCTGCCGAGGTCGCGGATCTCGAAGCGGCCGTCGGGCAGCGCCCGGAACTCGGCGTGGTGGCGGGAGACCTGGAGGTCGGAGACGACCAGTTCGTTCTCCAGCGCACGGCCGATGCGCATCACCCGGCCCGCGTCCAGCTGGTGGAACGTGGTCGGGCTGCGGTCGCCCTGGCCGGACCGCGCGTCGGCGGAGCCGCCGGGTCCGCCCTGTCCACCGGGACCGCCGGGGCCGCCACCGCTGCCGTTCTGCGCGAGGTTGTCGCGCGGGCTCTGCTGCTGCGGTACGAACGGCTGCTGCTGCGGGGGCTGCTGCCACCCCTGGGGCTGCTGGCCCTGCTGCGGCCAGCCCGCGCCGGGCTGCTGCTGGTAGGGCTGCTGCGGGGGCTGCTGATACTGCTGGGGCCGCTGCGCCTGCTGCGCCTGCTGCGCCGCTCCCTGCGGGCTGTACGCGGCGGCGCCCGCGGCCGCCCCGGCCCCCGCCCCCGAAACGTTCAGCCGCGGGCCATCCGTGGCGTTGCCGAGATGGACGGCCGCACCCGGGCCGATTTCCACCTGTTGGATTCGCTGCCCCTGCACATAAGTGCCGTTGGTGCTGCCGTGATCCTCAACGAGCCAACTGCGCCCGCCCCAGCGCACCGTGGCGTGCCGCCAGGAGACTCTGGCGTCGTCCAGCACCATGTCGCCCTGTGGGTCACGCCCCACGCTGTATGACCTGGATGGATCAAGCGTCCAGGTCCGTCCGTTCAATTCCAGTACGAGTTCCGGCACTCCATGCCCCACTAGTTGTCCCCCGAGCTACCCCCTGTCAGGGAGTCTAGGGATGGCGAACATCGTGAGGAACTATTTCAGGCTCAGCCGCTTAACCGGAAGTCGGGTTTTGAGCAAGACGGCAACTCGGGCATGTTGGTTCATCCGGAAAACCCCAGGAAAGCGATAAGCGCGCCCGGATGATGCCGACCATGGATGATCCGGGCCATTTGGCACGGCCATGACCACCCCGAGGGCGGTGACGGGGCGGCGTCCGGCAGATGAACGTTCCGCAGCGCACGGCCGTCCACGACGCGGGCTGCCGCGCGCCGGGCTGGGGCGGCCGGATACGGTGGGAAGACCATGAGCGCATCGCAGATCCCCCCTGCCACCACCGTCCCAGCCGACGACGACCCCACCCTCCTTGTCAAGATCTTCGGCAAGGACCGCCCCGGCCTCACCGCCGGGCTCTGCGACACCCTCGCCGGGTACGGCGTGGACATAGTCGACATAGAGCAGGTCGTCACCCGGGGCCGCATCGTGCTGTGCGTGCTGGTCACGGCCCCCAAGGGCGACGCGGCCGAGGGCGAGCTGCGGGCCACCGTGCACACCTGGGCCGAGTCGCTGCGGATGCAGGCCGAGATCATCTCCGGCCGGGGCGACAACCGGCCGCGCGGCACCGGCCGCTCCCATGTCACCGTGCTGGGGCATCCGCTGACCGCCGAGGCGGTGGCCGCGATCGCGTCCCGCATCACCGGCACCGGCGGCAATATCGACCGTATTTTCCGGCTGGCGAAGTATCCGGTGACGGCCGTGGAATTCGAGGTGTCCGGGGCCGAGACGGAGCCGCTGCGCACCGCGCTGGCCACCGAGGCCGCCGACATCGGGGTCGACGTGGCGGTCGTGGCGTCGGGGCTGCAGCGCCGGGCGCAGCGGCTGGTGGTCATGGACGTCGACTCCACGCTGATCCAGGACGAGGTGATCGAGCTCTTCGCGGCCCACGCGGGCTGCGAGGCCGAGGTCGCCGAGGTCACGGCCCGGGCGATGCGCGGTGAGCTGGACTTCGAGCAGTCGCTGCACGCACGGGTCGCGCTGCTGGCGGGGATCGACGAGTCGGTGGTGGAGAAGGTGCGCGCGGAGGTCCGGCTGACGCCCGGCGCCCGCACCCTGATCCGTACCCTCAAGCGCCTGGGCTACCAGGTGGGGGTGGTCTCCGGCGGCTTCACCCAGGTCACCGATGATCTCCAGGAGCGGCTGGGGCTGGACTTCGCCTCCGCCAACACCCTGGAGGTCGCGGACGGCAAGCTCACCGGACGCGTGATCGGCGAGGTGGTGGACCGGGCGGGCAAGGCACGGCTGCTGCGGCGCTTCGCGGCCGAGGCGGGGGTGCCGCTGGTGCAGACCGTCGCGATCGGCGACGGGGCGAATGACCTGGACATGCTCAACGCGGCCGGGCTCGGGGTGGCCTTCAACGCCAAACCGGTCGTACGGGAGGCCGCGCACACCGCGGTGAACGTGCCGTTCCTGGACACCGTGCTGTATCTGCTCGGTGTGACCCGTGACGAGGTCGAGGCCGCGGACGCGCACGTGGAGGACTGACCGCCCGACGCCCGCGGAAGTATCCCCGCCCCCGGAAGTATCCCCGTTCCGCCCGCCTCGCTGCCGAGGCGGGCGGAACGGTATGGCGGCGGAACGGTACGGCGGCGGGTTTACTCGTGCGGCGCCCAGAAGTCGTCGAGGCGGCCGACGCCGTGCTCCACCGACTTCCACGAGCCGTTGAACGTCACCACGGCGATGGCGGAGGTGGGGAAGCCGGTGCGGGCCATCCGCTCCCGGGTGCCCTCCGCGGCCCGGCCCGCGAGGGCGTCGGCGAGGGCGTGCACCCCGGGGTTGTGGCCGACCACCAGCAGGTCGGTGATCTCGTCGGACGTCTCGTTGAGTACCGCGATCAGTTCGCCGAGTGAGGCGTCGTACAGCCGCTCCTCGTACACCGTCTTGGGGCGCTGGGGCAGCTCGTGGACCACGAGCTTCCAGGTCTCCCGGGTGCGCACGGCCGTGGAACAGAGGGTCAGTTCGGGGACCAGACCGGCTTCGGTGAGCCGGCGCCCGGCGAGTGGGGCGTCCTTGCGGCCGCGCTCCGCGAGCGGCCGCTCATGGTCTGCCACCTCGGGCCAGTCGGCCTTGGCGTGTCGGAGAATGACAATCCTGCGGGGCACATCGACGCTCATGCGTCCCAGCTTCGCATGAAACGGCTGGCGAGGCGCAGGGTGTTGAAACCGTGCTCACCTAAGTGAGCGCACAAGGCGAACGCTCCCGCGCACCGTCGGTCACGCCCCCTGGTGGCCGAGGACCTGGCGCAGCAGCTCCAGGAACTGCGAAAGGGCACCGGGCCCGCTCGCGGCCTGCGCGTCGGAGGGCCCGGCGAGCAGGAGCAGCAGCGCCGCGAAGGCGAGGGCGGGCAGCGCGAGGGCCCACCACGGCAGCCGGACGTCCATGCCACCGTCCGCCGGGGTCGCGGGCCGGGTGGGGGTGCGGGCGGACATGGGGATCGCCTCCGGTCGGGGAACCACGCTGCTTCGGATGGTTCGACGGTACGGAGCGGGCCGGCCCGTTCCCATCCGGTGATCCACCCAGTTCCCCCTGACCCTCACCCCCTAGGGGATGGTGGGGCCGGCCCCACCCCGCCGGGATGGGGGCGTGCGGGCGTCAGGGAGAGGCGATGGTGGCGATCACGCCGATGACCACCGTGATCCCGAGCATCACGCCCAGGATGAGGAGGAACTTCTTCTGGCCGTCCGGCGGGTTCTCATCGAGCACTGGCATGACGGCATTGTCCCACCCGCCGGTCACATCTCGTCCTCGAGGGTGCGGTCACGCCCGGCGATCAGGCCCGTCACGATCTGCGGCACCATGAGCCCGGCCATCAGCGCCAGCGGCGGCCCCCAGCCGCCGCTGTGCTGGTACAGCGTGCCGACCAGCAACGGCCCGGGGATGGACAGCAGATAGCCGGTGCTCTGGGCGAAGGCGGAGAGCCGGACCACGCCCGCGCTGGTCCTCGCCCGCATGCTGATCATCGTGAGGGCGAGCGGGAAGGCGCAGTTGGCGACGCCGAGCAGGACGGCCCACACCCAGGCGCCGCCGACCGGGGCCAGCCACAGCCCCGCGTAGCCGATGAGCCCGCAGACGCCGAGCACCACGGCCAGCACGCCCTGGTTGCGCAGCCGGGCCGCCGTGCGGGGCAGGACGAAGGCCAGCGGGACGCCCATGGCCATGATGACCGCGAGCAGCACCCCGGAGGTGGAGGCGGAGACTCCCGCGTCGCGGAAGATCTGCGGCATCCAGCCCATGGTGATGTACGCGGCCGTGGACTGGAGGCCGAAGAAGACGGCCATCGCCCAGGCGGTGGGGCTCCGGGTGATCCGGATGGCGGGAGCCGCCGGGCCGGACGCGGACCGGTCGGCCGCCGGGTCCGGCGCGGCCGGCTGCTCGGAGGGACGGTGGTTACGGTCGCGGGCGAGGAACAGCCAGGGCAGCATCGCGACCCCGGCGAGCACCGCCCACACCCCGAGCCCGGCCCGCCAGCTGCCGCCCAGCGCGTCGGTCATGGGCACCGTGATGGCGGCGGCGCTGGCCGTGCCCAGCGACAGCCCCATGGAGTAGAGGCCGGTCATGGTGCCGACCCGGTCCGGGAACCAGCCCTTGACGATCACCGGCATCAGGATGTTGCTGACCGCGATCCCGGCCAGGCCGAGCGCGCTGGCGCACAGGAAGGCCACCGTGCCGCCCGCGAACGGGCGCAGCGCCAGGCCCGTGGCGATGGCCGCGAGACCGGTGCAGACGACGGCTCCGGGCCCGAAGCGGCGGGCCAGCCGGGGCGCGGTGACCCCGAAGACGGCGAAACAGGCCGCGGGCATCGAGGTGAGCAGTCCGGCGATGGTTCCGCTCATGCCGAGGTCGTCCCGGACCTCCTTCAGGAGCGGGCCCAGGCTGGTGACGGCGGGGCGCAGGTTGAGCGCGGCCAGCAGCAGGCCGACGACCACGATGCGGCGGCGCCACGGCGAGGGCGCGGGGTGCGGTTCGTGGTCCCGTCGGGCGGGGGCCGCGGTGTCGAGCGTCGCGAGGTCGTCGTTGGGCATGCCGACCATCATAGAATCATGGGATGAATGGCTGTCCAGTTGGTGCGTAACCCCCAGGTGACAACGGGACGGCATCATGGAATCTCTCGTTTTCCAGTCCCAGACCCAGACCCAGCACCAGACCCGGCACCGGACCCGGCCCCAGCACCGGACCCGGTCCCAGGCACAGGAGAGTCATGCCGCTGACGTCGCCCCAGCGCTCCGCCCTCGCCGACCAGGTGATCGCCCAGCTGCGCGCCCAGATCACCTCGGGCGAATGGCCGGTGGGCTCGCGGATCCCGACCGAGCCCGAGCTGGTCGAGCAGCTCGGGGTGGCGCGCAACACCGTGCGCGAGGCGGTGCGCGCGCTGGCGCACAACGGCCTGCTGGACATCCGGCAGGGCTCGGGCACGTACGTCCTGGCGACCAGCGAGCTGGCCGGGGTGATGCACCGCCGCTTCGCGAGCGCCGAGCCGCGGCACGTGGCCGAGCTGCGCAGCGCCCTGGAGACGAAGGCCGCGCAGCTGGCCGCGGAGCGCCGTACCGAACAGGACGTCAAGCAGATCGACGCCCAGCTGGACCGGCGCGAGCGGGCCTGGGAGTCCGGTGACAGGGACGCGTTCGTGGAGGCGGACGCGACGCTGCACATGGCGATCGTCGCCGCCGCACACAACGACGTACTGGCGGCGCTCTACGCGGACCTGGGGTCGGTCGTACGGGACTTCCTGCGCGCCGACGTGGCCGACGGCCTGAGCCCCGAGGCGTACGTGGACCACGCGCGCCTGGTGGAGGCCATCCGGGAGCGGGACGGGGAGCGGGCGGGGGCCGAGGCGAGCACCCACCCCTTCGCCTGCCGGCTCACGCCCGAGGCCGGCTGAGCCCCCGTACATCCGCCTCACCGGCGCCGGTGGGTCACCCACGCCTTGCGGATCTCCTTCCAGCAGCGCTCGTCCAGCTCCACGTGCTGCGCCGGGCCCACCTCCACCCGGCGGCTGTCCATGTCCGGGTCCCACCAGCGGGCGCATTCGACGTGCAGCTGCACCCGGTCGGCGTCGGGGTAGGGGTTGAAGCAGCTGGTCCTGGCGTGCGAGCCGCGCACCGAGGTGGAGCAGGCGGCCTCGCGCGGCCGGGGGCGCTCCTGCGCGACGGAGCTGGAGGCGGCGAGGACACAACCGACCGCGGCGACGACCATCGAGGCGACCGCGAAGCGCCGGGGCGTACGCATGGCAGGACCTCCTCGGCCGGGCTGTCGCTCCGCGAGTCGTGTCGTACTCCACCCTGCGTGCCGCGCCATCCGCCCGCCCGCTCGCTGGTCCGAACGGGTGACCAGCGCCATACGAACGGCCGCCGCCCCGTCCCGCGCGAGGCGGGTCCGGGGCGGCGGCCGGAAGGTCCGGTGACTCAGGCCCCCATCATGTGCACGCCACCGTCGACATGCACGATCTCGCCCGTGGTGCGCGGGAACCAGTCGGACAGCAGGGCGACGACACCGCGGCCGGCCGGCTCCGGGTCGGTCAGGTCCCAGCCGATCGGGGCCCGGTGGTTCCACACGTCCGCCAGCTCCTCGAAGCCCGGGATGGACTTCGCGGCCATGGACTTGATGGGACCGGCGGAGACCAGGTTGCAGCGCACGTTCTTCTCGCCCAGGTCACGGGCGAGGTAACGGCTGGTGGACTCCAGGGCGGCCTTGGCCACGCCCATCCAGTCGTACTTCGGCCACGCGAACTGGGCGTCGAAGGTCAGACCGACGATGGAGCCGCCGCGCGGCATGACCGGCAGACAGGCCATGGTGAGCGCCTTGAGGGAGTACGCCGAGACGTGCACGGCCGTGCCGACGTCCTCCCAGCTGCCCTCCAGGAAGTTGAACGCGCCCTGCGGGCCGAAGGCGATGGAGTGCACGACGCCGTCGAGGTCGACGCCCTCCCCCAGGTGCTCGCGCACCTTGTCGGCGAGCCCGTCGAGGTGCTCCTGGTTCTGCACGTCCAGCTCGATGACCGGGGCGGGCTTGGGCAGCCGCTTGGCGATCCGCTCGACGAGGGAGACCCGGCCGAAGCCGGTCAGGATGACCTCGGCGCCCTCCTCCTGGGCGAGCTTCGCGGTGTGGAAGGCGATCGAGGACTCGGTGATGACGCCCGTGACGAGGATGCGCTTACCGGCGAGAATTCCACTCATGACGTTCAGTGACCCATGCCCAATCCGCCGTCGACAGGGATGACGGCTCCAGTGATGTACGCGGCCTCGTCGGAGGCCAGGAAGCGGACCGAGGCGGCGATCTCCTCGGGCTGCGCGTAGCGCGCGAGCGGCACCTGCTTCACGATGTTCTCGCGCTGCTCGTCGCTGAGCGCGCGCGTCATGTCCGTGTCGACGAAACCGGGCGCGACCACGTTGACGGTGATGTTCCGCGAGCCCAGCTCACGGGCGAGCGAACGGGCGAAGCCCACCAGGCCCGCCTTGGACGCGGCGTAGTTCGCCTGCCCGGCGGAGCCCATGAGCCCGACCACGGACGAGATCAGCACCACGCGCCCCTTACGGGCCCGCAGCATGCCCCGGTTGGCCCGCTTGACCATGCGGAACGTACCGGTGAGGTTGGTGTCGAGGACGGCGGAGAAGTCCTCCTCCGACATGCGCATCAGCAGCTGGTCGCGGGTGACCCCGGCGTTGGCCACCAGAACCTCGACCGTGCCGTGCTTCTCCTCGATCTCCTTGTACGCCTGCTCGACCTGCTCGGGCTCGGTGATGTCGCACTTCACCGCGAGGAAGCCGGCCGGCGGCTCACCGGACCGATAGGTGATGGCGACCTTGTCGCCTGCGTCGGCGAAGGCCCGGGCGATGGCGAGGCCGATGCCGCGGTTGCCTCCGGTGACGAGAACCGAGCGGCTCAAGGGACCACCCTCTCTTGTAGAAGTCATGCCGGTCGCCACGCGCGTGCGTACGTGTGCCGACCCTTGCACTAACGAAAACTATCGGGCTCCGGGCGGCTTCGGAGAATCGAGCACGCACAGGGGCGCCGACCGGACCCTGTCGACTTCCTACAGAAACCCTCAGTGGAACGCCGGGGTCGGCTCCTCCTGCCGCCGGATGTGGCGGTGCGGGGCGCGGAGCCAGATTGGCCGGCATGCGCATCAACAGAGCTTTGGTCACCGCGGGCCTGGCCCTCGCCCTCACCGCGGGTACGGTCACCTCCGCCGCCCCCACATCCCCCACCGCCCATGAAGCCGTCCGTTTCGAGCTGCCCGAGCCGACCGGTCCGCATCCGGTCGGGAGCACGGAGCTGCATCTCGTCGACCGCGACCGGCCCGACCCCTGGGTCGCCGGGAGGGACCGGGAGCTGATGGTCAGCGTCTGGTATCCGGCGCATTCGGCGCACGGTTACCCCCGCCAGCCGTATCTGCGGCCCGGTGCCGCCCGCTACCTGGACGAGTCGGGCTCGTACGGCCTGGCGCGCCCCGGCGAGGTGGACTGGGCCGGTGTCGTCACGGGCGCGGCCTCGGGAGCCCCGGCCGACGACCGCGGGAGGCGGCCGGTCGTGCTGTACTCACCGGGCGGGGGCAGTGTCCGCACGCTGGGCACGTCGATGGCCATGGAACTGGCGAGCCGTGGCTATGTGGTGGTCACCATGGACCACACGTACGAGACCTATCCGGTGGAGTTCCCGGACGGCCGGGTCGAGACGGCGAAGGACCCGGGCACGCCCGGGCGGACGAAGAAGGCGGTCGACGTCCGGATACGCGACACCCGCTTCGTCCTCGACCAGCTCGCCGCCCTACGGGACGGCCGCAACCCCGACGCCGAGGGGCGCCGTCTGCCGCGCGGCCTGGGCAGGGCGCTCGACCTGGGGCAGATCGGCATGTACGGCCATTCGGCCGGAGGGCTCACCGCAGCCGAGACCATGCGCATGGACCGCCGGATCGACGCGGGGATCAACCTGGACGGCACGCTTCAGAACAGCGATACGGACTTCTTCCCCGTGGCCCGGGAAGGGCTGGACCGCCCGTTCATGCTCATGGGCAAGGAGAATCAGACGCATCTGAACAAGCCCTCCTGGCAGTCCTTCTGGGACCACTCGACCGGCTGGAAGCGCGATCTGAGCCTCGAGGGGGCCGGCCACTTCAGCTACACCGACACCCAGTCGTTCGTGCCCGTCCTGGACGAGACCCTCGACATCCCCGCTCAGCGCCGTGAGGAGTACATCGGCACCGTGGACCCCGAGGGCAGCCTCGCCGCCCAGCGCGCCTACATCCCGGCCTTCTTCGAGCAGCACCTGCGGGGCCGACCGCAGGAGCTGCTGGACGGCCCCTCCCTCGCCCACCCCGAGGTGCGCTTCATCCAGTGAGCCTCGGAGTGAGGCGGATGACGGGCAGTTCGCGATCGGTCTTCCGCTGGTACTGACCGAAGCGTGCCGACGCGTCGACGATCCCTCGCCAGGCGCGTTCGCGCTCTTCGCCGTGCAATTGCTCGGCGACGACGGGAACGGTCCGGCCGCCGAGGGTGATGGATGCCTTGTCGGGGTGAGCGGCGAGGTTGTAGTACCAGGCGGGGTTCTTCGCGGCTCCGTTGGCCGAGGCCACGATCAGCCAGCTTCCGCCCTTGCCGGGGAACCAGCACACCGGGGACTTACGGGGCTCTCCGCTCTTCTTACCGACGGTGGTCAGCACGAGGGCGTCCAGGCCGCCGAGCATCTTCCCGCCGCCTTTGCGGACGATCTGGCGCATGGTCACCTTGTTCAGCCAGCGAACCGCGGCTCCGGGCTGGCGTGCGCCGTATGTTCCGGGCCGAGTCGTGAAGGTCATGGCGCGTCTCCGGTTCAGCCGAGGGCGGGGTAGTCGGTGTAGCCACGGTGGTCGCCGCCGAAGGAGGTGGCGCGGTCCGGGGCGTTGAAGGGGCCGCCGGCGGCGAGGCGGGCGGGCAGGTCGGGGTTGGCGAGGAAGAGCGCCCCGTAGGCGATCAGGTCGGCGGTGCCGTCCTCGATGAGCGCCAGCGCGTCGGGGCCGGTGGGCTCCGTACCCGTGGAGGGGTTGAGGACGAAGGTACTCGGCCATGCCTTGCGCAGCCGCACGGTCAGGTCGCGGATGTCGGGTGCCTCCATCTGGTGCAGGTAGGCCAGGCCGAGCGGGGCGAGGGCGTCCACGAGGGCGGTGTAGGTGGCCTCCACGTCCGCCCGGTCGCTCTCGTCGATGTCGTTCAAGGGGTTGCCGGGCGAGATGCGGAAGCCGACCTTGTTCCCGCCGATGGCCTCGGCCACGGCCTTGGCGGTCTCGACGGCGAAGCGGATGCGCCGCTCGGGGCTGCCGCCCCAGGCGTCGGTGCGCCGGTTGGAGTTCGGGGCGAGGAACTGGTGGATCAGATAGCCATTGGCGCCGTGCAGCTCCACGCCGTCGAAGCCCGCCTCGACAGCGTTGCGCGCGGCGGACGCGAAGTCGGCGATGGTTTCCGCTATCTCCGCCTCGGTCAGCGCGTGCGGGGTGACGAAGTCCTTCGGCCCGTCGTGCGTATAGACCTGTCCCTTCGCCGTGACCGCGGAGGCACCGACCGGTGTGAGGCCCATCAGGCTCGGGTGACCGACCCGGCCGGTGTGCATGAGCTGGAGGAAGATCGTGCCGCCCTCGGCGTGCACGGCGTCGGTGACCTTGCGCCAGGCCGCGATCTGCTCGGCGGAGTGGATGCCGGGGGTGTCCGGGTAACCCTGGCCGATCGCCGACGGCTGCGTGCCCTCGGTCACGATCAGCCCGGCACTCGCCCGCTGCGCGTAGTAGGTCGCCATCAGATCGGTGGGGCTCTGCCCGGGCCCGTAGGCACGGCTGCGGGTCATGGGCGCCATCACGACGCGACTGGACAGACGGATGCCGCCGAGGTCATAGGGGGCGAAGGCCGTGGTCATGGTCGGGCTCCTGTTCGGGTTCGGTGACGTGGCACCACACAATGCCATTGCCTGTCCGAACAAGTAAATCCGGGCATCGATTCCCCAATGGACGTGACACACATCACTCCACCCTGGTTTTCCCGCGCTGGGATCCACCCTCGGGCGGCGGTGAGGGCGGCGATAGAGTGTCCCTGCTCAGACAATCATCACTGCGAGAGAGGCATGAAGGACATGTCGAAGGATCCCGACCCGGCCCCGTGCGCGGGCTCCGCCGCAGACATGGCCCGCCCGCCGATGCCGCCCTCGATCCAGGCGGGCGCCATGAACCACGCGATCTTCCGCGTGGCCCGCCTGCACCGGATGCTCGCCGGACAGCTCCTGCGTCGCGTGGGGCTGCACCCCGGACAGGAACTGGTCATGATGCAGCTGTGGGACCTCGGCCCACAGCGTCAGACCGACCTCGTACGCCTCCTCGGCTCGGACGCGGCCACCATGACCCGCACGGTCAAGCGGCTGGAACACGCGGGCTTCGTCCGCCGCCGACCCAGCGAGACCGACAGGCGCGCCACCATCATCGAACCGACGGCCGCCAGCCTCGCCCTGCGCACGGAAGTCGAGCAGATCTGGGCAGAACTCGAAGCGAGCACGGTCGGCGGCCTGGATGAGGAGGAACAGGAAACCCTGATCCGCGCCCTGACCCGGATCGAAAACAGCCTCATCCAGTCGGCCGAACACCAGCCGCCCCTCGCGTAGTCGCCCCGCAGGGGCCGTCGATCGTTCCTCCCCGCGCGGGCGGGGGTGATCCGTGTTTTACGCTGCCCGCATGATTGGTGCAGTCGTGGCCCCCGCACCCGCGGGGGTGGTCCGGTCTGCGGGTCTTGTTCAGAAGGGACGCCGACGTGGTCCCCGCGCACGCGGGGGTGGTCCGGCCGCAGTCTCCGCGGCGGCCGGATCCCTGTCGTGGTCCCCGTGAAGGCTGCCCGGATGATTCGCGCAGTGGTGCTCGACGTCGGCGAGACCTTGATCCGGGACGACCGCGGCTGGGCGGCGTGGGCCGACTGGCTGGGCGTTCCCCGGCACACCCTCTCGGCCTTGGTCGGTGCGGTCGTGGCGCAGGGGCGCGACAACGCGGAGGCGCTGCGACTCGTCCGGCCCGGGATCGACATCGCCGCCGAGCGGGCCGCCATGGAGGCCGCCGGCGTCCGCGAGCAGCTGAGCGAGTCCGATCTCTACCCCGATGTACGTCCAGCCCTCGCCGCTCTTCGCGAGACTGGCGTCGGCATCATCGTCGCTGGCAATCAGACAGCGCATACCGGCGAGTTGCTGCGCGACCTCACGCCGCCGGTTGACGCGATCGCCACCTCTGGAGAGTGGGGGGTGGCCAAGCCGGACCCCGCCTTCTTCGTCCGTGTGCTGGAGCTGGCGGGAACGGCTCCCGGTGAGGCCGTCTACGTAGGCGATCACCCCGCGAACGACACGGGCCCGGCGAAGGCCGCGGGCCTGCGCGCCGCGCATCTGCGCCGTGGGCCCTGGGGCCATCTCTGGTCGGGCACGCCCGAGGCGGCTGCCGCTGACTGGCAGGTCGACTCGTTGCACGACCTCGTGCGAATCGCCGCCGCCCTTCAGGTCAAGCCCAGTCCTGGCTGCGCATGCAGGGGAAGGTGCATGCTCTCGGCGCGCACGACACCACGATCACCTATGTCGGCGTACCCCCGGCCGCGCGTACTACCGGGCCCCGACTGCACTGGCGCATCCCGGTGGGCCCCGGCCGGTACCTCACCGACCCGCACCGGCTGCGCGAAGCGCTTGCCCGGGCGATCGCCGCCGAGGCCGTAGAGGGGGTGGGAGTCAGGTGACGATCCAGGTCTGCGCCCGCTGTGACAAGCCGACCAGCGCCCCGGTCGTCGTCGCGATCGGGCATGGCGCGAGTGGCGGCGGCGGCACCGTCTACGCCTGCCCCGGCAAGTGTGCCGACAGCTTCCCGCGCCAACGCGACCCGTTCGACCACGGCGCCCTGCCTGCCCGGGACGTACCCGCCGGGCACGCCCCATGACCTCCGCGCCCACGCCCCGACGTCGACGAGGTCTGGGACGCGGCCCTCGATGTCGGCCGCAGGGCCGCAGGAATCCGGCCCCGGCCGGGCACCAGGCGGGGTGGCCCGCGTCAAACAGATCAGCGCCCTGACCCCGCCGGGTAATGCGATGGACGCGCCCGGTGTCGTAGCGGCATGGTTCACTGCCGACGGACACTCACAGACGAAGGGGTCGCCGTGGTGCACGAGATCGATCCGTCCTTCCTCGCGTTGCCGCTGCACGCGCTCGCCGACGCGGCGCTCGCGCGGGCGCGGGCGTTGGGGGCCGAGCATGCGGACTTCCGGTTCGAGCGGGTGCGCAGTGCCGCGTGGCGGTTGCGGGATGCGCGGGTCGCGGGGTCGTCCGACACCACGGATCTGGGGTATGCGGTGCGGGTGGTGCACGGGGGGAGTTGGGGGTTCGCGTCCGGGGTGGATTTGTCGATGGACGCGGCGGCGCGGGTGGCCTCGCAGGCGGTGGCGATGGCGAAGCTGTCGGCCGAGGTGATCGAGGCGGCCGGGTCGGACGAGAAGGTGGAGCTGGCGGACGAGCCGGTGCACGCGGACCGGACGTGGGTGTCGTCGTACGAGATCGACCCGTTCGGGGTGCCGGACACGGAGAAGACCGGGCTGCTGGCCGAGTGGAGCGGGCGGCTGCTGGCGGCGGACGGGGTGGCGCACGCGGACGCGTCGCTGCTGACCGTCCATGAGAACAAGTTCTACGCGGATACGGCGGGCACCACGACCACCCAGCAGCGGGTGCGGCTGCATCCGCAGCTGACCGCGGTGGCGGTGGATCCGGTGAGCGGCGAGTTCGACTCGATGCGGACCCTGGCGCCGCCGGTCGGGCGCGGCTGGGAGTACCTGACCGGGGCCGGCGGCTGGGACTGGGACGCGGAGCTGGCCGAGCTGCCGGGGCTGCTGGCGGAGAAGATGGCGGCGCCGTCGGTCGAGGCGGGCTCGTACGACCTGGTGATCGATCCGTCCAATCTGTGGCTGACGATCCATGAGTCGATCGGCCACGCGACCGAGCTGGACCGGGCGCTGGGGTACGAGGCGGCGTACGCGGGGACGTCGTTCGCCACCTTCGACAAGCTGGGCAGCCTGCGGTACGGCTCGGAGGTCATGAACGTCACCGGTGACCGGACCGCCGAGCACGGGCTGGCCACGATCGGGTACGACGACGAGGGCGTGGCCGGGCAGTCCTGGGACCTGGTGAAGGACGGCAGGCTGGTGGGGTATCAGCTGGATCGCCGGATCGCCCGGTTGACGGGTTTCCAGCGGTCCAACGGCTGTGCTTACGCCGATTCGCCGGGGCATGTGCCGGTGCAGCGGATGGCGAATGTGTCGCTGCGGCCCGACCCCAGCGGGCCGTCCACGGACGGGCTGATCGGCGATGTCGAGAACGGGCTCTATCTGGTCGGCGACCGCTCATGGTCGATCGATATGCAGCGCTACAACTTCCAGTTCACGGCGCAGCGCGCGTACCGCATCCGGAACGGGGCGCTGGCGGGGCAGGTGCGGGACTTCGCGTATCAGGCGACGACCACCGATTTCTGGGGCTCGATGACGGCCGTGGGCGGCCCGCAGACGTACGTCCTGCACGGCGCCTTCAACTGCGGCAAGGCGCAGCCCGGCCAGATCGCGTCCGTCTCGCACGGCTGCCCGTCCGCGCTCTTCCGCGGCGTGAACATCCTCAACACCACCCAGGAGGCGGGAGCATGAGCGTGAAGCCGCACGAGATCGTGGAGCGCGCCCTGGAGCTGTCCCGCGCGGACGGCTGTGTGGTGATCGCGAACGAGACGTCGACCGCCAATCTGCGCTGGGCGGGCAACGCGCTGACCACCAACGGCGTCACCCGGGGCCGCACCCTGACGGTGGTGGCCACCGTGGACGGCGCGGAGGGCACCGCGTCCGGGGTGGTGTCCCGGTCGGCGGTGACCGCCGGGGAGCTGGAGCCGCTGGTGCGGGCAGCCGAGGCGGCCGCGCGGGACGCGGGCCCGGCCGAGGACGCCCAGCCGCTGGTCGGGCCCGGGACCGCCGCGCCCGCCTCCCCCGGCTTCACCGACTCCCCCGCCGAGACCTCCTCGGAGGTGTTCGCGGCGTTCGCCCCGGCGCTTGGCGAGGCGTTCGCCCGGGCCCGCGCGGGCGGCCGGGAGCTGTACGGGTTCGCCAACCATGAGGTGATCTCCAGCTATCTGGGCACCTCCAGCGGGCTGCGGCTGCGCCATGACCAGCCGAGCGGCACGCTGGAGCTGAACGCCAAGTCGCCGGACATGACGCGTTCGGCCTGGGCCGGGCGGGCGACCCGCGACTTCACGGACGTCGACCCGGCCGCGATCGACGCCGAGCTGGCCCGGCGGCTGCGCTGGGCCGAGCGGAAGGTCGACCTCCCGGCGGGCCGGTACGAGACGCTGCTGCCCCCGACCGCCGTCGCCGATCTGCTGATCTACCAGTTCTGGTCCTCGGCGGCCCGGGACGCGGCGGAGGGCCGTACAGTCTTCAGCAAGCCCGGCGGCGGCACCCGGGTCGGCGACACGCTGTCGGACCTGCCGCTGACGCTGCGCAGCGACCCGCGTGAGCCGGGTCTTGAGGCGGCGCCGTTCGTGATCGCGCACTCCTCCGGGGACGACGCGTCGGTGTTCGACAACGGGCTGCCGCTGCCCGCCACCGACTGGATCCGGGACGGGGTGCTGAAGCACCTGCTCACCACCCGGCACACCGCGGAGCTGACCGGGCTGCCGCTGGCCCCGGGGATCGACAATCTGATCCTGGACGGGGGCGGCACCCGCTCGCTGGAGGAGATGGTCGCCTCGACCGAGCGGGGTCTGCTGCTGACCTGTCTGTGGTACATCCGCGAGGTGGATCCGGCGACCCTGCTGCTGACCGGGCTGACCCGGGACGGGGTGTATCTGGTGGAGGGCGGCGAGGTCGTCGGCGAGGTGAACAACTTCCGCTTCAACGAGTCGCCGGTGAGCCTGCTGTCCCGCGCCACCGAGGCGGGGCGCACCGAGCCGACGCTGCCGCGCGAGTGGGGCGACTACTTCACCCGCGCCGCGATGCCCGCGCTGCGGATTCCGGACTTCAACATGAGCTCGGTCAGCAAGGGGGTGTGAGACCGGCCGGACGATATCGGGACTGGCCTCGGGGGACCGGCTAATAGACTGGTCCCCGCCCATCCATCCGCCCTTGACTCTCCCCAGGAACCCCATGACACGCCTCGGCGCATCCGTCGCCCGCGTCCGCGAGCTGCTCGACCAGGACCTCTCCTCCGACAAGACCGTCGAGCAACTGCTCGCCGAGACGTCCGCGCGGCGCTCTCTCGACCTGAGTGACCTGTCGGCGCAGGAGCAGGCCGAGCTGATCGCCTCCCGTACGGTCGAGGTCCTGCCGGGGGTCAAGGA
The DNA here is from genome assembly GCF_042958345.1 of Streptomyces sp. NPDC007983. Classification (NCBI taxonomy): domain Bacteria; kingdom Bacillati; phylum Actinomycetota; class Actinomycetes; order Kitasatosporales; family Streptomycetaceae; genus Streptomyces; species Streptomyces sp. NPDC007983. The sequence continues at coordinate 28,572 of NZ_JBIBJI010000025.1, forward strand.
GCTGGCCGAGCGGATCGAGGAGCGCCGGGCCGCAGGCCGGGGCCTCGCCATCAAGCTGGGCATCGACCCGACGGCCGCCGATGTGCACCTCGGCCACACCGTGCCGATGATCGTCCTCAACCGTTTCCAGCGGATGGGGCACGACGTCACCCTGCTGATCGGTGACTTCACGGCCAAGATCGGCGACCCGTCGGGGCGTACGGCCGAGCGCCCGCCGCTCACCGACGACGACATCGCGCGGAACCTCGCGGGCTACCAGCAGCAGGTGCGGCCGTTCTTCGACTTCGAGAAGGTCAGCTTCCGGCAGAACAGCGAGTGGCTGGCGCCGTACACCTTCCCGGAGCTGCTGGGGCTGCTCTCCCAGGTGCCGGTGTCGCAGCTGCTGCAGCGCGAGGACTTCCGCAACCGGCTGGCGTCGGGGTCGGGGCTCACCATGTCCGAGCTGCTGTACCCGATCGCGCAGGGCCTGGACTCGGTGGCGCTGGAGAGCGATGTGGAGCTGGGCGGCGCCGATCAGCTGCTCAATCTGCAGATGGGCCGCAAGCTGATGGAGCTGCGCGGTCAGCAGCCGCAGCTGGTCGTCACGATGCCGCTGATCGAGGGCACGGACGGCACCGGCGCCAAGATGTCCAAGTCCAAGGGCAACTACGTGGCGCTCAGCGCGCCCGCCGACGATGTCTTCGGCAAGATCATGTCGATTCCGGACCGGCTGATGAAGCCGTACCTGGAGGCGTGGACGGAGTGGACGGACGAGGAGATCGCCGCCGTGACCGCCCGGCTGGAGGCCCGGTCGCTGCACCCGATGGACCTCAAGAAGGTGCTGGCGGGCGAGGTCGTGACGGCGCTGTACGGCGTCGAGGCGGCGATGGCGGCGCGCGCGGGCTTCGTGGCGCAGTTCTCCAAGAAGAGCTTCACCGACGTCGGGACGCTGCCGGTGGTGGATGCCGCGGAGCACGGCGGTGAGACCATCGCGACCGTGCTGAGCAAGGTCCTGGAGTTCCAGCCGAGCGCGTCGGCGGCCCGCCGGGTCGCCAAGCAGAACGGTCTGCGGCTGGTCGTGGAGGCCGAGGACGGTCAGCGGGCGATCGTGCTCGCCGAGGCCCAGGCGGTACGGCCGCTGGCCGAGGTGGTCGCGGAGGTGCTGGCGGACGAGGGGCTCAGCGCGGCCTCCGGCGGGGTCTACCTCAAGGCCGGGCGGAAGATCGCCCAGCTCCAGGGCGTATAAGCCCTGTCATCCGGAGCGGCGGCCGGTGCGCTTCCACCATGCGCGCCGACCGCCGCGGCTCCTGCGGATCGCACGGGCTCAGGCCCGCTCTCTCCTGCCGCCGTGGCGAATCGTCTGCCACAGCGGGGTGCCGAGGGCGACGATCACGATGGCCCCGGCCAGCTGCAGCAGATGCCGGATCCAGTCGAATCCGCTGGTGTGCCTGACGCCGATCCACCCGGCCACCGCATTGCCCACGATGGCTCCGAGGATGCCGTAGACGCAGGTCAGCCACAGGGGGATGTTTTGCTTTCCCGGCAGAATCGCCCTGGCGATCACACCGAGAATGATTCCTACGACGATCGCCCACAGCCAGTTCATGTCGCCTCCTGACGCGGCGGGGGACGCGCGTTTCCTCCCAGTGTTCGACCGTTTTCGTTACGGCGCATGTCGAAGCGTCCCGTACGTGCCCTGCCGTACCGGCTTCGCCACCCATCGGGGTGCCCCGGTATCGAACCGTATGGGGGCGAGGCGTAACGTTGAGTACGTATCGGAGCGGGGGATACCTGCTCGGGGACCAGGTGGTGGAACGTGATGCGGAAGCACAGCGAGACCGAGGTCTTCCGGATCACCGGGGCCCGTCAGGGACTGGCCGACGATGTGCGCGGCCGGCAGCGGCGCTACGTGATCTCGATGTCGGTGCGGACGGTGTCGGTCGTGCTGGCGGCCGTGTTGTGGAACGTCGAGCGCCATGTGGCCATCGTCGCCCTGGTGCTGGGTGTGCTGCTGCCCTATGTGGCGGTCGTGATTGCGAACGCGGGCCGGGAGAACGCCCCTTCGCTTCCCACCACCTACATTCCGACGCCGCTGCGCCCGATGCTCAACTCCGGCCTGGACGAGAAGCCATCGGATGCACCATCGGATTCGGCTCCGCATTCGGCGCCCCATTCGGCGGGGGATTCGGCGGGGGCGGAATCCGTCCCGGAAGATGCCGCACATACCAGCGAGGATGGACGCGGCGGACACGGCTGACCTGCCGCGTTTACGGAACCTCAGGAAAACCTCAGATCAATCACGCTGTTCCGGTGCACCGTGCCCTATGCCTCGTGACATACTTCGTACGCGCTCCGCATCCCCCGTCGGAGCGACGGACCGACGCCGGGCGGCTCCCCCCGTGGCTGCCCGGCGTCGTCATGTCCGCGGCGGTTTCCGTACAGTTTGCGGTGTGAACATCCTCGACACCGCCACCGAGACCGACGCCCCGATCTGCTCCGCCAAGGGCTGCCGCGCCCCCGCCGTCTGGGTGCTGGCCTGGAACAACCCCAAGCTCCACACCCCGGAGCGGCGGAAGACCTGGCTGGCGTGCGAGGAGCACCGCGAGCATCTGTCGACGTTCCTCGGCATGCGCGGCTTCCTGAAGGACGTGGTGACGCTGGAAGAGTGGTCGGCCGCCGAAAGCCAGTGATCAGCACCCACTGATCAGCCGCGATCGCCGGTGTCAGCCGCCGATCGCTGACATCGGGCGGTCCGGCTGCAGGAACGACGGGTCGTCCAGCCCCGACCCCGCCTTCTTCCCCCACATCGCCAGCCGCCACAGCCGGGCGATCTCCTCGTCCGGCGCGCCGGAGCGCAGCGCGCCCCGCAGATCGGACTCCTCGCGCGCGAACAGGCAGGTGCGGACCTGTCCGTCGGCGGTGAGCCGGGTGCGGTCGCAGGCGCGGCAGAAGGGGCGGGTGACGGAGGCGATGACGCCGACGCGGGCCGGGCCGCCGTCGACGAGCCAGCGCTCGGCGGGGGCGGAGCCGCGCTCGTCCCCGCCCTCGGGGGTGAGGGTGAAGCGGGTGCGCAGGCTCTCCAGGATGTCCCCGGCGGTGATCATGCCCTCGCGCTTCCAGCCGTGCTGGGCATCGAGCGGCATCTGCTCGATGAAGCGCAGCTCATAGCCGTTCTCCAGGGCCCAGGCGAGCAGATCGGGTGCCTCGTCGCCGTTGAGCCCGGGCATCAGCACGGCGTTGACCTTGACCGGGGTGAGTCCGGCGGAGTGCGCGGCGGCGAGACCGCGCAGCACGTCGCCGTGGCGCTTGCGCCGGGTCATGGCCTGGAAGACATCGGGGCGCAGGGTGTCCAGCGAGACGTTGACCCGGTCCAGACCGGCGTCGCGCAGGGCCTCGGCGGTGCGCTCCAGGCCGATGCCGTTGGTGGTCAGGGACATCTCGGGGCGCGGAGTGAGGGCGGCGCAGCGCTCGACGATGGAGACGAGGCCGGGGCGCAGCAGCGGCTCACCGCCGGTGAAGCGGACCTCGGTGACGCCGAGGTCGGTGACGGCTATCCCGATCAGCCGGACGATCTCGTCGTCGGTGAGCAGGTCGGGTTTGGCGAGCCACTGGAGCCCCTCTTCCGGCATGCAGTAGGTACACCGCAGGTTGCACCTGTCGGTCAGGGAGACACGCAGGTCGGTGGCGATTCGACCATAGGTGTCGATCAGCATGTCGGCGGCCCCTCACGGTTCGCTTGCGTGCGCTGTGGTCAATTGTCCCGCACCGTACGCGAAGGCGATGACATCGAGGGGCCGCCGGGGGGCTGTCGGCGTCAGTGGGCGCCGTGTCCGGTGAGCGAGCGGACCTCCAGTTCGGCGTATTTGGCCTTGTCCGGCTCCTCCTTGGAGACGAGGGTGCCCAGCCAGCCCAGCAGGAAGCCCAGCGGGATGGAGATCAGGCCGGGGTTCTCCAGCGGGAACCAGTGGAAGTCGACGTCCGGGAACATCGAGGTCGGCTTGCCGGAGACGACGGGCGAGAAGAGCACCAGGAAGACGGAGGAGATGAGTCCGCCGTAGATCGACCAGAGGGCGCCCTGGGTGGTGAAACGTTTCCAGAAGAGGCTGTAGAGGATGGTCGGCAGGTTGGCGGAGGCGGCGACCGCGAAGGCGAGGGCGACGAGTCCCGCGACGTTGAGATCTCGGGCGAAGACCCCGAGGACGACGGCGACGGTGCCGATGCCGACGGTGGCCCAGCGGGCGGCCGCGATCTCCTCCTTCTGGGTCGCCTGGCCCTTGCGGATCACGTTGGCGTACAGGTCGTGGGCGAAGGACGACGAGGAGGCGAGGGTGAGCCCGGCGACGACGGCGAGGATGGTGGCGAAGGCCACCGCGGAGATCACCGCGAGCAGGATCGCGCCGCCGGTGGAGTCCGCGCCGCCGCCGATCTCCTCGGCGAGCAGGGGTGCCGCGGTGTTGCCGGACTTGTTGGACGCGATGATGGCGTCCCGGTCCAGCAGGGCCGCCGCGCCGAAGCCGAGCGCGATCGTCATCAGGTAGAAGCCGCCGATGATGCCGATCGCCCAGTTGACCGACTTACGGGCGGCCTGGGCGGTGGGGACGGTGTAGAAGCGGATGAGGATGTGCGGCAGTCCGGCGGTGCCGAGGACGAGCGCGATGCCGAGGGAGAGGAAGTCGAGCTTGGAGGTGGCGTTGACCCCGTACTTGAGGCCGGGCTCCAGGAAGGAGCTGCCCATGCCGCTGTTCTTGGCCGCCTCGCCCAGCAGGTGGGAGACGTTGAAGTCGAACTTGAGCAGCACCAGGAAGGTGATCAGGAGCGTTCCCGCGATGAGCAGGACGGCCTTGACCATCTGCACCCAGGTGGTGCCCTTCATGCCGCCGATGGTGACGTAGAGCATCATCACCACGCCGACCAGGACGACGATGAGGATCTTCCCGGCCTCGCTGGTGATGCCCAGCAGCAGCGAGACGAGGACGCCCGCGCCCGCCATCTGGGCCAGCAGGTAGAAGATCGACACGACGATGGTGGAGACGCCCGCGGCGGTGCGCACCGGGCGCTGGCGCATCCGGTAGGCGAGCACGTCGCCCATCGTGTAGCGGCCGGAGTTGCGCAGCGGTTCGGCGACCAGGAGCAGGGCGACCAGCCAGGCGACGAGGAAGCCGATGGAGTACAGGAAGCCGTCGTAGCCGGAGAGCGCGATGGCCCCGGCGATGCCGAGGAAGGACGCGGCGGACATGTAGTCGCCGGAGATCGCGAGCCCGTTCTGGAAGCCGGAGAACTGTCTGCCGCCGGCGTAGAAGTCGTTGGCGTCCTTGGTCTGGCGGCCCGCCCAGACGGTGATGCCCAGGGTCGCCAGGACGAAGACCGTGAAGAGCGTGATGATCAGCGGCCGGTTGTCCGACGCGCTCTCGGCCGCGAGCAGGTGAGCGCTCATGCCGTGCCCCTTTCATTCGCTTCTCCGCCCACGCGGCGCAGAGGCGCGGCTTTGTGTGTCGTCTGCGGCCGAGCGGCCGCGTGTGCGTCGCTCATGGGTTGTCCCCCAGACGGGCCTTGATGGCCTTCGCGCGCGGGTCGAGCTTGGCGGCGGCGTGCCGGGAGTACCACCAGGCGATCAGGAAGGTGGTCAGGAACTGGGCGAGCCCGAACACCAGAGCGACGTTGATGTTGCCGACGACCCGGGTGTCCATGAAGCCGTCCGCGTAGTTGGACAGCAGGACGTACAGCAGGTACCAGCTGACGAACCCGATGGTCAGCGGGAAGGCGAACGAGCGGTGTGCGGTGCGCAGTTCGCCGAACTCGGGGCTTGCCTGCACCTCGTCGTACGGGGGTCGGTGGTGCTGCCGCTGATCGTCGGGACGATCGCTGGCCGGTGCGGTATCCACGGTCTCTCCTGGTGAGTGGGTCTGACGGGACGTACGGCGGCGATGGTGATCCAGATCACGCATAGTAAAGCGGGAGTCAATTCCACAACAGGGTCTGGTTGAAAGACGGAGGGAAGAATCGCTGATGCGTTTGGATCGGGGCGCTGTGGCGGGTTTTCTTCCGGAATGTATTGATACCCGGTGATGATCAGCGATAGCTTCGCTCGTCATGTACCCGCCCACGCGCATCCGCGCTGCGGCGGTCGCTACGGATGAGGTGGAGACCCCATGGCTCAGCTGAGATCGGATGCTCCCAGACCCGGGACGAGTTCCACTGCGCAAATGAAGTCTTCCGGATCGCGGGGGCTGACGCCGCGCGCCGTCGCCATACCCGCCGCCCTGGCGCTGACCGGCGCGCTGGCGTTCCTGCCGACCTCGGCGGGCGCCACCGGGCAGGACAACCACCAGCCCGCCGCCCCGGCCGCGGCGACCGCCGACGGCCCGTCGCTCAGCTATGTCGTCAACGTCCGCCCGGGCCACCGCGACGACGCGCGGATCGAGAAGGCCATCAAGGGGGCCGGCGGCACGGTGGTCATCTCGTACGACCGGATCGGCGTGATCGTCGCCCACTCGGCCAACCCGGACTTCGCCAAGACCCTCCGTACGGTCCGCGGCGTCGCCTCCGCCGGTGCCACCCGCACCGCGCCGCTGCCCGCCCAGTCCACCGGCGACGTCGGCACCCCGAAGCTGCTGAGCGAGAAGGAGCGCAAGGCGGTCGCGGCCCGCGCCAAGGCCGGTCAGGACCCGCTGGAGCCGCTGCAGTGGGACCTGCCCGCCATCAAGGCGGACAAGGCCCACGAGAAGACCCTCGGCAGCCGCGACGTGACGGTCGGGGTCATCGACACCGGAGTGGACGACACCCACCCCGACCTCGCCCCCAACTTCGACCGCAAGGCCTCGGTCAACTGCGTGTCCGGCAAGCCGAACACGGCCGACGGCGCCTGGCGGCCGAGCGCCGAGGAGAGCCCGCACGGCACGCATGTCGCGGGCGAGATCGCCGCCGCGAAGAACGGCATCGGCGTCACCGGGGTCGCCCCCGGCGTCAAGGTGTCCGGCATCAAGGTGTCCACGACCGACGGGTTCTTCTACACCGAGGCCGTCGTCTGCGGCTTCGTGTGGGCCGCCGAGCACGGGGTCGACGTCACCAACAACAGCTATTACACCGACCCGTGGTACTTCAACTGCACCGGCGACCCGGACCAGAAGGCCCTGGTCGACGCGGTGCGCCGGGCCTCGTCGTACGCCGAGCGCAAGGGCGTGGTCAACGTCGCCGCGGCGGGCAACGAGAACTACGACCTCACCTCCGACAAGATCACCGACACCTCCAGCCCGAACGACACCACCCCCGGTGAGCGGGTGATAGACCCCAGCACCTGCCTGGACATCCCGACCCAGCTGCCGGGCGTCGTCACCACCGCCTCGACCGGCGCCAAGGGGCTCAAGTCGTCGTTCTCCAACCACGGGCTCGGGGTCATCGACGTCGCGGCCCCCGGCGGCGACAGCACCGCGTACCAGAAGCCGGCGCCCCCGGCCGAGGACGGCCGGATCTACAACACCCTCCCGGGTGGCAAGTACGGCTACATGGCGGGCACCTCGATGGCCTCCCCGCACGCGGCGGGCGTCGCGGCGCTCATCAAGAGCACCCACCCGAAGGCCTCCGCCGCGATGGTGAAGGCCCTCCTCGAGGCCGGGGCCGACGACACCGCCTGCCCGACGTCGTACGACATCGACGGCGACGGCAAGATCGACGCGGTGTGCGAGGGCGGCAAGGGCTACAACGGCTTCTACGGGGCCGGGATCGTGGACGCCCTGGACGCGGTCCGGAAGTGACCCGCTGACAGGATGTACGGGCCGCCGGGCAGCGCTTCCGCCCGGCGGCCCGTACGCGTTCTGGGGGGCGTTCGCTCTCGTGGCCGGGGTCCTCACCGTGCCTCCGACCCGGCCCGGATCGTCCGGCTCAGGCGGCTGCCGGAAGCGCCCTGAGCGGTGCTTCGCGGGCGGCCGCGCGCAGCAGCCCGGTGGTCAGCAGGTGCTGCGCCGTGACATAGGTGGCCATGATCCAGAACTGGGGTACGGGAGGCCGCGGCCAGTTGGCGAGCCCGGCCGCGATCAGCCCGTCGGAGAGCAGGAACAGCGCCCCGCCGAGCCCGGCCGCCCGTCCCGCCCGCAGCGCGCCCAGCGCCATCGCCGTCAGCAGCAGGCTGTACGCGGCGACGGGGACGCGCAAGGCCGGGTCGAGCCCGGGCCACAGCGCGGCCGTGCCGCCGAGCCACCCGGCCCCGTAACCGGCCGCCACCCACGGCGCCGTGCGCGGCCGCCCGGAGCGCGCGAACAGGGCGAGGTAGCACAGGTGCCCGGCCGCGAAGCAGCCCATCCCGGCGAGGAAGGCGGTGCCGCCGCCGAGTTGCAGCGACACGTCCCCGCCGCAGCCGCACAGCAGGGCGGCGGCCAGGGGGCGCGGCCCGCCGCGCAGCAGGACGTACGCCGCGAGGACCGGCATCAGGGCGGGCTTGGTCAGCTGGACGAGCGTGGTGGCGCCGGCGAGCAGCGCACCCAGATGCGCGGCCGTCAGCAGCGTGAAGAGCGCGCGCAGGGCGCGCGCGGCGCTCATACGGCGCGCTCCGGCTCGCGCTCCCCCTCCGCCGCGGTGACGGGCGGCGCCGCGGGCGCCCAGCCCGGGCCGCGGAAGACCCGCCCGGCGCGCTCGCGCCAGTCGCGGGCCGCCGCGATGTCGCGGGCGATGGCCGCGTACTCATGGGTGGCCACGCGCAGCGGGTTGTAGGTGTCGATGTTCTTGGTGAGCCCGAAGACCGGGCGCCGGGTCTCGGGGACGAACGACCGGAAGAGCCGGTCCCAGACGATGAGGATCCCGCCGAAGTTGCGGTCCAGATAGCCCCCTTGGGAGGCGTGGTGGACGCGGTGGTGCGACGGCGTGTTGAAGACGAACTCGACGGGGCGCGGCAGGGTGCCGATCCGCTCGGTGTGGATCCAGAACTGGTAGACGAGGTTCACGGACGAGCAGAACGCGACCGCGGCCGGATGCACCCCGAGCGCGATCATCGGTACGTAGAACGGCCATACGGTCCAGGTGGTCCACGGCTGCCGCAGCGCGGTGGTGAGGTTGAACTTGCGGCTGGAGTGGTGCACCACATGGCAGGCCCACAGGATGCGGATCACATGGTGCCCGCGGTGCGACCAGTAGGAGAGGAAGTCCTGGGCGAGCAGCATCAGCGGCAGCGTCCACCACTCCACCGGGACGCGCAGCGGCGTGAGTTCGTACACGGCGGAGTAGACCGCCACGATCGGGACCTTCCACACCAGGTCGAAGACGAGGCTGCCGAGCCCCATGGTGACGCTGGTCGCGGCGTCCTTGGCCGCGTAGCCCGCGGCGTCCTCATCGGGGCGCAGGCGGTAACTCACCATCTCCACGACGGCGAGCAGCACGAAGGCGGGTATCGACCACAGCACAGCGTTGGGCAAATGCGGCATACCGGCAACATAGAGCCGGTTTCACCCCGCCACCAGAGGTAGTTACCAACAAGTATGATAGACGCGATGTCAACAATGGGCCCGGGCCGGTCGGCTGACGGAACGTATCGGCACGGGCCCGGCCACCCGGACCGTCGGCCGCGGCCCGTATCCTCATGGACCATGCTCGAAGACCCCACGGCAGCCGCCCCGCGAACCGCGTCAACACCCTCGTGGCCGGAGGCCTATCCGCAGGGGTACGCGGTGGTCGACGTCGAGACCACCGGCCTCGCCCGCGACGACCGGATCGTCTCCGCGGCGGTCTACCAGCTCGACGCCCGCGGCGCGGTCCAGGACCGCTGGTACACGCTCGTCAACCCGCGGCGCGATCCGGGCCCGGTATGGATCCACGGCCTCACCCGGGAGACCCTGCAGGACGCCCCGCTCTTCCCCGACGTCGCCGCCGCGTTCGCCGAACGCCTCGCCGACCGCGTCCTGGTCGCGCACAACGCCGCCTTCGACTGGGCGATGATCGCCCGCGAGTTCGCCCGGTCCGAGACCGAGGCGCCGGTCCGTCAGCGGCTGTGCACCATCGCCCTCTCCAAGGAGCTGGGGCTGCCGCTGGCCAACCACAAGCTGGAGACCCTGGCCGCGCACTACGGGGTCGTCCAGGAGCGGGCCCACCACGCGCTGGACGACGCGCGGGTGCTCGCCGAGACGTTCCGGCCGAGCCTCCACCGGGCCGCCGAGACCGGGCTGCGGCTGCCCCTGCTGGCCTGTCAGCCGCTCACCGAATGGACGGACCCGCCGTCCCGCGGGATCGGCGCCCAGCGCTCGTACCGGCAGCAGAGCTGGCGCCCCAGCCGCAAGCGCCCCGCCTGCCCCTACCCCAACCCCGGGCGCTACCAGCCGGGCGGGCTGCTGACCCAGGGCATGCGGGTCGCGTTCTCCGGGGACACCTCGGTCGACCGGGAGCTGCTGGAGGACCGGGCGGTCGAGGCGGGGCTGCACGTGGCGACCAGTGTGTCCCGGCTCACCAGCCTGCTGGTCACCAACGATCCCGACGCGTCCACCTCCAAGACCGTCAAGGCCCGCTCCTTCGGCACGCCCATCGTCGACGAGGCCGCCTTCACGCAGCTCCTCCTGGATGTCACCCCGGCTGAGCCGACAATCAGGTGAAGTCCGCGCGACGCGCCCGCCCACCGCTCGCCCGCCGTCGCCCGGGCCCGCACGCTGTGGCCCATGGCACGCTGTGAGGTCTGCGGAAACGACTACAACATGACGTTCGAGGTGCACGCCCAGGGCAATGTGCACGTCTTCGACTGCTTCTCCTGCGCCATCCACCGCATGGCGCCCATCTGTGAGCACTGCCGGTGCCAGATCATCGGCCAGGGGGTCGAGGTGGACGGCCACTACTACTGCGGCGCCCACTGCTCCCGCGCGGAAGGGAAGGTGGGCATCGTCGACAAGGTATGACCCCGGCCGGATGCGTGGATTGTCGTCCGGTGCCCCCCGTGGCCGGGGGACAATCCACGCCGAGTAGTGTCAAGGACGTGTACCGCTTCCTGTTGACCCGGCAGTGGGTGATTCTCACGCTGATCGGGCTCGCGCTGATCCCCACCATGATCAGGCTGGGCTTCTGGCAGCTGCACCGCCACGAGGCCAAGGTCGCGCAGAACCAGCTGATCGGGAACAACCTCGGCGCCCCCGCCGTCCCCGTCGACAAGCTCACCGCCCCGGGCCGCGCCGTCCCCCGCGACGACACCTTCCGCACGGTGACCGCCACCGGGACGTACGACACGGCCCATGAGGTCGTCGTCCGCCAGCGCACCGGCTCCGACGAGCAGAGCATCGGCTACTTCGTCCTCACCCCGCTGATCGAGGGCAAGCGGGCCGTCCTCGTCAACCGGGGCTGGATCCCCGCCGGGGCCGACCTCACCAAGTTCCCCGACGTCCCGGCCGCCCCCCGCGGCAAGGTCACCGTCACCGGCCGCCTCAAGGCCGACGAGACCACCGCGGGCAGCGGCATCAAGGACAAGCGGGGGCTGCCGCCGCGCCAGGTCATGCTGATCAACAGCGAGCAGCAGGCCAAGGCGCTCGGCCGCCCCGTCCTGGGCGGCTACGTCGAGCTGACCTCGTCCTCCCCCAAGGGCGGCAAGCAGCCCGACCCGGTGCCGGAGCCGGAGCACAGCGACATCGGCCCCCATATGGCGTACGCCGTCCAGTGGTGGCTGTTCTCCGCCGGAGTGCCCTTCGGCTGGTTCGTCCTGGCCCGCCGGGAGCGCCGCGACCAAGCCGCCCAGGCCGCCGGGGCCGCCGGGGCCGCCGCCGAGAACACCGGGCAGAGCCCCGAGAAGACCCCCGCCGCCGCCAATACGGACTAGCCTTCCCGCTCTCCGGGAAGGTGCCCGACGTGGCACAGGACATTGACGACTACGCGCTCGTCGGCGACCACCAGACGGCGGCCCTGATCAGCCGCGACGGCTCGATCGACTGGCTCTGCCTGCCCCGCTTCGACTCGGCCGCCTGCTTCGCCGCCCTGCTCGGCGACGAGGACAACGGCCACTGGCGGCTCGCTCCCAAGGGCGCCGGCACCTGCACCCGCCGCGCCTACCTGGACGACTCCCTCGTGCTGGAATCCGTCTGGGAGACCGGCACCGGCACCGTCAAGGTCATCGACTTCATGCCGCAGCGCGACCGCGCGCCCGACGTCATCCGCATCGTCGAGGGCGTCTCCGGCAGCGTCGTGATGGCGGGCGTCCTGCGGCTGCGCTTCGACTACGGGCACGTCATCCCCTGGGTGCGGCGCACCGACGGCCACCGCATCGCCGTCGCCGGGCCCGACTCCGTATGGCTGCGCTCCGAACCCGAGGTGCACACCTACGGCGAGCACTTCAGCACCCGCTCCGACTTCACCGTCTCCGCCGGGGACCGGGTCGCCTTCGTCCTCACCTGGCACCCCTCCCACGAGCCCCGGCCCCGCCTCCTCGACCCGTACGAGGCCCTGCGGTCCAGCCTGGAGGACTGGCGCGCCTGGGCCGCCCGCTGCACCTACCGGGGCCCCTACCGGGACGCCGTCGTACGCTCCCTCATCACCCTCAAGGCGCTCACCTACGCCCCCTCCGGCGGCATCGTCGCCGCCCCCACCACCTCGCTGCCCGAACGGCTCGGCGGGGTGCGCAACTGGGACTACCGCTACTGCTGGCTGCGCGACTCCACCCTCACGCTGAACGCCCTGCTCTCCGCCGGCTACCGCGAAGAGGCCGTCTCCTGGCGCGACTGGCTGCTCCGCGCGATCGCCGGCGACCCCGCCGAACTGCAGATCATGTACGGGCTCGGCGGCGAGCGGCGCCTCCCCGAACACGAGCTGCCCTGGCTGGAGGGGTACGGCCACTCCTCCCCCGTCCGCGTCGGCAACGGCGCCGTCACCCAGCGCCAGCACGACGTGTACGGCGAAGTCCTCGACTCCTTCTACTTCGCCCGCGCCCACGGCATGGCCCCCGAACCCCACGCGTGGAAGATCCAGAGCGCCCTCATGGACTTCCTCGAATCCGCCTGGCAGGACCCCGACGAGGGCCTGTGGGAGGTCCGCGGCCCCCGCCGCCACTTCGTCCACTCCAAGGTCATGGCCTGGGTCGCCGCCGACCGCGCCGTCCGCACCATCGAATCCCACCCCGACCTGGACGGCGACACCGACCGATGGCGGGCCATGCGGGACGCGGTCCACCGCGAGGTCTGCGAAAAGGGCTACGACGCCTCCCGCAACACCTTCACCCAGTCCTACGGCTCCACGGCGCTCGACGCCGCCACCCTCCTCATCCCGCGCGTCGGCTTCCTTCCCGCCGACGACCCCCGCGTCATCGGCACCGTCGACGCGGTCCGCCGCGAGCTCAGCCACGACGGAATCATCCGCCGCTACTCCACCGACGACACCTCCGACGGCCTCCCCGGCACCGAGGGCGCCTTCCTCGCCTGCTCCTTCTGGCTCGCCGACGCCCTCCACCTCATCGGCCGCCGCCGGGACGCTTCCGCTTTGTTCGACCGGCTCCTGTCGCTGCGCAACGACGTCGGTCTCCTCGCCGAGGAGTACGACCCCGAGGCCGACCGGCTGCTCGGCAACTTCCCCCAGGCCTTCAGCCACATCGGGCTGGTGGGGACCGCCCTCACCCTCGCGGATGCGCCCCAGGCAGACTGAACCCATGGATCTTGGACTCAAAGACCGCGTGTACATCGTCACCGGAGCGACCCGCGGGCTGGGCCGCGCCGCCGCGGCCGAGCTGGTCGCCGACGGCGCCAAGGCCGTCATCACCGGCCGCGACGCCGACACCGCCGCCGCGGCCGCCGCCGGTCTCGGCCCCGACGTGGTCGGCGTCGCCGCCGACAACGCCGACCCCGACGCCGCCGAACGCCTCATCGCCACCGCCCGCGAGCGGTTCGGCCGCTTCGACGGCATCCTCATCAGCGTCGGCGGGCCGCCCGCCGGGCCCACCGCCGACATCACCGACGCCCAGTGGCAGACCGCCTTCGACTCGGTCTTCCTCGGCGCCGTCCGGCTCGCCCGCGCCGCCGCCGCCGAACTCACCCCCGGCGGTGTGATCGGCTTCGTCCTGTCCGGTTCCGTCCACGAGCCCGTCCCCGGCCTCACCGTCTCCAACGGCCTCCGCCCCGGGCTCGCGGGCTTCGCCAAGAACCTCTCGCTGGAGCTCGGCCCGCGCGGCGTCCGCGTCGTGGGCCTCCTCCCGGCCCGCATCGACACCGACCGGGTCCGCGAGCTGGACGGCCTCTCCGGTGATGCCGACGCCGCGCGCGAGCGCAACAGCGCGGCGATTCCGCTGCGGCGGTACGGCACCCCCGACGAATTCGGCAAGGCCGCCGCGTTCCTCCTCTCCCCCGCGGCCTCCTACCTGACCGGGCTGATGCTCCCGGTGGACGGGGGCGCGCTCCACGGCTGGTGACGGTGGGGGGTTCTTCCCCACCCCGCCCCTCCCCGACCCCGAGGCTCCGCCCCGGACCCCGCTCCTCAAACGCCGGAGGGGCTGATTCGGCGCACCCGACACCGGACCGGCGGCCGGGGCCACCAGGCCGGTAGCCACCGTCCGGCTCGGGGACGGATCGCCCCGCCCCCGAGCCGGAGCCACCACGCGGCGGCGGGGCCGGCCGACAGGGCCACCGGCGGTGGGCCGCCATACGACGGAGGGGCCGGGCGGCGCCCACTCAGCACCGGGCCGCCAAGCGTGCCGAAGCCGGAGGGGGCGGCAGCCACCGATGGGGCCTGTACAGACGGCACGAGGCCGCACCCGGCCGCCAGGCGCGTCGGAACCGCACGGGGACGGCGGCCACTGCTAGGGGGCCTGGCCGCCGGCGGGAGGGGCGGAGGCGCGCCCTGCCACCCAGCACCGGGCCGCCAAGCGCGCCAGAGCGGACGGGAGCGCAGCCACCGACGGGGCCCTGTACAGACGGCACGGGGCCACACCCGACCGCCGGGCGGGCCGGAGCCGGAGGGGGCGGCGGCCACTGGCAGGGGCCGCCTGACGACGCCCGGCCCCCGCCTCCAGGGTGACGGCGGCCGATGGCGGCCCGAAGAGCTGGTCGAGGTCGGGCCGTACGGGCTGGGGGGCTCCCACCCCAGCCCTGCACCTGTCCCCAAGCGCGCCCGAACCGGACATGGGCAGCGGCCACTGACGGGGCCCACGCAGACGACACGAGAGGACGGGGCCCGCCCGACCGCCGGGCGGGCCGGAGCCGGAGGGGGCGGCGGCCACTGCTAGGGGGCCGCTTGGCAGCGGGGGCGCCTGACGGCGGGGCGCGACCACCCCCGGCCTGTGCCCGACCGCCAGGCGCGCCGGAATCGGGCGGGGCGGTGGCCGGTGGCGGGGGCCGCCGTGCGGCGGGAGGGGGTGGGGTCGCAGGGGTGGGGTCCTGGACGCTGACGTATATGTGTGGCGCCAATCGCTCGACCTTCACGGCACGCTTCCGGGCCCGGCGCCGTAAATATACGGTCCAGGGCCCTGCCCCGGAGGCCCCGCACCCGCACCCACCACCCCAGCGACCGCACACCCCGCACACCCCGCGCAGCCCCCAGGCGTGCCTAGTGGGCTCGCTCCGGGGCGTGGGGGGCGGCACGCAGGCGGACCTCCGCCGGGAGGTGGGGCAGGCCCGCTGAGGTGCGGGCGGGGGTCAGGGCTTCGGTCTCCAGGGACCGTAGGGTCGCCGCCGGTTCCGCCCCCGCGGTCAGGACCAGGCCCACCCTCGCCCTGGGGGCGGCTCGGCGGCCGTGGAGGTGGACGTGGGCGCGGGAGACGCCGGGCAGGGACTCCGCGTCGGCGCTCAGGACGGCCTCCAGGGCGCGGCCGCGCAGCGACGCGCCGGAGCCGTCGTCCATCGGTACGAGGACGTCGTCCAGGCGGCGCCGCAGCAGCTGGGCCAGGGCCCAGCACAGCGCGAGCAGCACCAGCACGCTCAGCGCCGCGATGACGCCGGGCCACCACCAGGCCTCGTCGCGCCAGCGCACCCGGTCCGCGCGGGTGAGCAGCACGGCGTCGGGGGAACGCCGGCCGGCGATCAGGACCGCCGCGCCCGCGCACGCCACGGCCAGGCCCAGCACCCCCAGCAGCACCCGGTTCACGATCCGCACGCGCCCGTCACCTCGCCGGTCGCCGTACGCGGACGGACAGCCCCGGGCGCCGGGCGAGCCCGAGTTGCCGGATGCCGTCTCCGAGGACGGTCAGCAGGTCGGCCCGTACGTCGTCGAGGTCGCGGAAGTGCGCCTGGGCGCGGGCCCTGATCCGGCGGCGGCCGACGTCGACCCGTACGGCCCGTACGCCGGGCACGGCCATCGCCCGGTCGCGCAGCATCAGCCCGGCGGCGGTGCGGTCGATCCCGGCCCGGAGGGCGGCCTTGCCGTCGTCGCTCATCGGGAGGAGTTTTCGCAGGCCCGGGGTGACTGCCAGGGCGACCATCCACACGCCCAGCACGACCAGGGCCACCGCGATCCCCACGATCCAGCCGTCGCCGAGCGGACGCGTGGCGAGCTGGTCGGCGAGCCAGCGCCGCCACTCCATCACGGGGTGGCCGGTGCGTTCGGAGGCGATGTCGTACAGGAGCAGCCCGAGTGCGCCGAGCAGCACCAGCGCGGCCAGACCGGCCGGTACGCGCCGGGCCGACCAGAAACGACCGGTGGCGCTCATCGCACCGTCCCCCGGTCCAGCCGCGGTGAGTGCAGCCGTTCCACGGTCACCGCCACGTCCGGCACCTCCATGCCCGTCAGTTCGCCGACCCGCGTCGCCACATGACGCCGTACCGCCGCGCACTGCGCGCCGAGGTCGGACGGATAGCCCAGCTCGACGGCGACGCGCACGCGCGCGGCGCCCGCGCGGACCGCGACGACCGCGTACGGCAGGAGCCCGCGCTCGCCGCCGAGCGCTTCCCGCGCCGCGCGCGAGGCGATCTTCGCGACGACGCGGTCCGCGATCCGGGTCGCGCCCCGCTCGCCCCGCTGCCCCGGCTCATCCGGCTCATCCCGCTCCCCCGGCTCACCTCGCTCATCCGGCTCACTCACGGCGCACCGTCACCGCCGCCGTTCGCCACGGTCGCGGGTGCGGAAGAACTCGCCGGGTTCCAGGTCCCCGTCCAGAAACCGGCCCGCGACGAAGCCGACGGCGCCCAACGCCGCCACCAGCAGAAAGGCCCCGAAACCACCGAAGTATCCGGCGAAACCCAGCGCCATCCCCGCGATCACCCCGATCACGGCCATGCTCATCGTGTGCTCCCCTGCTGGAGCCAACCGGAGCCGCTGCCGCGGCTACTGCAGCCTCGGCTCCGGCGATTCCTCTTCCTCATCCGGCAACTTCACATCGCTGACCGCGATGTTGACTTCGACGACCTCGAGGCCGGTCATCCGCTCGACCGCCGTGATCACGTTCTCCCGTACGGCCCGGGCGACGTCGGCGATCGAGACGCCGTACTCCACCACGATCTCCAGGTCGAGGGCCGTCTGCACCTCGCCCACCTCGGCCTTCACCCCGCGGGAGACCGATTTGCCGCCACCGGGCACCCGGTCGCGCACGACGCCGAAGGTGCGGGCGAGCCCGCCGCCCATGGCGTGTACGCCGACCACATCGCGGGCGGCCATTCCGGCGATCTTTTCGACCACACCGTCCGCGATGGTGGTGCGGCCGCGGGCTCCTGGGTCGACGCCGCGGCCTCCGCCGAGGGTCTTCGGCGTACCGGCGGACGGCTCCGTGGCGGGGGTCTGGGGCCGGTTGCGTGGCGCGGTCTCGGACATCACCGATCGCCCTCCTCTCCATTAGCCCTACTTGCCACACTAAAGGCAATTGGCCCGTAATGCGCATGTTGTGCATCATTCAGGCATGGTCACGGACCGGCTCGCACAAGCCGTACGGCAGCAACTGCGGCTCGGCCGCCTCCTCCCCCTGGGCGGGCCGGAGGACGGCGCCTGGCTGACCGAGCGCGCGGCGGACGCCGTGCTGCGCCGGGCGGCCGATGCCCTGCCCGGGGTGCGTCTGGGCACGCTCCGCATCGCCCTGGCCGATCCGGAGGCCGCCGCGCCGCCCGCGGTCCCGGCCCCGCCGAGCGCGCTGCCGCCGGGGCCGTTGCGGGTCGAGGCGGAGTTCGCGGCGACCGCGGACCGGCCGCTGCCGGTGACGGCGGACCGGCTGCGCGGGGTCCTGCTGAGCGCGGCCGCGGACCGGCTCGGGCTGGCGGTGGACGCCGTGGATCTGCGGGTGACGGACGTGCTGGACGAGGTTCCGGAGCCTGAGCCGTCCCCCGCCGGGCAGCCGGAGGACCGGGAGGACGACGGCTCGGCGATCGCCGCCGCGGTCACGGCCGTACCCGGCGTGGCCCGGCTCGCCCCGGTGCTGAGCCACCAGGCGGTACGGATCGAGGGACGGCACATCCGCGTGGAGCTGGCCGTGGCCCCGGGCCACCGCGCGCTGGACGTGGCCCGCGCGGTGCGCGGGGCGCTCGCGGCCACCGCGCCGCCCCCGGCGACGGTGGCCGTCCTGGTCACCGCCGTGGACGACGGCGGCCGGCCCTCACCCGTCCGGCCTCACCAGTGGTAGCGGTGCACCGCCTGGGCGACACAGCACGGCTTGTCGCCGCCGTCCCGTTCCACCACCAGGTCGATGACGGCCTGGGCGCCGCCGTCCCCGATTTCCTCGACGGAGACGAGCGTCGCCCCGGCCCGGATCCTGGCACCGGCCGGTACCGGCGCCGGGAACCGCACCTTGTTGAGGCCGTAGTTGACGGCCATCCGGACGCCGCCCAGCTCGAGGATCTCGCCCCACAGCGGGATCAGCAGGGACAGGGTGAGGTAGCCGTGGGCGATGGTGCCGCCGAAGGGGCCGTCCTTGGCCCGCTCGGGGTCGACGTGGATCCACTGGTGGTCATCGGTCGCGTCGGCGAAGGTGTCGATGCGGTCCTGCTCGATCCGGTGCCACCGGCTGTGGCCGAGGTGCTGTCCGGCCAGCTGCTTCAGCTCGTCGAAGCTGTTCACGGTCGTGGGCACGCGAGGTCTCCGTTCGTTCGGTGAGGCTGGTGCGTCTCGTCAGCGCAGGGCGGATTTGCGGATCTTTCCGCTGGCGGTGCGCGGCAGCGCGGTCCGGAACTCGACCGTCTTCGGCACCTTGTACTTCGCGAGGCGGCCCGCGAGGTGGTCGAGCAGGCCCCGCGGATCGGCGGTGGCTCCCGCCCGGAGGACCACGACGGCCTTGCCGACCTCGCCCCACCGGGCGTCCGGCATGCCGACCACGGCGCATTCGACGACATCGGGGTGGTCGTACAGCGCGTTCTCCACCTCGGCCGGATAGACGTTCTCGCCGCCCGAGATGATCATGTCTTTGACGCGGTCCACGATGAACACATAGCCGTCCTCGTCCCGCACCCCCACGTCCCCGGAGCGGAACCATCCGCCCTCCAGCAGCGCGTTCGCGGTCGCGTCCGGCAGGCCGTAGTAGCCGCGCATCACATGCGGGCCGTGCACCAGGATCTCGCCGGGCTCGCCGGGTTCCGTCTCGCCGGTCAGGTCGGAGCGGACCAGCCGGACGTCGGTGAAGAAGTGGGGTACGCCCGCGGAGCCCGCCTTGGCCTCGCTCATCTCGCGGTCGAGCAGCAGCGTCCCCGGCGACGCCTCGGTCATCCCGTATCCCTGGATGAAGGAGAGGCCGCGGCGCAGATAGACGTCGATCAGCGCCTTGGGTACGGGGGAACCACCGCACATCAGGGTGCGCACGGACGACAGGTCGGCCGTCGCCCAGCGCGGCGACTCCGCCACCGCCGCGAACATGGTGGGGACGCCGAAGAGGCAGGTCACGCCCTGGTTCTCGATCAGGTCGAGCATCCGTTCCGCGTCGAAGCCGGGCTCTATCACCACGCGTCCGCCCTTGAGCAGGGTCGGCAGGCAGGTCATGTTCAGCGCGGCGGTGTGGAAGAGGGGCGCGGTGACGAGGGTGATCTCGTCCGAGGCGAGATCGGTGTCGACCAGGACGTTGAGGCTGTTCCAGGTGATGTTGGCGTGGCTGAGGACGGCGCCCTTGGGCTGACCGGTGGTGCCGGACGTATACATGATCATGCACGGATCGTCGGCGCCCATGACCTCGTCCGCCTGGTCCTCACCGCCCCCGTCCGTCAGCTCGTCGACCGCCACCGCGATGCCCGCGCCCGCCTCCGCTGCGGTCTGCGCGCAGCGCGCGTCGTGGAGGAGCAGCCGCGCGCCGGAGTCGTTCAGCATGTAGGCCAGTTCGGGCGGGGCGAGCCGGGTGTTGAGCGGTACGAAGACGGCGCCCACCGCGCAGGTGGCGAAGAGTGCGTGGAGGAACGAGGGGTGGTTGGGGCCGAGGTAGGCGACGCGGTCGCCGCGCCGGATCCCGCGCGCCCGCAGGGCCCGGGCGAACCGGGTGACGGTCGCGTCCAGCTCCCGGTAGGTCTGGGTGTCGTCCCCGTGGACGATCGCGATCCGTCCGGGGGTCTTACGGGCCCGCCGTCGCGGCCACGATCCGACGCCCTCTCCCGCACCCCGGCCGATGCCTTGCTCCAGCATCTTTCGCTCACTCCTTCGTGAGGCCGAGCAGCCGCGCCGCGTTGTCCTTGAGGATCAGCGGCCGAACCTCGGGTTTGATGTCGAGTTCGCCGAAGTCGGCCAGCCATCGGTCCGGGTCGATCACCGGATAGTCGGAGCCGAACAGGACCTTGTGCTTGAGCAGCGAATTGGCGTAGCGGACCAGCTGCGGCGGAAAGTACTTCGGCGACCAGCCGGACAGGTCGATGTAGACGTTGGGCTTGTGCGTGGCGACGGCCAGCGCCTCGTCCTGCCAGGGGAACGACGGATGGGCCAGGATGATCGGCAGGTCCGGGAAGTCCACGGCGACGTCGTCCACGTCCATCGGGTTGGAGTACTTCAGGCGGATTCCGCCGCCCCCGCGCACGCCCGCGCCGATCCCGGTCTGCCCCGTGTGGAAGAGCGCGGGCACCCGAAGCTCCTCGATCGCTTCGTACAGCGGATAGAACCGCTGGTCGTTCGGGTGGAACGCCTGGAGGGACGGATGGAACTTGAAGCCGCGCACCCCGTGGCTCTCGACCAGCCGCCGCGCCGCCCGCACCGCCGCCCGGCCCTTCCACGGGTCGACGCTGGCGAACGGGATGAGGACGTCGGCGTGCTCGGCGCAGGAGGCGGCCACCTCCTCGTTGCTGATCGGCGGATGGCCGGTGGCGGTCTCCGCGTCCACCGTGAAGACGACGGCGGCGATGCGGCGTTCGCGGTAGTGGGCGGCCAGCTCGGGGATGGTGGGCTGCCGGGCGCCATGGGTCTTGAAGTACGCGGCGGAGGCTTCGGCCAGTTCGCCGCTCAGCGAGGAGTGGCCGTCGGCCGAGACCTCGGCATGGGTGTGGACGTCGATGGCGACGAGGTCGTCGAGGTTCACCGCCCGGCCCCCTCCGCACCATTCGGGTCCACGGGCGCTGGGATGCCCACGCCCTCCGGGTGCCGCCCCAGCGACGTACCCCAGACGCCCGCGATGGCGTCCGCGTCCCAGCCGCCCTCGCGGTAGACCGCCGACCGCTCCTCGGGGTGGGTCCACAGGGTCAGCCGGTCGCCGCCGACGCCGATGGCCTGCCCGGTGATGCCGTCGGCGGCGTCCGAGGCGAGGAAGACCACGAGCCCGGCGACGTCGTCGGCGGTGCCGAAGCCCTCGCCCTGCCGCAGCCAGCCGGGCAGCGGTTCGCCGCGCCGCTCGTACGCCTCGACGTACGGCGCGAAGGCGGGGATGGTCGCGGTCATGGCGGTCGCGGCGACGGGAATCACCGCGTTGACGCCGATCCCGGCCTTGGCGCACTCCATCGACCAGGTGCGGGTCATGCCGATGATGCCCGCCTTGGCGGCGGAGTAGTTGGTCTGCCCGAAGTTGCCGCGCTGCCCGGCGGGTGAGCCGATGAGGATCAGCCGGCCGCCCCCGCCGCGCTCGCGCATGTGCCGGACGGCGGCGCGGGCGCAGGTGAAGGTGCCCTTGAGATGGACGCCGACGACCGCGTCGAAGTCCTCGTCGGTCATCTTCCACAGCACCCGGTCGCGCAGGATGCCCGCGTTGGTGACGAGGACGTCCAGCCGCCCGAACGCCTCGACCGCGCGCTCCACCAGCGCGTCGGCGACCTCGCCGGTGCCCACCGCGCCGGGCGCGGCGACCGCCGTACCGCCCTCGTCGGTGATGACCTTGACGGCCTGTTCGGCGGTGGCGGCGTCGGCGTCGTTGACGACCACACTGGCCCCGGCCCGGGCCAGGGCGCGGGCGTAGGCGAGGCCGAGGCCGCGCCCCGCGCCGGTGACCACGGCGGTCTTCCCCGTCAGCTCCATGGGCTTGGGATCCTTCCACGAGTATCATCAGGGTTCCTGATTCTGATGGTGAGTGGAGCACTCCGGGAGGTCGGGTGTCAATGGGCGGAGCAACGGCCGGACGCCGCCCCCGGTCACCGGTCGGGCAAGATGGCCGAATGACCACTTCCGAGCCGTCCGACACCGCACAGCTGGACCAGGTCGGCACGCTCTACCTGGTGAAACGGCTGGAACAGGCGATACGGGCCCATCTGGACGCGCTGCTGCGCCCGCTCGGCCTGACCACGCTGCAGTACACGGCGCTGACCGTGCTGGAGCGCCGGGACGGGCTGTCGTCGGCCCAGCTCGCGCGGCGCTCGTTCGTCAAGCCGCAGACGATGCACGAGATGGTCCAGACGCTGGAGGAGCGGGGGTTCATCGAGCGCCGCCGGGATCCGGCCAACCGCCGGGTGCTGCTCATCAGCCTCAGCGACCGGGGGCGCGAGGCGCTGCGCGCTTACGACGAGCAGGTGCGGCTGCTGGAGGAGCGGATGCTCGGCGGGCTGACCGAGGACCGGCGCGGGGAGCTGCGCCAGGCGCTGATCGACTGCACCCGGGCGATGTCGGCCACGCCGCCGGGGACGGAGGACGACGCGCCACCGGGGGTGGAGGGCGACGCGCCGCCGCGGGCGGGGCAGGACGCGGCGGCGCCGTAGAGCACCCGTCATCGGCCCTGGCAGGCCTGGCGGGCGGCCCGCAGTTCCTCCACGGTGCGGGCCAGCTCGGTGACGCAGTCGACCAGTTCGGACGCTTCCGCACCGCCCGTGTTCTCGCGCAGCGCCTTCGCGGTGCGGGCGAGCTGTTCGGACACCCGCTCCAGCCGCTCGTCCGAGGGGTCCGGCTCACCGGCCAGCTGCCGGCGCAGCTGCTCGGCCTGGGCGGCGAGCTGGAGGCTCTTGCGGTGCAGATCCAGAAAGACGTTGACCTTGGTCCGCAGCAGCCAGGGGTCGATGGGTTTGGTGAGGAAGTCGGCGGCGCCGATCGCATAGCCCCGGTAGGGGTAGTCCGAATCGGCGTCGGTGCCGGTCAGCAGGATGATCGGGACGTCCTTGGTCTGGTCGAGACGTTTCATGTTGGCGGCGGTCTCGAAGCCGTCCATGCCCGGCATCAGGACGTCGAGCAGCACGACGGCGAAGTCCTGCCGGAGCATCGCCTTCAGCGCCTCCTCACCGGAGTGGGCGCGCACCAGGCGCTGATCGAGCGGACCCAGCACGGCCTCCAGCGCGATCAGGTTCTCCTCCATGTCGTCGACGATCAGGATTCCGGCACGGTCGGGTGCGGCGGCGCTCATGACTCCCCCTGCCTCGGCCTCGGCGGGCGCGTCTCCGCGTCCGGGCCGGTCGTCTCGTCCCCGGGCTCCCCGTCGCTCCGGGCGGGCTCATCGGCTTCCGCGGCCTCCACCGGTTCTCCCGGGACCGGTGCGCCCTGCGGGTCGAGCAGATCGCAGACCGTGGACATCAGCCGGTCGACGTCCACCGGCTTGGGGACATAGCCGTTGGCGCCGCTTTCGAGGGCCTTCTCGCGGTCGCCGGGCATGGCCTTGGCGGTGAGGGCGATGATCGGCAGATCGGCGAGCCGGGGGGTGCCGCGGATGGCGCGGATCGTCTCGTAGCCGTCCATCTCCGGCATCATCACGTCCATCAGCACCAGGGACACATCCGGGTTGCGGTGCAGGACGTCCAGCCCCTCGCGGCCGTTCTCCGCGTACTTCACGGTCATGCCGACCCGGCCCAGCACATGGGTGAGCGCGAAGACGTTGCGGATGTCGTCGTCGACGATGAGGATGCGACGGCCGGTCAGTACCCGGCTGGGGCGGCCGCACTGCCACTCCTGGAGCCGGGGGGCGTCCGCCGGCGCCTCGCCCTCCCCGGCACCGTCGCGGTCCCGGGAGGCCAGCAGACCCGCCAGGGAGCCGCGGTCGCCGGTCACGCCGCTCTGGTCGCCGAACACCCCGCTGGGCGCGTGGTCGGCGGTGTCCGGAAGCGGTTCGTCGCTGGTGGGCAGGGCCGCGGGGACGGTGGCGCCGGTGGCCCGGGGGTCCGACACATCGGGCGGCGGGACGACTCCGGCGTAGTGGGCGGGGACGTAGAACGTGAAGCAGGAGCCGACGCCCTGCTCGCTCTCGGCGATGATCCGGCCGCCGAGCATTCCGGCGATCTCCCGGCTGATGGACAGGCCGAGGCCGGTGCCGCCGTATTTGCGGCTGGTGGTGCCGTCGGACTGCTGGAACGCCTCGAAGATCACGGGCAGCTTCTCGGGCGCGATGCCGATGCCGGTGTCCCGGACGGAGAACGCGACGACCGCGTCCGCGGTGCGCAGCGTCTCCTCCTGGAACTCCCCGCCGACTGCCCGCTCCACGCGCAGCTTCACCCCGCCCGAGGAGGTGAACTTCAGGGCGTTGGAGAGCAGGTTGCGCAGGATCTGCTGGATCCGCTGCTCGTCGGAGTACAGCTCGCGCGGTACGTCCTCACCGACGGCGACCTCGAACGACAGGCCGCGGTCGATGGCGAGCGGCCGGAAAGTGGCGTGCACGTAGTCGAGCAGCTTCATCAGCGGCAGCTTCTTCGGGCGGACGTCCATCCGCCCGGCCTCGATCTTCGACAGGTCCAGGATGTCGTTGATCAGCTGGAGCAGGTCGGAGCCGGAGCGGTGGATGGTGGTCGCGAACTGCACCTCCTGAGACGACAGCCGCTGGTCGGCGTTGTCGGCGAGCAGCCGGGCCAGGATCAGCAGGGAGTTGAGCGGGGTGCGCAGCTCGTGCGACATGTTGGCCAGGAACTCGGACTTGTACTGGGAGGCGGTGGCCAGCAGAGCGGCCTTCTCCTCCAGCTCCGCGTTGGAGCGCTGCAGCTCGTTGGAGCGCTGCCGCAGCTCGGTGGTGAGCCGCTGGGATTCGGACAGCAGCGACTCGGTGCGGGCGTTGGCGATGATGGTGTTGATCGAGACGCCGATGGTGTTGACGAACTGGTCGATGAAGGCGAGGTGGACCTCGCTGAACCGGCCGAAGGAGGCCAGCTCGATGACGCCGAGCACCTGGTCCTCGTACAGGATCGGCAGGATGACGACGCTGGTGGGGAGCGCGGAGCCGAGTCCGGAGTTGATGGTGATGTAGTCGGACGGGACGTTGTCGATCAGGATCCGCTTCTTCTCCTGGGCGGCCTGGGCGACCAGCCCGCGGCCGGGGGTGCCGGTGGCCGGCAGCCGTCCGTCGTCCTGTTCGGTGCCGTATCCGGCGATCAGTTTCAGGCCCTCGCCCGGCTGGACGCCGGGCTGGCCGAGGAAGAACGCTCCGAACTGGGCGTTCACCAGCGGGGTCAGCTCGCGCAGGATCAGGTCGGCGACCTCGACCAGATCGCGGTGGCCCTGCATCAGGGAGGCGATACGGGCCAGGTTGGACTCCAGCCAGTCCTTGGCGCGGGTGGTCTCGCGCAGGTTGGCGACCATGAGGTTGACGTTGTTCTTCAGCTCGGCGACCTCGCCCTGGGCCTCGACCGAGATCGATCCGGACATGTCGCCCTGGGCGACGGCGGAGGCGACCTCGGCGATGGCGCGCACCTGGGTGGTGAGGTTACGGGCGAGGTCGTTGACGCTGGTGGTGAGCCCTTTCCAGGTGCCGTAGACGCCCTCGACCCGGGCCTGGCCGCCGAGGCGGCCCTCGCTGCCGACCTCGCGGGCGACGCGGGTGACCTCGGAGGCGAACGAGGACAGCGTGTCGACCATCGTGTTGATGGTCGTCTTCAGCTCCAGGATCTCGCCGCGCGCGTCCACGTCGATCTTCTTGGACAGATCGCCCTGGGCGACCGCGGTGGCGACCTGGGCGATGTTGCGGACCTGGGAGGTCAGGTTGGACGCCATGAAGTTGACGTTGTCGGTCAGGTCCTTCCACACCCCGGACACGCCCGGCACCTGGGCCCGGCCGCCGAGCTGGCCCTCGGTGCCCACCTCGCGGGCCACCCGGGTCACCTCGTCGGCGAAGGCACGGAGCTGGTGGACCATGGTGTTGACGGTGTCCTTCACCTCCAGGATCTCGCCCCGGGCGTCCACGGTGATCTGCTTGGACAGATCGCCGTTGGCGACCGAGGTGGTCACCTGGGCAATGTTGCGGACCTGGCTGGTCAGGTTGAGCGCCATGAAGTTGACGTTCTCGGTCAGGTCCTTCCACACCCCGGACACGCCGCGGACCTGCGCCTGGCCGCCCAGGTTGCCCTCGGTGCCCACCTCACGGGCCACCCGGGTCACCTCGTCCGCGAAGGACGACAGCCGGTCCACCATGGTGTTGATCGTCGACTTCAGCTCCAGGATCTCGCCCTTGGCCTCCACGCCGATCGTCTTGCTGAGGTCGCCCTCGGCGACCGCGGTGGCCACCTGGGCGATGTTGCGGACCTGGGAGGTCAGGTTGTCGGCCATGAAGTTGACGTTCTGGGTGAGGTCCTTCCACACCCCGGATACGCCGCGGACCTGGGCGCGGCCGCCGAGCCGGCCCTCGGTGCCCACCTCGCGGGCCACCCGGGTCACCTCGTCGGCGAACGCCGACAGCTGGTCGACCATCGTGTTGACGGTGTTCTTGAGCTGGAGGATCTCGCCCCGGGCGTCCACGGTGATCTTCTGGGAGAGGTCACCGGTGGCGACCGCCGTGGTCACCTGGGCGATGTTGCGGACCTGGCTGGTCAGGTTGGACGCCATGAAGTTGACGTTGTCCGTGAGGTCCTTCCACACCCCGGACGCGCCCCGGACCTGGGCCCGGCCGCCGAGTTCGCCCTCGGTGCCCACCTCGCGGGCCACCCGGGTCACCTCGTCGGCGAACGCGCGGAGCTGGTCGACCATCGTGTTCACGGTCAGCTTCAGCTCCAGCAACTCACCGGTGGCCTCGACGGTCACCTGCCGGGTGAGGTCGCCGCGGGCCACGGCCGTGGTCACCACGGCGATGTCGCGGACCTGGCTGGTCAGCCGGGAGGCCATGGTGTTGACGGCCTCGGTCACCTCGCGCCAGTCCCCGGACAGCCCCTGGACCTTCGCCCGGCCGCCGAGGCGTCCCTCGGTGCCGACCTCGCGGGCCACCCGGGTCAGCTCGCCGGTGAACAGCGACAGCTGATCGACCGTACGGTTGACGCCGCGGGCCAGCCGCCGCAGATCGCCGCGCAGCTGACGGTTGCCGTCGTGCAGGTCGACCCGCCGGGTCAGATCGCCCTCGGCGATGGCGTCCAGCACCCGGGTGGCGTTGGACACCGGGCCGGTCAGCGCGTCCACCAGCTGGTTGGCGTCGTCCACGCTGGTCGCCCACGCGCCCTGGCCGGGGCTCGCGGTCAGCCGCTCGTCGAGCCGCCCCTGGCGCGCGACCTCGCGGCGGACCCGCTGGAGCTCGGAGGCCAGGTGGGCGTTGCGCGCCACCAGCTGGTTGAACGTGCCGGCCATTTCGCCGAGCACGCCCTCGGCCGAGCCGTCCACACGGACGGTGAAGTCACCGTCGCACAAGGCGTTCATCGCCGCCAGCATGGACCTCAGCTCGGCTGTGCACTCCGTGGGATTCGGGTCGCGTGCCATGGCGCCGCCCTTTAAAAGATCATCAGATATCCCTACGTCTGTCATAATATGGCACCTAGATGGCCTAAACCGCCCTAATTGCCCTGGAGCCGCACGTGGGAGCTCTGCTTCCTCTCTCGCGCGAGTCCGCTGCCCGGACGACGCTGCCCGGAAGCGTGCGCGCACCAGGGGCGGCGCGCGCCTTCGTCCGCACCACCCTCGCGGGGCAGACCGCGACCCAGATCCTCGGACCGGACGCGATCGGCACGCGGGTGACCGAGGACGCGGTGCTGCTGGTGAGCGAGCTGGTCACCAACGCCGTCCTGCACGCGGGCACCCGGGTCGAGGTCACCTGCCGCGTCCGGGCCGGGAACGGGCAGGAGGATCCCGGCGACGCCTCGGCCGAGCCGCCGGACCGCCCTGGCATCGTCATCGAGGTCGCCGATCTGCACCCCGCCAGCGTGGTGCTGGGCGGTCCCGACACCCAGCGCCACGGCCGGGGCCGCGGCCTCCAGCTGATCGGCGCGATCGCCGAGTCCTGGGGCGTGACGTACCACCGCACCCGCAAGTCGGTGTGGTTCCGCCTGGACACCGACACGGCGTCGGCCCAGGTCGACTCCGTACCCGCCGGTACACCCGCCCGCGCGCCGCTCGCCGCCGCGCCCCGCACCCCCGAGGCGCCGCGCGGGCGCCGCGACCGGACCGCCGAATGGGTCGACCGCGGCGGGTCGTCGTTCCTCGCCGAGGCCAGCGAACTGCTCACCGGGCAGCTGGACGAGAACATGGTCGCCGCCCTGGCCGGGCAGCTGCTGGTGCCCCGGCTCGCCGACTGGTGCGCGGTGTGGCTGAACGCCGAGAACGGCAGGCCGGAGCTGCGCCGGGTCTGGCACAACGACGAGCGCCGCATCGAGGCGCTCCGCGCCGCGCTGGAGCGCGATCCGCCGCCGAGCGGGCTCAGCGCCCCCGGCAGCCCCTGGCCCTGGCCCGAGGCCGCCGACCCCTCCGGCACGGGCGGCTCCGCGCTGGCCTTCCCGCTCATCGCCCGTGGCCGCGGCCACGGGGTGCTGCTGCTGGGCCGGGCGGGGGTGGCGCGGATGACCGAGGGCGTGGTGCGGCTGTCCGACGACGTGGCGCGGCGGATCGCCCAAGCCGTGACCACCGCCCGGCAGTACACCCAGCAGGCCACCATCAGCCGGGCGCTGCAGCGCCGCCAGCTGCCGATCTCGCTGGCCCACATCCCGGGCGTGGACACCGCGATCGTCTACGAGCCGCACGGCGAGGGCCAGACGGTCGGCGGCGACTTCTACGACCTGTTCCCGATGGGCGGCCGCCGCTGGTGCTTCCTGCTCGGCGACGTCTGCGGCAGCGACCCGGAGGCGATGTCCATCACCGGCCTCGCCCGCCATCTGGTGCGGCTGCTGGCCCGGGAGGGCCATGGCGTGGAGTCGGTGCTCACCCGGCTCAACCAGGCCCTGGTGGAGGAGGAGGCGGAGGCCGCGTCCCTCGGCGGCGATCAGGCCCGGTCACGCTTCCTCAGCCTGCTCTACGGGGAGCTGGAGCCCGACCCGGAGTCGGGCGGCGCGCACTGCGTCCTGGCCAGCGCCGGGCATCCGCTGCCGCTGCGGCTGAGCACCGACGGCACGGTGGCGCCCGCGGCGCTGCCGCAGATGCTGCTGGGCATCGACGACGAGCCCGACTTCCACGCCGACTCCCTGGACCTCGCGCCGGGCGAGACGCTGCTGTGCGTGACCGACGGGGTGACCGAGCGCCGGGACGGCAACCGGCAGCTGGACGACGACGACGGCCTGGCCGACATCCTGCGCGGCTGCGCGGGGCTCGGCGCCAAGGCCATCGCGGAGCGGGTGCGGAGGGCCGCCCATGACTTCGGCACCGAGCCGGTCGACGACGATCTCGCGGTGCTGGTGCTGGAGGCGGTACCCACGTCGGCGCAGGAGCTGCTGCGGGCGACGTGAGGCGGTGCGGCGCCTGGTCCGCCATGAGCCGGTGCGGCGCCTAGTCCGCGAGGCCGGCCAGGTCGCGGATGCGGCGGGCCTGGGCGGCGCGCTCGGCGGCGCGCTGCTCGTCGTACGTACGGTCCGCGGCGCCCCGCAGCAGCGCCTTGGTCTCGACCACCGCGTCCCGGGGGGCGGCGAGCAGGGCCGCGGCCAGGTCCTGGACCGCGCCGTCCAGCTCGGCGGCGGGCACCACGAGGTTGGCGAGGCCGGTGCGCTCGGCCTCATCGGCGTGGACGAAGCGCCCGGTCGCGCAGATCTCCAGCGCCCGGGCGTACCCCACGAGCCCGACCAGCGGATGGGTGCCGGTCAGGTCGGGCACCAGCCCGAGGCTGGTCTCGCGCATCGCGAACTGCGCGTCCTCCGCGCACACGCGCAGGTCACAGGCGAGGGCGAGCTGGAAGCCGGCGCCGATCGCATGGCCGTGCACCGCGGCGATGGACACGATGTCGTTGCGCCGCCACCAGGTGAACGCGTCCTGGTAGGCGGCGATGATCGCGTCCAGCTCGGGGTCCGGGCGGCGGGCCATGTCCGGGAAGGACGGCTCGCCCTCGAACCCCTCGGGGGTGAACGCCTGCCGGTCGAGACCTGCCGAGAAGGACACGCCCTCGGCGCGCAGCACGACGATCCGCACGCTGCCGGGCAGCAGCGACCCCGCCTCCGCCAGCGCCCGCCACAACGCGGGCGACTGGGCGTTGCGCTTGGCCGGGTTGGTCAGGGTCACCGTGGCGATCGCGTCATCGACGGTGAGCGATACGCCGTCCTTGTCGAGCAGGGTCACAGGAAGCCTCCGGTCGGCCGCAGTCAGTACAAGTGACTGCACAGTAACCACCCGGTCGAACGGACGATCAACCGGGTGGCACTGTCCACACCTGCTGCCGGTGACGAACCACTGACGCGAGACGCACGATCAGGCCGATGCGGCCTTCTTGCCTCGCGTCGCGCCACCGCGACCACGTAGGGACACTCCTGATTCGCTGAGCATCCGGTGGACGAATCCGTAGGAACGGCCGGTCTCCTCGGCCAGCGCCCGGATGCTCGCACCGGAGTCGTACTTCTTCTTCAGGTCTGCCGCGAGCTTTTCGCGCGCGGCGCCGGTCACCCGGCTGCCCTTCTTCAGAGTCTCGGCCACCCGTGCCTCCTCATGGGAAGTGCGCTCTGGACTCTCATGATCACCCCTAGGCGGCTTCCTGGCCACCCATTCGGCAAGACCTGTGGAGGAAGGATTACGGGAAATGACGCCATCCGAGCCTTCGGAATCCAGGATTCCGAAGGCTTACGCCCTGCCACTCTTTCTTGATCCACGAAGAAGCGGCAGGTCAGGGCCCATATGCCATAGGTTGGACGGAGAGCGACCGGCGCGCGGCACGTGCCGTGCGCCAGTCGTGGGCGGCGCGCCGCGATACCAGCCGTTCTCACTCAGATGACGGATCACACCTAGGCCGAATGATCTACGGGAAGTGGATCAGGCGGGAGGAAGCGGACCGGACGGCCCCGAGGCCGGCCCGGCACACGCCGGGCCGTCGGGTGCCGGGCCGTCGGGCATTGGCCGCCCTCGCGGTCAGGCCAGCGCGACCAGATCCGCGTAGTCCTCGCCCCACAGGTCCTCGATCCCGTCCGGCAGCAGAATGATCCGCTCCGGCTGGAGGGCGTCCACCGCGCCCTCGTCGTGGGTCACGAGCACCACGGCGCCGGTGAAGGTGCGCAGCGCGCCGAGGATCTCCTCGCGGCTGGCCGGGTCGAGGTTGTTGGTGGGCTCGTCGAGCAGCAGGACGTTGGCCGAGGAGACGACCAGGGTGGCCAGCGCGAGCCGGGTCTTCTCGCCGCCGGAGAGCACTCCGGCGGGCTTGTCGACGTCGTCGCCGGAGAACAGGAACGAGCCGAGCGTCTTGCGGATGTCGACCAGGTCGAGGTCGGGGGCGGACGAGCGCATGTTCTCCAGGACGGTGCGGTCCGGGTCCAGCGTCTCGTGCTCCTGCGCGTAGTAGCCGAGCTTCAGGCCGTGGCCGGGCGTCACCTGGCCGGTGTCCGGCTTCTCGACCCCGGCCAGCAGCCGCAGCAGGGTGGTCTTGCCCGCGCCGTTGAGGCCCAGGATGACGACCCGGGAGCCCTTGTCGACGGCCAGGTCGACATCGGTGAAGATCTCCAGGGAGCCGTACGACTTGGACAGGCCCTCGGCGGTCAGCGGGGTCTTGCCGCACGGGGCCGGGTCCGGGAAGCGCAGCTTGGCGACCTTGTCGGACTGCCGCACCTCCTCCAGGCCGGACAGCAGCTTCTCGGCGCGGCGGGCCATGTTCTGCGCGGCGACCGTCTTGGTGGCCTTGGCGCGCATCTTGTCGGCCTGCGAGTTGAGCGCGGCGGCCTTCTTCTCGGCGTTGGCGCGCTCGCGCTTGCGGCGCTTCTCGTCGGCCTCGCGCTGGGCCTGGTAGAGCTTCCAGCCCATGTTGTAGATGTCGATCTGCGAGCGGTTGGCGTCCAGGTAGAAGACCTTGTTGACAACCGTCTCGACGAGGTCGACGTCGTGGGAGATGACGATGAAGCCGCCGCTGTAGGTCTTCAGGTAGTCCCGCAGCCAGATGATGGAGTCGGCGTCGAGGTGGTTCGTCGGCTCGTCCAGCAGCAGGATGTCGGAGTCCGAGAACAGGATCCGGGCCAGCTCGACGCGGCGCCGCTGACCGCCGGAGAGGGTGTGCAGCGGCTGGCCGAGCACCCGGTCCGGCAGGCCCAGGCTGGCCGCGATGGTCGCGGCCTCCGCCTCGGCCGCGTAGCCGCCCTTGGTCAGGAACTCCGTCTCCAGGCGCTCGTACTTCTTCATCGCGCGCTCGCGGGTGGCGCCCTTGCCGTTGGCCATGCGGTCCTCGTTCTCGCGCATCTTGCGCAGCACGGAGTCGAGGTCGCGGGCGGAGAGGATGCGGTCGCGCGCGAGGACGTCGAGGTCGCCGGTGCGCGGGTCCTGCGGCAGATAGCCGACCTGGCCGGAGCGGGTGATGCTGCCCCCGGCCGGCATGCCCTCGCCCGCCAGGCACTTGGTGAGCGTGGTCTTCCCGGCGCCGTTGCGGCCGACCAGACCGATGCGGTCGCCCTTGGCGATGCGGAACGAGGCGGACTCGATCAGAACACGGGCGCCGGCACGCAGCTCGACGCCGGAGGCGGTGATCACGGGAATTACTCCTGGGCAGGGTGGACGGCGGACGGGACGGACCAGCGGGCGGGGCCGACGCCGTCTAATGCACGAGGAGAATTGCCATGCGGCTAGTTTAGCGGTGCGGGCAACCGGTTTTTCCCCTGGGGTCCGGCGCCTCCCCCGCCCCCGGCGGGCCCCTCAGACGCCGCCCGTGTGGACCTGGAAGGCCGCCCGGCGCACCGCCTTGGCGAGGGCCGGGTCGGGGTGGGCGGCGGCCAGCGCCACCAGCACCTGCACCGTACGGGGGTGGCCGACGGCCCGTACCTCCTCCAGCAGCGCGGGCACGGTGCCCTGCACCGCCGACTCCAGGTGGCGCACCAGCAGCGGGCTCTCGCCGTGGTCGGAGATGGCCGCGGCGGTGTCCACCCACAGCCAGGTGGCCTCCTCGCGGGTGAGCACGTCCAGCGCGTCCTCGGGGTCGGCGCCCTCGTGCTCGGCGAGCCACAGCAGCGCGTACGGCCGCAGGCACGATTCGTCCACGACGGCCCGCACCGCGGGCTCGGCGGGCGCCCCGGCGACCCGCAGGGCCTCGAACGCGAGGCCGCGCAGCAGCGCGTCGTCGCCGCGCGCGGCCTCCAGCAGTTCGGTGATGGCGCTGCCCACCGGGCGCGCGGCGAGCCAGGCCCGGTATTCGGCGCGGGCGGGCCCGGGGGTGAGCCCCGCGCAGCCGCGCAGCATGTCGGCGGCGGGGTGCTCGATGTTCCCGGCGGGGCTCTGGGCGGCCACGCAGATCTGTTCGAGCTTGACCCACACCGCCCAGTTGCCGAGCGCGGTGAGCACGGCGTCGCCTTCGAGGACGGTGAGCGCCCCGACCGAGGCGAGGGCGTCCAGGGCCCAGCCGAGCAGGCCCTCCAGCGCCTCGTCGTCGTCCTCCGCGCCGTCCGGCCGCTCCCCGTGGGCGGCCGGGTCCTGGGTCGCCGCGGTCTCGCCGTCGCCCGCCGCGGCCACCCCGTACGGCACCTCGCAGCGCTCGGTGCGCAGCTCCGCGACCCGCTTGCGCAGCATGTCCAGCAGCGTGGAGATCTGCACCGGGCCCGCGGACAGCTGGAGCAGCGGGAGCAGCTGCGGTACGGCCTCGACCACCTCGGCGACGGCGGCGGGCTCGGCGGTCTCCGGCGCGGGGCTGGCCAGCGACCAGGCGTCGAGCAGCGCGACCCAGCCGCGCAGCACCGCGCTGTCGTCGCGGTCCCAGGCCTGGAGCCGCCAGCCGGGGCGGGCGGTGCCGCCGTGCAGATCGACGAGTCCGACGAGCCGGGCCCGGTCCCAGTCGGTGCGCACTTCCTCGGGGCCGCGCCCCAGCGCGGCCGCGGCCCGGGCGGCGGCCTCATCGGAGAGGGCCCCGAGCACGTCGTCCTCGGCCGCGGCCCAGCGCGCCACTTCCACGGCCCCCACCAGCCCGGCGCGGGCCTGCCGGGCCAGCTCCGAGCGGGGTGGTGTGCCCTCGGGCGGGCGTGGCGCCGGCCGGGAGCGGTTCGGCGCGGGCCGCGGGGCGGTGGCCATCGGCCGCTGGCGGACGAGTCGGAGCCGGGAGTCGCGCGGAGTACGGGACGTCACAGAAGCAGTCTCGCCGTTGACGGCCCGAAAGCCCAATCGGCACCCGTCCGGCGGTCGCCGCGGCCGGATTCCGGCTGCTGGCCGAACCCCCCGGACGCCTTATATGAGGGGCGTGAGGAAGCGCCGCAGGACCTCCTCGTAGCCTTGGGGATCGGCGTTCCACATGGCGGCGTGCGGGGCGTGCCGGACCGGGTGAAGGGTGACCAGCTCGGGCCGGGCGTCGGCGAGTTCACGCGACGCGCCCCAGGGCGCGAGGGTGTCGCCGGGGCCGTGCACGATGAGCGTGGGCACCCGCAGGCTCTCGGGGTCGGCCGCCTCCGCGAGCTTGCCGTCGTGCAGCCCGGTGCGCCCTTCCGCGGCCCGGACGGCGAGCGGGAGCAGGGCGGCGGGGGTGCGGCGCGCCGCCGCGAGCGCGCGCAGGGTGGCCCGCCAGTCGAGCACCGGGGAGTCCAGGAAGATGCCGCTGAGCCGGTGCCGCAGTGCGGAGTTGGCGGCCGCGTGCAGGGCCATGGAGGCGCCGGTGGACCAGCCGTGCAGGACGATGCTCTCCGCCCCGTAGCGGACCGCGTAGCGGATGGCGGCGTCGAGATCGCGCCACTCCGTGTCGCCGAGGTGGCCGATGCCGTCGGGCGGGCGCGGGGCGCCGGGGTCGCCGCGGTAGGCGAGGTCGAGCACCGGGATCCGCAGCCGGTTCAGCAGCGGCATGACGACCATGGGGTGTTCCCGGGTGGTGCCCAGGCCATGGGTGGTGATCACCCAGGTGGTGCGCTCGCCGGGCAGGAACCAGGCGGGCAGCGGGCCGAGTTCGCCGGGGACGTCGACGTCGGCGTGCTCGATGCCGAGCGCGTCCTTCGGGTCGCCGACGTACACCTGCGGGGTGAGCCGGACCCGGGTGCCCGCGTCGAGGGCGCCGTGCGTCACCCGCTCCAGGCGGCGTACGACGCAGTCGGCGGGGTGCGGAACGTCCTCGTCCACCGGGCCGACGACGGCGTGGAGGTTCCGGCCGGCGAGACCGTAGGTGCCGGGGCGCAGCGAGGCGAGCGAACGGGTGAGGGTGATCCGCCCGTCCTCCACGGCGTGCACGGTGAGCGGCGGCTCGTTCGGCAGCGGCCGGTCGGGGGCCGGTTTGAGCGCAGCGTCGGTGACGTACCGGCCCACCGCCACCGCGGCCGCGCCGATACCGAGCAGAGTGGTGGCGGCAGCCACCGCCGTTGTCCGCACACGCATCCCTCCCAGTGTCGGCGGGTACCCACGCGGCGGCCAGCGGAACTGGTTATTTTGGCTGGCCGTAGCCGCTGAGCTTGGCCGCGGCGCGGTCCAGCTCGGCGGGCGGGAGAAGTGCGGGGCTCCGGCCGGGTACGGATGCCGCGGCCAGCCAGACCTGGCACATCCATTCGAGCTGGGCGGTGCGGTCGTATGCCTGGTCCAGCGTCGCCCCGTGGACGACGGTGCCATGGTTGCGCAGCAGACAGCCGGAGCGGCCGCGCAGCGCCTGCAGCATGTTTTCGGCCAATTCATCGGTGCCGTAGAGCGCGTAGCCGGCGACCCGGACCGGCCCGCCGAGGGCGGCGGTCATGTAGTGGATCGCGGGGAGTTCGTCGACCAGCGTGGAGACGGCGGTGGCGTGAACGGCGTGGGTGTGGACGATGGCCTCGGCGTCTTCCGTGCCACGGTAGACGGCGAGGTGCATGGGCAGCTCACTGGTGGGCGCGAGGGTGCCCAGCACCTGTCGGCCGTCGAGGTCGACGCCGACCACGTCCCGGGGGCCGAGCCGGTCGTACGGGACG
Organism: Streptomyces sp. NPDC007983; assembly: GCF_042958345.1. Taxonomy (NCBI): domain Bacteria; kingdom Bacillati; phylum Actinomycetota; class Actinomycetes; order Kitasatosporales; family Streptomycetaceae; genus Streptomyces; species Streptomyces sp. NPDC007983. The sequence continues at coordinate 64,880 of NZ_JBIBJI010000025.1, forward strand.
CCGCTCGGGGTCACCAGGACGGTGTCGCCGACCCGGGCCGACACATTGCCCGAGGTGCCGACGACGAGCCCGTCGGCGGTGGTTCTGCGGGCCGTGCGCACCACATGCGTCCAGGCCTGCCGCAGGGGCTGGGTCAGCCTCGGCTGTGGCCGTCGTGCCGATCGCGGCTCCGTCACGGGCCCTCACCTCCGGGGCGCGATCCTTCCATACGGACGCCGGCGCGTACGGGGGTCCGCGCGGACCGGGTACATCGGGTTGATGTATGGCCGTCAAACTCCATATGGCGAACGGGAGTACGGTCGAAATCCAGCCGTTCTCAGGCCCCCGCGCCCGCGTCACCGTGACGCCCGCCTCAGTTCATCTCCCGTTCACCCAGTTTCCCTACGTTCACCGTGCACTGACCGCCCTCCGAACTGATTGACCGGGTGTATGGAACACATCACGCTTCTCATCGGGATCGTGATCGTCACGGCCTTGGTGTTCGACTTCACCAACGGCTTCCACGACACGGCCAACGCCATGGCCACCACCATCTCCACCGGAGCACTCGGTCCTCGGGTCGCGGTGGCGATGTCGGCAGTCCTCAACCTCGTCGGCGCGTTCCTCTCCGTGGAGGTCGCCAAGACCATCTCCGGCGGAATCATCGACGAGGGCTCAGGAATCCGGCCCGAGGTGATCTTCGCGGGGCTGGTCGGCGCGATCCTCTGGAATCTGGTGACCTGGCTGGCCGGTCTTCCGTCCAGCTCCTCGCACGCCCTCTTCGGCGGCCTCATCGGCGCCACCGTGGTCTCCGTCGGCATGGACGGGGTCAACGGCGACGCGGTCGTCATGAAGGTCCTCATCCCGGCCGTGGCCGCGCCGGTCGTGGCGGGCATCGCCACGGTGGCCGCGACCCGGCTCACCTACCGGCTGGCGAACGACCGGGCCGCGGAGGACACCGCGAAGGGCTACCGCGCCGGGCAGATCGCCTCGGCCGCCCTGGTCTCCCTGGCCCACGGCACCAACGACGCCCAGAAGACCATGGGCGTCATCACCCTCGCGCTGGTCACCGGCGGCGTCATCGCGCCCGACTCCGACCCGCCCATGTGGGTCATCGTCTCCGCCGGACTCGCGATCGCCCTCGGCACCTATCTGGGCGGCTGGCGCATCATCCGCACCATGGGCAAGGGCATCACCGACATCCAGCCGCCGCAGGGCTTCGCCGCCCAGACCGGCGCGGCGACCGTCATCCTGGCCTCCTCCCACATCGGCTTCGCGCTGTCCACCACGCAGGTCTGCTCGGGCGCCGTCATGGGCGCGGGCGTCGGCCGCAAGGGCGGTGTGGTGCGCTGGTCGACCGCGGGCCGCATGGTCGTCGCCTGGGCGCTGACCCTCCCGGCCGCCGGTCTGGTGGCCGCCGGTGCGGCGCTGCTGGCCGGCCAGGGCAACGGGGGCATCGCGGCGGTCGCCGTCCTGGCGGTGCTGGGCTGCGGCGTCATCTGGGTGCTCTCGCGCCGCAAGCCGGTGGACGCGAGCAACGTCAACGCGCCGGGTGCGGAGTCCGCCGAGCCGGTCGGTGTCGTCACCGCCGCCGTGCGGTCGGTGGCCCCGCCGCCCGCCGGAAAGGCCCCGGCCACCGCGTCGGCCGCCGATGGCGCTGCCGGCACGGACGCCACGGACGTCACGGACGTCACGGACGCGGTGTCCGCCGCGCGCGCCTCGTCCGAATCCGCCCCCACCCCCGCCGCCGCGGGGACCCGTTCCTCCAGCTGACAGGGAGCACACGCAATGCACATCGACTGGGCGGCCCTCGGCCAGGTCTTCGGCGTCAGCCTCGCGGTGACGGTCGGCGTCGTAGGGGTCTTCACCCTGGGCATCATCGGCACCTCCCGTACGGCGCAGCCGCAGCCCCAGGCCACCGCGGGCGGCGCGTCCCCGGTTGCGCGCACCGGCGCGTACGCCTGTTTCGCGCTGTGCGCCGCGGTGGTGGCGTACGGCATCTATCTGATCGTGGCCTGAGGCCACGGAACGGCCGCGGGGCGGTGGGTGCCGATCGGCGCCCACCGCCCCGCGGCCGTTCCCACGGGCTGTGGGCCTCGGCACACTACGGCATCGCAGGTCACATGCCAGTTGACGGCCATTCGCGCCCCATGGTGGACTTCCCGAGCCAAACGGCGGCAGGAGAGGAAGCCGGTGAGAATCCGGCGCGGTCCCGCCACTGTCACCGGGGAGCGCTCTTCCCTCACCGCAAGGGGTCACGGCCGTCCGTACGCGAGGAAGGCTGGAAGACCGGGAGAGCCGCGGATCCGGGAGCCAGGAGACTCTCACCGCCGGTCACGTCGAGCCAGGGCGCGGACCCTGAGTGAGGACATACCGTCATGCCCGGCACTGCCACGCCGTCAGCCCCACCTGTCCATGTGCTCTGCGGCGGTTCCCGCCGCAGAGGCGTGACGGCGGCCTGAGGATGCGCGCGGACCACGCCTCGTACGCGTGCGGCGCCGCTCTCGGCTTCCTCGGCGACCTCGCCACGGGCGATCCTCGCCGCGGCCATCCGGTGGCCGCGTTCGGGCGCGCCGCCGCGGCCGTCGAGCGGCGGCTGTGGCGCGACCACCGCGGTTCCGGGGCCCTGCACACCGCGCTGTGCGCGGGCGGCGCGGCCGCCGGTGCCGCGCTGCTGGCCCGTACCGTACGCACCCTCGCGGGGCCCCGCCGTACGGCCGACGCCGCGCTGACCGCCGCCGCCACCTGGGCCGTGCTGGGCGGCACCTCGCTGGTACGGGAGGCGAGGGCCATCGGTGACGCGCTGGCCGCAGGCGACGTCGGCGCCGCGCGGGAGCGGCTGCCGCATCTGTGCGGACGCGATCCGCAGGCGCTGGACGAACAGCAGATCGCGCGGGCGGTCGTCGAGTCGGTGGCCGAGAACACCTCGGACGCGGTGGTGGGCGCGCTGGTGTGGGGGGCCGTGGCCGGGGTGCCGGGGCTCGTCGGCTTCCGGGCCGTCAACACCCTGGACGCCATGGTGGGCCACACGTCGGCCCGCTACCGCCGGTTCGGCTGGGCGGCGGCCCGGCTGGACGATGCCGCGGGCTGGCCCGGCGCCCGTCTCACAGCCGTCCTGGCCACCCTCGCCGGGCCCGACCCGCGCGGCGCGCGGCGCGCCTGGCGCCACGACGGCGGACGCCACCCGAGCCCCAACGCGGGCCCGGTGGAGGCGTCGTTCGCGGGCGCGCTGGGGGTGCGGCTGGGCGGCACGCTGGCGTACGGGGGCCGGGTCGAGCACCGCCCGGTGCTGAATCCGGGCGGCCGTCCCGTGACGGTGGCCGACATTCCGCGGGCGGTCCGCCTCTCACGGCGGGTCTCGGCGCTCGCCCTGCTCGCCACTGTCGCGGGCCGTTGCGCAACAGGCAGGAAAGGGGTGACCCGATGACCTCGGGGGGCGGACTGCTCATCGCGGGGACGACCTCGGACGCCGGTAAGAGCGTCGTCACGGCGGGCATCTGCCGCTGGCTGGCGCGCGAAGGGCTCCGGGTCGCGCCGTTCAAGGCGCAGAACATGTCGCTCAACTCCTTCGTCACCCGGGACGGCGCCGAGATCGGGCGGGCCCAGGCCATGCAGGCCGCCGCCGCGCGCGTCGAACCGAGCGCCCTGATGAACCCGGTCCTGCTGAAGCCGGGCAGCGACCGCAGCAGCCAGGTGGTGCTGCTCGGCAAGCCGGTGGGCGAGATGAGCGCGCGTGGGTATTACGGGGGGTCTGGGCCCGCGGCGAAGCCGCTGTCGGGTGCGGTGTCCCCCGAGGAAAGGCTGCACTCGGAGCGGCGCGAAGGGCTGCTGGACACCGTCACCGCATGCCTGAGCGAGCTGCGGCGCACCCATGACGCGGTGATCTGCGAGGGCGCTGGCAGCCCGGCCGAGATCAATCTGCGCCGTACCGACATCGTCAACCTGGGGCTCGCCCGGGCCTCGGGGCTGCCCGTCGTCGTGGTCGGGGACATCGACCGCGGCGGCGTCTTCGCGTCGTTCTTCGGCACGACCGCGCTGCTGTCCCGCGAGGACCAGCGGCATATCGCCGCCTACGTGGTGAACAAGTTCCGCGGCGACGTGACCTTGCTGGAGCCCGGTCTGGACATGCTGCGCGACCTCACCGGCCGGCCGACCGTCGGTGTGCTGCCGTACGCGCACGGCCTCGGCATCGACGAGGAGGACGGGCTGCGGGTCTCGCTGCGCGGCGCGGTGCGCGAGAGCGTCGTCGCGCCGCCGCACGGCGCGGACGTGCTGCGGGTCGCGGTGGCCGCGGTACCGCTGATGTCCAACTTCACCGACGTGGACGCGCTGGCCGCCGAGCCGGGCGTGGTCGTGCGCTTCGTGGACCGCCCGGAGGAGCTGGTCGACGCCGATCTGGTGGTGCTGCCGGGCACCCGGGGCACCGTGAAGGCGCTGGAGTGGCTGCGGACACGCGGTCTCGCCGACGCGATCATGCGGCGGGCCGCCGAGGGGCGGCCGGTGCTCGGCATCTGCGGCGGCTTCCAGGCGCTCGGCTACGCGATCGAGGACGAGGTCGAGTCGAAGGCCGGAACGGTCGCGGGCCTCGGGCTGCTGCCCGTACGGGTCCGCTTCGCCACGGGTAAGACCCTGGCCCGGCCGGTGGGCGAGGCGCTGGGCGAGCGGGTGGAGGGCTACGAGATCCACCACGGGGTCGCCGAACTGCTCGCCGGGGGCGACGAACCCTTCCTGGACGGCTGCCGGGCGGGCGCGGTGTGGGGCACGCACTGGCACGGCTCGCTGGAGAGCGACGGCTTCCGCCGCGCCTTCCTGCGGCGCGTCGCGGAGGCGGCGGGCCGGGCGTTCGTGCCCGCCCCCGACACCCGCTTCGGGGAGCTGCGCGAGGAGCAGCTGGACCGGCTGGGAGATCTGATCGAGGAGCACGCGGACACGGACGCGCTGCTGAGGCTCATCGAGAACGGCGTACCGGACGGGCTGCCCTTCGTGCCGCCCGGGGCGCCGGGAGGAACGGCTTGAGCACGAGACGCGAGCCCGCACGCACCGACCGCGCACGCACCGTAGGAGGTACCCGAGCATGACCACCGCTGCCTACCCGTTCACCGCGGTCGTCGGAATGGACGACATGCGGCTCGCCCTGCTCCTCAACGCCGTCTCCCCCGCCGTGGGCGGCGTGCTGGTGCGCGGCGAGAAGGGCACGGCCAAGTCGACGGCCGTGCGCGCCCTGTCCACGCTGCTGCCGCCGGTCGAGGTCGTCCCCGGGTGCCGCTTCTCGTGCGATCCGGCCGCGCCCGACCCCGGCTGCCCGGACGGGCCGCACGAGACCAGCCCGGGGGACGCGCGCCCCGCGCGGATGGTGGAGCTGCCGGTCGGCGCCTCCGAGGACCGCCTCGTCGGGTCACTCGACATCGAGCGGGCGCTGTCGGACGGGGTCAAGGCGTTCGAGCCGGGGCTGCTCGCGGACGCGCACCGCGGCGTGCTGTACGTCGACGAGGTCAACCTGCTGCACGACCACCTGATCGACCTGCTGCTCGACGCGGCCGCCATGGGCGCCTCCTATGTGGAGCGCGAGGGCGTCTCCGTACGGCACGCCGCGCGCTTCCTGCTGGTGGGCACCATGAACCCGGAAGAGGGCGAGCTGCGGCCGCAGCTGCTGGACCGCTTCGGGCTCACCGTCGAGGTCACCGCCTCGCGGGACACCGAGGAGCGGGTCGAGGTGGTGCGCCGGAGGCTGGCGTACGACGAGGACCCGGCCGGGTTCGCCGGGCGCTGGGCGCGCCAGGAGGGCGAGCTGCGGGAGCGCATAGCGGCGGCCCGCGCCCTGCTGCCCTCCGTCCGGCTGGGCGACCGCGCGCTGCGGCAGATCGCGGCGGTGTGCGCGGCGTTCGAGGTGGACGGGATGCGCGCGGACATCGTGACGGCGCGTACGGCGACGGCGCTGGCCGCCTGGGCGGGCCGGACGGACGTGACGACCGAGGACGTACGGCAGGCCGCGCTCCTGTCGCTCCCCCACCGGCGGCGGCGGGCGCCGTTCGACGCGCCGGGGCTGGACGAGGACAAGCTGGACGAGGTGCTGCGGCAGTTCGAGGACGACGAGCCGGACCCCGAGCCGGACCGCTCCGATCCGGACGACGGCCCCGATGACGACCCCGACGACCCCGACGACCAGGGCGGGCCCTCCCCGGGCTCCGGAGACGGCCCCGACGGGCCCGGCCGTGGCCACCCGCAGGACGACGGGCAGCAGCAGGCGCCGCCGCCCGGCGGGCCCGAGCCGTCCGGCCCCGAGCAGCGGTCGGCCGACCCCGAGGCGTCCGCCGAGGCCGCGCCCGAAGAGCCGGAGCCCCGCGCGGACGACGGCGGGGCCGGTGGCGGCGGCGCCGAGCGGGCGGCCGTGGGCGCCGCGGAGCCGTTCCGGACCCGGCGGCTGGACGTACCGGGGCTCGGCGAAGGCGCGGCCGGGCGGCGGTCGCGGGCCCGCACCGCGCACGGCCGCACCGCCGGTGCGCGCCGCCCCCAGGGGACGCTGACCTCGCTTCACCTGGCGGCGACGGTACGGGCCGCCGCCCCGCATCAGCACGTCCGCGGGCGGCGCGGCCCGGGGCTGCTGGTGCGCCGGGACGATCTGCGGGAGGCGGTGCGCGAGGGCCGGGAGGGCAACCTCGTGCTGTTCGTCGTGGACGCGTCGGGGTCGATGGCCGCCCGCAAGCGCATGGGCGCGATCAAGGGCGCGGTGCTGTCACTGCTGCTGGACGCCTACCAGCGGCGGGACAAGGTCGGTCTGATCACCTTCCGGGGGGCGGACGCGGAGCTGGCGCTGCCGCCCACCTCGTCGGTGGACGCGGCCGCCGCCCGGCTGGAACAGCTGCCGACCGGTGGCCGCACGCCGCTCGCGGCGGGGCTGCTGAAGGCCCGCGAGGTGCTGCGGGTGGAGCGGCTGCGGGACCCCTCGCGCCGTCCGCTGCTGGTCGTGGTGACCGACGGCCGGGCCACCGAGTCCAAGAAGGCGGCGGGCCCCGGTGCGGCCGCCGGTTCCGGTGGGTCCACGCCGGTGGCCCGGGCGAGCCGCGCGGCGCGGCTGCTCGCGGGCGACGGGGTCGCCTCGGTGGTCGTCGACTGCGAGTCGGGGCCGGTGCGGCTGGGTCTGGCGGGCGCGCTCGCCCGCGATCTGCGGGGCACGCCGGTCACCCTGGACGAACTGCGCGCGGACAGCGTGACCGCGCTGGTCCGCGATGTACGGACGGTACAGAACACACGGAGGGCAGCCTGATGCCGCAAGGACAACCGACCGTCGTCCCCGACGACGGGCTGACCACCCGCCAGCGCCGCAACCGGCCGCTCGTGCTCGTGCACACGGGCGTGGGGAAGGGCAAGTCGACGGCCGCGTTCGGCCTGGCGCTGCGGGCGTGGAACCAGAACTGGCCGGTCGGTGTATTCCAGTTTGTAAAGTCCGCGAAGTGGCGGGTCGGCGAGGAGCGCGCGCTGCGCGTCCTGGGCGACTCGGGCGAAGGGGGGACCGTCGCATGGCACAAGATGGGCGAGGGCTGGTCGTGGGTCCAGCGCGACATGGCTTCCAGCGAGGAGGCCGCACGCGAGGGCTGGGAGCAGGTCAAGCGCGATCTCGCGGCGGAGACATACCGGCTGTATGTGCTGGACGAGTTCGCGTATCCCATGCACTGGGGCTGGGTGGATCCTGAGGAAGTGGTGGCGGTCCTCCGCGACCGGCCGGGCACGCAGCACGTCGTCATCACGGGGCGCAACGCACCGGCGCCGCTGGTGGACTTCGCCGACCTGGTCACCGACATGTCCAAGGTCAAGCACCCGATGGACACCGGTCAGAAGGGCCAGCGAGGCATCGAGTGGTGAGAGTTCCCCGGCTGGTCGTCGCCGCGCCCGCCTCCGGCAGCGGCAAGACGACCGTCACCGCGGGGCTGATGGCGGCCTTCGCGGAGCGCGGTCTGGATGTGTCCCCGCACAAGGTGGGCCCGGACTACATCGATCCCGGCTATCACGCGCTGGCCGTCTCGCCCTCCGGTGGCGGCCGGGCGAGTGGCGGCCGCGCGCCTGGTGGCGGGGCGTCGGGTGGCGGGGCGCCTGGTGGCGGGGCCGGGCGGCCGGGCCGGAATCTGGACGCCTATCTGTGCGGTCCGGACCGGATCGCCCCGCTGTTCCTGCATGGCGCGGCGGGCTGCGATCTGGCCCTGGTCGAGGGCGTGATGGGGCTGTTCGACGGGGCGGCCGGGCAGGGCGAGCTGGCGTCCACGGCCCAGGTGTCCAAGCTGCTGCGGGCGCCGGTGGTGCTGGTGGTGGACGCGTCCTCGCAGTCGCGTTCGGTGGCGGCGCTGGTGCACGGCTTCGCCTCCTGGGACCCGGAGGTGCGGGTCGCCGGGGTGATCCTCAACAAGGTCGGTTCGGACCGGCACGAGGCGATGCTGAGGGAGGCGCTGGAAGGGGCCGGGGTGCCGGTGTTCGGTGCGCTGCGCCGGATGCGCGAGGTCGGCACGCCCAGCCGTCACCTCGGTCTGGTCCCGGTGGCCGAGCGGCGCGCGGAGGCGACGGATTCGGTCGCGGCGCTGGCCGCGTGGGTGCGGGAGGGCTGCGATCTCGACGGGCTGATGGCGCTGGCGGGCAGCGCGCCTCCCCTCTCCGGGCCGGTGTGGGATCCGGTGGCGGAGCTGGGCCCGGCGGCGGAGGCCGCAGCGGAGAGTCCGCTGCCGGAGGGGCGGCGGCCGGTGGTCGCCGTGGCGGGCGGGGCCGCGTTCACCTTCTCCTACGCGGAGCACACCGAGCTGCTCACCGCGGCGGGCGCCCGGGTGGTGCCGTTCGACCCGCTGCGGGACGAGCGCCTCCCCGAGGGGGCCGGCGGGCTGGTGATCGGTGGCGGCTTTCCGGAGGTGTACGCACCGGAGTTGTCCGCGAACGAGCCGCTGCGCGCCGAGGTCGCCAAGCTGGCGGCGACCGGTGCGCCCATCGCCGCCGAGTGCGCCGGGCTGCTGTATCTGGCGCGCTCGCTGGACGGCCGCCCGATGTGCGGAGTGGTGGACGCCGAGGCACACATGTCGGATCGGCTGACGCTGGGCTACCGTGAGGCCGTGGCCATTTCCGACACCTCCCTCGCCGCCGCGGGGACCCGGGTGCGCGGTCATGAGTTCCACCGCACCACCGTCGAGCCGGGCGCGGGGCCGACGCCCGCCTGGGGCCTCGTCCATCCGCAGCGCCGCGCCGAAGGGTTCGCCCCCGGCGCCGTGCATGCCTCGTATCTGCATGTGCACTGGGCGGCGGTGCCCGGTGTGGCGGCCCGGTTCGTGGCCGGATGTGTGCCCGCCGCCGGGTGACGGAGGCGGTGAGCTGAGGTGGACCGGACACGGAAGCCGGATCTGGTCATCGGCGTCGGTGCGGGGCGAGGGGTGTCCGTGGGCGAGGTGACCGGATTGGTGGCGGCGGCCCTCGCCGGGGCGGGCCTCGCGCCCTGCGGCGTCGCCGAGTTGGCGACGGTCGAGGCCAAGGCCGGTGAGCCGGGGCTGCTGGCCGCGGCCGAGCGGTTCGGGGTGCCGCTGCGTGGGTACGGAGCGCGGATGCTGGCCGCCGTCGAGGTAACGAATCCGTCCACGGCGGCGCTCACCGCTATGGGGACACCCAGTGTGGCCGAGGCGGCCGCGCTGCTGGCCGCCGGGCCGGGAGGCGAACTGCTCGTCGCCAAGCGGAAGTCGGAACCGGGCGCCGGCAGGCCGTCGAGGGCCACCTGTGCGATCGCCCGCCGTGGTCCGCGAAACGGCCGAAGACCTGCTGTGGCGTGTCCCGACGGCGCTCAGTAACGTCTCGGGGCGAGACTGCCACTCGCTCCCGTGAGACCCGCTTCACCTGCACCAAGGAGACCTCGTGACGACCCCGCCCGCGCTGCTCATCGCAGGCATCGGCACCCGAGACGCAAGGCGCGCCGGCGCCTTCCAGGACTTCGTACGGGAGTTGGGCGCGCGCCATCCCGACCTGCCCGTCGCGGGCGGCCTCACCAGGCCGGACGCGCCCCCGCTGGCCGACGCGGTGGCCGGGCTCGTCGGAGAGGGGGTGACCCGTTTCGCCGTCGTGCCCCTCAGCCTGAGCCCGGTGGAGCATCCCAGAGAGGGCGTCGCCGCCGCGCTGGCCCAGGAGGCGGAGCGGCACGCGGACGCCTCGTTCGTCTTCGGCCGCCCGCTGGGCCCGGATCCCCGGCTGCTGCGGGTGCTGGAGCAGCGGCTGGACGAGGCGCTGGGCGGCGGCCGGCGCTCTCCCTCGGACCGGGCGCAGACGACGGTGCTGCTGGTGGGCGACGGGTCGCCGCTGCCGGAGGGCAACGCCGAGGTGCACCGGGCCGCCCGGCTGCTGTGGGAGGGCCGTGGTTTCGCGGGCGTCGAGACGGCCTTCGCCTCGCTCGCCGCGCCGGACGTGCCCTCGGGGCTGGACCGCTGTGTGCGGCTCGGGGCTCGGCGGATCGTCGTGCTGCCGTATTTCCTGTTCGGCGGGGACGCGCTGGAGCGGGTGCGGCAGCAGGCGGAGGGCTGGGCGCTCGCGCATCCGGAGGCCGAGGTGGTATCCGCCGATGTCATGGGCCCGACCGTGGAGTTGGCCGAGCTGGTCATGGAGCGCTACGAGGAGGTGGCCGGGGTGACCGAGCGGGCGCGGCTCGACGACGAGGCGGCCCATGCCCACGCCCACCCGGACCTCCACGCCGATGTCCGCTGACATACCTGCCGGTGGGACGGTCCCCGGGTTCGATCTGCGGCATCACGGGGACGCGGAGGTGCGGGGCGCCGACGCCGGGCTGACGGACCTCGCGGTCAACGTCCGGGCCGGTACGCCGCCGCGCTGGCTCAAGGACCGTATCGCCGCGTCCCTCGACGGGCTGGCCGCCTACCCGGACGGGCGGGCGGCGCGCGCCGCGGTGGCCGCGTGCCATGGGGTGCCGGAGGGGCGGGTGCTGCTGACGGCGGGGGCCGCGGAGGCGTTCGTGCTGATCGCCCGCGCCCTTCCGGCGCGGCGCCCGGTGGTGGTGCATCCGCAGTTCACCGAGCCGGAGGCCGCGTTGCGGGACGCCGGGCATCCGGTGGAGCGGGTGCTGCTCGATGAGCGGGACGGCTTCCGGCTGGACCCGGCGGCGGTGCCGGACGACGCCGATCTGGTGATCGTCGGCAACCCCACCAACCCCACCTCCGTGCTGCACCGGGCCGCCACCCTCGCCGGACTGGCCCGGCCCGGGCGGACGCTGGTGGTGGACGAGGCGTTCATGGACGCCGTGCCGGGCGAGCCCGCGTCGCTCGCCTCCCGCACGGATGTGCCGGGGCTGGTCGTGCTGCGCAGCCTCACCAAGACCTGGGGGCTCGCGGGGCTGCGCATCGGATACGTGCTCGCGGACCCCGGCATCGTCGCCGAGCTGGAGCGGGTGCAGCCGCTGTGGCCGGTGTCCGCCCCCGCCCTGGCGGCGGCGGAGGCGTGCTGTGCGCCCGCCGCGCTGGCGGAGGCGGCGCGGGCCGCCGAGCGGACCGCCGCCGACCGCGCCTATCTGGCCGGCCGGCTGGGCGAGTTCGGCGAGGCCGGGCTGCGGGTGTGCGGCCCGGCGGCCGGTCCGTTCCTGCTGGTCCGGCTGCCGAACGCGGCGGCGATACGGGCCCGTCTGCGCGACCTCGGCTTCGCGGTGCGCCGCGGGGACACCTTCCCGGGGCTGGGCCCGGACTGGCTGCGGCTGGCCGTCCGCGACCGCGATACGACCGACCGCCTGGTCATCGCCCTGGCCAAGGCCCTGCAGGACGGCTGAGCCTCGCCACGGGTCCCGGAAGGCCCTTGGGGCCTGCCCGGGCGGGGTGAGCCGCGCCGGGCAGGCCCTGGCCGGTGCCGGGGGTCGGGGTGGGTCGACCTCCGGCACCGGCTGCTGGGTGGGGTGGTGCCTACGCATCACCGCGCGTTCCGGCGGCCCGCCGGCGGCGGCCCAGGAGCACCGCGCCGCCACCGGCGGCGAGCAGCGCGGCGCCGCCTGCCACCAAGTACGGGGTGGCCGAGCTGCCGCCGGTCTCGGCGAGGTGCTCCGGCTTGGGCTCCGGCTTCGTCTGGTTGCCGACCTGCGGCTTCTCCGGCTTGGCCGGGGCGCCGGGCGCCTCACAGGTCGCGTGGGCCAGGGTGACCTGACCCTCGACCTCGGAGACGTTGAGCTTGAGCGGGTTCACCGAGACCTTCAGCGCGAGCGCGGTGGCCGCCGCGGTGCGCGAGGTGGTCGCCGTGCGCGACAGATCCAGGCTCACCTGGCCGAGCGAGGGCACGTCGACCTTGGTGGAGCCGCCCGCGGTCAGGGTGACCTTCTTGCCGAGCACGCTGACCGTGCCGAGCACGTTGGAGTCGGCGGTCGGCTTCTTCCCGGCCGCGCACACGGCCTTCGAGGTGACCTGCTCGACCGTGATGAGCGGCACCGAGAGCAGCCCGGGCACGTTCACCTTGGCGTTGACGAGGTTGGAGTAGCCCTCGGACCGGGACTTGTCCGTGGCGGCGCGGGCCGTGGCCACGTCGGCGCGCAGCACGCTGAAGGGGCGGTCGCCGTTGACGCCCGCCACGGTCGCGCTGAGCGCGGTCTTGCTGGCGGTCCGGGGCGCCTGGACTTCGTTCAGCGAGGTCACCAGCGGTGCGGTGACGGTCTTGTTGAGGAGCGAGACGCTCAGGTCGGTACGGAGCACGGCCGCGCTCGCCTTGCCGGTGGTGTGGCCGGTCCGGGCCTGCGCCGTGGCCGCGGGCAGGACGCCCAGGACGGAGACGGCGGAGACAGCGGAGACCGCCACCAGACGGCGGGCGGGCATGCCGAAGAAGGTATTGCGTGAAAAGGACACGTGAGTTGACCCCCACAGGAGACATGGAGCCGCCGGCGCCTGCCGCGGGGGACTCCACGGGCGCCGACGGCCTCGACGACGCCATATTTGCGCACCGAGGGTAAACAGGCAGACACATGAAGTCCGTTCATCCCAAAGGGTGTTGTTCGCCGAAGCGTTCGACCGCCTCGTACGCCCAGGCCCCCTGGGCCCCGCTCAGAACACCCGGCCCCGCAGCACCACCCGGCGCGGCGCCGTCAGGACCCGTACGTCGGTCCGCGGATCGGCGTCGTACACCACGAGGTCGGCGGGGGCGCCCTCGGTGATCCCCGGCCGTCCCAGCCAGGCCCGGGCGCCCCAGGTGGCCGCCGACAGTGCGTCCCGCACCGGGATGCCCGCCTTGACCAGCTCGGCGACCTCCTGGCCGACCAGCCCGTGCGCGAGCGAACCGCCCGCGTCGGTGCCGGTGTAGACGGGGATGCCCGCGTCCCAGGCGGCGCGCACCGTGTCGTAGCGCCGCGCGTGCAGCCGCCGCATGTGGTCGGCCCAGCGCGGGAATTTGGCCTCGCCGCTGTCCGCGAGCGTCGGGAAGGTGGCGATGTTGACGAGGGTGGGGACGATGGCGACGCCCCGCTCGGCGAACAGCGGGATGGTGTCCTCGGTCAGCCCGGTCGCGTGCTCGACGCAGTCGATGCCGGCCTCGACCAGCGGGGCCAGGGTCTCTTCGGCGAAGCAGTGCGCCGTGACCCGCGCCCCGAGCCGGTGGGCCTCGGCGATGGCCGCCTCGACCGCCCCGCGCGGCCAGCAGGCGGAGAGGTCGCCGCTGTCCCGGTCGATCCAGTCGCCGACGAGCTTGACCCAGCCGTCGCCGCGGCGCGCCTCGGCCGCCACGTAGGCGACCAGGTCCTCCGGTTCGATCTCGTGCGCGTAGTTGCGGATGTAGCGCTTGGTGCGGGCGATGTGGCGGCCCGCCCGGATGATGCGGGGCAGGTCCTCGCGGTCGTCGACCCAGCGGGTGTCGGACGGCGATCCGGCGTCGCGCAGCAGCAGCGCCCCGGCGTCGCGTTCGGTGAGGGCCTGCTTCTCGCTCGTCGCGTCGTCCACCGCCCCGTGGGCGTCCAGGCCGACGTGGCAGTGGGCGTCGACGAGCCCGGGCAGGACCCAGCCGTCCAGCCTCGATACGTCCCGGGCCCCGGCCGGCCGGTCGAAGGTGATCTTTCCGTCGATCACCCACAGTTCGTCCCGCAGTTCGTCCCGGCCGCCCCCGGCGTCCCCGTCCTCCGGACCGGCCAGGATCCGCCCCTTGATGTGCAGCACCGCGCTCTCCCTCATGTCACGCACTGTACGAGACGGCGCCGGGGTGCTGACCGGCCAATTCCCAGGAAGCGAAAGAGCTCCACTCGTACAACACGGGGAGCGCTGCTACGCTCACGCAACCCACCGGACGAGGGACAGTGAGGAGGCCCGCGTGAGCGCTCCTACCGATGGCCCGGCAGACGCGGCCGCCGACTTACCGCCAGCGGACTTACGGGCAGCGGACTTACGGACAGCCGGGGTGCAGACGGCCGGAGCACAGACGGCCGACGCGCAGGCGGAGTTCCGGGAGTTCTTCGAGCGGCACCATGCCGAGCTGGCCCGCCTCGCCCACCTGCTGCTGGGCAGTTCCGACGGGGCGGACGACCTGGCGGCCGACGCGCTGGTCGCGGTGTGGCACCGGTGGGACCGGGTGCGGGTCGCCGAGCATCCGGCCGCGTACGCCCGGGGCGTGGTGGCCAACCTGGCCCGGTCCCGGATCCGCAGCCTGGTGCGCGAGCGGCGGCGGGTGGCGCTGTTCTCCTCGGAGCGCTCGGACCGGGTGGACGATCCGGATGTGTCCGCGATGGTGGATGTGCAGGCCGCGCTGGTGAGACTGCCGTTCCGGAAGCGGGCGTGTGTGGTGCTGCGGCACGCCTTCGACCTGTCGGAGCGGGACACGGCCCGCACCCTCGGCATCTCGGTGGGCACGGTCAAGAGCCAGACCTCCCGTGGCATCGCCGAGCTGGAGCGGCTGCTCGGCCCGCCGGACGACGACCCCGAGCGGCCCGCGGCGGGGACACGGGCGCAGGCCCAGCCACCCGCGCCGTCGGCACAGGAGACGGTACGGGGGCTCCGCCCCGGCCGCGTGGGTCACGCCGGGCACCCAGGAGGGAACGGTTGATGATCGACCATCGCGATGACCGGCGCGATGTCGCCGCCGAACTGCGCGAGGCCGCCGAGGCGCACCAGCCGGACCGGACCCGGATGCTGGCCCGGGTCACCGCGGGCATGGCGGCGGACGAGCGGCGACGTGTCCGGCGCGCCCCCGGTCGGCAGTGGGCCCGGCTGGTGGGCCCGGCGGCGGGGCTGGCCGCGGCGGTGGCCGCCGCCGGGATCGCGGTGGTGACCACCGACACCGCCGACGGGCCGCAGACGGTACGGACGTCGAGCGAACCGGCCGGGCCGCCGGCGGGCCGGGGCGGCGACACGACGAAGCGGCCGGGCGGCGGCGCGGGGGACGGGGCTGGTCGGCACACGCCGAGCGCCTTTCCCACGGCGGTCGGTCCAAACCACCTCGCCGATCCGGCGGTGCGCTCACAGGGGGCGATCAACCCCAATTCGAACCCGTACTGGGCGCAGAGTGACATCTCGCTCACGACGAGCAAGCCGCTGACGTCGCTGACGGTGGAGTTGCGGGTCGCGGAGAACGGCGGGGTGCGCACCACCGGCTCCTTCAGCACCGTGCATACGGGCGACCTGGCCACCTCGGTGCGCTCCGAGGACGGGGTGCTGGTCTACCGCTGGACGCTCCGGAAGGGGGCTACGGTACCGGCGGGCCGCTACGTCTTCGCGGGGCAGTACAACCACGCCGAGGGCAGCCGGGACGCCGGGCGGGACGGCTACTCCGCCACCGGCCACGGCCCGTCCGGGGCATTCGCCGTCCGCGGCGACTTTCGACGGTAGGTTCCCGGAGATCCGGCGGAATGAATTCCGGAAGGCCGTAAGATAAATTCGGGGCGTTTTTCAAACACCTCTTCCCAACTCGTCTTCCCCGGCTTCCGATCTCTAAACGCACTTTTTTTAGTGGCCCAGGACACGGTAATTCGGCGGCATCACGACCCCGTTACTCATATGTGACACACTCCACACGCGGTCCGTTTCACCCCGCTAACTCCCCCTCAAATCACCGCTTTTCAGCGATCCGACGCGCGCATGCGCGCCCTCGCGTGTTACCACATCGACCCCCCTCTACGTAACCCCTCTCCTCGATGCATTTTTAGATCGCGCTGGGTAAATTGAATTTGCATGACCGCCGCACAAGCAGACCGAGTAGGCGCCCGTAGCGAATTTGATTTGCCAGAGGGGCTGACCCTCGACACGCCACGCGTCGAGGATGGAGCCGCGATCTGGCGAATCGCCCGCGACTCCAAGACTCTGGACCTCAACTCCTCCTACAGCTACCTCCTGTGGTGCCGCGACTTCGCGGCCACCTCCGTGGTGGCGCGCGACGCCGAGGGCGGACCGGTCGGCTTCATCACCGGCTACATCCGCCCCGAGCGGCCCGAGACCCTGGTGGTCTGGCAGGTCGCCGTCGATCAGGCATGGCGCGGCCGCGGACTGGCCGCCACGCTGCTGGACGGGCTGACCGCCCGCGTCGCCGCGACGGGCATCCGGGGTATCGAGACCACGATCACCCCGGACAACACCGCGTCGAACCGGCTGTTCACGTCCTTCGCGGAGCGGCACGGGGCGCCCGTCGAGCGCGAGGTGCTCTTCGACGGCGGCCTGTTCCCCGACGGAGGACACGAGCCCGAGGTGCTCTACCGCATCGGCCCGCTCGCGGACCGTGGCTGAGCCCCGGATCCCCTGAGGTCATCCCCCGATTTCTGCCCCCGATCCCCGTACCCCGAGGGCGCACGCCCTTCACCCCCTCACCCCTCGCACTCATCTCCCAGGAGAATGCTGTGACCATCACCCCGCCCGCCCTGAGCGTCTTCGAGGCCCTGGAGTCGGAGGTGCGCAGCTACTGCCGCGGTTGGCCTGCTGTCTTCGACCGCGCGCAGGGCAGCCACATGTACGACGAGGACGGCCACACCTACCTCGACTTCTTCGCCGGGGCCGGGTCACTCAACTACGGCCACAACAACCCGGTCCTGAAACGGGCGCTGATCGACTACATCGAGCGTGACGGCGTCACGCACGGTCTGGACATGTCGACCACGGCAAAGCGCGCGTTCCTGGAGTCGTTCCAGAACAACATCCTGCGCCCGCGCGACCTGCCGTACAAGGTCATGTTCCCGGGCCCGACGGGCACCAACGCGGTCGAGGCCGCGCTGAAGCTGGCCCGTAAGGTCAAGGGGCGCGAGTCGATCGTCTCGTTCACCAACGCCTTCCACGGCATGTCGCTGGGCTCGCTCGCCGTCACCGGCAACGCCTTCAAGCGGGCCGGCGCCGGTATCCCGCTGGTCCACGGCACCCCGATGCCGTTCGACAACTACTTCGACGGCGCGGTCGAGGACTTCCTGTGGTTCGAGCGGCTGCTCGAGGACCAGGGCTCCGGCCTCAACAAGCCCGCCGCCGTGATCGTCGAGACCGTGCAGGGCGAGGGCGGCATCAACGTCGCGCGCGCCGAGTGGCTGCGCGCCCTGGCCGAGCTGTGCGAGCGCCAGGACATGCTGCTGATCGTCGACGACATCCAGATGGGCTGCGGCCGCACCGGTGCCTTCTTCTCCTTCGAGGAGGCCGGCATCACGCCGGACATCGTGACGGTCTCCAAGTCGATCAGCGGTTACGGCCTGCCGCTGGCGCTCACCCTCTTCAAGCCGGAGCTGGACATCTGGGAGCCCGGTGAGCACAACGGCACGTTCCGCGGCAACAACCCCGCGTTCGTGACCGCCGCCGCGACCCTGGACACCTACTGGGCCGACGGCCAGATGGAGAAGCAGACGCTGGCCCGCGGTGAGCAGGTCGAGCAGGGCCTGCGCGCCATCTGCGAGGAGAACTCCGGCATCTCCTTCCGTGGCCGCGGCCTGGTGTGGGGCATGGAGTTCGAGGACAAGCCGCGCGCCTCGGCCGTCTGCAAGCGCGCCTTCGAGCTCGGCCTGCTGGTCGAGACCTCCGGTCCGGAGAGCGAGGTCGTCAAGCTGCTGCCCGCGCTGACGATGACGCCCGAAGAACTGGACGAGGGTCTGCGGATCCTCGCCCGGGCGGTTCGCGAAACCGCCTGAACACCCTACGTAACGTAACAGCAGAAAGGCAGCGACTCACCGTGATCGTCCGATCCTTCAAGGACATCGAGGGCACCGAGAGGCATGTAAAGGCCAAATCGGGTACCTGGGAGAGCAAGCGCATCGTGCTCGCGCGGGAGAAGGTCGGCTTCTCCCTGCACGAGACCACGCTCTACGCGGGCACCGAGACGTCCATGTGGTACGCCAACCACATCGAAGCGGTCCTCTGCGTCGAGGGGGAGGCCGAGCTCACCAACGACGAGAACGGTGAGAAGCACATCATCACGCCCGGCACGATGTATCTGCTGGACGGGCACGAGAAGCACACCATGCGTATCAAAAAGGACTTCCGTTGCGTTTGCGTCTTCAACCCGCCGATCACCGGACGGGAGGACCATGATGAGAACGGGGTGTACCCCCTGATCACCGAGACCGAGGAGGCATGATTCGATGACCACGGTCACTGACCTGTACCCGACCCGCGGACCCATCGAGGTGGCCACGCCCCGCGTGGACCCCGTCGTGTGGTCCGAGCCCGGGGCCGAGGGTCCGATGCAGCCGTCCGAGCTGAGCGATTTCGATCGCGATGGCTTTCTGGCGATCGATCAGCTCATCACTCCGGACGAGGTCGCGGTCTACCGCGCCGAGCTGGACCGGCTGATCGTCGACCCGGACGTGCGCGCCGACGAGCGCTCGATCGTCGAGCCGAAGTCGAAGGACGTACGGTCGGTGTTCGAGGTGCACCGGATCAGCGAGGTCTTCGCGAACCTGGTGCGCGACCCGCGCGTGGTGGGTCGCGCACGGCAGATCCTCGGTTCGGACGTCTACGTCCACCAGAGCCGGATCAACGTCAAGCCGGGTTTCGGGGCCTCTGGCTTCTACTGGCACTCGGACTTCGAGACCTGGCACGCCGAGGACGGCCTGCCGAACATGCGGACCGTGTCGGTCTCGATCGCCCTCACCGAGAACTACGACACCAACGGCGGCCTCATGATCATGCCGGGGTCGCACCGTACGTTCCTCGGGTGCGCGGGCGAGACGCCGAAGGACAACTACAAGAAGTCGCTCCAGATGCAGGACGCGGGCACCCCGTCCGACGAGGCGCTGTCCGGCTTCGCCGACAAGCACGGCATCAAGCTGTTCACCGGCAAGGCCGGTTCGGCGACCTGGTTCGACTGCAACTGCATGCACGGCTCGGGCGACAACATCACGCCCTACTCGCGCAGCAACGTCTTCATCGTGTTCAACAGCGTGGAGAACACGGCGGTGGAGCCGTTCGCGGCGCCGGTGCGGCGGCCGGAATTCATCGGGGCCCGGGACTTCACGCCGGTGCGGTGATCCACCGGCCCCCTCGGCCCTGAACGTCAGGTGGATGGCCAGGGGGAGGGCGTCGCGACGCCCTCCCCCTGGCCACCTTCGTTTCCGCCCCCCCGCGCGGCCTCTTACGCGTCCCCCCGCAGCGCCGCCCTGATCCGCCGCGCCTGCTTGACCGTCTGGGACGAGCCCGGGCGGGCCGCCAGCTCGTCGATCCCGGGTATCGCCCCTCGGGCGCCGGACCGCTCCGCACACTCCGCCGCCAGCGTGAGGACAGGGGCGGCGCCCTGAGCCGATTCGCCCGCCAGGAACCCGGGGAGCGCGCCCGACAGCACCGCCCACACCGTGGCGTACGCGCCGGTGCGCGCCGCCTCCCGCAGCGCCTCCCCGAACCGCTTCGGCTTGAGCCGGCGCAGACCGGTCAGCTCGGCGATGTCCCGGCCGAGCCGTTCCGCGTCGAGCTGTCCGCGAGCGGCCAGCACGAGCATCGCGTCCACCGCGAACATCCGCTCGTCGAAGCGCCGCGCCCCCAGCCCGTACGCCACCAGCAGATGGGTCGCGGGCCCGGCCGGGCCGCCTGACTCGGCCAGCGCGGGCAGCACGGGCACACCCTCGCCGAGCTGGTCGAACTCGGCCAGGACCGCGAAGGCCGACAGCATCCGCGCCGCGATGATCTCCCGGTGCCGGGGCAGGAGGGCCAGGGCCCGCGGGGAACACTCCCCGCCACGACCGCATACACAGCGACTGCCGATGGGGTCGTGCGCGGCGAGCAGTGAGCGGAACGGCTCGGGACGGTCCTCGTGCCCGGGAAGGGCCTCGGTGCGCACGAGCACACCGGGGCGGGGGGTGCGGAGCCTGAGCGGCTCGGTCTCCCGGGAGACGACGGGGTCGGGCAGGCCGCCGGAGGCGAGCCAGGCGGCGAGCCGCCGCCCCGCCGGGGAGGTGAGCCCGGCCGCCGCCGCCCGCACCCCGGGCGGCACCTCCCGGTCGAGCCGCAGCAGGGCCAGTTCGAGGTCCGCGCGGCCGGGCTCGGTGCCGGAGCGCTCGTACGCGGCGAGCCGGGCCACCAGCTCCGCCGGGTCGATGACCCCCGTCGACCAGGTGGGCGTGGCCAGCAGGAACGGCAACGGGTCACCGCTGTCCAGCCGCTCCCCGATCTCGGCCGCGCGGCTGAGGCAGACGGACCAGATCGCCGTGTGCGGGCACTGGTACTCCCCGGACCGGAAGCGGAGGGTGCGCAGGTCCTCCTCGGTGGCCGTCCCCATGACGAACGTGACGACGGCTTCGAGGGCCTGCGCGAAGACGTGGCCGCTCCCCCACGTGACGAAGTCCCCGCGCTGCGCCACCACCGGGCCCAGCGCGGCGCGCAGGCCCGCCCGGTCGCCGTGGGAGTGCACCACGAGACTGTTCAGCGCCCGCTCCTCCTGCGCCGGGGTGCCGCCACCGCGCAGCAGCGCGCCGACCTCCTCGGCCAGCTCTGCGGGGCCGAGCGGTGCGGGGTCCAGGCGCTCGGGGCCCGGCACGGGCGGCAGGACGTCGCCCTCCGCGACGGGCGTGCCGGCCGCTTCGGCGGCCACGGGGTCACCAAACGCCTCGGCCGCACGGACGCGCAGGTCGGAGGGGAGCTGCCGGGCGCACGCCGCGACCTCGGCGAGGACGGCGGCGCCCGCCTGCTTGCGGTGGCGGACGACCAGGGCGAGCGCCTTGTCCTGGAGGCTGTGCTCCTCGTGCCCGAAGGTTTCGGCGGCCACCGGCAGCAGCTGGTCCGTGAGGGACCGATCCCGCTTCATCGCCTTGTCGAGCATGGCCAGCTGGGCGCGCACGATCTTCTTCTCGGGCCGGAGCAGGGCGGCCCCGGACGCCTCGATCAGGTGCTCGGTCGCCAGGCGGCCCGCCGCGTCGAGTCCGGCCAGCGTCTCCTGGGCCAGGGACGCGACCAGGGGGTGGCCGTCGGGCAGCATCCGCACCCAGGTGAGGGTGTGCGCCGCCCGCTCGTCCACGGTCAGGTCCAGGGCGGTCAGCAGGGCGAGGAAGCCCGTCAGCACGCCGGGCCGGCCACCGCGCAGCAGCCGCGACAGACAGCCCTCGACCAGCGTCTCGCGACTGAGCAGCCCCTCCCGGGCGAGCCCGGCGAGCGCGGCGGCCCAACCGGAGTCGTCCGGCCGGTGGTACTGGAAGTCCGAGCCGACCCCGGGCACTTCGAAGAGCCGGGGGACGACCGCCGTGAGGAACGGGTCGTCCCGGAGCCGTTCCGCGATCGTCATGCCACGGGCCGGGATGCCGCGCAACCAGCCGAGGACGAAGCCGTCCGTCGTGGGCGGCTCGCAGCCCGCGGCCGACACCAACCCCGCGATCAGCGGATACTCCTCATCCGCCGTGCGGCGGTCCGCCAGCCGCCGCGCCACCTCGCCCAGCCACTCGGGGTCACGGCCGCCCATCGCTTCGAGCACCAGCGAGAGATCGCGGTCGTCCCGCCACAGCGCGCTGCCCGCGAGCCATCCGGCCGCGGCCACCGCGCCCGTGCAGCATCCGGCCCCGGCGGGCAGCAGCGCCCGGAGCACGGCCAGGTGCCGATCGCTCCGCCGGGCGAGGTTGTCCCGCGTCTCCTTGCGCCACGCCTTGAGCACCGGCAGGCACTTCCGCCGCTCGGCGCCGGTGAGCGCGCCGACCAGCTCGGGGACGTCGTCGGCGCGCCCCTCGCGCACGGCGTGCAGCAGCCCGCGCACGCCCTCGGTGGCCCCGTCGGGGATGGCGTACGCGATGTCGTACGCGTCCTGGGTGGCGTCGCTCATCGGGTGGCTCCGTTGGGGGTGATGGCCGGGTCCTGGGCGGTGTCGGCCGTACGAGGTGCGGCCGTGCGGGATGTGGCCGTGCGGGATGTGGCCGTGCGGCGGACGATGCGGACGGCGAGGGCGTGCTTGCACGGGCCGCGGCCGCCGCGGTATTCGGCCCACCAGCGGCAGGTGCAGGTCAGCCGCCCTTCGGCGGACCTGACCCGGTGGATGTGGTCGTCGACGGTGACGGTGGCCGACTCGCCGTCGAGACGCACCGCGCCCGCCTCGACCAGGGCGCGGGCGGCCCGCAGCCGGGGGTTGTCGCGCTCGGCCCGCCCGGTGTCGTACGGCAGCTCCCGATGGAAGTACGCGGCCTCCGCCGTGTCGTAGCCGATGCGCCCGGCCGTGCCGAGGCGGGTGAGCGCCGCCCGTACCCGCTGCGGAGTGAGCCCGGACTGCGTGGCCAGGCCGGCGATGTCGACGGCCGGGTCCCAGGCGAGCAGTACGGAGACCAGGTCGGCGTCCTCGGCGGACTCGTCCGAGGCGAGGGCGTCGAGGACGCCGCCCTCGCCGGAGAAGCCCCGCGCGGCGTCCGGGGACAGGGTGAGGGTGAGGCGCATCCCCGGGAGCCCGATCTCCCACGCCCCGGCCACCGGGCCGCTGCCCGCCGTGACGGCCGGGCCGTGGATCCGCAGGCCCGTCGCGTGGCGCAGCACCCGGGTCAGCACGGTCAGCCGCTCCGGCCCCGGCAGGCAGACCGCGCCGGGCACCGGCCGTGTGGTCGCGCGCAGCGAACGGCCCGCGGGTACGACCCAGCGCGCTCCGCGCGACGCGCCCCGGCGGGCCCCGGGGCGGGGCAGGGAGCGGAGGAAGCGCACCGCCTCGGCCGCGGGGAGCTCGGCCCGCAGGTCGAACCCGGAGGCGACGACCTGCGTCTCGGCGAAGCCGCGCAGCCAGCGGCCGGGCAGCGGCACCTTCTTCTCCACCACCGGCCCGTCGAAGGTGGTGACGGTCAGCTCGTCGGGCCCGACCTCCAGACGCAGCGGATCGGTCGCGCCCACGCGGGTGAGGGCGTCCCGGAGCGGGATGTTCACGTCGACATTGGTGGTGCCGTGCCCGATGTCGTCGCCGTCGAGGGCGTCGCCCAGCATGTCGAGGCGCGCGTACACCCCGCAGCAGCCGGAGAACGACTCGAACCGCAGCCGGTCCCCGTTCCCGGTGACGACCGGGTCCAGCGAGAACGGGGGCAGCGGCTGGTAGTAGCGGGCGGCGGCGACGTCCGCGACGCACAGCAGTCCGGCGGCGGCTGCCTGGGGGTGGGTCAGGAAGCCGCGGAAGAAGCGCGGATGGGCTTCCTGACCGGCGGGTGTGCTGCCGCCGGAGGTCTCCAGGCCGAGGCTGCGCCCCTCCGCCGTGGAGCGCACGGCGGAGGGGCGGAGATAGGCGTATGTCTGTGCCGTTCGTGTCATGGCTGGGACGCTAAGGCCCGCCACTGACAGCGTTTCGGGTCCGCGGTGGAACATCCGGCCACGGGCCGGACGGTCGAGGTGTTTCCCCAGCACTTCGCGGCGCTCAGGCGCCGGACAGCAGCTCCAGGAGGCGGTCCACGTCGGCGGGGGTGTTGTAGAGGTGGAAGGCGGCGCGCAGGTTCCCGGCGCGCGCCGACACCTGCACGTCCGCCTTGGCCAGCCGGGGCGCGGCCTCGCCGAGCCCCGGTACGGAGACGATCGCCGAGCCGGGCGCGGGCAGGCAGGTGTGCCCCAGGCCGCTGGCCCCGGCGCGGAAGCGGTCGGCGAGGGCGCTGTTGTGGGCGTGCACGGCCTCGGTGCCCAGTTCGTGGAGCAGGGCGAGCGAGTGGCGGGCCGCGACGTACGCGAACACGGCCGGAGCCTCGTCGTAGCGCCGCGCCGACCGGGCCAGTTCGGCCACCGGCCCGTAGCAGCTGTCCCACGGCTCCTCCCCCGCGACCCAGCCCGCGAAGACCGGGGTGAGGCCGCCCAGGTCGTCGGGCACGGTGAGGAAGGCGGTGCCGTGCGGGCTCATCAGCCACTTGAAGCCGATGGCCACGGTGAAGTCGTCGGCCCCGGCGCTCACCGGCAGCCATCCGGCGGCCTGGCTGAGGTCGACCAGGGTGCGCGCCCCGTGCGCGCGGGCGGCGTCCCGGATGGCGTCGAGACCGGCGATCCGGCCGTCCGCCGACTGGACGGCGCTCACCGCGACCAGCGCGGTGTCCGGCCGTACCGCGTCCGCCAGCTCCTCCAGCGGCGCGCTGCGCAGTACGAGGTCGCGGCGTACGGCGAAGGGGTTGACCAGGGAGCTGAAGTCGCCCTCGGCGGTGAGGACTTCGGCGCCGGACGGCAGCGAGGTGGCGATCAGTCCGGCGTATACGGCGACCGAGGCGCCCGCCGCGACCCGCCGCGCCGGTACGCCGACCAGCCGGGCGTAGGCGGCGCGGGTCGCCTCGACCGACTCGAAGGCCACGTCGATGACGCGGCCGCCGGCGGCCGCGTCGTCGAGGGCCGCCTTCATGGCGGCCACGGAGCGTGCGGGGATCAGACCGCTGGAGGCGGTGTTGAGGTACGTCGTCTGTGGCGCGAACTCGGCGCCCGCCAGGCTCTCCATGTCCATCCACTATGGGACGGGCCCACCCCGGCGTCCATCGCACATCTCTGCAGGGTGCCCCCAGGGATGCTTATGCGTCCTCGCTGACCTGCGACGATTCCCACGCCTGGGTGAGCGCCCGGGTGAAGACCTCGGCCGGCTGTCCGCCGGAGACCCCGAAGCGGCGGTCCAGGACGAAGAAGGGCACGGCGTTCGCGCCGAGCTCCGCGGCCTCGCGCTCGTCGGCCCGTACGGCGTCGGCGTAACGGCTCTCGTCGGCGAGCACCGCGCGCGCCTCCTCGGCGTCGAGCCCGGCGTCGGCGGCGAGGGCGGCCAGGGTGGCGGGGTCGAAGACGGAGCGCTCCTCGGCGAAGTGTGCCGTGAGAAGCAGATCGAGCAGGCGGCCCTGGCGGCCACGGTCCTTGGCGAGGTGCAGCAGCCGGTGGAGGTCGAAGGTGTTGCCGTGGTCGCGGCCGGGGTGCCAGCCGAGCCCGGCGTCGGCGGCGGCCCGGGCCACCCGTGCCTCCATGGCCTCGGCCTGCTCGCGCGGGACGCCGTACTTGGACGCGAGCATGTCGAGGACCGGGGAGGTCTCGCCGCGGGGGCTGTCCGGGGCCAGCTCGAACGAGCGGTGCACCACCTCGACCTGCTCCCGGTGCTCGAAGGCGGCGAGGCCCTGTTCGAAGTGGGCCTTGCCGATGTAACACCACGGGCAGGCGATGTCGGACCAGATTTCTACGCGCATGCGGGAATCAACCACCGGGGCGCCGGATTCCTTCCCACCCCGGATCCCTTCCGCCCCGGATCCCTTCCGGCCCCGGAACGCGAGGCGGCCGTCGGGGGGGGGGGGGGGGGGGCCCCGGGCCCCCCCGCCGGGGGGGGGGGGGGGGGGGGGCGCGGGGGTGTGCCGGGGGGCGGGGGCGCGGCCGGGGGGGGCCGCCGCGCGGCGCGCGCGGGGCGCCCGTTTGGGGTGGTTGGGGGGGGGGGGGTTGGGGGGCCCGGGTTGGCGGGCGGGCGGGCCCCGGGGGGGGGGCGCCGGGGGGGGGGGGGGCCCCCCACGGCAGATCCTCGGTTCGGAC